>SVMR01000036.1 GCA_015067315.1 Oscillospiraceae bacterium | reverse complement strand
AACATATAAACTTAATTGTGTAGCATATACACATTCCAGAAATATTATGAACAGAGTTCCGATTGTATATTTACGAGGTTTTCCCCGGATTGCCAGTGAAAGAAGGTTTTATTCCGACAGATACTGGATTTTTGGAATTATATATACTGCTTGTGGTATTGCTTCCTTTTGGATATGTTCTATTGCATAGAGAAAAACAAAAAATACCCGCTCATTTGAGCGGGTATTTTTATATGTTCTGATATTATCAGTCTTCTTCGTCCTCTTCGGGCATTTCCCAGGAATGCCATACGTTGTTGACGTCGTCGTTATCTTCAAGTGCAGCAAGAAGTTTCTGCATTTTTACGATAGTGTCGGGGTCGGTGATGGCAGTGGTGGTCTGGGGAATGTAAGCGACGTCTGCGCTTTCAAAACGGTAGCCCATTTCATAAAGAGCGTCGCGGACGCCGGGGAAATCGTTGGGAGCGGTGTAAATTTCTGCAACGCCGTCTTCATATTTGAAGTCTTCACCGCCTGCTTCCATAACGTCTTCCATGAGTTTGTCCTCGTCAAGATCCTCGTCGGCAATTACGATAAGACCTTTGCGGTCAAACATGAAGGAAACGGAACCGGTCTGACCGAGGTTGCCGCCGTATTTGGAAAAATAGCTGCGGACGTCGCCGGCGGTTCTGTTGCGGTTATCGGTAAGGGTTTCAACGATAACTGCTACGCCGCAGGGACCGTAACCTTCGTAAGTGATTTCCTCGAAAGTGGTTTTATCGCCAAGACCGGCGGCTTTTTTGATGGATCTTTCGATGTTGTCGTTGGGAACGTTGTTTGCTTTTGCTTTAAGGATAAGTGCCTGGAGTTTGCTGTTGTTTGCGGGGTCGGGGCCGCCTTCGCGGACTGCAACGGTGATTTCCTTACCGATTTTGGTAAAAACCTTGCCGCGGGCTGCGTCGATTCCTTCTTTTTTGCGTTTAATGGTACTCCATTTGGAATGTCCGGACATTAAAAATCTCTCCTTGGTCGGAAATTTAGTTTACAGATTATTTTAACATATATATTTGGCTTTTGCAAGCCTTTATTAAGCCTCCCCTATCAGGGGAGGTGGATTTTTTGCGGCTTGCCGCAAAAAGACGGAAGGGTGGAAAATTGCTGATTCGATTTTGAGAATTGGTATTATTTCAGCATTCTGTTAATTATTCCCAAAAGCATGAGCATATCGTCTTCGCTCAGCTGCTTCATACCTTCAAGCGCTTTTTGAATAAGTTCCGGAGTCTGCGTTCCGTTATCGAAAAATTGCTGCGGGGTAATTTCAAAATAATCGCAGATGGCAAAAAATTCTTTAAGCGGCGGCAACGCCTTGCCGGAAGAGATATTATAAACATATCCTCTGCTGTGACCGAGGTCATAACTCATCTGATATTCCGAAACGCCTTTTTTTATTCTGAGCTGTGTTATTCGTTCTTTTACAAAATCTTCATACACGGTTATCACCTCTTGCTTTTAATGATAACCGTATTATTGACATATTTAGTAATAAAATATTTGTTGTTGTATATTGAAATATCAAAGAATATATGTTATATTATGAAAAAAGCACAATTTATTTTGATTAACTGTGCTGTGAAAACAAAAAACAGCATATTATGCTGCATTTGTTGAAAAAAGGAGGATGAAAAAATGAAAAAATTAATGGCGCTTGTCTTGGCAACGGTTATGCTTGTTTCTTTTGCGGGATGTGGTGGCGGAAGCAAAAAAGCTTTTGAAGCTTCGAAAGCAGCTTATGATAATATAGATGCAGCTTATGAAATTGTCGAAGAGTTTGGAAGCAATATTTATGAAGCATGGAGAATGGGAATACACGAGAAAGATGAAATCCTTGACGATGGTGTTGGGTATCTTGCGTCTGAACTCTCTTTAACAGAGGATGAATTGAGACTGGGAGTAGCTTATACCATGTCTGGAATATTCGATCAAGATTGGGAAACTATGAGCGATGAAGAGAAAAATACAGTTGCTGATAGTGCAGATTATATTTTTGAATTAATGGAAGATGAATTGTTTAGTTTTTGTGTAATGGTTGTAAGTAATACTTACGTTGTAAATGGAAAAGCAGATGAAGTACAAGTTTTACTTGATACAGCAAAAACTCAGATGAAAGAGCTTAGTGAAAAATATTCGGATTACGAACATTATCCTAACCTTAAAGGTTATTACACAACCACAAGTTCGTTCTTTGATTTTTGCGAGAATCCTACCGGCTCCTTTGAACAGGTAAAAGATACCATAAACGATTATAAAAATGAAGCAAGGGACTATATAAGCGATTTGGATTATATCTTTGAAGAATAATTTTTCGAAACAGTCAAAACCGTTTCTAGAATATTTTAATAAATACAAAACAAAAACCTCCCCGCTCAATTTGAGCGGGGAGGCTTTACAATCCCTCAGTCACGGCAAAGCCGTGCCAGCTCCTTTGCACAAGGGAGCCTTTTTAAATGATAAACTGCAGAACAGTTCCGGTGAGGACGGAAACGGCGAAAAGGAATCCGGTAAGGCTGAGGCATTCGATTTTATCCACGTCGTTGCGGAAAAGAACAAGAAGACCGGTTCCTGCGCCGACGGAAAGTCCGGCAAAGGCCGCGCCGAAAGTGATGGTGCCTTCGGCATAAAGCTGGGCGATTATAACGGAGGAAGCGCAGTTCGGAATAAGTCCGACTATTCCGGCAACAAGAGGCTGGAGAAGGCTTTCGCTTGCGATGAATTGGGCAAAAGTTTCTTCGCCGATGGTTTCGATGCAAAGTTCAAGTCCGAACATTACAATAAAAATAAATGCAAAGGTTTTCGCGGTGTGAAGAATCGTGCTTTTGAGAAGTCCGTTGTGTCCTTCGGTGTGGCAATGGGAATGTTCCTCCGCAACCTCGTCGAGTTCTTCTTTCGTGATGTCGAAAAGCCCGACTTTATCTACGATAAGACCGGCAACTATTGCGAGAAGAACTTTTGAAGCGATAAGCGGAAGGATTTTTCCGGCGCTTCCGGGGTTTGAAAGAAGAACGGGAATCGCTTCGTCGCTGGTGGAAATGAAAACCGCAAGCATGGTTCCTGCGGTGATTATGCGGTTGGAATAAAGGTTCGCCGCAACAACGGAAAATCCGCATTGGGGAACAACTCCGAGAAGCGCGCCCACCGCGGCGCCGGCTTTTCCGAATTTTGCAAGCCATGCGGCGAATTTTTCCGAATGGCGGTGTTCAATGAATTCAATCAGAAGATATGCCGCAAAAAGGAAAGGCAGGGAAGACGCGGTATGTTCAAGGGTGTGCAAAAGGATATGGAGAAATTCGTGCATGGAAACACCTCGCAATGCTGAAAATTTTTTATAGATATATTATATTTTATCGGACAAAGCTCCGTCAATATTTTTTTGCAAAAAAATTTCCTGCGGGATATTTTTTCTTTCGGAAAAACATAAAATCAAAAGAGAAAAACAGCGGAGGTTTTTGAAAAAATGGCTTTTGATATAAACGATTACGGAATCGGGAAAAGACCCCTCTGGGCAATTTTTGCTTCGGTTCTGCTTCTTATTGTTCTTGCGGTTTTTGTGCTGAACTGCGTCGCAATGGGTGAGGGAAGCCGCCTTTTGCCGATTTATTCTGTGGAAACGGATGAGAAGAAAACCGCGGTGACTTTCAACTGCGCCTGGGGAGCGGAGGATATTCCGGAAATCCTTGCGGTTCTCGAAAAATATGAAGCGAAAGCAACCTTTTTCGTCCTTGGGCAATGGGCAAAGGAAAATCCGGATGCGGTAAAAATGATTGCGGAGGCCGGACACGAAATCGGAACCCACAGCAACACCCATCCGGATATGGCGGAAATAAGCATGGAAAAAGCGCGGGAGGAACTTTTGCGCTCCTGCGAATATATCGAAAAAGCCTGCGGAATAAAACCCGTTCTTTTCCGCGCCCCAAGCGGTTCATATTCGGGCGAACTTATAAAAACCGCTTCGGAAATGGGTTTTATGACTATCCAATGGGATATCGACAGCAGGGACTGGAAAGACAAAACCGCCGGAGAAATGGTTGAAAGCGTAACGAAAAACGTCGGGAAAGGAAGCATAATCCTTTTCCATTCCGGAAAGGAAAACACACTTGAAGCGCTTCCGCAGATTCTTGAAATCCTTAAAAACGGCGGATATGAATTCGTTAAAATTTCGGATATGATTTATGCGGAAAATTATACCATTGACCACACCGGAAGGCAGATTCCGCTCGGCCTTTCCGAAGGGCATTAGCCTCCCTTGCCTAAAGGAGACTCCCCTGTTAGGGGAGATGTCTGCGAAGCAGACAGAGGGGTTGCCGTTTGCGGCTGAGCAAGGGGGACCATCGAAGATGGTGGAGGGATTTTTTTGAATGTAAAGCAGGAAGTTAATTAGAACTCCGTAGGGGCGACCCTGTGTGGTCGCCTGCAAAAAAAGATTCCCGGAGGGTCAGCCTTCCCAGAGGGGAAGGTGGATTTTCTGCAACTTGTTGCAGAAAAGACGAAAGAGGGATTACCAAGTAACCCGAAGGGCAAAAAGAAGAAACGGATTGCCACGCCTTCTGCGAAGGCTCGCAATGACAGACCAATGTCATTCTGAGCGAAGCGAAGAATCCGTTCTCTTTAAGAGGATTCCCGGAGGGCATTAGCGCCCCTTGTCAAAGGGGAGAGGGCCACGAAGTGGCGAGGGGATTCCTCTTTTAAAACTTCGGTATTTTTGCAGAAACACCCTTTCGTCACCTACGGTGACACCTCCCCTCAAGGGGAGGTAAAACACGGACGAATAATCATAAAAACGGCGGGAGCGAGCCCCCGCCCTACATTAATTTTGCGGAACCATCGAAAATCGGGCGGTAATCCGCACAGAATCCCCCGGTCACGCACCTATTCTTAAAGGCGTGACAGTCCCCCTTTGACAAGGGGGACTTTTTTATTTCCACAAAAATGCAGGATTGCATAAAACTGTTCAATTTTAGGGCGGAACTTGCAAAAAATACCGAAAAAACCTTTATTTTAATATATAATATATTGATTTTTGCAGGAATGACTGGTAAAATGAATTTCGGAATTACAAAAAACAGGGGGATTTGATGATGAATAAAGACTTTCTGCATAAAATTTCCGAAAACATGCACGGCTTTTCAAAAGGTCAGAAGCGCATCGGAAATTTTATCCTTTCCCATTACGATAAAGCAGCATTTATGACCGCGGCAAAACTCGGCGAATCTGTCGGGGTTTCCGAATCAACTGTTGTCCGCTTCGCTTCCGAACTCGGTTATGACGGCTATCCGGAACTGCAGCATGCCCTGCAGGAAATGATCCGCAACCGCCTTACAACAGTTCAGCGAATCGAAATCACAAGCGACAGAATGAGCAACGCGGACGTTCTCACAAAAGTCCTCAATATGGATATCGAAAAAATCCGCCGCACTCTCGAAGATACTTCAAGCGAGGAATTCAACAAGGTTGCGGATACGATAGTCAACGCAAAACATATCTATATTCTCGGCGTAAGAAGCTCCGCTTCCCTTGCAAGCTTCCTCAGCTTTTATTTTTATAAAATTTTCGATAACGTAAGAAACGTTGCAACTTCAAGCACAAGCGAGGTTTTCGAACAGATAATGAACATCGGCGAAGGGGACGTTTTTATCGCGATAACCTTCCCCCGTTACAGCAAGAGAACCATCAAGGCTGCAAAATACGCCCATGACAAAGGCGCAACGGTAATTGCCCTTACCGACAGCCACAGCGCGCCGATTATCGAATACAGCGACAGGATCCTTCTCGCAAGAAGCGACATGGCTTCCTTTGCGGATTCCCTCGTTGCGCCTCTTTCTCTTATTAACGCCCTTATTGTTGCAATCGGAATCCGCCGCAGAAACGAAATTTCCGCAACTTTCAGCCAGCTTGAAAGAATCTGGTCCGAATACGAGGTTTACGAAAAGAGCGATGAGCATGAAAATTTATGATGTTATAATCGTCGGCGGCGGTGCAGCAGGCTGCGTTGCCGCAGGATATGCCGCCCAAAACGGAAAAAGCGTGCTTATCCTTGAGCGCAACCAAAGGCCCGCAAGAAAGATTCTTGTTACCGGAAAAGGCCGCTGCAACGTGACCAACAACTGTGAACCGGAAGAATTTTTCCGCCATGTCCGCAGCAACCCGCGCTTTCTTTACAGCGCGCTCAGCCGTTTTGCGCCGAAACATACCATGGAACTTTTTGAAAAGCTTGGCGTTCCGCTTAAAACCGAAAGGGGAAGAAGGGTTTTTCCCGTTTCGGATAAGGCAATAGATATTGCCGATGCTCTTCAGCTTTTTATAAAAAACAAAAACGTTGAAATTCGCCGGGGAAGGGCAAAAAATCTCCTTTTTGAGGAGGGCGTGCTCAAAGGCGTGCTCACGGAAAACGGAGATCTTTACCGTGCTCAAAAGGTGATTGTTTCAACCGGCGGGCTCAGCTATTCCGCAACCGGTTCTTCCGGCGACGGCTATGAACTTGCAAAACAGGCAGGACACACAATCGTTCCCACAAGAGCTTCGCTTGTCGGAATATATACCGCCGAAAACCTTTCGGAAGCGGCGGGACTTTCCCTTAAAAACGTAACTTTGCGGCTTTATGATTCGAAAAAGAAAAAGCCGGTTTATGAGGAACTGGGCGAAATGCTTATAACCCACGAAGGAATTTCCGGTCCGCTGGTACTGAGCGCAAGTTCGTTTATGTCAAAGGAACTTTCGGAATACAGGCTTGAACTTGACCTTAAACCCGGTCTTTCCGCCGAAGAGCTTGACGCAAGGATTCTCCGGGATTTTTCCGAAAAGAAAAACCGCGATTTTATAAATTCCCTTGATGAACTTCTTCCGAGAAGCTTTATTCCATACGTTGTGAAAAAAAGCGGAATCGACCCGGAAACGAAGGTCAACCAAATTACGAAGGCACAGCGCCTTGAGCTTGTTTCCGCAATAAAAGCTTTTGGAATAAGGCCGGTTGAACTCGGGGATATCGAAGGCGCGGTAATAACCGCCGGCGGAGTTTCCGTAAAGGAAGTTGACCCGAAAACAATGGAATCGAAAATCTGCCACGGACTTTATTTTGCCGGCGAGGTTCTCGATCTTGATGCGGAAACCGGCGGATATAATCTCCAGATTGCTTTTGCAACCGGATACGCCGCGGGAACGGCGATTTAACCGGCTCCTCGGAGGAGGAGCTGTCACCGAAGGTGACTGAGGAGGGATAATCCCTGACAAACATTTGTCTGTGCTCCGCATTATCTGATAATCCCTCATCCGTCATTTGCTTTGCAAATGACACCTTCCCTTTTGGGAAGGATGCCCTTCCGGGAACTTTTGAGTAAAGGAGAATTCAAATGAAAATTGCAATAGACGGTCCCGCAGGAGCGGGAAAAAGCGCAACCGCAAAAGCCCTTGCAAAGAAGCTCGGCTTTATCTACGTCGATACCGGCGCCCTTTACCGCGGAATCGGACTTTATGTCATCAGAAAAGGCGCAAAAGCTTCCGCAATCGAGGAAGTTGTTCCGCTTCTTGCGGAAATAAAAATCGAAATGAAGCATATTGACGGCGAACAGCATATTTTCCTGAACGGGGAGGATGTTTCCGGCTTTATCAGGACAGAATCCGTTTCCGCCGCCGCTTCCGACGTTTCCGCAATTCCCGCGGTGCGCGATTTTCTTTTTGATATGCAAAGGGATATTGCCGAAAAAAATTCCGTTGTAATGGACGGAAGAGATATCGGAACCGTTGTTCTTCCGGAAGCAGAACTTAAAATTTTCCTTACCGCAAAACCGGAAGCAAGGGCGGAAAGAAGAGTCAGCCAGCTTGCGGAAAAGGGAATTGAGGCAAATTTTGAAGAAGTTCTTGCGGACGTAATCCAAAGGGATTATAACGACACAAACAGGGATTTCCGCCCGCTTAAACTTGCGGAGGACGGAATTCTTATCGATAATTCGGAACTGAATTTTGAAGAAACCCTTGAAAAAATAATTACCCTTGCAAAGGAGCGCATGGCTTGAAAAAAGAAATAATCGTTGCGGATTCCGCCGGATTCTGCTTCGGGGTAAAACGCGCCGTCGGAATTGCGGAGGATTTTGCGGAAAAAGGAATTCCCGCGGTGACTCTCGGCGAAATAATCCATAATCCGATAGTTGTTGACGGACTTCGGGAAAAGGGGATTTATCCGGTTGAGGATATTTCCGAAGTTCCGAAGGGAGCAACCCTTATTCTCCGTTCACACGGGGTTCCCCTTTCCGTTGTTGACGAACTTGAAGAAAAACATATTCCCTTTGCGGATGCAACCTGCCCCTTCGTCGCAAGGATACACCGCATTGTTTCCGAAAAAACTGCCGCCGGCGAAACCGTTATCATAACCGGAAATCCCGACCATGCGGAGGTTAAAGGCATTGTCGGACACGCAAAAGGTGATGTTCGTGTGGTACGGAATTTTGAAGAATTGGAAAAACTTTCCAAAAACGAGAAAAATCTTTGTGCAAAATGTATCACAATTGTATCGCAAACAACTTTTTTGCGAACAGAATGGGAAAAATGCGAAAAATTTGCAAAAAAGGTATATACAAATTTATCAATATTTGATACAATATGTAATGATGCCTGTACTAAACAAAGCGAGGCGGATGCTCTTTCGCGCCGTTGCGATGGGATGATCGTAATCGGCGGAAAGAAAAGTTCGAATACAGCAAGGTTATGGGAAACCTGCGCTGCCAACTGTCCGACTGTTTTGATTGAGTATCCATCAGAACTAAAGCCGAATGATTGGAAAAATTGCGAAGTCATAGGCGTCACTGCCGGTGCATCAACCCCATACGGCATAATTAAGGAGGTACTACAAACCATGAGTGAAAACAAAGAAATCAGCTTTGAGGAAATGCTGGAACAGTCCTTTGAAAAGGAAGAAT
>SVMR01000035.1 GCA_015067315.1 Oscillospiraceae bacterium | reverse complement strand
TCACTCCAACAAATTATCGTTTAATCAATTGATTTTATAATATCATAATTTGTCTGGATATACAAGAACAGGCACAGCAGATTAAACTGTTGTGCCTGTCAACTGTCTTATGAGCACCGCCTCTTAAGCGGGAGCTTTTTTGTTTAAAGCTTTTTCTTTATAAAGCGGTGAACGTCGCCGTGGAGTTTTGATTTTTCGTTCTTGTTTTCGCTTATTTCCTTGTTGATAAGCGCGCCGATTAAAATTATGTTCGAAAAAAGATAAAGCCAGAGCATAAGGATTATTACGGAAGCAAGGGAACCGTAAATTGCGGAATAGTTTACGGAAGAACTTATGAACCAGGAGAAAAATCCGCTTACAACGGTGAAAACAAGGGAACCGAAAACCGCCCCGGGAAGAACGTTGATATGATAAGGGCTCCGCCAGGCGTTGCAGTAATAAACAATATAGAGCATTGCGCTTGAAACAATGTTGAGAATTATAAAGCGGAACCAGTTCCAGAGATTTGCAATATCGAGCAGTTTTATAAATCCCGTCGTTTCAAGAATCGGTTCAATAAGATTGATAAGCCATCTTCCGGCCACAACCGTTATTCCGAGAATATAAACGGCAACAAGAAAAGCGATTGCATAAACAAAGCTGAATGCAAAACGAACGGCGTCGTTTCCGCCCCGGCTTTCAAAAATCTCACGGAGAGTGTTGGAAAGCATCCGGAAAGCGGAAGCGCCGGTTATAATCGCCGCGGAAACGCCGATTATTAAAAGTCCGTTTGATTGGGAACCGGAATAAACAAGATAATCCTCGATTATTGCAAGAGCGCCGGCAGGAATTATTTCGGAAAAATTTTCAAGAAATGCGACTATATCTTCGCCGAGAGCGCTTAAAATCCACTGAACGCAAATCAGCATCGGAAAAAGCGTCATAATTAGATAATACGAAAGAGCGGCGGAGGCTCGGTTCATTTCAAGGGCAAAAAAACGCTCCAGAACGCCGATTATCCCTTTAAAAGAAAAAATATGATTCATCAAAACCTCTGTAAAAATAAATTGATTTATGCTATATTATATTATACTACATCAAGTCAAGAATTTATTATACCGCAAAGGAGGCGGATTTTTTGGAGGATTTTGAAAAAATTCTGCTTTATCATTTTGAAAAATATCCGCTTATGACGCCGGTTGATGCGGTGAAGCTTTGTTACCAAAGCGCTTTCGGATGCGGACATCTTGTTAAAAACAGGGATTTTGCTTTGAGCATGCTCAAAAAAGAACTCGATGAAACGAAGCCGGAACCGGGTGCTCAGCTTTTTGAATCTATCGGCGGGGGATACCTTCGGATTGATTTGCATAAAGCAAAAGCCGCTATGATTCCGGAGGGAAAAATTGCGGAAATTTTCATCAAAAGCGCAAATTCCGGCGAAAAAACAGAACTTGAACCGAAAATCGAAGTTCTTGAAAAACTTGCGAAAGAGGGAAGAACCCCTTTTTCCGAAGAAGCTCTTTCGGAATATCTTTCCGGTTATAACGGAGAAACGGTAAGCCACAGCGGGGAATATAAAAAAGCCTATTTTCCCGCATACCGGGTGATTTTGGAAAAACTTTCTGAAGATTTGCAATAATCGCCGGTTTATGATATTATTATTTTCAGTTTTATATAAAGTGAGATGAAAAAATGCTTCGCTTCAAAAAAGCAAAAGGAATAAAAACAATCGAGCGCGACTATAAAAAAATCCCTGCCGCGGATTACGCAAAGGATTTTGTCGAGGTCGAACGATTTATAGAATGCTGCAAACTTTGTCCCAATTTCGGCGCAAAATGGGGCTGTCCGCCCTATGCCTTCGACGTAAAGGAAAAATATTGGAACGGATATAAATATCTCCATCTTTTTTCCTTCAAGATGTATCTTGAAGATGATATTGCCGAGCACGGAATGACCGAGGAAGAAATCGACAGCCTTGTTATGGGAATCCGCCACCAGAATTATATAATCGCAAGCAAATGGATTCTTGGGGTTGAAAGGGCGAACCCGGGTTCTTTTGCTCTTGACGGCGGACATTGCGCAAAATGCAAGCGCTGCACCCGCCCGAAGGGAAAACCCTGCCGCCATGAAGACGAAATACGTCCCGCATTGGATGCAATCGGCGGAAACGTTGTTAAAACGGCGGAAGAACTTTTCGGAACAAAAATCCTTTGGATCGAAAACGGAAAAGTTCCGGAATACTTTTTCTTCATCGTCGGAATTTTAAGCGATTCCGAAGAAATCGAATTCAGTTATTGAGGTTTAAAAATGAGATACGAAGAAGCTATCGAAAAACTTAATAAAACCGAAGCGGAAGAACTTTCAAAAAAGCTCGAAAAACTTGAAAACAGGTCGGAACTTTCCGATGAGGAAATCGAAAACCTTCTTTCCGGAACCGTCGGAATGCTTTTTTCGGCATCAAAAGAGTGCAAAGCTCCGGAACTTTATAGGGTTGTCAGAAACGGCGGAAAACCGCTTGATAATCACGAAAAAACGCTTTTTGAAGAATCCCCGCTTTTCGGCGAAGAATATGTCCGATTCAGCTATGACCCGATAATCCCTTTTGTTGAAGGAAAAATAAAAGAAGGCGAAACAGTAAGCCTTATGACATACCGAAAAGCCGTTGAGGAAAATCCCCTTGCTCTTTTAATCGAAGGTTTTCCGGAAGATTCAAACGTTTTTGATATTCTTGAAAAAGACGGTCTTGAAAAATCCGGAAAAGAAAACTATCTTCGGATCGCAAAATTCATTAAAAGCGAACTTATCAGGGACGAAAAAGATGGCGTGCTCATTCGGAAAATAAAAAGCCTTCTTGAAGGCGAAGAACCCTGCGCGGCTCTTTGCTATTCCCACGAAGGCGCGGATTACGTTGCAATGAAAAAAGATATCGTCGATATCTATTATATCTGCACAAGCGTTATTCTCTGCCGTCTTGACTGGATGGAAAACAAAGGCGAAATGGTCGAGGTAACTCCGCTTTCCCACAGCATCGGCGCGGTTGTTCCAGGAAAAGAAATCGAATATGACGAATTCGGCGAAGTCGGAACCTTTACCTTTGAAATGGACGATTACAGATAACACAAAAACACCAGCAGATTTTCTGCGGGTGTTTAATATAAGCGGTGATAAGAATGAAACTCTATACGGAAAGATGCATTATCCGAAATTTCAGAACCGAAGACGCGGAAGATTTATACAAAGTGCTTTCCGACGAAGAAGTTATGAAATATATCGAACCGGTTTTCGATTTTGAAAAAACGGAAAATTTCATCAAAAACTGCGGTCTTTGCGAACCGCCGCTTGTTTATGCGGTTGTCCGGAAAGAAACGGAAAAGGTTATTGGTCATCTTATTTTTCATTCTTTTGATGAATCGGCCCATGAAATCGGCTGGGTGATTAACCGGAATTTTTGGGGAATCGGAATTGCAAATGAACTTACAAAAGCGATTACAGATTATTCAAAAAGCAAAAAAATCAAAAGTCTTGTAATGGAATTTGACGAAAAACAATCCGCAAGCAGGCATATTGCGCTTAAAAACGGTTTTGTTTACGAGGGAAAAACGGATAATCTTGAACTTTACAGATTGGTTCTTTAACTAAAAAAAGGGCTGAAAAAAATCAGCCCGTTTTTTTGTTCAGTTGAAATTTCCGTTCCAAAGGGGAAGACCGGTTATATATTCCGGTTCAACCGCAGGAACATAATATGCGCCGAAGTTTTTAAGTCCGTTTTCCTGCGCCATTTCCGGAAGTTCCACAAGGAAGCGGTAATATGGCATCCAGATGTTTTCGCCGATTCCGCTTCGGTAGATAAGTTCAACCTTTGCGATATATTTCTTTCCGGGCATTTCATAGGGAACGGTTGTGATATATCCGCCATCGATGAGCATATCCGTTGCTTCGGAAACAGAAATAATCGGATAATCGCCGATTTTTTCCGCGCAGGAAAGCTTGTCGTTAATTCTTATGAGCATCAGCTTTCCTTCGTCGTTCGGAGCAAGCTGAACTTCGCCGAAAGAGAAATTAAGCATATCGCTTATTTCGTCCCCGGAAAAATCATAAATATTATAATCCCTAATTTCTTCTCCGGAAAAAGTATATTCTTTAGAAGTAACAAAAGTTGCCTCGGGAATCCCGATTATGCTGCCGTAATTTTCATAAAGATATGCTATTGTTTTATATGCTTCGCCTTCGGTTGTTTCGCTGTAAGTGAAGCTGTATTCTTCCGGAAGCTCTGCTCCGTCAAAACCGTTGTAAGTTGCAACAACGCCGCCGTTGGATTGAATTTCAACGGTGAAACTTCCGAAATCAGCTTCGATTCTGTCAACAAAATCATCAGGGATTCCCGTTCCGGAAGAATATTCTCCGACGGTTGTTTTAACTATTTCCTGCATTTCGGAATCAAGTTTTTCGGCAATGCTTCCGAGTTTTTCGTTCATGGCTTCTTCGCCGATTCCCGGATAGGCGATTCCGACTTCATTGAAAGAGTTGTTGCGGAAAACAGGAAGGGCTTCAAAAACCATATCCTCGTTCCAGGGATTTCCGTTTTCAAGTTCGGAAATATCATAAGCCATATAACCTTCGAAACCGTAGGCAGTCATACTGCTTTCCGTATATTCAAGGAGAGGAAGAGTTCCGCTGTATTCGGTTCCGGTTCCGCCGACGTAATTATCGTTTAGTTCCGGTTCGATTTCCGGTTCATAAAAAACTTTTGCTCCGGCAAAACAGATGATCGCTATTGCCGCGGCGGCGGAAACCCATTTTACCCATGCGGATTTTTTTGCCTTCGGTTTTCTTCGCTCGTTTACGGATTCGATAAAATCTTCGTTTATATCATTCATTGCTTCGGAAATATCTTCGGATTTCATAAATAAAAACCCTCCTTTTCAAGGTGTTCTTTAAGTAATTTTCTGCTTCGGAAAAGGGAACTTTTGATTTTGGATTCGCTTGTTCCGAAAAAGGAGGCGATTTCTTTAATCGAATCGGAATAAAAATAGCGGCAAAGAAAGATATCGCGGTTTTCTTTTGAAAGAGAAGCAAGAAAGCGGTTTATGCTTTCGTAAAGTTCCTTCCGTTCAAATTCCGCTTCGGCTGAAAATCTGTCCGGAATACATTCGTCAAGTTCCGAAAGGGAAAGGGCATATTCGGAATTTCCGCGTTTTTCGGCGTGTTTCTTACGGAAAACGTCTATCGCAAGGCGTCTTGTTATTTTCCCGAGAAATGTTGAAAGAACATTCGGTTTTTGCGGCGGAATGGAATTCCATGCCTTCATATAGGTGTCGTTGACACATTCTTTGCTGTCCTCAAAATCAAAAAGAATGTTATAAGCGATTTTTGAAAGATAACGGCCGTATTTTCTTTCGGTTTCGCTTATTGCGTTTTCGCTGCGCAGAAAAAACAGTTCGATTATTTTAAAATCTTCCAATTCAAAAACCTCCTTTCAGCTATATAACACGGAGAAAAATAGATTTGGTTGCAAAAATTATAATTTTTCTATGTATTCTTTTATTCTGTTGTTTCGTTTTTCTACAAACTCTAATTCTTTGGATATCCATTGCATATATTCCTCAGCGGATTTCGGAAAAGGATTTTTTTCAAAACTTCCGCTTCCAATCCAAAATAATACGGAGCTATAATCTGAAGAAACACAGTCTTGAATAAAAAAGAAATCTACATATCCTTTGAAATCAACAAATAAGTCGAAGAAATCTTTATTTAAAACAAGGGTTTCATATAAAGGACTTTTTTCATTGTTATAATATCTTCTTATACATTCAAGAGTTAAATCCCATCTGTCGCATATTTCGGAATTTATGCCGCGTGCACGATTTATGCTGTTGGTTTTTGGGAAAATTATGTTTCCTCCTATCGTGTAAGCTTTTCTTATGAATGTTTCCATATAGTTTTGATAATTGGGAATTACTTTTGTAAGCTGTTCGAGCATATATTTGTATTTCTTATAACGGAAACTCGCAGTGATAGAATCACTTCCAAAGCGAAAATTATTCCAAGTCAGATAATTGCTTCCGGAACCGATTGACAAGCACATTTTTTCGCCGTTCGGAAGTTGTCTGCTCCAAAGGATTTGATGATATTTTTGCAAAGTGGGACTAAATATATCAGGATCGCTGTTTCCCCCACCAATTCCGGTTATGTCGCTCCAAAAATCCTTCCAATAATTAGGAGTATCCGAGGTAAAATCAAAATTTACATCTAAAACAATATCCATATAAAACTCCTTAAATTGTTATCTTTTCAAAAAAAATCCCGTCTTCCGACGGGATTTTTTGTTTTTGTTATTTTGTAAAATAATGTCCGAGGTGCTTTTTGTTGTTGATGATTCTCATAATGAAGCCGATAACAAAAATAACAAGGGAAGCAATCGAAATTACGTTTCCGACGGCAACGCTGCTGTCCATAAAAGTTGCGGAAAGACCGAAAAGAATAAAACCGATGCCAACAAGTCTGCATCCGAGAGCTTCTTTTTTGCACCATTCGTCATATTGATCTATGGTCTTTTTGCTTTTAAGCTTCATTTTTGCTTCATAGGGAATAAATTTTTTGTTTTTTGCGTTTTTTGCCCTTCCGAGAAAAACAATGCCGAGTATAATTCCAAGAATAAGATATATGTAATTCATCAAAAAAATCCTCCGTAAAAATTCTTTTTAAAGCATACCACAAAAAGAGGTTTTTGTAAAATGTTTTTAATCCGAATTTTCAATAAAAGGCTTTAAAAGCCCCTTAAAAAATGGTATTATAGTTATATCAAATATTAGGGGGCTTTTTTCTTTGTTTACCGGAAAATATTTTGTTGAAAAGCTTAATATGAAAGAACATCCCGAAGGCGGATATTATAACGAATGTCTTAAATCAAAAGATATTATCGATGCGTCCGCGGTGGATTCCGCTTTTGAAGGAAACAGAAAACTTTGGACAAGCATCTATTTTCTTCTTAAAGACCGGGACGTTTCCCGTTTCCACCGTCTTAAATCCGACGAAATCTGGTATTTCCATTCCGGAGTTCCGATGATTATCCATATCATCAATAAAAACGGCGAACTCGAAAGAGTAAAACTCGGTCTTGATATTGAAAGAGGGGAACAGCCCCAGGTACTTATCCCGAAGGGCAGCATTTTCGGCGCAGTTATGGACGGAACAGGCTATTCTCTTGCGGGATGCATGGTTTCGCCCGGTTTTGAATTCGGAGATTTTGAACTTCTTGAAAGGGAAGAACTTCTTAAAAAATATCCCCAATATGAAATGATTATCAGACGCCTTACAAAATAATATTTCAAAGAAGCAATATTCCGACGGCGAATCCAGCGCCGGCGGATATTGCCATTTTTATAAGGATTTTTGCGGTTTCGCCGCCCCAAAAACATTTTTTGTATTTTATTGAGCACGAATCGGAAACATATTTTTCCGCCTGACGGCTGAGCACGGAATCGGGTTCGGTTTTCTTTTCGTCGTTTACGAAAAAAAGCACCTTTTCAAAATATCCGCCCTCGATATTGTTGATTTCAATGATTCTTTTATTGACTCCACGCAGCATTTTTAAAAGAACACCTCCGTATAAAATAATCCACATATAGTTTTATATTTATGGGCGGTTTTATACAAAGATTTTTCCGTTTTTGATAAAACAGAAATTATACAAAAAGGATATTATTTTAAGGAGCATTGTGGAAAACTCTGTGGAAAAGGTTGAAAACCTATTTGAAAAAGGCTTGTTTTCAAGGGAAAAAACAGGATTTTAACATTGTGGAAACAGTTTGTTCACAATCATACAAACAGTTTATTAGACTTTACGTAAACTTTTTTTGAGCATCAATGCTCAAAAGAAAGCCGGAAAAGAACCTGAAAATGCTCAAAAAAACTGCACAAAAAACATCGGAAAAAGGTGATTTTTTTATGAAAACAGAGAAAATTGAAGAAGGAATCCGCGTCACGGAAATAAGCGGACTTTCTCTTCCGGAAACTCTCGACTGCGGCCAATGTTTCCGCTGGAAAGCGGACGAAAACGGAAACTGGAGGGGAGTTGTAAAAGGGATTTACGGCAATATCCGTCCGGAAAAAGACGGAATTACCTTCATCGGCGCCGACGAAAAACAATTCAATGAAGTCTGGTTCGATTATTTCGATTTCGGAAGGGATTACGATTCCTTGAAATCGGATTTCGGCGCAAACGAAATGCTTCGGGAGGCCTGCGAATTTGCGCCGGGAATAAGAGTTCTTCATCAGGAACCCTGGGAGGCGTTCATCACTTTTATAATCAGCCAGAACAACAATATCGCAAGAATAAAAGGCATTGTTGAAAGGCTTTGCGCTGCCTTCGGCGAAGAGATCGAACCGGGAATTTTTGCTTTTCCGACTCCGGAAAGGCTTGCAAAAGAAACGGCAGAAAGCTTTGCAAAGCTTGGATGCGGTTACCGCGCTGAATATATTTCTTCTGCGGCAAAGGAAGTTTTTGAAGGAACCCTTGTTCTTGAAGAACTTATGAAAGCACCTCTTTTTGAAGCCCGGGAGCGCCTTTTAAAGGTACACGGCGTCGGTCCGAAGGTTGCGGACTGCGTCCTTCTCTATGGCTTAGGAAGGGCGGAACGCTGTCCCGCGGATGTATGGATGAAAAGAGTTATTGCCGCTCTCGGAGGCGAAATGCCCGCTTGCGTGACCGAATATGCCGGAATCGCCCAGCAGTTCCTTTTCCATTACGCAAGAAACTTTCCGGAAAAATTTACGGGAATCGATAAAAAATGAAGTTGTAAAAAAAGCTCCCGTGCTCAGATTTGAGCACGGGAGCTTTTTTGCTGTTAAGAGTAATATTTGTGAATATCGTGGATAAAGGCTCTGTATGCGGAATCGGCGATCTGATAATATCCGTTCACGCTTGGGTGAACGCCGTTTGTGCCGAAAGTTTCAGTAACCGTACTGCGGTTGTTGACCGGTTTTTGTGTGTTGGGCATATTGTAATCTGTATCGAACTGGCCGGCAACGTCAACAAATTTCACGAAATCCCTGTATTTATCCTGCTGACAGAAATCTTCAAGAGTTGCGTTATAGTTCATCGCGGTGACAAGCATTCCGTAGGTATCGCTGTAACCGCCGTTTGCCCCATAGTTATAACCCATTCCGCCGTTTTGCGAAGGCATTTGTATTCCAAGGCAGCGCACTTTTGCGTCCGGATATTCCTCATGGAGAATATCGATTAGTTTTGCTGCGTCTGCAAAATGTCCGGTTGAAACGCTGTAATTTGTTTTAAAAGGCGTTCCCTGTCCGTTCCATGTAAGAAGGGTATAGAGGCAATCGATTGTTTCGATTCCGTTTTGTTCACAGTAATATTTAAAGCTTATTTTTCCGGTTTCCGGGTTATAGAACGGACTTTTATCGGAAAGGAAAGTTGCCCATGTCCAGCCTCCGGTTCCTTCAAAATTCACGTTATAACCGTTTATTTTAGCGGATTTTGCGCCGACAAAACTGATGTTGGAAAAGCCGTTTGCAATGGGAGTTCCGCCTTCGCCGATAAGGCGGCGGTTCATTTCGCCGGGCCAGTATCCTCCTGCGGTAAGGCTGTCGCCGATGCAGAGGATATTTATATTCCTTGTGGGTTCAACCGCTTCTTTTACAACAAGAGTGGTTTTGTCTTCACCGAGAAGATTTCCGTTGTTGTCGAGAACCTGCAATGTCAGCTGATGGCGTCCGACATCTTCCGCGGTGGGTTTCCATTCAAAATAGCGGGGGTAGGCGCTTCCTTTTTTGCAGGTTGTTTTTATGTAATAGTTATAGGGATTTACCGCCTGGATAACTCCCCGATAAAAAAGCTGGAAATTATCGCCGACAACAAGTTCGTATTCGTCCGCAAGGAAAACGTTTACATATTCTTCAATTTCGTCAAAATCTATGCTGAAAACATAGGATTCCTGTTTGTGTCCGAGCTGGACGTAAAGATAACGGCAGGGATTATCGACAACGTTCGTCATTTTCGAAGGGTTGTCAAGAAATTTTCCGTTTGTGGTATAAGTTGTGACCGCCTGATATTCATTTGCAGGGATTTTATTGCTGAAATTGGACCAGACGTCGCAGAGTTCGTTGCAGTTATAAATGAAATAGAGCGGAAGGTCTTCGGTGTTCTGATAAACTTCAGGCAAAACCCAATCGACCCATGCGTCGGTTTTAGGAGCGATGTTTACGTCAAGGGTTTCAACATAAAGAGTTTCGCCGTTTTTGTCATAAGCGTTGAGGAAAACCTTGATTTTGGTAATAGCTTCATCTCTTGCCCGGACACGGAAGCGGATAGTGTTGAAATTTTCGGGATGTCCGATACTTCCGCCCCAGCCGGAGAAAGTTGAAGTTAGATATGACCATTGGGGAGAAACCGTTGTTTCGGAATATTTTGTAAAGATTTCTTCCACATTGAAAAGGTAGCTGAGTCTTTCTTCAATTTCCTCGGCTTTTGCGGTTCCGTCGGCTTTATACTGTGTTTTTTCTCCGTCAAGAACCCAATATCCGTCGGCGCTTATTTCAAGGGTTGAGCCCCGAAGGGTTTCAAGCCATTCTTCCTCGGTGCCGATAAATCCGTGGTCAAGAGCAATTTCATAAGCGGATTTTCCGGGAACGGGGATATAGCTTCCGGAACCTTCGTCAATTTCGGTTTCGCCTTCAACAGCCGCTTCGCCTTCTTCCGGTGCGATATCGGAAGCGGTTCCAAGAAGAATTGCGACAAATTCCTCGATGGTTCCGGTGTAACCGTGCTGGAGAGCGATTTCGTAAGCGGAAAGTCCGTTTTTTCCGTCCATGCCGTCTTTTCCGTCAACGCCATCTTTGCCGTCGCGTCCGTTTCTTCCGTCGGAACCGTCTTCGCCGTTTGCGCCGTTCATTCCATCGATTCCATCAATGCCATTGATTCCGTCAACGCCGTCGCGTCCGTCTTTACCGTCTTTTCCGTCCTTGCCGTCGGTTCCGTCTTTGCCGTCCGCACCTTTAAGTGATTCGAGCCATTCAAGCTCCGTTCCTTCAAAACCGTATTCAACGGCAATTTCATAGGCGGATTTTCCGTCCCGGGCGCATCCGGAAAAAAGAAGCGCAAAGGCAAGCAGAAAAGCCAGAATTTTAAACATCTTTTTCATGGTGACCTCCGAAAGTCAATTATATGGTTATTATAAAACCTATTTTAAGTGCGGTCAACAAAAACAGCAAAAATACTGGACTTTTAGAGTGGGAAGGGCTAAAATGTATTATGGAAAAATGCGAAAAGGAGAATCTGTCTTTATGCGTTTGAT
>SVMR01000011.1 GCA_015067315.1 Oscillospiraceae bacterium | reverse complement strand
TATGCCCATGTTTTCTTCTGCTGTTTTATTATTGGCTTTGAGTCTTTTACCATAATAAACTTTTTTACCGAAAATACGGCGATAATACATCTTACCCTTGCATACGGCGTTGCGGTTTTTCTGATTGCCGCCGTTCAGAACGATTTTTTACCCATAACCTTCCCTGTTTTCAGAATAGTTACCGTTTTTGCGGTTGCGGCTGTTTTGTTCTTTTTTGTAAGAATGCCGTCAAATTCCGAAGCCTGCCAGCGCTACGTTAAAAAAAGCGATGGACTTACAGCGCCGAAAAAGCTTCTTATCGGAACGTATATCATGGTTTTTATAAGTGCGCTTATGGCGGTTTCCGGTCCGGCAATTTCCGGCGAAATTCAGCACGGCGTTTTTATAACCTATCTGACCGATGCGGCGGCCGGCGTTGGAATTTATCTTCTTTATAAAAAGGCGAATATCCATCCTTTCCGTTCAATTTCGGTATGCATGGCCGTAGGCTGCGTAGGATTTTTGCTTACTTATGTTTCTTTCTATGTTCCCTTTTTGGCATATATTGCCTGCGCTTTTATAGGAATCGGAATGATGCCCTGCCAGATTATTCCGCTTTACGGCCTTGTTCTTGCAAAAGGATATCCTTCCCGTTTTATCACGCCGATTATTATTGGTCTTGCGCTTGCGGCTGTTCTTGTTCAGGGCGCAATGGTGGAAATGTTCCGCTCTGCGGCAAATATGCTCAATCTTGCATATTCGGTAATAATGGTGATTCTTGCGTTAATCTATCTTCAGTTTGAACCTTTCCTTCTCTATAACTTCAACAGAAGAGTTCCGGAGAAAAAAGCCGCCGAAGAACCTGCCGGGGAAGAAAATATTTCCAAAAATGTTCTTGATACCCTTACAAAACGCGAACTTGAGGTTGTTGACCTTATCGGTTACGGTTACAGCAACGGTGATATTGCAAAAATCCTTTTTATTTCCGAACACACAGTTAAAGATCACACCAAAAATATTTACAGAAAGCTCGATGTTCACAGCAGATTTGAACTTGCGGCATTGGTGAACAGAATACACAAAGATAAATGATAAAAAGCATCGGCAAAAAATTTGCCGATGCTTTTTTGCTGCTACACTATTTCATTCCATACAATTTCTTTTACCCTGTTTCTGATGCTGTTCATCCTTTTCACCCATTCTATCTGATCATGCTCTTTGAGCACCTCGTTAACTCCTTCTTGCTTTGCCATTTGCTTTACGAGCATTGCTTTCATTTCTTGAGCACGCCTATCGATTTCAGCAAGATGTTCACTGAGTTTTCCTGTGGTAAGAAGATTTATGAAAAGGATTTTATCATGTTCTTTTATGTACCTGAAATATCGTTGACCGTAAATACCGATTTTGTGTTCTTCCTCTTGAACCGGCAAAAGATTTGGTAAGTAATAATCTCCGCAAAGTGTATAATCCATATCTTCACCTCCAAAAGAATAGTTTTCTTTTAGGTTTAGTGTTTATGACTTTTATCATTATGTCATCAACCGCATCGGTGTATCTTCCTTGCCGAATAAGAGAGTTTCTTAAATCATTAAGCGCATTTATTACGATTTTCCATTCGGAATCATCAAGAGTAATATATCGTTTCTTTTCCATGATTCAGCCTTCTTTCAGTATATCCGATTCAACAGATACAAAAGTATCGTATGTAAACTTTGCTCCAAGTCTGAATCCGGTAATGAGCTATCAACAACAGATTCTCCATCTACAATACCCCATGCGTCCACATATTCAAGAAACAGCTTTTTATCTTCTTCGGGAAGTTTCTCTAAAAGAATATCTTCGTTTTCGGAAAGTATTTTCATTTCTCTGCTATACGATTTGCTTTTCTTCTTTTTCACATTCTGTGGTTCGATATTTCCGTAATACAATTCTTCAATAAAATTTGCCATTATGTAATCCTCCATTACAGATTTGAATTTGTCCAATAATTCAATCATTTTAGCTGATTACAAAAGCGTGCCAAAAGAAATAGGCGGCACTTCCTTACGAAGTGCCGCCCAAAGGCAGGGATTTTTTAATGCCGAAATATAATTGCATGTTTTTTTCCGTTTTATTCGCCAAGTTCATAAAGGAGATTCTTTCTTATTCGTTCAAGGGCACGGTCGCTGTATTCCAGTTCCCCGCTTTCAATAAGAAGCGCGGAGCCGTATGCGATGCTCCGAATGACGTATTCCCGGCTCTCCCTTTCCGTTTTTTCCATATCCGGGAAACAAAGCTTTAAAAGTTCCTTTGTTCTTTCCGCAAGAGGAAGTTTTCTTCCGGAAAGCATAAGAATTGCCCTGAAATGCGGGTTTGCTATGCAAAAACGCACATAGGCGATACATATTTCAACAAGCCTCGTTTTCGGATCTGTATAAACTTCTTCCACCTGATTAAGAAGAAAATCCAGCTGGTTTTCGATATAATCGAAAATTCCCTCAATAAGCGCTTCCTTATCCCTGAAATGCTTATACGGAGCCGCGCAGGAAATGCTGCAGGCTGCAGCAACCCTTCGGAGCGAAAAATCCGATATTCCGTGTTTTTCAAGTTCCGTGATTCCCGCTTTTATAAGCTGTTCCCTTACAGAAGCGGAACCAAGTTCTTCATCCATAAAACCGCCTCCAATTCCAAATATATTATAGCACCGAAAAAATTAATTTCAATTATTGACTTTTCTTTAATATAGGTATAATATAGTTATATTATTCTATGGTTAACAGTGTTAACCATAATCCATGGAGGTGCGGTATGAACACCGAAAGAATGAAGAGTCTCGGCAAAAAGCGTTCCGTTATAAGGGAGCTTTTTGAATACGGAAACAAACGCAAAGCGGAAATCGGCGCAGAAAACGTCTTCGATTTCAGCATCGGAAACCCAAGCATTCCCGCGCCGAAAGAATTTTCCGAGGAGCTTTGCAGAATTATTACTGAGGAAAACCCGATTTCCGTACACGGATACACTTCCGCTCCGGGAGATTTTTTTGCAAGAAAAGCCATAGCCGACGATTTAAACGAAAGATTCGGAACGGATTTTTCCGCGGATAACCTCTATCTTACCTGCGGAGCCGCCGCTTCTCTTACCGTTTCGCTTTCAGCAGTTGTCAATGACGGTGAAGAAGTTATTCTTTTTGCGCCGTATTTCCCCGAATATACTGTTTTTGCGGAAACCGCAGGAGCAAAAATCGTTACCGTTCCGTGCCTTTGGCCCGATTTTGATATTGATTTTGAAAAGCTTTCCGAAAGTATCTCCGAAAAAACCGCCGCGGTTATAATCAATTCCCCGAACAACCCTTCCGGCGCAGTTTTTTCCGAAGAATGCATCGAAAAACTCGGAAAAATTCTTTCTGATGCAGAGAAAAAATTCGGCAAAAAAATCTATCTCATTTCCGATGAACCCTACCGCGAACTTGTTTATGACGGCGAAAAAGTTCCTTTTGTCACAAAATACTATAACGATACCATAATATGCTATTCATACAGCAAATCCCTTTCCATTCCCGGAGAGCGTATCGGATATATCCTTGTTTCGCCGAAAAATCCGGACTGGAAAGAACTTTACGCAGGAATCTGCGGAGCCGGAAGAGCGCTTGGTTTTGTATGCGCCCCTTCCCTTTTCCAGCACATGATTCCGAAATGCGCAAAAATGACCTCGGATATTTCTCTTTATGAACAAAACCGCAATCTTCTTTACGGCGCACTCTCCGAAATGGGTTTTGAAGCCGTCAAACCGAAGGGAGCCTTTTATCTCTTTTTAAAAACTCCAGGAAACGATGCAGCCGAATTTTGCGAAAGGGCAAAAAAATATGAAATTCTCGTTGTTCCAAGCGACGATTTCGGCATGAGCGGATTTGTACGGATCTCCTATTGCGTATCGGCAGAACAGATAAAACGTTCCCTGCCTGCATTCAAAAAACTTGCGGAGGAATATTTCAGATGAACAAACTTGAAGAAGCAAGAAAAAGCATAAACGAAATCGATAAAGAAATGGCCGCGCTTTTTATAAAGCGAATGGAAGCCGCAAAGCTTATTTCCGAATACAAAATGGAACGGGGTCTTCCGATTCTTGATAAAAACCGCGAAAACGAACTTATTGCCAAAAACTCCGCATTTGTTGAGGATGAAGTTCTCCGCTCCTATTATGTCAATTTTTTGAAAGACACCATGAGCATTTCAAGAAGTTATCAGCAAATGCTTCAGCAGGGACTTCGGGTTGCATACAGCGGAGTTGAGGGCGCTTTTGCAAATATAGCCGCAAAAAACATCTTCCCGAACGCAAACCATATTCCCTTCGGGGATTTCACCTCCGCATACGAAGCCGTTTCCTCCGGCGACTGCGACTGCGCCGTTCTTCCGATAGAAAACAGCTATGCCGGAGAGGTTTCTCAGGTAATAGATCTCATGTTCCAGGGCGGACTTTATATCAACGGAATTTACGATCTTGAAGTCACCCATAATCTTCTCGGACTTCCCGGAGCGACCATTGACGATATAAAGACCGTCATAAGCCACCCCCAGGCGCTTGAACAATGCACAAAATATATCAAAAAACACGGTTTTGAAGCCGTTCGCGCAAACAATACCGCCATTGCTGCCCAGCAGGTTGCGGAATCCGGCGATAAAACCCTTGCGGCAATAGCAAGCCGCGACACCGCAAAACTTTATGGATTAAATGTTCTTGAACGCCGGATAAACGAAAGCAGCATGAATACCACCCGTTTTGCGGTTTTCAGCCGCGCGGAAAGCCTTCCCGATTATAAAGAGCAGGGACGCCAGTTCATTATGGTTTTTACCGTAAGAGACGAGGCCGGCGCTCTTGCGCAGGCTATCAACATAATTGGCGACTGCGGATTCAACATGAGAACCCTCAGGAGCCGCCCCATGAAAGAGCTTATGTGGAAATATTATTTTTACGTTGAAGCGGACGGAAACGCATACAGTGAATCCGGAAAGCGCATGATGCGCGAACTTTCGAAATATTGCGACCATCTTCGCATAATCGGCTCTTTCCCCCACGAAAAGAAACTTTAAAAACCCTTCCTTATGAAAGGAGTTAATTTATGAAAGTAGCGGTAAATCTTCCGATCGGAAGCTACGATATAACAATCGAACGTGGATTGCTCAAAAAAGCAGGCGCAATAATAAACCTTGACCGCAGAGTTCTTATAGTCACCGATTCCGGCGTTCCCGAAGAATATTCCAAAGAAATTGCCGCCCAATGCCGGGAGGCATTCATCGAAACCGTTCCTATGGGCGAAGAAAGCAAAAGTCTTTCCGTTTTTGAAAAGCTTTGCGGATTCATGCTTGAGCACGGTTTTACGAGAAGCGACTGCGTTGTTGCGGTCGGCGGCGGCGTTGTCGGCGATCTTGCGGGGTTTGCCGCCGCAAGCTATATGAGAGGAATAGATTTTTACAATATCCCAACTACGGTTCTTTCACAGGTGGATTCTTCCGTCGGCGGAAAAACCGCCGTTAACCTTGGAAAAATCAAAAATATTGTCGGCGCTTTTTATCAGCCGAAGGCCGTTCTTATTGACCCGGATACATTAAAAACCCTTTCGGAACGCCATTT
This sequence comes from Oscillospiraceae bacterium, assembly GCA_015067315.1. Lineage (GTDB taxonomy): Bacteria > Bacillota > Clostridia > Oscillospirales > Ruminococcaceae > UMGS1668. Next base: position 58,766 of record SVMR01000011.1, on the reverse strand, counting down.
TTCAAACGGTCTTGCGGAAGCTGTAAAAATGTCGCTTACTTTTGATGAGGAGCTTTTTGAGATTTTTGAAAAATCAGATTCTCATGAAAACATCGAAGAAATAATCACCCGTTCCGTAAAAACAAAAGCCGCCGTTGTTGAGCAGGACGAAAAAGAATCCGGCCTTCGTAAGGTGCTTAATTTCGGACATACCATGGGCCACGCCATTGAAAGCGCGGAAGAATTGGGCGTACTTTATCATGGGGAATGCGTCGCTCTCGGAATGATTCCCATGTGTTCCCCCGAAGCAAGAGAAAGACTGACAGCCGTGCTCAAAAAACTGAACCTTCCGACGGAATATCGCGGCAGCGCAGAAAAACTGATTTCCGCCGCCGCCCATGACAAAAAATTCAGCGGCAAAAAGGTAACGGTTATCACCGTTCCGGAAATCGGAAGTTTTAAAACGGAAGAATGGAGCACCGAAGAACTATTTGAGCATATAAAGGAGTTTTTTGCATGAAAGACACGTTCGGACAGAGCATTTCCATAACTCTTGCGGGAGAAAGCCACGGCTTTGGAATTGTTGCAATACTTTCCGGAATGGCGCCCGGAATTCCGGTTGATGAGGATTTCATTGCCGCACAGCTTACAAAAAGACGTCCCTCCGGTGCAATTTCCACCTCAAGGCAGGAAGCGGATGAATTTGAAATATTAAGCGGCGTTTTCGGCGGTTTTACAACCGGAACAGCCATTGCAATACTCATTCCCAACAAAAACACAATCAGCAAAGATTATTCCGAACTTGCTTCCACCGCAAGACCCGGACATGCCGATTATTCCGCTCAATGCAAATATCACGGTTTTCAGGATTACCGCGGCGGCGGACATTTTTCCGGAAGAATAACCGCCGGAATTGTTGCCGCCGGAGCAATCTGCCTTTCCGCCCTTGAGAAAAAAGGCATAAAAATCGGCACCCATATTGCCGAATGCGCCGGTATTCGGGACAGAAAATTCAAAAATACCGAAGAGGATATCGATTCTCTTAACGAAAAACTTTTTGCGGTTCTTGATGATGAATCCGGCAAAAAAATGGAAGAAGCAATCCTTGCGGCAAAATCCGAAGGCGATTCCGTCGGCGGAATTCTTGAAACCGCCGTAGCCGGCGTTCCCGCAGGAATCGGCGAACCGTATTTTGACAGCATTGAAAGCCGGCTTGCCCATATGCTTTTCAGCATTCCCGCCGTTAAAGGCGTTGAATTCGGAAGCGGATTCGATATGGCAAAAATGCGTGGAAGCGAAGCAAACGATTCTTTTTTTGTTGACGAAAACGGAAAAATCTCCACAAAAACCAATCATAACGGCGGAATAAACGGCGGAATTTCCAACGGATGCGATATAACTTTCCGCTGTGCAATAAAACCGACCCCTTCTGTTTCAAAAGAGCAGGAAACGGTTGATTTTATAAAAAACGAAAACAAAAACCTTTCGATAAAAGGACGCCATGACCCGGCAATTATTCACAGGGCAAGGGTTGTTGCGGATTCCGCCGCAGCAATCGTTCTTTGCGATATTCTTGCCCAAAGATACGGCACCGACTGGCTGAGGTAAAATCATGGAATACGGACTTATCGGGGAACATCTTCCCCACAGTTTTTCACCCGAAATTCATAAACGAATCGGAAGTTATAAATATGAAATAAAAGAGCTTGCTCCGGATGAAGTTGAGGATTTTCTTAAAAAGCGGGATTTTAAAGGAATTAACGTGACTATTCCTTATAAGCAGACCGTAATTCCTTTTCTTGATGAAATTGACGAAGCGGCAAAAAGCATCGGCGCTGTCAACACGATAGTCAACCGGAACGGAAAGCTTTTCGGATACAACACGGATTTCGGCGGTCTTTGCGCCTTGATTAAGAAAAACGGAATCTCCGTTTATGATAAAAAGGCAATAATCTTCGGAAACGGAGGAACCTCCCATACTGCGGAAGCAGTCCTTAAATCACTCGGCGCCCGGACGGTGCTCAAAACCGACCTTGTTCCCTCTTTCGGAGCAATCACCAATGAAGAAGCGGTGCTCAGACATCCGGATGCGGAGTTCATAATAAACACAACCCCTTGCGGAATGTTTCCGAACCTTGATTCTTCCGCCTTCGATCCTTCGTATTTTCCCGATCTTAAAGGCGTTATCGACGTTGTTTACAACCCTTTGAGCACAAAGCTTATCCAAAAAGCAAGAAAACTCGGCATCCGTGCTCAGGGCGGACTTTATATGCTCGTAATGCAGGCAATCCTTGCCGCGGAACATTTTTTTGATAAAAAAATACCCGAAGAAAAAGCGGAAGAAATCTATCTCGATATTCTCCGGATGAAGAAAAATATCGTTCTGATCGGAATGCCCGCATCCGGAAAAACAACCGTCGGAAAACTTCTTTCCGAAGAACTCAAAATGCCGCTTTTTGATTCCGATGAACTTATTGTAAACCAAACCGGAAGAGAGATTCCCGATATTTTTGAAAACGAGGGCGAAGAATATTTCCGGAAACTTGAACATGACGCAATTTTGAATCTTTCCGGAAAAACCGGAAGCATTATTTCAACCGGCGGCGGCGCGGTTTTGAATCCGGAAAATATTGAAAACCTTTCAAAAAACGGAAAAATATATTTTATTGACCGCCCGCCGGAAAAACTTATTCCCACTCTTGACAGACCGACAGCTTCCAGCGTTGAGGCTATAAAAAAACGCTATGCGGAACGGTATGAAATCTATAAAAAAAGCGCCGATTCGATAATCGACGCGGACTGTTCCCCGAAAGATGTGTTAAGAAAAATCAGGGAGGATTTTTTGAATGAAAATTTTAGTGATTAACGGACCCAACCTGAATATGCTCGGAATCCGCGAACCCGGAATTTACGGAAGCGAAAATTATAACAGCTTAATTAAAAAAATCTCCGACCACGCTGAAAAAAGAGGCGTTTTTGCAGATTTTTTCCAAAGCAACCATGAGGGCGCTCTTGTTGATAAAATCCAGGAAGCCTACGGAATTTTTGACGGAATTATAATCAATCCCGGCGCTTATACCCATACAAGCATCGCAATACTTGATGCGGTAAAGGCTGTCGGAATCCCGACGGTCGAGGTTCATATTTCCGACGTTTCAAAACGAGAGGAATTCCGCCAGATAAGCTATATCCGGCTCGGCTGCATCGCTTCCGTAATCGGTCACGGAACCGACGGATACCTTGAAGCCATGGATATTCTTATTGAAAGGAGGAAGAACCCTTGATTGCAGAAATAAAACCCGGCAAAGGCAAGGGCATAATGGCGGCGCCCCCTTCAAAAAGCATGGCGCACAGGCTTTTGATCGGCGCCGGTCTTTCAAAAGGAAAAAGCATAATCGAGGGAATCTCTTCTTCCGAGGATATGAAGGCAACTCTCGATTGTCTTTCGGCAATCGGCGCAAAATATGAGATTTCCGGAGATAAAGTCGAAATAACCGGCGCGGATATCCGCAATATTCCGGAAGATGCCGTTCTCCGCTGCCGCGAAAGCGGAAGCACCCTTCGTTTTTTTATTCCCATATGTCTTCTTGACGGAAAGACCTTCTCTCTCACCGGAAGCGAAAAGCTTCTTTCCCGTCCCCTTTCGGTTTATGAGGATATTTTTAAAAAGCAGAATATTCGTTTTGAAGTAAATCCGGACAAAATAACCCTTGGCGGAAAGCTTCGGAGCGGAACATATAAAATAAAAGGCAATATCAGCAGCCAGTTCATCACCGGACTTCTTTTCGTTCTTCCTCTTATGGAGGAGGACAGCGTTATCCAGCTTATTCCGCCCGTTGAAAGCCGATCTTATATAAATCTTACCATAGAAGCTCTTTCCGCCTTCGGAATTGAAATTATCTGGCAGGACGAAAAAACGCTTTTTATTAAAGGAAATCAAAGCTACAACCCCGTTTCCGCAAAGGTTGAAGGAGATTATTCCAACGCCGCTTTCTTTGCCGCGCTCAATGAACTCGGAAGCGAAATCGAAATTACCGGACTAAATCCGGACAGCCTTCAGGGCGATAAGGTATATGAAAAAAACTTTGCCCTTTTGGGCAAGGGAATGCCCACAATAAACATCTCCGACTGCCCCGACCTCGGTCCGATTCTTTTTGCGCTTGCGGCGGTTAAGGGCGGCGGAATTTTTACCGGAACGCGCCGTCTTAAAATAAAAGAAAGCGACAGAGCTTCCGCCATGGCGGAAGAACTTACAAAATTCGGCGTTGCGGTAACGGTACATGAGGACAGCGTTGTTGTATATCCCCATGATTTCCATGCTCCGACAGAAATTCTTAACGGACACAACGACCACCGTATCGTAATGTCCTGCGCCGTTCTTTCAACCATAACCGGCGGAAAAATTGACGGAGCCGAAGCTTCTGCAAAAAGCCTTCCGGATTTCTTCGAAAGGCTTGAAAAACTCGGATTCGAGGTGATTTTGCATGATGCTTGATACGAGCAAAAAAATACTTATCGTCGGTCTTGGTTTAATCGGCGGAAGCTATGCAAAGGCTCTTCGAAAACTCGGTTTTAAAATTTCCGCAATAACATTGAATCAAAGCGACATAGACTATGCCGTTGAAAACGGAATCATCGACGAAGGATATACCGAACCTCTTCCGGAGGTCATAGAAAACGCCGAACTTATAATTTTTGCCCTTTATCCGAAAACCTTTGTTGAATGGATTGAAAAATATCAGCAGTTTTTCAAATCCGGCGCGCTTCTTACGGACGTTACCGGCGTAAAAAGCTCCGTTGTATATAAAATACAGGATATTCTCCGCCCGGACGTTGAATTCATTGCGGCGCATCCTATGGCCGGTAAAGAAGTTTACGGAGTTCAGAACAGCGACCCGAAGATTTTTCACGGCGCAAACTATATTGTGACTCCAACGGAGAAAAACACCGATTCCGCCCTTGAAGACTGTCTTGAACTCGGAAGGCTTATGGGATTTAACCGGGTTTCCGTTCTTACTCCGGAAAAACACGATGAAATGATCGGTTTTGTATCACAGCTTACCCACTGCATTGCGGTTTCCCTTATGAACTGTTATGACGGGGAAAAACTTCAGGATTATACCGGCGACTCTTTCCGGGATTTAACAAGAATAGCCCGGATAAACGACGAAATGTGGAGCGAGCTTTTTTTGCTCAACAAAGAAACTTTGCTTGAACAGATGGATAAATTTCTTTCCGAATTCGGAAAACTCCGCAAAACCCTTGAAAACGGCGACAGAGAAACCATGCGCGAGATGATGAGGGTTTCCACAAAACGCCGCGCACTTTTCGATAAAAAGTAAAAAGGAGATATATTGCTATGAATATGGAATTTAAAAGAAAACTTCCCGTACCGCTTGAAACCAAGGAGATGTATCCTCTTACCGAAAAAATGATTGCCGTAAAAGCCGCCCGCGACGAAGAAATCAAAGCGATTTTTGAATCCCGTTCCGACAAACTTGCTCTTGTAATCGGTCCCTGCTCCGCAGACCGTGAGGATTCCGTTCTTGATTATATCCACCGCCTTGCGAAGGTTCAGGAGGAAGTAAAAGATAAAATCGTCATCATTCCGAGAATTTATACCGGAAAACCGAGAACCACCGGCCAGGGATATATGGGTCTTCTTCATCAGCCCGACCCCAACGGCGAACCGGATATTTTTGAAGGCATCTGCGCCGTAAGAAAATTTCATATGCGCGCCCTTGAGGAAACCGGTTTTACCTGCGCGGACGAAATGCTCTATCCGGAAAACCACCGCTATCTTTCCGATCTGCTCGGATACGTTGCTGTCGGCGCCCGTTCCGTTGAAGACCAGCATCACCGCCTTACCGCCAGCGGAATTGACGTTCCCGTCGGAATGAAAAACCCCACCGGCGGCGACCTTTCCGTTATGATGAACTCCATCACCGCGGCGCAGGTTCCCCATAACTTTATCTACCGCGGATGGGAAGTTCAGAGCCAGGGCAATCCCCTTGCCCATGCAATTCTCCGCGGATACGTTGACAAACAGGGACGCAGCCACCCGAACTATCATTACGAGGATCTTCAGACCGTTTATAACCTTTATGCAAACGGCAATTACGAAAATCCCGCGGTAATCGTTGACTGCAACCACGCAAACTCCGGAAAACAATGGTTTGAACAGATCCGTATAGCTCACGAAGTCATGTACAGCCGCAAATATAACAGCGATATTGCAAAAATGGTAAAAGGCTTTATGATTGAAAGCTATATTGAAGACGGCTGTCAGAAAACCGACGGCGGAATTTACGGAAAATCCATCACCGATCCCTGCCTCGGTTGGGAAAAAACCCAGAACCTTATCTACGAAATCGCGGATAAAGTATAAACAAAAACATATTTCTTCCGGCGTACTTCTTTTTTTGAAGTACGCTTTTTCTTTAGGACATAAAAAAACGGGAGCGCTTCGTTTCGAAGTGCTCCCTCTTTTTTGCGGGATTATTATTCAAAATCAGTCGCAGATTTTGGAAGAACTGGAAGTTCCGATTCTGGAAGCGCCGGCTTCGATCATTGCGCATGCTGCTTCATAAGATTTAACGCCGCCGGAAGCTTTTACGCCCATTTCGGGGCCAACAGTTTCACGCATAAGGCGGATATCTTCAACGGTTGCGCCGCCGGTGGAGAAACCGGTGGAAGTTTTAACAAATTCTGCGCCTGCGCGTTTTGCCGCAAGGCAGGGATTTTTTTTATTGCAAAGTAACTTCATAAGTACACAATTCTTTATTAAATTCCGTTCCGTCACAGATGTGATACTCTGTTTTCTGCGTTCCGTCTTTCAGAAAATATACTATCATATAGGAGGTATCTTTTTTAAGAAGCATAGGCCAGTCGCCCTGCGGAAGCATATTTCCGTTTAAGGCATATTCTGAAAGAATGTCATAAGCATCTTCCAAAAGCCAAAATTCACGTTTTTCGTATTCCGGAAAATAAGCGCTGATATTTTCGCTTCCATAATAATAGGCCTTTATTTCTTTCTCTTTAATGATTACGGAAGATTCGCCGATAGGTTCCGCACTTTTTAAAATCGTTTCATAAAGATTTTCACTTATCACATTATCTCCGTATTTTGCAAAAAGTTGCTTGCCCATACAGTCAACTTCACCGGTAAAATTAAGAGAATCCAACGCAGTGTGTGCGGAACCGTAGATTCCCATAACGCTTTCTCCGTTCAAAGACTCAAATTCTCTGATAAAATTTTCTACCATGGCGTTTTCTCTGTAAACATGGTTTGGCTTATCGCTTCCGTAATAACTGCGTCCCTGCTTCATGGCTTCCTGGGTAAGCATGTATTCTTCCGTATCTTCAAGACCCTTATCTTTAAGTTCATAAAGATATTTTGCTCCGATGGAATTATATTGATGACCAATGTCCGTTCCGTGAAAAACCGTTTCCGGGCAGGTTTCTTTTATCGCTTTTAAAAAGTTTCTGTTTGCTTCGCCGCCTGCGCTTGTTCCGTTCCACGCCCTAAAAATATCTTCAAGAATTTCATCGTCCTCTGCCTGCATCCACTGGTTAAGAAGCTGTGCCGTATAATAACTGTATTCAACAAAAAGATGTCGCATGCCCCGTTCGTTATAATATTGCTGCCAAAGTTTCAGTTCCAGTTCCATAATCTTTTCGTCATTATGTTGTTCTCCATAAAGATAAATAGTTCCTGTATTCTGTTTATCGGAATTTTCTTCCGGCATATTGTTTGAAGAACAACCGGAAAAAACAATACTCAAAAACAGTATTGCGGCAATTATTCTTTTCATTTTACGTCTATCCTTGCTTTAAATAACAAGTCTTTTTCCTTTCTTTATTATTTTTGCGATAAAATCACAAGCACTCGTTTTTGTGTAAAAAACGAGTGCTCTGCTTTATTATTTTCTGTGATTGGATCAGTCACAGATTTTGGAAGAACTGGAAGTTCCGATTCTGGAAGCGCCTGCTTCGATCATTGCGCATGCTGCTTCATAAGATTTAACGCCGCCGGAAGCTTTTACGCCCATTTCGGGGCCAACAGTTTCACGCATAAGGCGGATATCTTCAACGGTTGCGCCGCCGGTGGAGAAACCGGTGGAAGTTTTAACAAATTCTGCGCCTGCGCGTTTTGCCGCAAGGCAAGCTTCAACTTTTTCTTCATTGGTGAGAAGGCAGGTTTCGATGATAACTTTAAGAATTGCTTTTCCGTTGCAAGCGCTGTGAACGGTTGCGATGTCTTCTTCCACAGAACGCCAGTCGCCTTCTTTTGCGGATGTGATGTCGATTACCATATCGATTTCTTCCGCACCGTCTTCGATTGCGCAAGCTGCTTCATAAGCTTTTGCGGCGGAAGCCATTGCTCCAAGAGGAAAACCGACAACGGAACAGGTTTTGATGTCGGTTCCTTTGAGTTCGTTATGTACAAAATCAACGTTAACGGAGTTTACGCAAACGGCCGCAACGTTATATTTTTTTGCTTCGTCGCAAACAGCTTTGAGCTGTTCATAAGTTGCATCTGCTTTAAGAAGGGTGTGGTCAAGATATTTTGCGATTTCCTGTTTATCCATTTTTGGGTTCCTCCTTTATTATAAATCAGCCGCATCCACCGCAGGAACTGCAGTCGCCGGAGCATCCGCCCTGTTCGGGTCTTGCAATGGTGTCGGGATCGTCCCCTGCCGCAGACATCTGGATGATATGAAGTACGTATTCGAACATTTCGTTGAACTCGTCCTGTGCGTTGTTGTATGCTACCATTTTTTCGTGGTTTGTTGCAACGTCATAAAGTTCGTGAACAATTTTGTCGAGTTCTTCGATTTTTTTGTCGTCGCGTTCCGGTTTTGTGATTTCCTGGGTGAGTTCATATCTCTTCATATTGAATTCGGCGATTTTTTCCTGGAGTTCGTCATCCTCTTCAACAGCCTTCTGCGCGGTGTTGAGAAGAATATAGCTTTCCTCCTGCTGGATTTTTTTGCCGAGTTCGCGTGCCATTTCAATAACAGTCATATATTATTCCTCCGTTTTAATAATTTCTCCGTCAAGCGCCCAGCCAAGGGACTCTTTTAAATAAACTTTTGCAAAACCTTTTTTAACATCGGTCCGCGGCGCGCGCACCACAAGGTTTTCGTAGCTTCTTCCGCTGATATATCCTTCGCCGACGTCAACCTCATCGTCGAAAAGAACGGTTGTTGTCTTTCCGACAAAGGAAGCATTCACTTCGTGGCTGATTTCGGTCTGCAAATCAAGAAGACGTTGGAAGCGGTTTGATGAAACGTCATGCGGAATCTGGTCTTCCATCACCGCGGCTTTTGTTCCTTCGCGTTTTGAATAGATGAAGCTGTAAGTCATGCTCCATCTTGCTTTTCGCGAAAGTTCCATGGTAGCTTCAAAATCCTCTTCGGTTTCACCCGGGAAGCCTACTATAAGGTCGCTTGTAATAGTGACATCCGGAATGATTTCCCTTGCCATATCAACAAGTTCCATATAATGTTCGGCGGTATATCTTCTGTTCATACGGCGAAGAACGTCGTTAGAACCGCTTTGAACCGGAAGATGGATGTAGTTGCAGACTTTTTCGCAGTCGCGGATCGCTTCAAGAAGTTCCCTTGTGCAATCCTTAGGATGGGAAGTCATGAATTTAATTCTGAAATCGCCGGGAATTGCGTTAACTTCCCGAAGAAGCTCTGCGAAGGTAATTCCCTTTACAAGCCCTTTTCCGTAGGAGTTCACGTTCTGGCCGAGAAGAGTTATCTCCTTATAGCCTGCGGCAACGATTTCTCTTGCTTCCGCAAGGATATTTTCCGGAAGGCGGCTTTTTTCTCTTCCGCGGACAAGGGGCACTACACAGTATGTGCAGAAGTTGTCGCATCCATGCATAATCGGAAGATTTGCTTTCATATCGTTGTCCCGGTGTACCGGAAGATATTCCGCCATGCAGCCTTCGCCTTCGCCGATATCGAACTGGCGTTTTTTTGCGGTTATATGTTTATAAACAAGTTCCGGAAGACGCGGAGCCGCATGGGTTCCGAAAACGATATCAACAAAAGGATAGCTTTGGCGGAATTTTTTTGCTATATGTTCCTGCTGTACCATACATCCGCAAACCGCAATTATCATATCCGGATTTTCTTCATGGGCTTTTTTAAGGATTCCGACGTTTCCGAAAACGCGTTTTTCGGCGTTTTCTCTTATTGCGCAGGTGTTGAAAATCACAAACTCGGCGCCTTCGGAAGAATCCGTTACGGTGTAACCCATCTGTTCAAGAAGTCCTTCAAGCTTTTCGCCGTCGGAAAAGTTTTGCTGACAGCCGTATGTATGAACATAAGCGCGGTGTTCGCCTTCCCTTTTTGAAAGGATTTCGCGCACTTTTTCAATAAAATTTATTTCGGGCATTGAAACTTCCTTTCTGCCTTTAAAAATAAAATATATTCTTTGACTTTATTATTCTATCACGAAGAATAAAATTTATCAATAGTATGGAACGCGAATATGTTTAGCAAAACATTTTTGCGTCAATAATATCTTCGCAACAAAATTACGGAGTGATAAAAATGACCGTTAAACGAGGAGATATTTACTATGCCGACCTCAGCCCTGTTGTCGGTTCCGAACAGGGCGGAATCCGTCCGGTACTTATTGTTCAGAATGACGTCGGAAACAAATTCAGTCCGACAGTTATTGCCGCGGCAATTACAAGCCAGAAGGACAAAACAAAACTTCCGACTCATATTTCCGTTTCTTCCCAAAACTGCGGGCTTGCAAAAGATTCAATCGTTCTTCTTGAACAGATACGAACTATCGACAAACAGCGCCTTAAAGAGCATATGGGGCATCTTGACGACGGCGCCATGAACAAAATAGACGAAGCTCTTTCAATAAGTTTCGGGCTCGGAAATCCGGCAATATAAAAAAAACGGAAGGCGGCGCTTTCCGTTTTTCTATAATTCAATCAATGATTTTATTTTATTTATATAGCCGGATTTGAATTCTTCAAGAATAGGCTTTCCCCAATCCGGAAATTCTTCCCTTTTGCAGGCAAAGAAAAGCGAAGAGAGAACCATTGCCGTTTCCGCAACAAATTTTTCGTGTTCATAGATTTTTCCGTATTCATCAAGAAAAGATTTTTTTGCATCTTCCGAAAGGGACCAGCAGACATTGTTTATATCCGAAGCAGCCGTGCCTTTTCCGAAAAGGTTGTAATCAAACATAAAAGCTTTTGATTTATCTCTTGCAACAACAAGATTTGTGTAATAAAAATCGTTGTAATTGAAGGTATATTTTTCGCTTTCTATTGCGGATTTTATCTTTTCAAAATTATCTTCAATGATTTTCCAGACGGAAATATTTTCTGTTTTCGTTGCGGATTTTATAAAAGCAAGATTTTCCCTTGTTATAACCGCGTTTTCGGAATAAAAACTTTCATTATGCATCGGAAGATATTTATAACCCGCCGCATGGAGTTTTTTGTACCATTTTGCAAGTGCCTTTGCAACTTCCGGGTCCGACATATCTTCTTCCTTTCCAAGGCGCAAAGTTTCGCTTTCGGAAATATCCTCCATTAAAATGGATTTTTCAGTTGCGGCATGGATTTTTACGGTTTCAATTCCGGTTTCCTCAAGAATCTGATAAATGCGGATTTCCCTTCGGAAATCCGCATTTTTGAAATACTTGAAAACAAAACTTTTTCCGCCGCTTTTAATCCGGATAAGCGCAATGCCGTCCTTTTCCCGGATTTTACAGAAAGATTCGGCATTTATTCTGAATTTTTCAAATTCCGCCATCGCTTCGGCAAAAATTTTTTCGTTATTCATAAAGTTTAACAAGTGCTTTTGCTCTTTCTTTAATTTCTTCTTTTATATTATCCGGACCGAGAACTTTTAAATCTTCCGCGGAAAACTGCATCAGCCAGCGGATAAGTCCTTCCCCTTCCGCCGCATAAACTTCTGTGCGGAAGCGGTTTTCGCCAATCGGGATCGAACGGATATCCTCCCCGAATTCTCTGTGGACGTCCTTCGCGATTTTTTCGCTGCAATCAAGGGTCAGCTTTACCGATTCCCCGCCGTACATATTTACGCTTCTGCGGAGATATTCCCCGATTGAAAAACTTCCCCGAAGTTCTTCAATTTCATTTCTCGGACGAATGGGAGTTCTTGTAATTTCAACGTTCGTCATCATTTCAACGTGGAAATGGATAAGGTGGTCGTGGCTTTTGCTATTTCCGATTAGGAAATAGCTGTCGTCATCCCAGCAAAGATAATACGGAGATATTTCATAGGTATGGCCGTCGCGTTTAAGCTGCATTTTTCCGTCCGGCGCAAATTCAAAATACTGGAAAGTTATGCGTTTTCCGGTTTTTATTGCAGTTATGACCCTGTCGATATTAAAACGGACTTTTTTATTTTTGGATTTTATCTTTTCATCAACAAAAGTGTGCTCTTTAATAATCTCTTCGCCGGTGGGGCTTGCCATTTCGCAAAGTTTATCTATTATTGAAACAGAATCGTCATAGGTAATAAATTTTGCGCCGGAAACCGCATCCGCGATTATTTTGAGTTCATAATCTTCAAAAAGCTGGTCGGTCATATAATAACCGCGTTTTAATTCATCGCAGAGGATTATGGAATATCCCGCTTCGCGAAGGGCGGCAACGTCCCTTGCGACGGATTTTCTTTCGGCGGTAACTCCTTTTTCCGCAAGATATGCGATAAGTTCATTCGTATTCACAGGGTGCTGTTCATCGGTTTTTTTAAGCCTTTCGAGAACATAGAGAAGTTTTTCCTTTGTCTTTCCTTCCATTTTAAAAAGCACTCCTTTCTTTATGAACCTATTATATCACATCTTTTGCGACAAAACAGCACCAACAGCCTCTTTTTTCTTCCAATTCTGCACTTTTTCGATTATCCATCCGGAAAGCAGAACCGTTACAAGCGAATACGCAATCTGCCTGAACGGAATATAGGTCAGCGAAAGAAGAAGAACCGTCATATCGGTAAAAAGATATGCCTGCGATATTTTTATTTTCAGCTTTTTTGAAATAACAAGCGCAAGAGCATCGTCGCCTGCGCAGGCTCCGCCCTGGCGTACAACGATTCCCGCGCCGATTCCCACAAAAACAGCGCCGATTATTGCGGCAAGAATCGGAACGGAATCCAGATCCGGCAAAAGTGGCGGAAACTGTTCAAGAAGCGCATAGAAGGCGGAATATCCCAAGGTTCCGACCAATGATTTCAAAATAAATTCTTTTCCCAGGAAAACAACTCCCATAAGGTAGCATGTTCCGTCAAGAAAAGGCGCCGTTACCGCCGGCGAAAGATTGAACCAGTTGAAAAGAAGGAGTTCTATTCCCCAGATTCCGCCTTCCGTAATTATTGTTCTTGAATGGATATTATACATTCCGAAAGCAAGAACAAAAGCGCCGAAAAGAATATAAACAAGGTAAAAATATTTTTTTATCAGTTTTCCCAAAATTTTTCGCCTTTCAGTTGAATCCGCGGAAGCCTTTACCGATGATTTCGGAGCTGTTCGTAATCATCATAAATGCTGTGGGTTCAACGGTTTTTATATATCGGCGAAGGCGAACCGCCTGGCTTCTTTTAAGAACAACAAGAACAATGTTCTTTTCGGTATGGGAATATGCGCCTTCCGCCTTATAAATAGTTGCGCTTCTGTGAAGTTCATTATGGATGTAATCACAGATAGGCTTCGGATTTGTTGTGATAATTGTAAAATATTTGCAAAGATTGAGGTTTTCGATGGCGCCGTCCATGATAAGGGTTTTTGCAAAAAGACCGGTGAGAGAGAAAAGACCCGTTGTAAAATCGAAAATAACGAATGCGCTTGCCGCAATCAAAAGGTCAACGGCAAAAATCGCCGCGCCGATTTCCATTGTTGTATATTTTTTAAGAATCATCGCGATAATATCCGTACCGCCGCTTGAAGCATCCATATTGAAAAGAATTGCGGAAGCAACGGCGGTTATTCCGACCGCAAAAAGAAGTTCTATAACCGGCTCGCCGGAAAGAGGTTCCGTAATGGGATAAATCCTGTCAAGAAGAGAGATTCCGCCGGTTGAAACAACGGTTACATAAAAGGTTTTTCCGGCAAAATTCTTTCCGAGAACAACAACTCCGATTACAAGGAGAACGGCGTTTATAACAAGGTTTATGGTACTTGCGGAAACATCGATTACCTTGCTTAAAACAACGGAAAGACCCGTTATTCCGCCGAAGCTGAAGTTGTTCGGATATTTAAAAAGCCATGTGCTTATTGAAAGAAGAACGGAAGCAACCGTAAGTTTTCCGTAATCAATGACAAATCTTTTCATAGCATCCATACGTTTATCTCCTTATGGGTCAGATGACCTGGAAAATATAAAATTTAAGATAATCCGTTTCCGGAACGTTCCAAAGAATCGGATGGTCCGGAGATTGCTGTCTTGCTTCGATCTGGCGGAGTTCAACTCCCGCATCCTTTGCGGCGGAGCGGAGCATTTTTACAAAAAGCTCGTCCGGCATAAAATGGGAACAGGAAGCGGTTGCAAAATATCCGCCCCTCGGAAGAAGTTTCATCGCCCGAAGGTTGATATCTTTATATCCTTTAAAAGCGCTGTCAACGGTTTTTCTGGATTTTGTGAACGCAGGGGGATCGAGAATTATAAAATCGAATTTTTCCGCTTTGTTATCAAGATTTGTGAGCAAATCGAAAACGTCCGCAACCCTAAATTCCATTGTAGCGGAAAGTCCGTTCTGCTCCGCGTTGCGCTTTGCCATTTCGATTGCTGATTCCGATATATCAACCGCGCAGACATGCGCCGCGCCGCCTTTTGCGGCATTCAGCGCAAAGGAGCCTGTATGGGTAAAGCAATCAAGAACCCTTTTTCCCTTCGCAATTTTTGAAACGGCAAGGCGGTTATATTTCTGGTCAAGGAAAAAGCCGGTTTTCTGTCCGTTTTCAAAATCAACGCTGTATTTTATTCCGTTTTCGGTAATTTCCGTTTCGGTTGAATCCGGAACCGGAATTCCTGGAAGATTGTACCATCCTTTGTTTTCTTCCATTCCTTCCAGTTTACGGATTGTAACGTCGTTACGTTCGTAAATTCCGCGGATTGCTTCGCCGTCTTCGGAAAGGACTTCATAAAGAAGCGGAAAAACAATATTTTTTATTTTTTCCATTCCTATTGAAAGGCATTGGGTTACGAGAATATCGCCGAATTTATCAACGGTAAGACCCGGAAACTGATCCGCTTCGCCGAAAATAAGGCGGCAGCATCCGGTATCCTCACCCATTACGGTTTTTCTGTAATCCCAGGCATATTTTACCCTTCTTTTCCAGAATTCGCGGTCGAATTTATCGTTTGCGTTTTTTGAAACAAGGCGGATTCTGATTTTGCTTTCGGTGCTGATGAATCCCGTTCCGATATATTTTCCTTTTTCGGAAACCGCATCCACAAGCGAACCGTTTTCATATTCGCCTTCGATCGAAAGCACCTCCGCGTCATAAATCCAGGGATGGCCTCCGCTGACCCAGTTTTCGCCTTTTTTTGTAATTATTGCTTTCGGAAAAATTCTTTCTGTTTTCATAAAAACCTCTCAATATATAAGGTCTTCCGGTTGGAATTCCGTAATTTCAAAAATATCATCATTTCCGCAAAAAGCGGCGGTTATCGGAACATTTTCGATTTTTTCGCAGAAAAAGCGGATTTTTCTGCCTTCAATTTTATGTTCTTCGGAAAGAGGAAGAACCGAAAAATTTTTCGGGGAAAAGGAAAAACCAGTTCCGAGGAATTTGAGCACCGCTTCCTTTGCCGTCCATATCCGGAGAAAATTTTCCGTGCTCATTTCGGCAAATTCCTGTTCTTCTTCGGTAAAACATCGCTCCATAAGTCTTTTTGAAGGATTTTCATGCATTTCGATATCAATTCCGATTTCGTTTTCCGAAACAGCGATTACGGAATATTGCCTGCTGTGAGAAATGCTGAAAAAAGGTCCTTGCTCAAAAAAAGGTTTTCCGTGCTCGTTATATTCAATTTCTTCCGCTTTTTCCCCGAAAAGTTCTTTAAGCATCAATCCTGCGGTCGCGGAAAGAAGCGCATCGTTTTTGTTAAAAAGCTTTTCGGCTTTTTTTCGCCTTTTTTCCGTCAAAAGAGCAAGGCATTCTTCGTAAAGGTGTTCAAATTTTTTCATATCGCAAAAATATATCCGCGGCAAAGGAACACCTCCCGATTCTTTACTTTATAAAATAATCTGTTATAATATTAATAACCCAGATTATTTTATCACAATCTGCTGTATTTTCAAGTATTATTTGAAAGAAGGGCGAAAATACGGATAAAAATAATAGAATCATTCTCTGTTCCCTTGCCTCAAAATACGTCCATTCCCCTCTTGCGCCCTGGTGTCTTCTTGCGGGAATCCGGAAATTTTCAAAAGACGAACATAACTGCAAAATTGTTGAGGGAACGATTAACGAACCCATTGAAAAAATCTTCGAAAGAATAACCGCTGAAAAGCCGGATATAATCGGTCTTTCCTGCTATATCTGGAACATAAATACCGTACTTGTTCTCGGAAAAATGCTTCGCGAAGCATTGCCCGAAAGCATAATAATTCTTGGCGGACCGGAAGTTTCCTATAATCCAGTTGATGTACTCAAGAATAACAACTGGTGCGATTTCATTGTTTCCGGCGAAGGGGAATATCCTTTTGCCGCCCTTTGCGGCGCAATTAAAAACAACGGAGATTTCGATATTCCCGGCGTTTGCTTCCGCAAAGACGATAAAATCATTGTAAACGAACCTTATATTTCCGAAGAAGAACCCCCTTCGCCCTATTGCGAAGAATATTTTGAAAACCTTCACGGAAGAATCGCTTATCTTGAAACAAGCCGCGGATGCCCATATTCCTGCGCTTTCTGCCTTTCCGGAAGATGCGGCGGAGTCCGTTTTTTTGATATTGAAAGAGCGAAAAAAGAGATGCTTCTTCTTGCAAAAAGCGGCACCCAGACCGTTAAGCTTGTTGACAGAACTTTCAACGCAAACCGAAAAAGAGCCAAGGAACTCTGGCAGTTTGTAATCGATGAGCACGGAAAAGGAATTCCGGAAAACGTATGCTTCCATTTTGAAATCGCCGGCGATATTCTTGACGAAGAATCAATAAAAATCCTCAATTCCGCGCCAAAAGGCTCCATTCAGCTTGAAATAGGAATGCAGAGTTTCAACGAAAAGACCCTTGCATATATAAACCGAAAAACCGATACCGCAAAGCTCATCGAAAATATAAAAAAACTGCTTGCTCCCGGAAATCTTCATATCCATATCGACCTTATCGCGGGGCTTCCTTTTGAGGATATTGAAAGTTTTGAGCACAGTTTTGATATCGGTTTCAATCTCCGTTCCAATATGCTCCAGCTTGGTTTTCTGAAACTTCTCCACGGTGCTCAGATGCGCGAAGATTCAGAAAAATACCCCTGCGAATTTTCGAAAGAACCGCCTTATGAGGTTATTTCCACCCAATGGACCAACGAAAACGACCTTGCGCTTCTCCATAAAGTTGAAGACGCCCTTGAAAGGCTTTATAACAGCGGAAGATTTATTGAAACGGTCGATTACGTTCTTGAAAAAACCTCCTCATCGCCTTTTGAATTCTTCAGAAATTTCGGAATCTATGCCGCGGAACATTCAAGACCTCTTGTTTCCCTTGATGATTACACCGAAATGGCTTTCGGATATCTTTCCGGTCTTGACGGAATCGAACCTTCCGTGCTCAAAGATAAGATGATATGCGACAGACTGTGCTCAAATTCATCCGGCAAACTTCCTGAGGTGCTCAAAGTCAGAAATCCGGATATCAAGAAAATCCGTATTGCAATAGAATCCGAAGAAGAAAACAAGCGAAAACCCGGAATAAAACGCGGTTTTGCCCTTCTTGAAAGCGAAAAAGCCGCTGTTTTTGCGGATTACGAGAACAAAAACCCTGTTACCGGAAAATACATGCTCAAAAAAATTTATTACGAAAGCTGTTGATAAAATGGAACTTAAAGAAGCTTTGCTTAACCGGAGAAGTATCCGGAAATTCACCGAAGAACCCGTTTCCGATGAAGATATCATCGAACTTCTCCACGCGGGAATGAGCGGACCTTCCGCCTGCAACAGAACTCCCTGGGAATTTTACGTTGTAACGAATCCCCAAACTCTTGAAAATCTCCGCAAAGCGGCAAGATATTCAAAAATAACCGCTCCCCTTTCGATTGTTGTCTGCGGAAATTTATCAAAAGCTCTTCCTCTGCAGCTCTCCCCTTTCTGGATTCAGGATTGCAGTGCCGCAACGGAAAACATTCTTCTCCGGGCAACGGACCTTGGACTCGGAGCGGTATGGTGCGGAGTTCATCCGATGAAAACCGCGGAAAAGAAGGTTCGGGAAGCTCTTTACCTTCCGGAAAAAACCGTTCCGCTCAACATAATCCATATCGGTCATCCGGCGGAAAACCCGGAACCCCGGGACCAGTTCAGCGAGAAAAAAGTGCATTATATAAAATAAAAAAGGCAGCCGAAAAGGCTGCCTTCATTTTTTCAGTTATCAGAATCCGCCGCTTTTATGGGAAAAACCGCCGCTGTTGACGGTTGTTCCGCCGCCGCTGTTATTGTCCTGCGGCGGGTTATAAACTCTGTGGATATCTCTATGGGAGAAAAGGTCATACTGATTTGTAAGATTAAGTTTTTTCGCGTATTTATGCGCTTCGGTGGCTCTTATTGCGGTTTTCATCTGCGCGCGGAAAATAAGGCAGACCACAAGCGCAACAACACAGGAAATCAAAATCGCAATAATAACTCCGACAAATCCCGCTCCGCCGCCGTTATCGGTTGAAACATCAAAAGGTTCTTCATAAAGCGCAAGTTCAAAATATTCCTCGCAACTGTCGAGATAGCTTGTAAAACCGCCGTACCAATCGTCAACAGCAAAATATTCGACGAATCTTTCAGCCATTTCGTCTTTTCCGTAATCGGTGAAAACGGTGTTTCCGTAACCGAAAGCGGCTATATCATACTGCCTTTCGCCGGTTGAAAGAAGAAGGGTTATTGAACTTTTTTCCGCTCCGTAACCGAGGGAAAGCTCGCTGTGCAAAAGTTCGTTATATTCCCAGGCTTCCATTCCTTCCAGGGTATCGGTTATCATTATATAAACCGCGCAATGATATTTTTTTGTCATCTCCCAGGCTCTTGCTTCAAGCTCCGTTTCCTCGGAATCCGAAAGGATATCCGGATAATCGATAAGCATTGTATCGAAATAAACGTCGCCCGTTGCGCCGAAAGCGGTTATTCCGGCCGCAAAAACAAGAACAGCCGCAAAAATGAGGGAAAGAATCTTTTTGGTCATATTATTCCGCCCCCTTTCACATAAGAAGCCAGATGAGGCTTAAAACAACGGAAAGGGGCGCCGCAATTGCGGCAAAAAGTCCCCAGAATTTTTTCTTGTCAACGGGAAGATCGCCGATCAGTTTTCCGGTTTGGCCGTTCATTGCAAAAAGGAAGTTTTCGCCGTTATATTTTGTGCTGAGCATCCATACGGGCAAAAGCGCATATTTCATGCCTTTTTTATTGAAATTATAATTTTCGGATACGGTGTTTACCATCATATATCCGATTACCGTTCCGCGCAGTTCCCTTTTTATGCTGTTTTTTGCTCTTTCGGAAATTCTTGCAATGCTTGCGTTTTGTCCGACGTCATATTTATCCGCATAGAATCCGGGAAGATATGCGGTTGAAAAAGGTTTGAGTTCGCTGTAATCAAAAGGTTCTATTGCGTCCATGTGTTCATCGGGCATTTTGGTGGAAGCATCAACCGGAATCATCTCGAAATCAAGATTTCCTTCGCGAAGGACGTTGAAATATGTAGTTTCGGTGACATCGTAATCCCCTTCGCGCCATTTTCTTACATTTGCGCCTCTGTACATTGCTTTTCCTTCCATTTTGCAGTCGCAAAGCCAGAAAGGAACGTAAACGCCCTTAATTTCCTCGATATGGTTGCGGTTTTTGAATTCATTCGGAAGAAAAATTTTTCCTTTGTAATATTTTTCAAGAGCGGCGGCAGCCTGTTCCTTATTAAGCTTGAACGGAATTACAAGATCCGGTTTAAGTCCGCCGGTGAACTGTCCGGGAATTACGGTTGGGTTTCCGCAATAGGGACAGCTTGTTGCGGCGGTTGTTGAATCGCAGATAAGTTCCGCTCCGCAGGAAGGACAGCTGTAAACCTTCATATTTTTTGTTTCAGCGCTGCTCCATTGATTTTCCGGAATTTCCTCTTCTGCCGCTTCTTTTTTTGCAGTATTTTCCGCGGCTTTTGCTTCTTCCTCCGCATAAAGCTTTTCAATTTCCTCAACGGTGAATTTGCTTCCGCAGTAATCGCATTCAAGCATTCCGCTTGCGCCGACAAAATGCAAAGGTCCGGTACATGCGGGACATTTATGGTTGGTGATTTCTGTTGCCATTTTTTCGCCTCCCCGATAAATAATATTCCGAATATATAATATCACTTTATCATAAAACAATGCAAGTTTTTGCAAACAAAAAAGTGTCCGTTTCCGGACACTTTTTTTAAATCAATGATAAATACCGGTCATTGCTTCAAGAACTTCATACTGTTCTTCATCAAGACCTTTTTTCATATTGAGAGCTTCGACTATGTCGATATCTTCGAATTTTCCGTTGTTGGAACAGATTACGCGGTTTGTTTTTCCTTCAAGAAGAACTTTGACCGCTTCATAACCCATGGACGCCGCAGTTACACGGTCACGGGCCGTGGGGCTTCCTCCGCGCTGGATATGACCGAGGATTGTAACCCTTGTATCAAGGGCAAGTTCTTCGGCAATGCGCTCGCCCATTTTTGTTGCTTTGCCGACGCCTTCAGCCATAATGATCATAAAATGGGTTCTTCCGCCGAGTCTTGCTTTTCTGATGTTTTCGACAATATCGTTTTCAAAATCGAATTCTTTTTCAGGAACAAGAACTGCGGTTGCGGAAGTTGCAAGACCGACATAAAGAGCAAGATAACCTGCTCTGTGACCCATAACTTCAACGACGGAACAGCGGTCATGGGACTGCATTGTATCGCGAAGACGGTCGATTGCTTCAACAGCGGTGTTTGCGGCGGTATCGTAACCGAGGCAGTAATCGGTACAGCTTATATCGTTATCAATGGTTGCGGGAATACCGACAACGGAGATTCCGTGTTTTGAAAGAGCATAAAGTCCGCGGAAAGTTCCGTCGCCTCCGACGGCAACGATTCCGTCAAGTCCGAACTGTTTGCAGGTTGCTGCGGCTTTGTTCTGACCGATTTCGGTCATGAACTCCTCGCTTCTTGCGGTATAAAGCATTGTACCGCCTTTGTTGATGATTCTTGAAACGCTGTCGGAATCAAGACGGATTATATCTCCGGTAATAAGTCCGTTATATCCTCTTCTGATGCCGACGCATTCGATTCCTCTGCTGACGGCGGTTCTTACCACAGAACGGATTACCGCGTTCATGCCGGGTGCGTCGCCACCGGAAGTAAGGATTCCTATTCTTTTAACTTTTCTTTCCATATATAAAAAACACTCCTGTCAGAATTTCTCTATTATATATAATAACCTAAATTTGTCAATATGTAAACTGGCATTTTGGCAGAAATAAAAACCCGCGGGGTTCCGCGGGTTTTTACAGTAGTCACAAAATATTGCGGTTATTTTTGGTGAAATCTGCTTTTTTGCCAAATATATATTGTTTTATTCTTTCTTTCTGAATTCGCTCATAAAGATAGGCATCATGCGTTTTGAATATTCTCGAAGGGCATATTCCCCGTTGCAGATGCACCAATCGTAAAGAAGCGCGCGCTCGCAAAGAGCATAGGCTTTTACGATTTCGCCGGTTGTAACGTCGTCGCGAAGTTCGCCGGTTTCCTGACCTTTTTTAATGGTAATCCGAAGAAGTTTATAATATGTTCTGCTTCGGTCAAGAAGATGCTTTTCGCTTTTTGTGATAAGCTGGGAAGAATAAAGCCTTGCAAGAAGATCGATTGAGATACGGTTTTCAATCATTCCGAAAAGCTGTTCGTTATAATACATAAGCTTTTCAAAGGAACCCATTTCCGGGTCTATTTCTTCTTCGATTTCCTCATATTTTTCATCAAAAAGATATGAAAGAGAGCTGAGCAAAGCATCTTTTCCCGCAAAATAATGATAAAAAGAACCTTTTGACGTGCCGGATTCCTCTATTATATCCTCAACGGTTGTGTCGTCATATCCCTGTTCATAAAAAAGGCGCCATGCCGCATCGACAATTTTGCTTTTTGTGTTTCTTGAATTTTTCTTCGGCATTTTTAATCAGCCCCTTTCGTTTATTTTATTTTATCACAATAAAGATGCAAGAACAATATTGTTTTAATAAAAACCGTTCAGTTTTTCGCTTTAATACGTTAAATTGAATAAAACTTTATATTAAATTTGGTATTTCCTACAAAAATCATATATTATGCTTGAAATTAACATAAAAAGTGATTATTATAAGGGCAATTATTATTTTTTCGGAGGTGTTAAAAAAGCTTATGGAAAGATTATTCAATTTTTCAGCAGGCCCGGCGGCTCTTCCGCTTCCCGTTCTTGAACAGGCGCAGCGCGATCTTCTTTGCTATCCCGGCGCAGGCTGCAGCGTTATGGAAATGAGTCACCGATCTCGCCCTTACGAAGAAATAATCGAAGAAACCGAAGCAACCCTTCGCCGCATCATGAATATTCCCGACGATTATGCGGTTGTTTTTTGCCAGGGCGGTGCAACAATGCAGTTTTCAATGGTCGCAATGAACTATGCCCGCCAAGGACAGAAAGCCGCGCACGCGGTCAACGGCGTTTTTTCAAAAAAAGCTTTTGAAGAAGCTTCCCGATGGTGCGATGCTTATAAAATTGTTGATACAAAAACAAGCGTTCCGGAAATTACAAACGACATGATTCTTCCCGGAACCGCATATCTTCATATAACCGGAAACAACACCACAAGCGGAACAATGTACCGCAAACTTCCGGAACACGGCGAAACTCCCCTTATCGGCGACTGGACTTCCGGTATTCTCGGAACGGAAATCGACGTAAGAGATTACTCCCTTGTTTATGCGGGGGCGCAGAAAAATATGGGGCCCGCCGGAGTTGCCGTTGCAATTTTCAAGCGCGGAAGCGTTCTTCCGGATATCGATCCTGTTGTTCCTTCCCTTCTCCGCTATGAAACCATGGATAAAACCGGTTCCATGCTCAACACTCCGCCGACTTTCGCAATATATATGTGCGGACTTGTTTATAAATGGGTCGAGGAACAGGGCGGAGTTTCTGAACTTGAAAAACTCAATATTAAAAAATCGCAGATTCTTTATGACGTTATCGATTCCTCCAAACTTTATAAAGGAATTGCCGATAAAAACTGCCGTTCCATTATGAACGTAACTTTTACCCTTCCCGATGACGAAAGCACAAAAGCATTCCTCGAAATGGCAAAGAACCGCGGAATGATAAGCCTTGCGGGCTACCGTTCCGTCGGCGGAATCCGAGCTTCCATTTATAACGGAATGCCCATTGAAGGCGTTGAACGCCTTGCGCAGTGCATGATTGATTTTGAAAAGGGATACAGGGAATAATCTTTTCTTTCAAGGAGATAATTCTATGTTTACTATTAACACTTATAACAAAATCGGCCAGGCAGGCCTTGATATGTACAATAAAGATAAATACGTTATCACCGACGTTCTTGACAATCCGGATGCCATTATGGTTCATTCCGCTCCCCTTCACAACGTGGATATGGGCAAAAACCTCAAAGCGATAGTCCGCGTCGGCGCCGGAGTTAACACAATTCCCGTTGACCGCCTTACGGAAGAGGGCGTTGTCGTTTTCAACACCCCCGGCGGAAATGCAAACGCAGTTAAGGAGCTTACCATTGCGGCAATCGTTATGATTTCCAGAAACGTTGAAGCGGCGGCCGCATGGGTAAAAGGTCTTAAAACCACCGAACCCGGAAAAGAAGTTGAAAAAGGAAAAGAAGCCTTCCGCGGACCGGAAATCATGGGCAAAAAAATCGGCATTATCGGCGTAGGCGCAATCGGTTCCAGAATGGCAAAAGCCTGCAGCGACCTTGGAATGGACGTTCTCGGTTATGACCCCTATCTTCTTCCCGCAAGAAAAAAAGAACTCCGGGCATATCTTAATTTTACCAACGAAGTTGATGAAATTTATAAAACCTGCGATTATATCACAATTCATGTTCCGCTTACCGACGATACAAAGGATTACATCGGAAAAGCGCAGTTTGATATGATGAAACCCGGCGTTTATCTTATCAACTATGCCCGCGGACCGGTTATCAACAACGAAGCGGTTGTTGAAGCTCTTAAAAGCGGAAAAGTAAAAGCATACGCAACCGATTTCCCCACCGCAGAACAGCTTGAACTCAAAAACGTTTTTGCAACTCCTCATCTTGGAGCGGGCACTCCCGAAGCGGATGAAAACTGCGCAAAAATGGCCGCAAAACAAATCATGGATTATCTTGAAAACGGAAATATCGTAAATTCCGTCAACCTTCCGGCTGTTTCCTTCCCAAGAGCCGCAGGCGCAAGAATAACCCTTATCAACCACAACAAACCCGGCATGCTCGGAACCATTACCGAAAAAGTTGCCGCCGCAGGACTTAACATCGAAAACCTTGTTAACAAATCCCGCGACAGCGTCGCTTATACAATTCTCGATTTTGACGAGGACGTTACCGACGAACTTGTTGAACAGCTTAAACAAATCGACGGCGTTCTTCGCGTCCGTGTTCTTTGATATTTTAAAAAAAACAAGGCGGAACTTTGGTTCCGCCTTTCCTTTTAGGAGGTTTTTATGGATTACACAGAAAAACTTGCAAAACTCGGCGTTAAAATTCCGAATATCCTTTTGCCGAAAGCCGGAACGGATTATTCAAAATACGCCGTTCTTGCCTGCGACCAATATGCGGCACAGCCGGAATATTGGGAACGTGTCCGTACTTATGTTGGCGAATCCGCTTCCACTCTGCATATGACCCTTCCGGAAGCGTGGCTTCTTTCCGGCGACAGGGATTATAAAAAACGCGCCGACGCAATGGAAAAATATCTTTCCGACGGAACTCTTGAGGAAATCGGCGAAGGTTTCATTTTTACCGAAAGGGATACCCCCGACGGAACAAGATTCGGTCTTGTTGCGGCTTTTGACCTTGAGCAGTATGATTATAACCCCGGTTCGGATAAGCTTATAAAAGTAACCGAACGCACCGATATAACAAGAGTTGCGCCGAGAGTCGAAATCCGGAAGCAGGCTCCCCTTGAACTTCCGCACGTTCTTATGCTTATTGTTGATAAGCAGGATAAATTTATGAAGATGCTCCGGAAAGAATGTTCCGGTCTTCCGAAAATCTATGATTTCGACTTAATGGAAGGCGGCGGACATATCAAGGGAACAAAAATCGAAAGCGAAGAACTTTATCAAAAAATCGCCGACATCCTTTACGAAATTTTCACCGAAAACGGCGGAACTTTCAGTTTTGCAATGGGCGACGGAAACCATTCCTTTGCAACCGCAAAATGCTATTGGGAAGAAATCAAAAAGAACCTTTCCACGGAAGAACAGAAAAACCACCCGGCAAGATTCTGCCTTGCGGAAATAATCAACCTTTACGATCCGGCTATGCCTTACGAATGCATGAACCGCCTTCTTTCCGGCGTTTCCGACCCGGAAAAAGCGCTTTCCGAAATGGATATAAATCTTTCCGCGCTTCCCTCTTTGCAGGAATTACAGCCGATTCTGGACCGCTGGCTCGAATCCCATCCGGGAGCAAAAATCGAATACGTTCACGACGCGGATACCTGCGAAAAACTTGGAAAAGAACCGGGCTGCATCGCTTTTTGCTACCGGGAATTCGACCGCGACAGCGTTTTTGAAGTTATTAAAAACAACACCGTTTTTGTCCGCAAAAGTTTTGCGATGGGACATCCTTTTGAAAAAAGGTATTACCTCGAGGGAAGAAAAATAAGATAGAGAAAAGCGTGCTTCGGCACGCTTTTATTCTTTTTTGTAATAGTCAGTTTTTTCCGCTGGATTTTTAAGCAAAAAAGGTTCTATAATTGTTTCAAAGGGATATTCCCGGAAAGAGGAGGATTCATAAGATGATTTATGAAGCTGTTTTTAAAGCAAAAAGCGAAACCGACAGAAATTTTGACATAGTGTATTATCTTGGAAAAGAAGGAAGCGATTACTGCATAGAATCCCGGATTGAGGGAAAAACAGATTTTGAAACGGTTTTCCTCGGAAGCTGCGGAATTGAAAAGTCGGAAAAAGCAATAAAAATCCTTGCGGAAAATTCGGTTCGCCCTTTACATATCGAAGATATTATTTTGGATATGAGGTTTTAAAAAAGTAAACAAAAAACGCCTTCTTTCATAAAATATAACAAGTATGCCTTCTTTTGCGGAGGAAGACAGCTTTATTACTTATGACAGGAGGAATTTTATGGCAGAGCAAAAGACATCCGGCAATGCCTTTAAAGAGGCGGTTTGCATTGATGCCGGAAGGATTTATGATTCTTGTTCAGATAAAGATTGCCTCGAGGATCTCCAGGTTTATTTTACCGAAACGGAGCAGGCAAAAATCGACCGGGCGCTTACCGTTAAGGCAAAAAGCGTTGAAGTACTTAACGTGTTCCTTGAGGTGGAACCGATTCCTTTCAACCGCGGTTTTTATTCCGTTGATATGACATTCTATTTCCTTGTCAATCTTTCGGCATATTATACCCCGGTTTCGACCGCCGACAGCGTCACCGGTCTTGCTTTCTTTTCGAAGAAGGTAATTCTTTACGGAAGCGAAGGAAACGTAAAAGTTTTCAGCTCCGAAATGCCCTTCGGAGGAAGCGGAAATGTTTCCGACAGCCCGAGAGCGGTTGTCCAGGCCGTTTCACCGATTGTTCTTTCAAGCCGCCTTGCGGAATGCTGCGAATGCGACTGCTGCGGATGTGAACTCAATTTTCCGGAATGCGTTTCCAACTGCTTCAACGGAAATTTTGTCGTGCCTTCCTGCGGAAGAAAAGTTCTTATCACTCTCGGACTTTTCACAATCGTTCAGCTTGAACGGAGAGTGCAGATGCTTGTTCCCGCATACGATTTCTGCATTCCCGGAAAAGAATGCGTCACAACAACCGACGATCCTTGCGAAGTATTCAAACATATCAAATTCCCCACAAGCGAATTTTTCCCTCCGCGTCTTGAAGAAACGGACGGAATCGGAGTATGCTCCTGCGGATGCGGCTGATGCTCAAAAGAAAAACCCGTGCTCAAATTTTGAGCACGGGTTTTTTAATAATCACCATACAAAAGGAATAAGGCGATATTTTACTTTTTTTGAATATTCTTCATATCCGGGAAGGCCTTTTTTGAGCATATCGTCCTCAAGTTCCGTTCTGAAAATAATAACCACCGCTATTGCAAGCGCAAGAAGCAAAACCTCCGCCGAAGGAAAAACGCATCTTACCGCGGCGCACCAAAGAAGAACCGCCGAATAGGTCGGATGGCGGACAACGGAATAGGGTCCGGTTTGTATAACCGTTTGGTTCCTGTCGGTCTGAAGCCTTGCCGTTGATTCAAGAAAGGTGTTTTCAAGCATTGCTTTTACCGTTATAACAACCGAAACAAAATAAATAACCATTCCGGCAATATAATCAAAATTAATTTCTTTTCCGGGCGGAACGGTTTTTCCCGCGGCAAAATAAACGGCAAAGAACGCAAAAAGCCAGAAAACAAGAAGCAGGATTTTATCCCATTTCGGAGAATCGGTATTCACCTTTCCCCTTTCTTTAAGGGTTTCCGGATTTTTCCGGTAGATTATTATTCCGGAAACAAAGGCGGCAAGAATATAAGCCGCGAAAAATATTCCGGAACGAAGGTCAAAGCTCCCGGCGCCGACCCAGAACAAAGCCGCTCCGATAAGGCGTTCCGTCAGAAGCCTTATAATATAAATTACTGCACCTTTGTTCATAAAAGCACCCGATTTCCCTTTTATTTATGAAGGTCGGGTTCTCTGAATGTGAAAGGAAGGACCTCCCCAAGGGTGTGTACTTTGAAATCATCTTCGGTTTTTCCGATTACAACAATAAAATCATCGGAGCAGAATTCCGCCATAACCTGGCGGCAGACTCCGCAGGGATAGCAGTAATCTGCAGGAAGATTGTCCTTCGGGCCGCCGACTATTGCGATTGCGGCAAATTTCCTTTCGCCTTCGCTGACAGCCTTGAAAAACGCGGTTCTTTCCGCGCAGTTGGTCGGTCCGAAAGCTGCGTTTTCAATATTGCATCCGCGATAGATTTTTCCTTCTTTGGTCAAAAGAGCGGCGCCTACCGCAAAACCGGAATAAGGGATATATGCCATTTCTCTTGCGGCAAGGGCTTCTTTTACAAGGTTTTTATAATCCATAAACAAAATCCTCCTTTTAGGATATTCCGTTTTGATTTTATCACAAAACGAAAATATTATCAACAATCACATAATTTTTTCAAAACGGAACATCATATCAAGGCCCGCATTGCCCGGATTTTCATCCGCATATTCTTCAGTTTCGTTCGGGTCTTTATGATATTGATTATAAAATTCAACAATATGAAATCCGCATTTATTCACATAAAAATTGATGTTGCGTTTTTCAAAATAAGGAGTGCAAGTTTCCCAGATTTTCGTTTCCGGATGAAGCTCCTCAATGGCCCTCCATGCTTCTGTTCCTATTCCCTTGCTGTGATATTCGATATTGATATATAAAAGCTGCAGCTCGTTTATATTTGTTTCCCGGTTGATTTTAAGAACCGTTCCTCCGACATATTCATTTTCATAAAATATAAAATAACTTTCCGCGCCTTTTTCCTCGAATGAACGGATTACGTCTTCTCTCGGAATAACCTCTTTTTCATCGTCGCCGAATTCTTCAACAGCCGCTTTTTTGAAGGCAGCCTGTATGTCTTTTATAAAAAATTCTTTTTCTTCTTCTTTTAAAATTCTCAATTCAATTTTTTCCATGTATTTTTCCTCCTTAAAACAAAAAAGCCCGGCTATTGCGTTTTGCAATAACCGGGCTCACCCGACATCTTATCTGACAGGCGGCCTGCAAACATTAAGTTTACTATCCCCTGCACTACGGTGCGCTGTCCTCCGATGGCTTATTGGATTTTTATGGTTTGTCATTATCATATCATCAAAGATCCGAAATTTCAAGGTCTTCCTTGCTTATAATTCTCATTTCTTTTCTTGAAAGAATTTCATACATAACCGGAATTACAAGAAGGGTCATAACGGTTGCATAAAGAAGTCCGCCGATGCAGCAGACCGCAACGGGCTGGATAAGGCTTGCGCCGAATCCGGAACCGATAGCAATCGGAACAAGGGCAAGAATTGTTGTGAGAGCGGTCATAAAAATCGGACGGAGCCTTGTTTTGCAGGCTTCGATAATTGCTTCTCTGCGTTCTTTTCCCTCTTCGCGAAGCTGATTAATGTAGTCAACAAGAACGATTCCGTTGTTGACTATAATACCCACAAGCATTACAAGACCTATCATTGCAACAACGCTTATTTCAATTCCCCAAATCATAAGGGCAATAAACGCGCCGGTGAACGCAAGAGGAATTGTGAACATTACAATGAACGGAGAACGCAGGGACTGGAACTGGGCAACCATTATAAGGTAAACAAGGATAATGCCGATTAAAAGCATTTTTAAAAGTTCCCAGATTGCTTCCATAATCGCTTCGTTTTCGCCGGAAAATTCAAAAGTTGTTCCTTCCGGAGCCTTATAATCCGCAAGGGCTTCCTGAACGGCGGCTGTAACAAGGGTTACGTTGCTTTCTTCGTCAATTCCCGCCGTAACGCTGAGATATCTTCTCTGGGCGCTTCTGTTTATTGTGGAAAGGGTTCTTCCGTCAAGGATCCTTGCAATTTCATTGAGCTTTACTTCTTCCGTTGTTCCGTCCTGTTTCTGGACTTCGAAGACGTAATTTTCAAGATCCTTGCGTGTAAAGTCTTCTGCCTTTTCAGATACCACAATTATATCATAATCGCCGTTTTTTGTTTCAACGGTAGCCGCAGTTGCGCTTTTTGTAAGATTTACCGCAATTTCCTGCAAAATCTGGGCAACGGTAAGACCTTTTTTCATTGCCGCATCTTTATCGACGCTTATGTTGATTGTCGGTTCGGTTTTTTCCTCGCCGGAGGAAACATAGGAAATTCCCTCAACCTCTTTTATTATTTCGCCGATTTCCGCGGCGACAAAAGCAATATCCTCAAGATCTTCGCCATAGACGTTTATTGTAACGCCTGTTCCGGTGAGGACGCTCATCATATCCATCATTCCGCCGGAAACGGAAATTTCCGCTCTGTCGGAATAATCCTTTGCGATATCGTTTATTTTATCGGTGATTTCCGCGGCATATTTTTCCCCTTCGCTGTCAAGAAGAACGTATGCGGATGCGGAGGTTACGTCGGAACTTCCGCCCATGGACATTCCTATCATGCTTGAAACGCCGCCGGAAAGCATTGTTCCGATTGTTTCAACGCCTTCGATTTCGCTAACTTCCGTTTCAAAATCCTTGCAGAGCGCTTCGGTATCATGGATGGTTGAACCTTCCGGAAGATTTATTGTAACGGTAAGCTGGTTGGATTCAAAATTCGGCATAAAGATAAATCCGCGGTTTATGCAGGCAAAAGCACTTGTTCCAAGAAGAACAACGGCAAGAATAAGCACAAGAGCTTTTTTATTAAGCGCAAATTCAATTATTTTTTCGTATTTACGCATAATCTTTCCTTCGTCGGAAGATTTTTCCTTAACGTTTTTAAGAACCGCCGGAGCCATTGCGGGAATAAGGGTAAGCGCAATTATAAGGCTTGCAAGAAGAGAATAGGCAATGGTGAGAGCCATATCCTGGAAAAGCTGTCTTGTAAGTCCTTCGACAAAAACAATCGGAAGAAAAACGCAGACAGTTGTGAGAGTTGAGGAAGTGATTGCGCCCGCAACCTGGGAAGCGCCGGAAACAGCGGATTTTATCGGGGAAAGTCCAAGGCTTCTGAGCCTGTAAATATTTTCGATTACAACTATGGAGTTGTCAACAAGCATTCCTATTCCCGCCGCAAGACCCGCAAGGGAAATTACGTTCATGGTAACTCCGGAAAAATACATCAGAACAATCGCGAAAACAACGCTTATGGGAATGCTGAGGGCAATCATAAAGGTCGGTTTTATATTTTTAAGGAATATTATAAGAATTATGATTGCAAGAACGGCGCCGATTACGATATTTTCCAATACGGAACCGATTATGATATCGATATAATCTCCCTGATCCATGAGGGCGGAAAATTCAAGGCCTTCATATTTTTCTTCAAGTTCCGAAAGTCTTTCGCTGAGGGCATCGGAAACTTCCGCGGTTGAATAGTTGGACTGTTTTGCGAAGGAAAGAATAACGCCTCTTTTTCCGTCAACGCTTGCAAAGCTTTCGTCGGAGTTGTCGGTATAAACGATATCCGCAACGTCGGAAAGAATTACCGGGTTGATCCCTTCGATTCCCATATCGAAAAGAACCATTTCGCCGAGGTTTTCAACGGAATCGAATTTATCGCCGACTTTTACAAGAACGGAATTTTCCCCTTCTTTGACGTATCCTGCGGGCATTTCAAAATGCTGGGCATAGAAAATTGTAGCTACCATTTCAAGATTTATCATCTCGTCAACTTTTACCGCTTTAAGCGCTTCCTCAATGGCGGCGTCGATCTGTTCTTTGCCCGCTTCAAGTTCTTCTTCCGCCTTTTTAATCTGCGCGGAAGAGGAGGAAAGCTGCGCCGCTCCTTCGGTAATTGCTTTTTCGGCATCCGCAAACTGTTTTGCGGCTTCGGCTTCGCCTGCGGCAAGGGCGGCTTTTCCCTGGTTTATCATGGACTGGGCGGAATCAAGCTGGGCGTATCCGTTTTCGATTTCGGCATAATAAGTATCGATCATGGCTATACCTTCTTCAATATCGCTTATGGCCTGATCTATCGTATCGATGCTGTAACCCTGTTCCCGGAGGGTTGAATCGGTTGTTTCGAGGAAGGAATCTATTTCGGCAATTCCGCTTTCGATGGTTGCGATTCCCGCCTGAAGAAGTCCGAGGGACGTATATTCCCCGCCGGTCATTTCGGAAATAATCCTGTCAATTTCCTCGGTGCTTAATTCTCCGGAAAGAACGTAGCTTTCTATGGATTTAAGGGATGCAAGGGCGCTTTCAAGCATAAGTTTGCTTTGTTCAAGACCCGCAACAGTCACTTTAAGCGCAAGCATCTGTTCATAGGCATCGTAAAGAGCTTCTTTTTGGTTGATGAGTTCTTCTTTTGCGGAATCGAGTTCCTTTCTTGCGGCGTTGAGTTCCGCCTGGGCGGAAGAAAGCTGTGCGGCGGCTTCCTTAAGCTGTTTTTCAGCATCTTTCTTCGCGGAATCAAGTTCCTTTCTTCCCTTTTCAAGTTCAAGGGTTCCCGCGGCAATCGCTTCTTTTCCGTCCGCAAGCTGTTTTTCGGCATTTTCAATTTCGCCGTATGCCTCATCGAACTGTTTTATTATTTCTTTTTCTATGCGTTTATTTAAAAGTTCAAGCTTTTCTTCGGAAATTCTTACTTCGACGCTGTTTTCAATCATTCCGCTTGCGGTTACGGAAGCAACGCCTTCAACACTTTCAAGCTGGGTCAGCAGAGTATCGTTGATGAAGGAAGTAAGTTCATGTTCCTCATAACCTTCCATACTTACCGCAACAACGGCCGTTGAAAGCATATTCGGGTTAATTTTAAGTATAATCGGCGTTCCGACCGAATCGCTCCAGCCGGATTCAAGCTGACCTATAGCGTTTGTGATATCGATTGACGCCGTTCCAAGGTCGGTTCCGTCGATGAATTCAAGCATTACCATTGAATAGTTTTCCGCAGAAGTTGAGGAAATGCTGTTTATATTATCAAGCCTTGCCATGCTTTGTTCAATGGGTCTTGTAACGGTGTTTTCAACTTCCTCCGGAGAAGCGCCCACATATGTTGTCGTGATTATTACATAGGGAAAATCAATATTCGGAAGAAGATCCGGAGTCAGTTTTAAAAACGAAACGACACCGAGAACAATTATTGCAACAATTCCGACAAAAACAGTATATGGTTTTTTAACGCTGAATTTTGACAGCATATCAGGCTACCTCCCCTTCGGCGGCTTTTTTTATAATATTAAGCTTTCTTCTGAAATCTTCAATCAATTCTTCCCCGTTGTTTTTTCCGGAGATTATTTTCGGGAAGAACATCTGGAAAAGCGCTTCGATTATATCGATTATATCCATAAGTTCCTGTTCGTTTTTAATTTTCAGATTTCCGATTCCGAGAGCGCTGCAGGCTTCGATTTTATCTTTATAATCCATATTTGCAACAACCGTTGAAAAAGGAACGATTTTTTTTGAATTTATATAGGGCAAAATATGGCTTACGGTTTCCTGGGTATATTTTTTTGAATCCGCTTTTACCATTTCACAAAAAATTCTTTCGGCAAGTTCAAAAATATCGCAGTGCGCTTTTGATATTTTTTCCATTATGCAGTCTTTTATTTTTCTGAAACTTTCGGTAACAAAAAAATCGAACGCATCGTCTTTGTTTTCAAAATACTGATAAAAACTGCCTCTTGGAATTCCCGCGGTTTTTATCACCCGATTTATTGACATTTCCGGAAAGGAAACCCGCTGCAATTCCGCATAGATTGCTTCGAAAATGCGCTGCTTTTTTTCTTCCGGAAGATTGAGAAAAGTCTGGCTTGGCATATAATCCTCCGCATATTGTGACATATTGTCATAATAATATCACCCGGACATATTATATGTCAATAAATATATAATAAAGTTAATTTTTATTTAACATATAAAAAAGAAAAGCGGAGCAGCGCTCCGCTTTTCCTTTTCTTCATGGGAACAGATTATTTCATTCCGTTTTCGTAGGATTCGATCATTTTCTTTACCATCTGGCCGCCGATGGAACCTGCCTGGCGGGAGGTAAGGTCGCCGTTATAACCTTCTTTAAGGTTAACGCCTACTTCGTTTGCTGCTTCCTGTTTAAATCTTTCAAGAGCTGCTTTAGCCTGTTTGTTAGAGCTGGACATTAGATTTTACACTCCTTTGTTAATTTGCGTTTGCAAAAATATTTTGGCGTTTTTTCCGAATTATATTAATGGTAAAATAATAAATTTTATAAGGAAAATTTTTACGCGGCTGTCTGATTAAAATAATAAAAATTTTTCAAAAATAGTATTGACTTTTTTTGTTTTTCTGTTATAATCCTAATTGCAAACAGTTATTACTTAGGAAGTGATTCAATGAAAAACACAATTCAGAAAACCGCGATTATGAATGCACTCATTTCCCTTGACCATCCGACCGCGGATGAAGTTTATGAATGTGTCCATTCCGAATTTCCTTCCATCAGCAAGGCAACGGTTTACCGGATTTTAAACCGGATTTCCGAAGAAGGAGAAATCTTTCATCTTCAGATTCCCGGCGGAGCGGACAGATTCGATACAACCCTTTGCGCGCATCATCATCTCAGATGCAACAAATGCGGAAAAATATGCGACGTTTCTGTTCCCGAACTTGACGGAATCGAAAAAAGAATCAAGGAAGAAAACGGTTTTTCAATCGGCGGTTACCGCCTTGTTTTCAGCGGACTTTGTTCCGACTGCATTTATAAAAAATAAGATTGAAATTTTAAAAAAGGGAGATTATAATGGATATCAAAGCACTGTTTAAAATTTCATACGGTCTTTACGTTGTTTCCGCAAACGAAAACGGCAAAGACAACGGATGTATCATCAACACCTTTTCACAGGTAACGGATACTCCCCTTCGGGTAAGCGTTACAGTAAACAAACTTAACCTTACCCACGATATGATTAAACGCACCGGCAAATTCACCGTTTCCGTTCTTTCAACTTCCGTTCCCTTCGAAGTTTTTAAAAACTTCGGTTTCAGAAGCGGAAAAGACGCCGACAAATTTGACGGAATAAGAAGCCGCCGCTGTGAAAACGGAGTTCTTCGTCTTGATGAAAACATCAACGCTTTCGTTTCCGGAAAAGTTGCCGAAGAGGTTGATCTCGGAACCCATACGATGTTTATTGCGGACGTAACCGAAGCGGAAATTCTTTCTTCCGAAGAATCCGTAACCTACACCTATTACCAGAACCACATCAAACCGAAACCTCAGCCCCCCAAGGCAAAAAAAGGCTGGCGCTGCCCGATTTGCGGATATGTTTACGAAGGCGAAGAACTTCCCGCCGATTTCGTATGTCCTCTTTGCAAACACGGCGCATCTGAATTTGTACCCCTTCAAAATGAAGATAATAAATCTACTGATGAAAAAGGAGAAAAAACTATGGAACTCAAAGGCTCTAAAACCGAACAGAATCTCATGACCGCATTCGCAGGCGAATCCCAGGCAAGAAACAAATACACCTATTTCGCAAGCAAAGCAAAAAAAGAAGGTTATGAACAGATTGCAAGACTCTTCCTCGAAACCGCAGAAAACGAGAAAGAACACGCAAAACTTTGGTTCAAATATCTTGGCGGAATCGGCACCACTGCTGAAAACCTCCTTGCAGCAGCAGAAGGCGAAAACTATGAATGGACCGATATGTACGCAACTTTCGCAAAAGAAGCTCGTGAAGAAGGTTTTGAAGAAATCGCTCTCCGCTTCGAAGGCGTAGGCAAAATTGAAGCTGAGCACGAAGAAAGATACCGCGCACTTCTTGCAAACGTTGAAGAAGGCAAAGTATTCCAGAAAGGTTCCATCGTTATCTGGAAATGCGCAAACTGCGGCCACATCCATGTTGGTGAATCCGCTCCCGTTGTATGCCCCGTATGCGCACATCCTCAGGCATATTTCGAAATCCAGGCTAAAAACTACTAATAAAACAGTTTAAAAAAAGGGCGCCGCATTGCGGTGCCCTTTTTTAACTTATATAAAAAACGCACCTTTTCGGGTGCGTTTTTTTAATGCGCTTTGTGCGCCATTATATAATCTTTCCAGATTTCGTAGGTTTCCTTTTCAAAACGGATTCCGTTTGTTGTATATTCCGGAGGAAGCATTCCGCTTTTATCCGCAAAATCCTTTGCCATATCGAGAATCCATATTTCGTTTTCAAGAGCATAGGAAACGATATATTCGTTTATTTGGTTAATTTTTTCGTTTGTTACGGAATAACCGCGCTTTGCCGCTTTTTCTTCGTTGATCGGAAGAATCGGCTGGACGTAAATATGCGCTTCCGGCTGCGCCGCCGCAATTGATTCGACAAAAGCAATATATTTTTTAACGAAAGTCGGAACGTCCATCCATGAAACGCTTTCGGCGGAAATTACGATATATACCGCTTCAACGTTTTCCATTGCCGCAACGTAATCCGAAAGAATCACGTTTCCGCTTTCGAGTTTAAGCGCTTTTTTCGTAAGCATTGTGTTCATATCAAGTCCGGTGACGTATGCGAAAGCGGAATCTTTAAAAAGTCCGAGGTTTTGTACCTGATACACAAAATAATCGCCGACAAAAAGCGAATTGCGGAAGGAATATACCGGATCCGGGTCGTTTTTTTCAACAATTCCGCCGCGGATTTCCGGTTCTTCCTGTTCCCCTTCGGAATTTGTTCCCGGTTCCTCTTCCCCGCCGGAACCGACGATTATTATATTATCCTTTTCTTCGGTTTCGCTGTTAAGGGGTTCATCGGGTTCTTCCGGTTCTTCCTCAACGTTCTGGTTTACAAAATCATGGATAAGCCTTGCAAAATCAAGGAACGCATTCGGAAGGCTGTAATCCATTTCCGTTCCCTCTGGATATTTTTTATCCTCATGCTCCTGCCATGCATAGGCAATAAGTCCGGAGGCTATTATAACCGCCGCCATAATTGCGGAAATTCGGAATAGCTTTCCGTATTTTTTTGTTCTTACAATTGCGCCTTTTTTTCTGAACACGAAAGCTTTTTCCTCCTTTCGCAATTTTTCTTCAAGATATCATATCATATTAAAAGAGGTCTGTCTACTTAAAATTTATTAATTTTTAAAATTTAACCAATAATTTTCCTTGACGGAAGAGCAAAGTTCATATATAATATTATAGCCGAACGGAAAATATGCTAGTGTAGCACAGTCGGTAGTGCAGCTGATTCGTAATCAGCAGGTCGCGTGTTCGAGTCACGTCACTAGCTCCATTTTTTCAAGGCGAAGCCGCGCGGATTTTTAATCGGCGCGGCTTTTTTCAAAATTTTTGCAAAATTTTGAAAATAATGCTTGCATTTTATCGGCGACTGTGTTATAATAACCTTCGCTGATGTAACAGCATCTGGGTGTGGCGCAGTTGGTAGCGCGCTACCTTGGGGTGGTAGAGGCCGTGGGTTCAAGTCCCGTCACTCAGACCAAAATCCCGCAGTCGAAAGACTGCGGGATTTTTTTATTCTTTTTAAGACTTTACAGTTATTTTTATATATGTTATTCTCTATTCAGTAAATTGTTGAAAGGATGAAAAGCCATGCGCATCTCTCTTTTTTAAAAGATTTATATTTCAGGAGAGATTTTATGACAAGAAAAGCATATCTTTACGGAGAAATTCACGGAAGTGAAATTGTAAATTTAAAGGAATTTGAAATCTGGAAAGATTTTTATAACCGGGGATTCCGCCATCTTTTTATGGAAATTCCCTATTTTGAGGCGCAGTTTCTCAACATCTGGATGGAATCCGAAGACGATTCCATTCTTAATGAACTTTGGAGCGATAACGAAGGTACCGCCGGAAACTCCCCTTTTGACCGTGATTTTTTTGCAAAAATCAAACTTCTTTGTCCAAAAACCGTTTTTCACGGAACAGATATCGGCCATGCATACGGCACAACCGGAAAAAGATTTTTAAAAACCGTTTCATCGGATTCCGAAGAATATCATTTTGCCGCCGAAAACATTGAACAGGGCAAAAATTTCTACGAAATATGGAAAAACTCTTCCGAAGAGGAAGCGGATTCTTTCCGCGAAAACGCTATGGCAGAAAATTTTATCCGTGAGTTTAATTCAATCGACTGCGACATAGTCGGATTTTACGGAGAAGCACATGTTTTTTCGGAATGTGTCGGAAATTTCGGAATTTCAGAAAATATGCGTTCCCTGCTTTTAAAACATTGCGGAAAGGAAATTGAAATTGTTCCGGAACTTATAAAAAATCTTATAAATCCTCTTTCCGTTGAAGAAATTGAAATCAAAGGGAAAAGATATCCTGCCGGATATTTCGGAAAAGTATATACTCCTTTTGACGAAACCTGTGAATTTATAGAAATTTTCAGGCTTAATGATTGCGGAAATGAATTTATAAATTGCCCGCAAAAAGAAAACTATATTCCGGAAGCGCTTTATCCCGTTCCTCTGAATGATGGGGACGTTTTTGTTATTGATTCGCTTAAAGGCGGAAAGAGTTTTTTAAGGCAAATTTTCATCTGCTGCGGTTTTTCCGAAGAATACGGAAAAATCACCGCGGAAATTGATTCGGAGGCTTTATGAACACAAAAAACCTTGTTGATTTATATACGGAGGAAGGCGAAAACCTTCCGGAAATACCTTGGAACACATATCCCCGGCCGCAGATGAAAAGGGATTCCTTCTTCTGCCTTAACGGGGAATGGGAATTTTGCACCGCGAAAAACAGCGTTGTTCCCGGATTTTTCGGCAAAAAAATAAAAGTTCCCTTCCCTCCCCAATCGGTTCTTTCCGGAATCCACAGGGATATTCCGGAAAACGATTATCTTTTCTATCGGAAGGAATTTTCCCTTCCGGAAAATTTTAACCGCGGAAGAGTTCTTCTTCATTTCGGCGCCGCGGACCAATACGCAAAAGTCTGGCTCAACGGAAAACTAATCGGTGAGCACGAAGGCGGTTATGAGCATTTTTCCTTTGAAGTCACTTCCGTGCTCAAAGAAAAGAACGTGCTCATCGTTTCCGTAACCGACAGAATGAGTTCTTTTGTTCTTCCTTACGGAAAACAAAGCGCAAACCGCGGCGGAATGTGGTACACTCCCGTTTCCGGAATATGGCAAAGCGTCTGGATCGAATCCGTTCCGAAAGAATATATTTCCGCCGTTAAAATAAAAACCGGGAAAGATTTTGCAGAATTTTTGATTGAAGGCGTTTCCGAAGGAACAATTTCCGTAAAAACCTCGAAAAAAGTTATCACGGAAAATTTTTCCGGCGGAAAAGCAAGAATTGAATTTAAAAACCCGAAAATCTGGTCGCCGAAGCACCCCTATCTTTACGAATGCGAAATTTCCGCCGGAGAAGACAAAATTGAAACGTATTTTGCTCTCCGCACCCTTTCGGTTGAGGAATTTGACGGAATCCCGCGCCTTTGCCTAAACGGAAAACCTTATTTTTTCAACGGGCTTCTTGACCAGGGATATTGGAGCGACGGAATTTTAACTCCCGCCTCCCCTTCCTGCTATGAAAAAGATATTCTTGCGGCAAAATCCCTCGGGTTCAACACCCTCCGCAAACATATAAAAATTGAACCGGAGCAGTTTTATTACGATTGCGACAGGCTCGGAATGATTGTTTTCCAGGACATGGTCAACAACGGCGATTACAGCTTTTTCCGGGATACCGCCCTTCCGACGGTGGGATTCAAACGCAGAAATGACAAAAAACTCCACCGGGATTTAAAAACAAGAAAAGCTTTTCTTGACGCAATGAAGCAGACCGTCGCGCAGCTTAAAAACCACCCCTCGATTTGTTACTGGACGATTTTCAACGAAGGCTGGGGACAGTTTGAAAGCGCCGCGGCATATAAAATGCTCAAAGAGCTGGACGGCAGCAGATTCATCGATTCCTGCTCCGGCTGGTTCAAAGGAAACGAAAGCGACGTTGAAAGCGAACATTGCTATTTCAAAAAATTCCGCGTTAAAAAGGCAAAAAGGCCCCTTGTTCTTTCCGAATTCGGCGGATATGCCTTTGCGCCGGAAGGACACCGTTTCAACCCTAACGAAGAATACGGATATAAAAAATTCAAAAAACACGAAGAATTTGCTTCCTCAATCCGGGAACTTTATGAAAGAGATATCGTTCCGGCTGTCGAAAAAGGACTTTGCGGCGCAATTTACACCCAACTTTCGGACGTTGAGGACGAAACAAACGGAATTTTGAGCTATGACCGAAAGGTTCTTAAAATCGAACCGGAGGAATTCCTTCCGGTTTCGGAAAAGATTCTTGAAGAAATGAACAAAATAAAAAACGCAGGTCTTTGACCTGCGTTTTTTATTTTGTTTAAATAATGCGCCGCTTCGCCGACTTTTTCAAGAGTAAAACTTAAACGATTTCCGGCAAGGTCATATGTATAATTTTTACAATAACTTGCGTTTTCTGCGGTTTCGGTCGTATTTTGCAAAAAAAGAGAGCGGCTATTTGGCTGCCCTCAAATTTTAGAACTTTTATTCCGTTTCAGTTCCATACGCATACAAATTTCGTTCTGCCCAATTTCATATACGGCATATCAAAATATTTTTCAAGCAAAAACTCCCCCATTTTTGCAAACGGAGGAGTTTTTTTAATTATTTCTTTTTGCCGCCAAGAACTTTTGCGTTTCTGAATCCGCCGATTACAAGAATTGCGGAACCCGCAAAGGAAAACGCCGCAACAACAAGACCGGTGGAAACGCCTCCGGAGGTGGTGTCGCCCTGGATCATAAGGATAACCGCAATTGCAAAAACGCAGAACGCTTTAAGAATAATGCCTTTTGCTTTGCTGGGGTGGTTGCGGTGGTTAATTGCGTCAACCGCAACAAGAAACGCAAGAGCAACCTGCGCGCAAAGGGTTATTGTGCTTCCGAGAACGTCGGCAGTTTCCGCCGCATTAAAAAGTACGCCTACAACAAGAAGCCAGGAAACGTATGCATTGATGCAGCCTGCAACAATGAGAAGGATTGCTCCGTAAAAAATCATTTTTGCGCCGGGGCATCTGGGGTCAAACAAAGGTTTTTTAGTTTTCTTTTTCATTTTTTGAAATTTGCCTTTCTGTTATTTTGCGGCAACAGCTTTTTTTACCGCATTGATTACGTCTTTTTCGGTCATTTCGAATTTTTCCGCAAGGGCATCGAGTTTTCCGACTTCGCCGAAAACGTCTTTTACTCCAACGGGGATAATCGGCGCGGGGCAATTTTGTACCGCAACTTCGGAAACTGCGGAGAAAAGACCGCCGAGGATGTTGTGGTTTTCGGCAACAACCGCGCATTTTGTCTTTTTAAGGGATTCGATAACCGCTTCCCCGTCGATGGGTTTTATGGTATGTACGTTGATTACTTCAGCGTCGATTCCTTCCTCTTTAAGCTTTTCGGCCGCATCGAGAGAAGTTTTTACCATAATACCGGAAGCAAAGATTGTAACGTCCTTGCCCTCTTTGATTTTGTCGGCTTTAAAAAGATCAAATTTATAATCTTTTCCGAAAATATCCGGGCAGTCCTTTCTGAACATACGGATATAAACGGGACCGTTGTAATCAACAATCTGGGGAAGAGCCTGGATCATCTGTTCGTTATCAACCGGTTCAAAAATAACCATTGTCGGAATGGAACGGAGAACGCCGATATCTTCCATGCTCATATGGGTGCCGCCGTTAAGCTGGGCGGAAATACCGGGGTCGGAACCGACAATTTTAACGTTTTGTTTTGCGTAAGCAATTGAAATTGCGATCTGGTCGCAGATTCTTCTTGTTGCAAAGGGAGTGAAAGAAGAAATAAAAGGAATAAATCCATAGGAAGAAAGTCCTGCGGCAACGGATGCCATATTCTGTTCCGCAATGCCGACGTCAAAAGCTCTTTCGGAGAATTCCTTGCGGAGGTTTGTCGTTCCGTTGCAGTTTGCAAGGTCGGCGTCAAGAACGCAGATTCTTTCGTCTTTTCTCATAAGTTCGGCGATTGTGCTTCCGAATGCATCTCTCATCATCATAACAAAATCCGCCTCCCTTTCACTGAAGTTCCGCAAGAGCGGCTTCAACGTTTTCTTTGTTCATGGTCATGCTGTGGCATTTGAAGCCCGCGGCTTCAACAAAGCTTATTCCCTTGCCTTTAACGGTTTTAAGAATAATCATTGAAGGCTGACCTTTTTTTGCTTTTGCGCGGTCGATTGCCTTGGAAATTGCTTCGCAGTCGTGTCCGTCAATTTCCTGGGTGTACCAACCGAACGCTTTCCATTTGGATTTAAGATTTCCGAGGGAGTTGATATCTTCAACGTTTCCGTCAAGCTGCATTCCGTTGTAATCGGTAAAACCGATAAGGTTATCAACCTTTTTGCTTGCGGCAAGCATTGCAGCTTCCCAGATCTGTCCTTCCTGGGATTCGCCGTCGCCGATTATTGTATAAATCGTTGCGCCGTCTTTTTTGATTTTTGAACCGATTGCAATACCTACGGCGCAGGAAAATCCCTGACCGAGGGAACCGGCGGTCATATCGATGCCGGGAGTTTTGTTCATATCGCAATGGCTCGGAAGGTTGGTTCCGAATTTATTGAGGGTATAAAGCCAGTCTTTCGGGAAAAATCCTTTGAGCGCAAGAGTTGCGTAAACAACGGGACCTGCGTGTCCTTTTGATACGATAAGTCTGTCGCGGCCTTCCATTTTTGGATTTTCGGGATCAATATTCATCTTTTCAAAATAAAGGACTTTCATAAGTTCCGCGATAGACATTGAACCGCCGATATGACCGCTTCCGATGCTGCCGATACATTCAACTGTAAGTCTGCGTATTTCTTTGCAGATTTCGTCCATTCTATTCACTCCTTCCAGTTACAGAAAACCAGATAGGTACATTATAGCACAAATTTCGGATATGTGACATCTTTTTTTATAAATTATTATATTTTTATTAAAAAAACCTCCGTTTTCAAATAAAACAGAGGTTTTTTATCAGAGTTTATTTTCTTCCACCCATTTTTTTGCCATTTCAACAGCATCTTCAAGAGTTTTTTCCGTTCCGTCCTCCGCTTTTGCAATCGGATTTGTTTCAAAAAGCGGATTTATTATTTTTGCTTTTCTGTTTTTTCTTTTGAACATCATTTTCTCCTTTCCGAAGTATAAACGGAAAGACCATTCCGTATAATCTTTCCGGAGGTGTTTTTATTATGCTCAAAAAATATATGCCTTATTTGATTTCCGTTTTAATTTCTCTTGGAACAGGCGGTTTTTCCGCATTTCTTACAAAAGACAACATGGATATTTATTCCGGAATAGACCGTCCGCCCCTTTCCCCGCCCTCCTGGATTTTTCCCGTTGTATGGACGGTTCTTTTCGTGCTCATGGGAATTGCCGCGGCGCTTGTTTGGTGCTCAAACGGAAAGGAAATCGATTCCGCGCTTTTGTTTTACGGCTTCCAGCTTGTTTTCAATTTTTGCTGGAGCATAATATTTTTCAATTTCCGTGCGTTTTTGCCTGCGTTTGTCTGGCTTTTGATTTTGCTGGTGCTCATCGGCATAACCGCCGCTAAATTTTATAAAATCAACAAAGTCGCCGGATTGCTTCTTGTTCCGTATTTTCTTTGGGTTTCCTTCGCCGGGTATCTGAATTTTATGATATGGCGGCTCAATCCCTGACCGAAAATCAGAACATTGCCGTTTTTTCAAGTTCGCGTTTCAGTTTCGCGATTATTTTCTTTTCAAGCCTTGAAATATATGACTGGCTTATGCCGATTATATCGGCAACTTCCTTTTGTGTGTGCTCCTTTTCGCCTTTCAACCCGAAACGGAGCACCATTATTTTATGTTCCCTTTCGCCGAGTTTATCAACCGCTTCGTTCAGAACGGTTCTTTCCGCGTCCTGTTCGATCCCTTTGTTTACAACGTCGTTTTCCGTTCCGAGAACGTCCGAAAGAAGCAGTTCGTTTCCGTCCCAATCGACGTTAAGCGGCTCATCGATCGAAACTTCGTTCTTTTGCGGCTGGGATTTGCGGATAAACATAAGAATTTCGTTCTCAATGCACCTTGAAGCGTATGTGGCAAGCTTTATACCTTTACACGGTGAAAAGGTGTTCACAGCCTTGATAAGACCGATCGTACCGATTGAAACAAGGTCTTCGATACCGATTCCGGTTGATTCAAACTTTTTCGCAATGTAAACAACAAGCCGGAGATTATGTTCTATCAGCCTGTTTTTTGCTTCCGGCGCTCCTTTTTCAAGAAGTTCAAAAGTTTTTTCCTCCTCCTCTTTTGAAAGCGGAGGAGGAAGATTATCCGGACCGTTTATGTAATAAATTTCCCCGGAAAAATATTTTCCGTATATCTTTTCAAGAAATTTTTTAAAACTTATCAGCATATTCATTGCGTTACCTCCAGGGAGTTTTTATTCTTTATAAACGACGTTTTTTCCGATAATAAGAGTGTTTTCCGGCGCATTTCCGGAAATTCCGATAAGGATTTCTTCCGCTTCAAAAAAAGCTCCTCCGCTTTCAACAATAACTTTTTCCGGTTTTATCGACGGAATGAGCACGGAACCGGAAATTGTTTTGCATGGAATATACCTGAAACAAAAATCTGTGCTCAGATTGTTTTTCTTCAGTTCCGAAAGAACCTTTTCCGGAAGAATTTTTTCAAGGGATTCCGGCGATGCGACCGCAACTGGAGTTCCGCTGAAAGGATCCGAAAGATTGTTCCCCGTATCTACCAGAACTTTGAGCACGGAATATTTTCCTCCGAAGAAAACTTTTGCAACCGATGCTCCTTCCCTGTTTTTCCCGTTCAGAATGCGGCGGAAAATTTCCGTAAGAACAAAAGCCGCAGTTCCCGAAAGAACGATTCCCATCGCT
Source organism: Oscillospiraceae bacterium (assembly GCA_015067315.1). Taxonomy (GTDB): domain Bacteria; phylum Bacillota; class Clostridia; order Oscillospirales; family Ruminococcaceae; genus UMGS1668. Next base: position 13,866 of record SVMR01000011.1, on the reverse strand, counting down.
GAAAATTCAAAATATACTATTCCGCCCTTAACGAAAAACGATTCTTCCTTTGCCGCGGAATTTATGAGCATCATAAATCCGGAAAACAACAATCCGCATATGTAAAAAATCAGAAGCAGCCGCAAAAATTCGCCGGCTTTTCTTTTTCCGAAAGAAACAAAAATCATAAGCGCCGAAACGGCGAGTTTTGTTGCCGCAAAAACAATTCCGGGAAAATCAAAAAGAATAACAAGGGAATATATTGCGCCGATTCCCGCCGCAAGAATCCCTTTTATCCTTACAAAGCGGATTCCCGCAAGCCTTGCCGTTCCGAAAAGCACAAGATAATCCACCGCAAGATTTATTGCGAGAAGAATATCCGCATATATTATTTTCAAAGGCATTTCCCCTTCCGAAAAAAATTATAATATTTTCGGGGGGATTTTTCGGTCGAAACATATACCGGAACAAAAATATATGGTACAATATATTTATAATTTTCCGGAGGTTTTAAAAAATGATTTGTATAAGGGAATTTTTGAACAAAGACGCAAAAGAAGCCGCCGCAATCTGGAACAGGGTTGTTGAAGACGGGGTCGCTTTTCCCCAGCTTGAAACCCTTTCCGCAAAAGAAGCGGAAGATTTTTTCGACGCGCAGGATTTTACCGGAATTGCGTACGATTCCGAAACCGGCGAAACGGTCGGGCTTTATATCCTCCATCCGAACAATATCGGAAGATGCGGACATATTGCAAACGCAAGCTATGCGGTAAAAGCCGATTGCCGTAACAGGCATATCGGAGAAGCGATTGTTAAACATTCCCTTGAAAAAGCCGCGGAACTCGGTTTTAAGCTTATGCAGTTCAACGCCGTTGTTGCCGCAAACCATCCGGCGCTGCATCTTTATGAAAAACTCGGTTTTGTAAAGCTCGGCACAATTCCCGGCGGATTTTATATGAAGGACGGTTATTACGAGGATATCGTTCTTTTCTACCATACCCTTTGATTTTATTCTGTCATTTTCCGGCTGCTTTTCATAGAATGCACCGGAGGTGATTTTCTTTGAAAAAGCAGAAAAAATTATATTGCTCCGATGAAATCTGCGGAAAAGAAACGGCGGATTACATAAACGAATTCAGCCCGCACAGGCTTTTCCTGGTCCGTTTTGAGGAAGATTCCGAAGAAATTTTTGACGCAGACGAAGAAAAAACAGTCGCGAAGAAGTGATGAATCCGTGATAAAGTTTCCATTATTTTGCACAAAAGTCCCGCTTTTTTAATGCGGGGCTTTGTTTTTTTAAGCCAAATCGGAATTTTTCGGTAAAAATTACGTTTTGCACAAATAAAATAACCCGTTTTTATGCAAACATACATGTTAACTGGTAAACACTCATAAAAATAAATGTGAATTTTTATGAAATTTTTACTAAAATGTATTGAATTTTTCTTATAAATCCTTTAAAATATACGATAGACATTTTTATGTAGTGTTATTGAAAGAGGGGTACTAATGTCAAACAGATTATTTCAAGGTATAATACACCAGATGCATGACAGTATCGGTCGTACTGTCGGCGTTGTTGATGACGGCGCTTCCGTCGTAGCATGCAGCGACCTTGCCAGAACCGGCGAAAGAAACGATTTTCTTCTTACCGATTACGGCTCCGCTGAGGAATGCCATATCCGCGACGGATTTACATATAAAACTTTCGGTTCGGACGAAAAACCCGAATTTGCCGTTTTTGTTGCCGGAACAGACGAACTTGCTTCCCAGTTCTGCTCTCTTATGGCAGTTTCCCTTGCCGGAATCAAGCAGTATTATGATGAAAAATATGACCGCGCAAACTTTATCAAAAACGTAATTCTTGATAACATCCTTCCCGGCGATATTTATATCAAAGCAAGGGAGCTTCGCTTCCCCACCGACGTTTCAAGGGTTATTCTTTTCATCCGCGTTCTTTCCTCGAACGATATTTCCGTTTTTGATATTGTTCAGAACCTTTTCCCTGACAAATCCAAGGATTTTGTTTTCAGCGTAAGCGAATCCGACATCGTTCTTGTCAAGGAAATCAAACCCGGAATCGAAACCGCAGACCTTGAAAAACTCGCGCGTTCTATCGTCGATACTCTTGGAAGCGAATTTTTCACCAAAGTCAACGTCGGTATCGGCACCGCCGCAACCGGAATCAAGGATCTTGCAAAAAGCTTTAAGGAAGCACAGGTTGCTCTTGAAGTCGGAAAGGTTTTCGATACCGATAAATCCATCGTAAGCTATGATAATCTCGGAATTGCAAGACTTATCTATCAGCTTCCCACAACCCTTTGTGAAATGTTCCTCCGCGAAGTTTTCAAAAAAGGCTCCATCGAAAGCCTTGACCAGGAAACTCTTTTCACAATCCAGAAATTCTTTGAAAACAACCTCAACGTTTCCGAAACAAGCCGCAAGCTTTTTGTTCACAGAAACACCCTTGTTTACCGTCTTGAAAAAATCAAGAAGCTCACCGGTCTTGACCTCCGGGAATTTGACCACGCAATCATTTTCAAAGTTGCCCTTATGGTAAAGAAATATCTTTCCGCAAATCCCGTAAAATATTAATCAAACAAACCGTTTTATTGTGAGGTACACAGCCTTGATTGAATTTCAGAATGTTACCAAAAAATATCCGAACGGCACCGTTGCTCTCGATAACGTAAATCTTCGGATCAACGACGGAGAATTTGTTTTTATCGTCGGTTCTTCCGGCGCAGGAAAATCCACCCTTATAAAACTTATGCTCCGGGAGGAAAAAGCAAATTCCGGAATTGTCAAAGTCAACGGAAAAAACCTTGGAAAAATGGCAAAATACAAAATCCCGAAATTCCGCCGTTCAATCGGAATTGTTTTCCAGGATTTCCGCCTTATTCCGAATATGACCGCTTATGACAACGTTGCATTCGCCCTTCGGGTAACAAACGTCCGCCCGAAGGAAATCAAACGCAAAGTTCCCTATATGCTCAACCTTGTGGGTCTTGCATCAAAAATGAAATGCAAACCGGAAGAACTTTCCGGCGGCGAACAGCAGCGCGTCGCTCTTGCCCGCGCGCTTGTCAATTCCCCTTCCCTTATAATTGCCGACGAGCCCACCGGAAATATCGACCCGGAACTTTCCTATGAAATTGTTGACCTTCTTAACGAAATCAACAAACTCGGAGTCACCATCGTAATGGTCACCCATGAACACGATCTTGTTGAAAAATTCAGCCACCGGGTTATCACCATTGAAAAAGGCGAAGTTATCCGCGATACCGGAGAAATGGAGGCCTATTCATGCTGAACAGTTTCTTCTATCTTGTAAAACAGGGTTTTAAAAACCTTTGGAACAACCGCCTTATGTCCCTTGCGTCAATCGGCGTTCTTATTTCCTGTATGCTCTTAATCGGCGCCGCCGCTCTTCTTTCCGTCAACGTTTCAAGCATTGTTGATGCGGTTGAGGATCAGAGCGAAGCCATCGTTTATCTTGAAGACGATCTTTCCGACCCGGAAATTGAGGAAACAAGGGACGGACTTATTGCAACAGGAAAAATCGCAACCATTGAATTCATTTCCAAGGAAGAAGCTCTTCTTTCCATGATGGAATCCATGGGCGACGACGGAATGCTTTTTGACGCATATTCAAAAGACGGCAACAACAACCTTCCGGATTCCTTCCGCGTTACTTTTGACGATGTTTCCGACCTTGAAAACACCGTTGCCCATATCGAAGCTCTTCCGGGAGTTTATTCCGTTTCCGCCCTTACCGAAGTTGCCCAGGTTATAACCGGGGTCAAAAACATGGCGTATCTCGGCGGAACTATCATAATCGGACTTCTTATTGCCGTTTCCCTTATGATTATCGGAAACACCATTAAAATCACCGTTTTCAGCAGAAAACGCGAAGTTACGATTATGAAATACGTCGGCGCAACAAACGGATTCATCCGCCTTCCTTTCATTGTTGAAGGAATCAGCCTCGGCGTTGTTTCCGGAGGAATTTCCTACGGAATCATTTATTTCGCATACGATTATTTTGTAAAATGGGTTTCTTCCCAAAACGCAACCTGGTTCAGCCAGATTGTTTCCGACCTTGTTCCCTTCGCCGAAATTTCCCAGTATCTTCTTATCGGTTTTATCGGCGGAGGCGCATTCATCGGTCTTTTCGGCTGCGTTGCATTCGTCGGAAAACATCTTAACGTCTGATTGAGGAGAACGCTTATGAACAAAAAAAGTTTTAAACGTTTCATTATTTCGGCAGCATGCTTTGTGCTTTGCTTTGTTATGATTCTTGTTTCCGCACCGGTTGCTCTTGCCGATGAAACATCTCCCGCTTCCGAAGAAAAAGCTTCTTCCGACAAAAGCGAAGAAGAATACCGCGAACAGATTTCCGGTCTTCAGGACGAGCAGCATAAAATCCAGCAGGAGATGCAGGAATATACCAACAAAATTGCCGGAATAAAAGACGACAAGAAAAAACAGCAGGCTCTTGCAAACACCATTGACGAAAAAATCAGCATTACAGAAAAAGCGATTGAAGTCGGTCTTGAAAAAATTTCCGTAATCAATAAATATATTGATGAAAAAACAAAGGAAATTGCGGGAAAAGAAGAGGATATCGAATATACTCTCCAGCTTTTCCGCGACAGAGTCCGGGCAATCTACATGACCGGCGGATATTCCGATTCCGCAAACTCCCTCGTTATGCTTCTTTCCTCCCGCAGCATTTCCGAATTCCTTACAAGAAGCGAATATCTTGAAAGAATTGCCGCGCACGACAAGGAACTTGTTGCAGGACTTCGTGTTGAACTCGAAAATCTTGAAGAGGAAAAAGCGGTTCTTGAAGAAGAAAAAGCCGCTCTTGAAGAGGAAAAAGCCGCTCTTGAAAAAGAACAGGAAGAACTTGAAAAACAGCTTAAAGAAGCAAAAAGCTCCATTCAGGATCTTCAGGCCATGCAGAAGGAATATGAGGCAAACTATGCCGAACTTTCCGAAATGCAAAAACAGATCCAGGCCGAACTTCTCGATATCTATAAAAACCTCCAGACTTCAAACGAAGCTTATGTCGGCGGCGAAATGATGTGGCCCGTTCCCGGATATTCCACAATTTCCAGCGTTTACGGCTGGCGTTTCAACGGTTCCGATTTCCATACCGGAATGGATATAACCGGTTCCGGCGTTCACGGCGCTCCGGTTGTTGCGGCAAACACCGGTACCGTTGTTCACACAAACAAATGCCCCTATAACGGTTATTCCTATGGCTACGGCACTTATATAATCGTTGACCACGGCGGCGGCATTACAACCCTTTATGCCCATCTCAGCGCAATCGACGTCAAAGTCGGCGATATCGTTGTAATGGGACAGCAGATCGGAAGAGTCGGAAACACCGGTTGGAGCACCGGCGCGCATCTTCATTTTGAAGTCCGCCAGAACGGAAAACACGTTAATCCTCTTCCCTATGTTACATAATTCTATCTAAGGAGAAAATTATGGGTAAAAAAATAAGCCTTGGTACTGCCGTAACTCTCGTTCTTCTTGCGATTACAATTACCTTTACTCTTACAATGGTTCTTGCTCTCCGCAACTTCAACGAAAAAGTAAGCAGCATTACCGAACGCGAAAACATGTTCGCGAAATTCACCGAAATTGATAACTACGTAAGATATAACCTCGGCGAGGAAATCGATGAGGCCGAACTTATGGACTCCGTTGCAAAAGGTTATCTTTCCGGAATCAACGATCCCTATGCAAAATATATGAACCCCTCCGAATATGCGGCATATCTTGCGTCCTTCGGAGAAACCGTTTCCGGCGTCGGACTTTCCGTAACGATGAACGACGACGGCTATATGCTTGTAAGCAACGTTTATGAAGGTTCAACCGCTTCTTCCGCAGGAATTGTTCCCGGCGACGTTATCGTAAAAGTTGACGATATGAGCCTTACATCAAAAAACTTTGCCGAAGCGGAAGCTCTTCTTGTGGGCGAAGCGGGAACAAAGGTAACCCTTACTGTCCGTCGGGACGGAGAGGACACCGAAATGGAAATCACAAGACGAGTTCTTGTTCCTACCACGGTTTATTCAACCGTTTTCGGGGATTACCACTATATCCGAATCAACGAATTTTCCGAAGGAACCGCCGACCAGTTCAGCAAAGCCGTTGAAAAAGCAATTTCCGCAGGCGCGCCCGCATTGATTTTTGACGTACGTTCCGTAAACAGCGGTCTTTTCTCCGTTGCCGCGGAAATGATTGATAAATTCGCTCCCGCCGGCGACGTTCTTTATATTGAATACCACGACGGAAGCAGCGAAGTTGTTTATACTTCCAACTCAAGGGAAACTGCGGTTCCGGTTGTTGTTCTTGTTAACGAAATCACTTCCGGCGCGGCGGAATTTTTTGCCGCGGGTCTTCATGATTTCGGAATTGCAAGCATTGTCGGCGCCCAGACCGAAGGCTTCGGTTCCCTTCAGGAAATATATAAACTTGATGACGGTTCCGCAATCCAGCTTACCGTCGGAAAATATTTTCTTGCAAATTCCGGAAATTCCTGGGAAGGAACCGGAATCACCCCGGATTATATTGTTGAATACAACTATAAGGACCTTGACTTCACGGATATTTCCAGAATTGATTACACAAGCGATCCCCAGCTTGTAAAAGCGGTTGAGGTTGTTTCCGCTTTTGTTGTAACAGAAACTCCCGAAGAAAGCGAAACTTCCGAAGATTCCTCTTCCGAAGGCTGATGCGACATTTTTCCCTTGACATTTTATGTCCGGGCGCATATAATTGAAATATTGTGATTCCCTAAGGAGGGTATTTATAAAATGGATAAAAAAGTTGTTGTAACTGCAAGCGGTCTTAAAGCTCTTGAAGAAGAACTCGAGATGCTTAAAACTGTTCGCAGAAAAGAAGTTTCCGATAAAATCCGCGTTGCGCGCGGTTATGGCGACCTTTCCGAAAACAGCGAATATGACGAAGCAAAAAACGAACAGGCAATTGTTGAAGCAAGAATTGCAGACCTTGAAGTTATGCTTAAAAACGTTGTTATTCTTGACGAAAGCGAAATTGTAACCGACGTTGTTTCCCTTGGTTCCAACGTTAAAGTTTATGACGAAGAATTCGACGAAGAACTTGAATACGTTATCGTAGGTTCCACCGAAGCAGACCTCGATCTCGGAAAAATCTCCGACGAATCCCCTGTCGGAAAAGCTCTTATCGGTAAAAAAGTCGGCGAAGTTGCTGAAGCAATTCTTCCCGGCGGCGATATTGCAAAATTCAAAGTTATCAGCATCGGCTGATAAACAGAAAGCGATTAAAAAAGCCCGCATTTGCGGGCTTTTTTCTTTGTTTATTATTAACAACTGCTTCCCTGTTTTTTGTTTAATTAAACAAAATTTAAGATTTTTTATTTTCAATGCAACAAATTATATTATTTATGTTACTATTATTATGTAAAGGAGGTGCTTTTTATGAAGAAAATTATTTTCGTGCTCATTGCTCTTTTGCTGGTTCTTTCCGCATGCTCAAGCCATTCCGAACCGGTTGATGAACAGCCTGAAATAAACGAACCCGGTTCAAACGGGCCTTCTGAACCTGTTGTTTCAGAACCGGAAAACTCTTCCGTTGAAAAAAGGTATTACCGAATCTATTCCGAAGAGGAAATTTCCGCAATGACCGAGGAGGAATATCGAACCGCCGCAAGACTGCTCGGCTACACCGAAGAACAGCTTGATTATATTGCTCCGTTCCTTGAGGAAGGGCTTACACGTGCTCATGTGCTGATGCCTCTTGAAATGAGCAAGGAAAACATCGAAAAAAATATAGTTATATGCGAAAGCGTTTTTGGCACCTTTTATTTCGATCCGGAAAACTTCGGGGATTATGACGGGCCCCTTGGATTTGCTTATACTATTTACCGAGACAGATTCAGGATTGTTCCTGAAATATTAACCGATTCCACCGAATATGGGATTATTGGTACCTTCGACTATGCTTTTGCGGATTCCGAAGGGGTAAGGTTCTATGATATTTCACAGATTTCCGGTCCCCGTATGACATGGAAAATTCCGGAGCAGGAAGGCGAACATGAGTACGGCTATCGGCAGCTTGGAATTCACGTAAGCGAGGTTTCCCTTAACATTGTGATTTTTTATGCGGATATCCCGGATGATTTTGACGTGATTTATGAGGGAAAAGAGCCGGATTTGAGCTCCACATATCAGATTTGCATACTGAATTCCTCCGGATATGAAATTAACTTTGATACCGGAATAAACCTTATGGTGGAATTTGAAGGAATTCCCGATTGCGTAAGACCGGATTATATCCGCAACGACGGAAAGACCGTTCTTTTTACCCTTGGCGGAAAAAGTTATATTTTTGATTATGAAAGTAAAGACAATCTGTCGATAAAAGAAATCTGAATTTCAAGGGAGGCGCTTTTCGATGAAAAAACTGTTTATTTTGGTTTTGGCGTTGCTTATGCTTTGCTCCTGCGGAGCGCGGGAAGAACCAATTATCGAAGAATCGCAGAGCGAAGCGGAAACTTTTGAACTCGGCGAAGGTTCAAGAGTTCTTGAGGGCTGCATTTTTAAAACAGCGGATGAAAAATACGGCGTTCAGAAGGACGGAAAAATAATTCTTCCCGCAACTTATGATGAATTCAAAAGAATCGGCGAACTCGGCGGAAAAATGTTCTACGCTCTCGGTTTTAAAGACGGAACAAAACGCTGTCTTGAATACAACGAAGACGGCGCAGTTATCGGAACTTCCGAAACCGAAAGAACCCTTTATGATATTTTCGATTCCGACGGAAATATGCTTCTTTCCTTCCCTGTTGATGATTTTTGCCGTTCGACCCCTGAACAACTTTATGTAACCCTTGAAGGAAATTATTACATATATGATTTTTCCGGCAGCGGAGAAATTGAAGAGGAATGGATACACAGCAAAGGCAAAAACGGAAGAACCGTTTTCGGATTTGATGGAATTGAATATAATTATAATGCTTCCGGATTCGGCACATATACAGGTCTTGCAGATTCCGAAGGAAACGTTGTTCTTCCGGAAATATATTCATATATTTTTCCGGCTCTCGGCGACAGGATTATTGCCTATACCCACACCTCAATGGTTGGTTATTCGGCATACAGACTTTTTGACAGCGAATGCAATTTGCTTTGTGAAAAATACAATTTCATCGAATATTATCCTATTGACAGAGAAGATTATTCAAAGGGATTTGTCGGCGTTGCAACCTGCTATTATCCCGAAAGTCAGGCTTACCGCATTTGCCGGGACGAAAACGGCGAAATCATGCCCGGCGGACTTTGGTTCATTGACAAAAACGGAAACGCTTTAAGCGAGCGTTTTGATATTGAAATGACAGACATTGAATTTTCCGCCAATGACAAAATTGCTTTTGTTAAAAATACGGAAGGAAAAACGACCGAAATCCCAATCGGAGATTACATAATCGAAAAAGATTGGTAATTAAAAATAAAAATGCAAAAAAAGCCCGCAGATGCGGGCTTTTTCTTTGTTTTAACTGTTGTCATTTTTATTTAAATATGTTAAAATAAGATGTTCTATTATGCAATAAAATAACCTTTTGAAAGGAAGATAAAATAAATGGCTGAACAGATTATGGAACAGGAACAGCAGGAACTTTCCGCAGAACAGCTTTCCGAACTTCTCCAGATTCGCCGCGATAAACTCACCGCTCTTCGCGAAGCAGGCAAAGACCCTTTTACCATCACCAAATTCAACGTAACCGGTTATTCCGGCACAATTAAAGAAACTTTTGTTGACCCCGAAGAGGGCGAAGAAAGCACCATGACCGTTTCCCTTGCGGGACGTATCATGAGCAAGCGCGGAATGGGCAAAGCTTCCTTTGCCGACCTCCAGGATAAGGAAGGCAGAATCCAGCTTTACATCCGCAAAGATATGGTTGGCGAAGAAGATTACGCAGATTTCAAAAAATGGGATATCGGCGATATCATCGGTGTTGAAGGCATTGTTTTCCGCACCCATATGGGCGAAATTTCCGTAAAAGCAACCAAAATTGTTCTTCTTTCAAAATCTCTTCTTCCCCTTCCGGAAAAATTCCATGGACTTAAAGACCAGGAACTCCGTTACAGACAGAGATACGTTGACCTTATAATCAACCCCGAAGTTAAGGATACCTTCATCAAACGCAGCCAGATAATGCGCGAACTCCGCTCCTTCCTTGACGGACGCGGCTTCCTCGAAGTTGAAACCCCCATCCTTACTCCTTTCGAAATCGGCGCTTCCGCAAGGCCTTTCCTTACCCATCACAACACCCTTGATATGGATATGGTTCTCCGCATTGAAACCGAGCTTTATCTCAAACGCCTTATCGTCGGCGGACTTGACAGAGTTTATGAAGTAGGACGCATCTTCCGCAACGAAGGTATGGACACCAAACACAACCCCGAATTCACTTCCATCGAACTTTATCAGGCATTCACCGATTTCCGCGGCATGATGGATCTTGTCGAAGACATGATGAAAACCGTTGCAATGAACGTTTGCGGAACTCTTAAAATCAACTATCAGGGCACCGAAATTGACCTCGGTCATTGGGAAAGACTTACCATGATCGAAGCAGTCAAAAAATATTCCGGCGTTGATTTTGCAGAAGTTTCTTCCGACGAAGAAGCAATCGAACTTGCAAAAAAACACAACGTCGAACTTCCCGAAGTTCCCACCAAAGGCGCAATCCTTGCGGAATTCTTCGATGCGTTCGTTGAGGAAAACCTTATCCAGCCTACCTTCATCTACGATTACCCCGTAGAAATCAGCCCCCTTGCAAAACGCAAACCGGAAGATCCCGCATTCACCGAACGTTTTGAATATTTCATCAACGCAACCGAATTCGGCAACGCATTCAGCGAACTCAACGACCCCATTGACCAGAAAGGCCGTTTTGAACGCCAGGTTGCTGAACGTCTTGAACTTGACCCCACCAGCAAAGCCCAGGTTGACTATGACTACGTAACCGCTCTTGAATACGGTATGGCGCCTACCGGCGGTCTTGGATTCGGCGTTGACAGACTTGTAATGCTTCTTACCGACAGCGCTTCCATCCGCGACGTTCTTCTCTTCCCCACAATGAAACCTCAGAACTAAACAAATGGCTTGGTTATGCGGTTTTCTGGCTACTGACAAGCGAGATATACGCCAATCGTACGCCATTCGTACGCCAATCGATGCAAAAAGTTTACATAAGTTCACATAACTTATTATTTCTATAACATATCTCTTTAAAATTTAAGCGTATCATCTTAAAAATGATACGCTTATTTTTTTACACATTTGTGATTTTTTCTCAAATAATTATACTAAAAGAAAAGGAGGGATTTCTATGAAAGAAAAAATATTTTGTCATTATCTTAATAATTCAGAAACAGATATTATAATTAGAAGTCTTGTAGATCTTCGTAATTCCCTTATCAAAGAAGGACGCTTCCCTGACTGTGTGGACGACATAATTGAGATAATCTATAATGCAAAATTCAAAAGATTATAACATATTGATTAATTTAATAGATACATAGCCGCCTTATTGGGCGGCTTATTCTTTAGAAAGGAGCTCAGCCAATGAAACCAAAAGTAATTGCCGTAGCAAATCAAAAAGGTGGTGTTGGGAAAAGCACTACTGTGTATAACCTCGGCGCCGGTCTTGCGATGAACGGCAAAAAAGTTCTTCTTGTGGATGTTGACCCCCAAGGAGATCTCACAAAAATGCTTGGTCTTCGGAAACCCCATGATTTGCCGCTGACACTAAGTAACGTCATGAATGATGTTGTGTCCGGTGTCGGCGGCAAGGATGAACATCCGGAAATTAAGCACCACTATGAGGGATTTGATTTTATCCCTGCAAACAGAACCCTGTCCGCTGTGGAGGTGGGTTTAGTAAACGTAATGAGCAGAGAAACGGTCCTGCGGCAGTACATTGACAGAGTAAAGAAAGATTACGATTATGTGCTGCTTGACTGCAGACCTTCTCTCGGTATGCTGGTTATCAATGCCTTGTCCGCTTCGGATTATGTCCTTATACCTGTCCAGGCTGATTATCTTGCTGCAGAGGATATGACCGAACTTATCGGAACGGTACAAAGCATTAAACGACAAATCAACCCGAAGTTAAAAGTCGGAGGAATATTTTTGACGATGGCAAGTGAAACCAATTTCAGAAAAGACATTGTAGCGTCAGTAAAAGAGAACTACGGCAAACATTTTCCAGTGATGGAATCCGTAATTCCTTCTACAGTGCGCCTTGCAGAAATAAGCACCGCTAACAAAAGTATTTTCCGGCATGAACCAACCGGACGTGCCGCTGAAAGCTACAGAACACTTGTAAAGGAGGTGATGGAAATTGGTGAAAAACAGCGCAGCAAGTCTGCTGACATCAGTAGATGACCTTTTCACAACCCAAGAGGAACGTGACGAAGCAAAAAGAGAAACGATAATGGAAATTCCTTTATCACAGATATCGGATTTTCCTAATCATCCTTTCAAAGTTAAAATGGACGAATCCATGTCGGATTTGGTCGAAAGCGTGAAGTCATACGGTGTCCTCTCCCCCGTAATTGTAAGACCAAAGGATAACGGAGAATACGAAATGATTGCAGGACATCGTCGCAAGAGAGCGAGTGAACTCGCGGGAAAAGACAGTATAAAATGTATTGTCCAGGATGTAACAGATGATGAAGCAATTATTCTCATGGTTGACAGCAACCTTCAGCGAGAACAACTTCTTCCTTCAGAGAAAGCCTTCGCTTTCAAGATGAAACTTGACGCGATGAAACGGCAAGCAGGTCGCCCAAAAGAAAATGGTGCAACAGTGTTGCCCAATTTCGAAGGAAAGAAAAGCAGAGATATATTAGCCGAACAATCTGGCGAAAGTCACGAACAAATACGAAAATATATCCGCCTAACCTATCTTTCTCAACCACTTCTTGACATGGTGGACGATGGTAAAATCGCCATGCGTCCGGCTGTGGAACTTTCGTACCTTACTGAAAATGAGCAGGAAATATTGCTGAACACTATGGAGTGGGAAGATTGCACTCCGTCACATGTACAGGCAATTAAAATGCGCCAGTATTCACAGGAAGGAAAGTTAAATGAAGGAGTAATCCAGTCAATTCTGCAAGAAGAAAAACCGAACCAAAAGGAACAGTTCCGTATGCCGAAAGAACGCATTTCCAAATATTTCGCACCGGGGACGAGTAGCCAGAAAATTGAGGAAACGATTATCAAGGCGTTGGAACTTTACCGCAAACGTCAAAGGGAGGCAGAACGATGAATAGCTTTTGTTCCCCCTCTCCATACCTCTCCCCTTCAATTACCGGCTGTTTACCGGCTGAAAGAGAGAAGCTAATCAATATCAAAACAAAACTAAATTTTACAGAAAAAACAGATTAAAGGCTCACAAGTTTATGTGGGTCTTTTTTTATTGCACAAAAGGAGGCAAAAATATGACTTACACAAAAAGAGCAGTAGCACTTCTTCTTGCGCTGATGATGGTTTTCACCGGCGCTGTACAGGCTTTTGCAGCAAGCCAGATGACTATGGCGGTTATCGCACTTCCGAGATCCGCCGATACAAACAAAGGCGATTAGGGGCCTTGCGGAACTCTACCTCATGGGTGGATGGGAAACGATTGAAACCGATAACTACCTGGTCTATTGCAAGGATTCCCACAGCGGTCCGGTAGTCTATTGCATTGAACCTGGTTATGGAGTTAGAACCGGAAATGTTCTCTCTCAGGCAAATGATTCCACCTATTGGAACAACTACCCCAGCAATATGAACCCGACACTTTCTCCGGACGGTATCAAAACCGTT
>SVMR01000010.1 GCA_015067315.1 Oscillospiraceae bacterium | reverse complement strand
CCTTTGTAGTATCCGCAATTCTGGCATACTACGTGGGGAGTTTTGAGTTCGCCGCACTGGGGGCATTTGCAGAATGCCGGGGCAGAGAGCTTCCAAACATTGGAACGTCTTGTATTTTTTCTTGCTTTAGAAACCTTTCTCTTCGGTACCGCCATGATGAGCACCTCCTTAACAGAATTAGTTCTTAGCTGTCGAGCAGCATTTTTAATTTTTCAAGGCGGGGGTCGATCTGCTTTTTGTTACAATCGCAGGTCTTTTCATTTAAATCCGATCCGCACACGGGACAGAGCCCTTTGCAGTCTTCGCGGCAAAGAAGCTGAAACGGAATTTCAAGCGTAACGTCGGTCATAACAAGCTCGTCCATATCGATCATACCCGTCGGTACGAGGATATAGTCGTCATTGTCTTCACCGGATTCAAGCTCGCGGGCGAGCCAATGCTCGAATTCATATTCGGTTTCTTTGGATGTTTCCTTTCCGCATCTATCACAGTCATATTCAAGCACAGCGGTAGCCCTGTACTTCAATGTGACCAAGCCGGAGCGGTTTTTGAAAACGCCGCTTATCCGCACAGGGGAACGGAAAATTTTCTGTCCCCAAATATCCGTTTTTGAAAGATCGATTTCTTCCGAAAGCGGAATCTCTGTGCCTGGCGCATCGAACAATTCTTTAATATCAATAATCATAGTAATCCCTCGCAACGCCACGGAATTTATTATATCTTGATAATATGCTTTTGTCAAGCGGTTTTGCACCTTTTTTGGCAATTTTTCGCATAAAATCATAACATTAGAATTCTATCACACCCGAACGGAAAATGCAAATGTTTTTTTAAAAAATTTTATAATTATTTTCTTCGGAAATCAAATCCGCTTGCGGAAAGTGAAACAAAATCGTCCTCCGCAAAAATAATATGGTCAACAAGTTCAATATCCACGGATTTAAGCAGAAAATAGACCTCTTTTGTCAATATAAGGTCCTCTTTTGAAGGTACGGCAAAACCTCTCGGATGGTTATGCGCGATTATAACCCTTGTTGCACCGACCCTTATTGCCTCTTCCATAACTTTTCTTTTCGAAAGGCTTGCCCGGTCGTTTTCCCCTTCGGCAATAATGCTGCAGGAAATAATCTTGTTTTTATTGTCAAGAGCGGCAAGGATTATTGTTTCAACGGTTCTTCCGACGAATTTCGGAAGAAGATACGTTCCGATATCGTTGAAGCTTCCGATAAGGTTCCGCGCGTCCGCTTTATCCTCAAGATATTTTCTTGCAAGCTGCGGAATCATTGAAATCAGAACAGCCGTGTTTTCTGTTATTCCTTCAACTTTTGCAAGTTCTTCCGGTTTTGCATCAAAAACCGCCGAAAAGCTTCCAAAACGGTTTATAAGCCTGTGCGCAATGGGGTTTGTATCCTTCCTTGGGATTGCATAAAACAAAAGGAGTTCAAGAGCGTTATGCGGTTCAAAATCATCAAGTCCGCTTTTTACAAAACGGGCTTTAAGTCTTTTTCTGTGTCCGTCATGTTCGGAAGGCAAAGCTTTTTTCACTCCTTTTCTCTTGATAAATCTTCCGGAAAATATTATAATCTATTCATATTATTTCCGGCGAGGTATCTTAATGAAAGAATTTACGATTTCAAAAAACGATGCGGGACAGAGAATGGATAAATTCATCACGAAGGCAATTCCGAAGCTTCCATCTTCCCTGCTTTATAAATACATACGTCTTAAAAGAATAAAACTCAACGGAAAGCGCTGTGAAATTTCGACCCGCCTTTCCGTCGGCGATATTGTTCAGTGCTACGTTTCCGACGAATTTTTTGAAGCGGAAGAAAAACGCCCCGAATTCATGCTTGCTCCTTCCAATATTTCCGTGGTTTATGAGGACGAAAATATCCTTCTCGTCAACAAGCCGGCAGGACTTCTTGTTCATGAGGGCGACCAATGGTGCGCGGATACTCTTATTGCAAGGATTCAGCATTATCTTTATAAAAAAGGCGAATATGACCCGAAGAACGAAAATTCCTTCGTTCCCGCTCTTTGCAACAGAATTGACCGGAACACCTGCGGAATTGTTATTGCCGCAAAAAACGCCGCAACTCTCCGGGTTCTGAACGATAAAATCAAAGACAGAGAACTTGAGAAAAAATATCTTTGCGTCGTTAAGGGAACCCCGAAAAAGCAAAGCGGACTTATTGAACATTTTCTTTTGAAAAACGAAAAGACCAACACGGTCGAGGCTTTTAAAGAGCCGAAACCCGGCGCAAAAACCGCAAAAACAAAATACCGCGTTCTCTCCTCCGTTGACGGAATGAGCCTTTGCGAAGCGGAACTCCTTACCGGAAGAACCCACCAGATCCGCGTTCAGTTTTCCGCAATGGGACATCCGCTTATCGGCGACACAAAATACGGAAAAGCGAAGGACGGAAAAGGTTTCAACTGGCAGGCGCTTTGTTCCTATAAGCTCACCTTCCGTTTTGAGGAAGATGCGGAGCATCTTGCCTATCTTGACGGAAAAACCTTTGCGGTAAAGGACGCCTGGTTCATCGAAAAGCTCGGTTTCAAATTCCCGAAGGAGCTTTTATAAGGATATTTTACAACATTTTTAAAATATTTCAAGTGGCTAAGACAAAAGCTCCGGGCGACCCGGAGCTTTTTTTCTTTTTTATCCGATGCTTTTTTTCATAATGCTGTCGTTTTCAATCCAGCAAAGAGTTTTTCCGCTTGGCGAAATATCCGCCCCGAAAATTATTCCTTCCTCTCCGGAAGTATAAATTTCCTGCAAAAGACCGTTTTCAAAATTTATCAGCATAATGCTTTCGGAAAAACCGTTGTTGTTTCTTCTTGAAACGATTCCGTAAGGATAGCTTTTAAGCATATCGTTCTGAATTTTTTCATAGACAAAATCCAGCTTTATATTTGCGGTTTCGTTTCCGGAAACATCAAAAATTTTTATTTCAGAAGGGGTTTCTTCCCCGTTTTGTAAAAACACCGCAAAATTTTCATCCGTAAACCATCTTGCAGTTTCGGAATAAACGCTTTCACCGAATTCTTTTTCAAAAATAAGGTTTCCTTCGTAATCAATGCAGATTATTCTTTCCAGATATGAAATGGTATATATGCATTCAAAAATTACTATATATTTTCCGGAAGGAGAAATTTGCGGCGCAGCAAGAAATTTGTTTTCCTCTCCGGAAATTTCGAATATGATTTTTTCTTCGCCGGAAGGAAGATTTTTTCTGTAAAGTTTTGTTTTATCGTTTTCATCAACGTAAACAAAACTTTGGGTTGCAAAGCAAAAATCGCATTCGTTCGGTCTTCCGCCGAGGTTATATGCTTCCCCTCCGTAAAAGACCTGTTTTCCGGTAAAAACTCCTGTTCCGACAAGGTCAATGTCTTTAACGTAAAGCATATTAGAATATTCCATATATGCGCTTCCCTCAAAAAGATTTTCCGCTTCTCCGGTTTCAAAAGAATATTGCGAAACCGTTGTTCCGAAACCTTCGCCCTCATCAATATCTCTGTTATACGAAAGGACAAAAGCAGTATTATCATGGATAAGCTGAACCTGAGCCAGATCCGTTGCACCTAAAAATTCAAGGATATCCGGATATTCCGAAATTTCCCCGGTTTTTTCCTGTTCGGGTTCCTTGTTTTCCCCGGGGTTTTCTTCTTCGTTTTCCGAAAAGGAAATTTCCGGAGGATCGGGAATATTCTGTTCCTCCTCAACCGGAGAACATCCGCAGAGCAAAGCGGCAATTAAAAGCAGCGCAAAAATCTTTTTCATAAAAAAATCTCCTTTCCGTAAAAAATCGCTTTCATAACAATAGTGTTAAAAATTCCCGGTTTTGTTGCAAAAATTTTCAAAAAATTATAAAAACGTTCTTTTTTACAAAAAGGCTTTGTTTTTGTTGTTTAATCCGCATAAAAAAGCTCCCCGGAAAATCCAGGGAGGGTTTTTACGGCGGGAGCAAGCCCCCGCCCTACCGTTATTTCAGTATTTCTTCAAGCGCTTTGAGAACCGCTTCGTTTTCGTCTTTTTCGCCGGCAAAAACGCAGAAATATCCGTCTTTGGAATATACGGAAATTCCCATATCAAGAAGCTTTTTTGCCCTTTCTTCCGCGTCTTTCACTTTGAAGAAAACGCAGTTTCCTTTTGCGCGGTAAAGGCGTTCGAGAGCGTCATATTTTATCGCAAGTTTTTTGATGCGGATATAAAGGCTGTCGCGGCTGTCAAGAAGTTTTCGCTGGGCGGTTTTGATTGCGGAATTTTTTTCAAAAATAACTTTTCCAACCGCCTGTTCCGAAGCGGAAATTTTGCAGTCGAATTCCGGAAGATTTTTTCCGCAGGCAAAAACCGGTTCTCCCCCGAAGCGGATTTTTTTGAGCACGATCAAATTTTCCGTTTCAGAAACGGTGCTCAAAACCGAAACGCTTTCGTCAACGCAGAAACTTTCGTCAACAACAACTTTCGCTTCCGTAAGGGAGCAAAGCTTTTTTATTTCCGCCGGAGCAATTTCAAGTCCGGTGGGGCAGCAGGGATTTGAAATGAAAATCAATTCCGCGCCTTTTTCATTTGCGGCGGCGGCAAGATTTTCCGCTTTTATTTTCATATCCGGCGTTTTTTTGACGAAAACCGGTTCCGCTTCGAAAGCATCGGCAAAATTTTCCGCGGAAATATCGAATTCCGGAACGATTGCTTTTGCTTTTCCGCCGAAAATTCCTTCAAGCAGGGTTTTATAATCCTTTCCGGCTTTTACAAATTCCGGTTTTGTTCCGAAAAATTTTGCAAAGCATTTCGAAAATTCCGACGCGTTTTTATCCGGTTCGGAATCCTTGTTTTCCTCCCTTGCCTTTTCGCAAAGATTTGAAAAACAGCCTTCGATATCGAAGAAAAATCTGCTTCCGTCAAGATATATCATCAAATTACCTCACATATCAAAAAAACTCATCTGGCGGCTTTCCGGAAGACCTTTGAGCACGCCGTTTGTACGCAGGATATCCATTACGCCGGAACCGATTCCCGCTCTTGAAGCAACGTCATCAACGGAAAGATAATCGCCTTTTTTGCCCGCTTCCTCAAGAGGTTTCGCCGCGTTTGCGCCAAGTCCTTTAAGGGAAACAAAAGGCAGGCGGAGTTTTCCGTCCTCCGGAACGTATTTTGTTGCGCTTGATTTATAAAGGTCAACGGGAAGAACCTCAACTCCCCTTGCAAGCATTTCGTTTGCAACCTCAAGCATAGTGAGCTGGTCCTCCTCGCCTTTATTAAGGCTTTCCATCGCGCGCATTTCCTTTATTTTGCGTTTTACCGCTTCGTGGCCTTTCATAACGATTCCGCCGTCAAGGTCGTCGCCGCGGACTGTGAAAATCGCCGCATAGAATTCAACCGGATGGTAAACCTTGAAATACGCAAGCCTTATTGCACCAATCTGATAAGCCGCCGCATGGGCCTTCGGGAACATATACTTGATTTTAAGGCAGCTGTCGATATACCATTCCGGAACTCCGCATTCGCGCATGGCGGCCTTATGCTCGTCCGTAAGTAGTTTTTTCGCCTTTCCCTTACGGGTTATCTCCATTATCTTGAACGCCATGCTGGGGTCAAGTCCGTATCGGATAAGGTCGGTCATAATGCTGTCACGGGTACCGATTACGTTTTCGATGGTGCAGGTTCCGTTTTTGATAAGTTCCTGGGCGTTTCCGAGCCATACGTCCGTTCCGTGGGAAAGACCCGCAATCTGTATAAGCGCCGAGAAGTTTTTCGGCTGGGTTTCAAGAAGCATTCCCCGGACGAAAGCGGTTCCCAGTTCCGGAAGAGCAAGGCTTCCGGTCTGGCAGTCGATATCTTCCGGCTCAACTCCGAGAGCCTTCGGCGAAGTGAAAAGGCTGTAAACCTTTTCGTCGCTCATGGGAACATCCGTTACAAGAAGTCCCGTCATATCTTCAAGGTGCTTGCAGAGGGTCGGAACATCGTGTCCGAGCTCATCCAGTTTAAGAATCGTATCATGCAGTTTATGGAAGTCGAAATGGGTCGTTAGCATATCCGATTCCGCATCCTCCGCCGGGTGCTGCATCGGACAGAAGTCGGTTATGTCATATCCTGTCGGGATAACGACCATTCCGCCCGGATGCTGACCGGTGGTTCTTTTTACTCCGGTACAGCCGAGAGCAAGGCGGGTTTCCTCCGCTTTATGGTAGATTATTCCCTTTTCCTCGCAGTATTTTTTGACGTAGCCGAAAGCAGTTTTATCCGCAACGGTACCGATTGTTCCGGCTTTGAAAACGTGGTCCTTTCCGAAAAGTTCTTCGGTATAGCGGTGTGCCCAGAACTGGTATTCGCCGGAGAAGTTAAGGTCGATATCCGGCGCTTTGTCGCCATGGAATCCGAGGAAGGTTTCGAAAGGAATGTCGTGGCCGTCCTGTTTATATTTTGTTCCGCAGACCGGACAGTTCTTCGGCGGAAGGTCAAAACCGGAACCGACTTCGCCTTTTTCAAAAAATTCGCTGTGACGGCAGTTCGGACAGACGTAATGCGGAACAAGGGGGTTAACTTCGGAAATTCCGCTCATTGTTGCAACAAAGGAGGAACCTACGGAACCACGGGAACCTACCTGATAACCGTCCTCGTTGGATTTTGTAACAAGCTTCTGGGCGATTACGTAAAGAACGGCATAGCCGTGCTTGATGATTGAATCCAGTTCCCTTGCAAGACGTTTTTCAACGATTTCGGGGATTTTTCTTCCTTCCGGCGTTTCCTCGCCGTAAACTTCATAAGCCTTTTTCCAGCAGCGGTTTTTAAGATCCTCTTCCGCGCCGTCGATATAAGGGGTATAAGTTCCGTCAAGAATCGGTTTTATAACTTCGCACATATCGGCGATTCTGTTCGGAACGGTTATTACAACTTCCCTTGCCTTTTCTTCGCCGAGATAGGAAAATTCGTCAAGCATCTCTCTTGTTGTTTTAAGATAGAGCGGCGCCTGGTTGACCGCGTCCGCAAATCCCTGGGCCGCCTGGATTATCTTGCGGTAATCCGCATCTTCCGGATCGAGGAAATGAACGTCGCCGGTTGCGGCAACCGGGATTCCCAGTTCTTCGCCGAGAGCGACGATCTGTTTGTTCCATTCGCGGATCCGGTCTTCGCTTTCAACTTTTCCTTCGCGGACCATGAATTCGTTGTTGCCGACAGGCTGGATTTCAAGGAAATCGTAAAATTTTGCAATTTCCCTTATCTTTTCCGCGGATTGTCCGCCGGTAATTGCTCTGTAAAGTTCTCCCGCTTCACAGGCGGAACCGACAATAAGACCTTCCCTGTGTTTTATAAGAAGGCTCTTCGGAACGCGGGGACGTCTTTTGTAATAAGTAACCTGGGATTGTGAAATCAGTTCGTAAAGGTTTTTAAGACCGCGCTGGGTCTTCGCAATTATAATCTGGTGATAGGTCGGAAGTTTTCTCGGGTCTGCGCCCCGGAGAATTCCGTTTACCTCCGCAAAATTATCGATATGCTCGCTTTCACGGAGCTGTTCCATCATCTTTATGAGGATGAGCGCAAGCTCCCTTGCATCGTCGCATGCTCTGTGGTGGTTGAAAGGAGCAAGTTTAAGGTGGTTTGCAACGGTATCAAGTTTATGGTTCTTGATATCCGGATACATGGAACGGGACATTGCAACCGTATCCGCATAGGCGCAGCCGAAAGGCATTTTGCATCTTTCGCCCGCCGTGCGGAGAAATCCTGTATCAAAATCCGCGTTATGCGCCACAAGGAATTTGCAGTTTCCGCAGAATTCATAGAACATCCGGAGAGCTTCCTCTTCCGAAGGGGCATCCGCAACCATTGAATCGTCGATTCCGGTGAGTTCGGTAATTCTTTCCGGAATATGTTTTTCCGGGTTTACGAAGGTGTTGAATTCCTCTTTGAGTTCGCCGTTTACAATTCTTACGGCGCCGATTTCGGTCATTCTTTCCGTTGCGGCGGAAAGTCCGGTTGTTTCAAGATCGAATACGATAATCTCGTCTTCAAAAGAAACGTCCGGTTCGCCGAAAACCGCTTTTACCGTATCGTCAACAAAATATGCCTCAACGCCATATACAACTTTGAAGTTCGGGTCTTTGAACGCCTTCGCTGTTTCCGCCGCTTCCGGGAATCCCTGAACAACGCCGTGGTCGGTGATTGCAATTCCCCTGTGTCCCCAGTCATGGGCGCGTTTTACAAGTTTTTCCGGCGCGGAAACCGCATCCATCTGGGACATATTCGTATGGCAATGGAGCTCGAAGCGCTTTTCTTCCTCGTCGTCAGTTCTGTGAAGTCTTTTAACTTTACAGATATCCCTGGGGCGGATCGTCACGTCGTGCTCATATTTATCGAAGGAAGCTTCGCCGGCAACAACGATAGTATCGCCGTTTTTAAGGGAAAGAACCCCTTCCGCTTCCTTTTTCTTTTCAATTATTTTAAGGATATTGGAACTTGTAAGGTCGGTGAGCATGACGGAAACAATAACGCTTTCGCCGTCCCTTGTTTCCCTGCTTTCAACGGAAAAAATATCGCCCCAGACAACAACCCTTCCGCTTTGCATATCAACGTCGCAAAGCTTCATCGGGCGCTGTTTAATGGGTCTTCCCATTATAACTTCCATATTTGAAATATCTATCGGAAGACCGGTTGCATCAAATCCACCGTTTCCGAAGGGAACCGCTTTCGGCATTCTCGGTTTCGGAGCAGGTGCAGAGCTTCCTTTTGCGCTTGCTTCGGAATAGGAAACGGAAGCGGTTTTTCTTTCGCTTATTTCATCAATTTCCGTAATTCCGCAAAATTCGATTTCGATTTCTCTTCCGAATTCTTCCCGGACGATATTTTTCATAATAACGTCGCAGCGGTTATCGAGAAGAAGCTGCGCTCCCCCATGGGCAAGTTCGATTTTAAAAACGCCGTTTTCAAATTCGGTTTTGCTTCCGCTGAAAAAACCGTTTATCGGAACGCCCCGAAGATTCGCTTCAAAGGCAATATCTTCAAAATATTCGACGGAAAGCATTTCGGAAGAATAAACAGGAATAAACCGGACGTTTTTAACGCCCAGTTTTTCACAAAGCTCTTTTTGAGCAGCATATAAATCCTTTTTATGTACCGTTTTTTTCGGCGCGATTTTTGCCGTTACTTCCCTTTTGTCAATATCGATATTCATGCCGATTATTCCGGCAGAAGAAAGTTCTTCGCAAAAACCGTTTCCGAAAACATCCGAAAATGTTTTTACCATTTTTTAAATCCGTCCGATTTCTTCAAGAAGCGCCGGAAGAATTTCGTTTTCCGGAACTTTTCTCAAAATTTCACCTTTTCTGAATATAAGGCCGCATTTATCGCCGCCGGCAACACCGATATCCGCTTCCCTTGCTTCGCCGGGTCCGTTTACAGCGCAACCCATAACGGCGACGGTAATCGGCTTTTCACAGCCTCTGAGAGCCTCTTCAACTTCGTTTGCAAGTTTTATAAGGTCAATTCTCGTTCTTCCGCAGGTGGGGCAGGAAACGATGTTTACGCCGAAATTGCGGATTCCCGCCGCTTTGAGGATATCTTTTGCGGCATAGATTTCACGCACCGGATCCGCAGTGAGAGTAACGCGGATTGTTGAACCGATTCCGTCAACAAGAAGTCCGCCGATTCCGATTGCGTTTTTGATGATGCCCATATGCTCGGTTCCCGCTTCGGTAACTCCGAGATGGAGCGGATAATCGCATCTTTCCGCAACAAGGCGGCAGGCGTTCATCATCGTTTTCACGTTGCTGGATTTTATTGAAATCACCGTATCCGTAAAACCGTATTTTTCAAGAATCGCCACGTGTTCCATGGCACTTTCCGCAAGAGCTTCCGCCGTCGGCGCGCCGTATTTTTCAAGAAGGCGCTTATCAAGGCTTCCGCCGTTAACTCCCACACGGATTGCAACTCCGGCGTTTCCGCAAGCTTCCACAACCTGGCGGGTGCGTTCTTCCGAACCGATGTTGCCCGGGTTGATTCTTATTTTATCGATTCCGTTTTCAACCGCCGCAAGAGCAAGGCGGTAATCAAAATGGATATCCGCAACAAGAGGAATATTTATCTTTTCTTTTATTGCGGGAATAAGTTCAACCGCCGCCATATCCGGAATTGCGGCGCGAAGAATTTCGCATCCGGCTTTTTCAAGAAGAACCGCCTGGTTTACGCTTCCCTCAATATCCGTTGAAGGAACGCTTATCATGGACTGTATTGCAACGGGATTTTCGCCGCCTATGGCGATTTTTCCGATTTTAACTTCCTTTGCCATAAAAATCAGCCTCCGGTTATAAGTCTTGCAATATCGTTATACGCAACAATTACCATAAGAATCATAAGAAGAGCCATTCCGACGGTATGGACAATGCCTTCAACTTTCTGGTTTATCGGTTTTCCCCGGAAAAGTTCGATTACCATGAAGAAGATTCTTCCTCCGTCAAGCGCCGGCAGAGGAAGAAGGTTAAAAACGCCGAGGTTAACGGTAACGATTGCAAGAATGAGAAGAATGCTTTTATAGTTTGTTGTTTTTACCGCATCGGAAATTGTTTCGGTAACTCCGATCGGTCCGGAAAGCTGGCTTAAACCGAACTCACCGCTTATGATATCGCCGAGGGAATGCCATACAAGCTTAACAAGGGACCAGGTCCAGCGGAAGGAATAGCCGATTTTTCCGAAGATATCCGGCTCTTCGCCGTAGATGCTGAAATCAAGAACGATCGAAGTTGTTCCGCCGATTTCCTGGGTATCGAAAACGACTTCGTCAAGATGTATTTTTTCGCCGCCCCGGAGGATATCCATTGAAACGACGCCGTCGGTATCACGGATAAGGGAATAGACTATATCATAGTCGCATCCGGCTTTTTCGCCGTTTACCGCAAGGATTTTATCGTTTATTTCAAGGAATTCCGCGGAGGAAGCTCCTTCGGTGAAAGACGCGACGGTTGTTGTTCCGATAAGAGTCTGGCCGCAGGTGAGCACAAAAACAACCGCAAAACCGAGGATAAGGTTCATAATCGCGCCGGCGGAAGTTATTATTATTCTTTTCCAGACCGGGCAGGCCATAAAGCGGCGTTCGTCTTCGCTTTCGTCGTCCTCCCCTTCCATTGCCACAAAACCGCCTATCGGAAGAAGGCGGAGGGAATAATCCGTTTCGCCGAAGGTTTTTGAAATTATTTTCGGACCCATGCCGATTGAAAATTCGTTTACTTTAACTCCCGCCCATTTAGCCGTTGCAAAATGTCCCAGCTCATGGAAAAAAATCATAAATCCGAAAAGTAAAATTGCTATTACAATACTCAAAAGACTATCTCCTTACTTAATAAGCGAAGCCGCAAATTTTCTTGCTTCTCTGTCCGTTTCAAAAACTTCCTCAAAGCTGTCGCCGTCCGAAAAATTCATTTCAACGGTTTTTTCAAGAATCTTCGGAATTTCGGTGAAGCCGATTTTTCCGCCGAGGAATGCCTCAACGGCAATTTCGTCCGCCGCGTTGAATGCTGCGGTTGCGGTTTTTCCGATTGAAAGAGCGTGCCTTGCAATATCCGTTGCCGGAAAAGCAAGGTTATCCTGCTCGTAAAAATGCAAAGTTCCGATTTTTGCAAGGTTGAGATGTTCAACAATGCTTTCGCATCTTTCCGGAACCGTTAAAGCATACTGAATCGGGGTTCTCATATCCGGAACGCCAAGCTGGGCAAGAACCGAATTGTCGGTGAACTCAACAAGGGAATGGACTATGCTTTCCCTGTGGATAACCACATCAATATTATTCTGGTCAACGCCGAAAAGATGCGCCGCTTCGATAATTTCAAGACCTTTGTTTGCCATTGTAGCAGAATCTATGGTCACTTTTCTGCCCATGTTCCAGGTAGGATGGGCAAGGGCATCTTCCGGCTTCATTTTTTCAAGTTCGGAAAGGCTTTTTCCGAAGAAAGGACCGCCGGAAGCGGTTAAAATAAGCTTTTGGATTCTTGAGTAATCCCCTTTTGCCTGAAGGCATTGGAAAATCGCGGAATGTTCGCTGTCAACGGGGATTATCTTAACTCCCTTTTCCCTTGCGTAATCCATAACCCGCTTTCCGCCGGCAACAAGGGTTTCCTTGTTTGCAAGGGCAACGTCGTTTCCCGCTTCGATTGCGGCGATGGTCGGGCGAAGCCCCGCGATTCCGGTGACGGCGTTGAGCACCATATCGCAATCCGCTTCCGCCGCTTTGAGCACGCCTTCCGTTCCGCTGAGCACGGTTATGTCTGTGTCGGAAAGTGCGATGCTAAGGCCCTTTGCGGCTTCTTTATCAAAAACCGCAACAAGCTTCGGTCTGAATTCTCTCGCCTGTTTTTCAAGAAGAACTGCGTTGCTTCCTGCGGCAAGAGCAACCACTTCGAAGCCTAAATTTCTGCAAACGTCAAGGGTCTGGGTTCCGATGGAACCGGTTGAACCCAAAATTGAAAGGCGCTTCATTTTTTATCAAAAAGCCTCCTTTTTTTAAGTCAAAGATGATGAAACAATTCAATCATCAGAATTTTCTGACTGATTTTTTTATTGAAAATCTTGTTTCGCATGCTGCAAAACAAAATATTTTTTCCGGAAATTTCAGAACCCAAAAGTACAAACGAATAATAAAATTATTGCCGCACAAAGCGGCAATAAAACATTATCATAAATTTATGATCAGCCTATGAACGGAAAGCAAAGATTCCATATATAAAGAACCGGAGCGACAAAAATCCAGCTGTCGAAGCGGTCCATAATTCCGCCGTGACCGGGCATTATTTTTCCGTAATCCTTGATTCCAAGCTGGCGCTTTATTATTGAAGCGCAAAGGTCGCCGAGAATTGCAATAACCGCTCCCACCGGAACAAAAATCACAAAGCTGACCCAATTTATGGAAAAACCTGTTGCAAGAGAAAAAACAAACGCAAGAACACAGGAAACAATAACGTCGCCGAAAACTCCGCCGATTGCGCCTTCAACAGTTTTTTTCGGGCTTATTTCCGGGCAAAGTTTCCTTTTTCCGAAAAAATATCCGGAAAAATATGCGCAGGTATCGTTAAGCCATGCAACCGCAAGGCTCATAAGAACAAGAAAATAGGAAATCGGTCTTCCGTATTCCCGGAAAAGAAGAATCGTCGAAAAAGCGCGCGGAATTATAAGAGTGAAGAAAAAAGCAAAAGCCGCGTCCGTCGCTTTTGTTTCTTTATGGTCCGCAAGAACAAAAACAAGAAGCGATATTCCCAAAAAAAGTTCCGCAAAACCGGAAATCGAATCAAAAAGCCTGTAATATTCAGTTGAAAAAAGCGCCCCGAACATAAGGCAAACGCCGGTAAGACCTTTGTTTTTTAAAAGACCCACGGCATTTACCATCTCATAAACGGCTATTACGGAAAGAGCCGCCACCGCAATATCAAGCACCGCTGTTTCAAAAAGCCATAAAACCGCGCCGAGGAGCAAAAGCCCCGCAAGAGCGGAAATTATTCTTGTTTTCAATTTATTTTTACCTCTTTTGTATGATAGTCAAAACAAATCAAACTCCGCCGAAGCGGCGGTTTCTTTTGGAATATTCCTCCAAAGCTTTTTCAAGGTCGGATTCGGTAAAATCCGGCCAAAGAACGTCCATGAACACAAATTCCGAATATGCGCTTTCCCAAAGGAGGAAGTTCGAAAGCCTTTCTTCCCCGCTTGGGCGGATTATAAGGTCGCATTCGGGTGTTTTTGAATAAAGATTTTCCGAAATCATATCTTCGGTTATATCTTCCGGCAAAATTTTTCCGGAAGCGATTTTTTTTGCAATTTCGCGGACGGAATGAACGATTTCGTCCCTTCCGCCGTAATTGAGGGCTATCTGGACTGTTGTAATAACTTCGCCGACATCGGCATTTTCCGCCTCCGCCATAAGTTCAAGAAGATCGGAATCAAAAGGCGTTCTGTCGCCGATAAAGCGGACGGCAATATGTTCGTTTTTCGCCTTTGACATTGTTTTAAGATAACCGCGCATGAGGTTCATTATTCCGTCAACCTCTTCCTTCGGTCTTTTCCAGTTTTCGGTCGAAAAAGCATAGACCGTAAGGTATTTTATTCCAAGGTCGCGGCAGGCGCGGGAGATTTTTTCAAAAACCTCTGCGCCCTTTTTATGTCCTGCGTTGCGCGGAAGACCGCATTTTTTTGCCCAGCGGCCGTTTCCGTCCATAATAATGCCGATATGTTCCGGCAAAATTAATTTATCGGTCATATCGGCACCTCCGTTCGGAATTTAATTTATCAGATTTCCATGATCTCTTTTTCTTTTTCGTTGGCCATTTTTTCAACTCTTGCTACGAAATCGTCGGTGAGTTTCTGGATATCTTTTTCAAGATCTTTAAGGTCATCTTCGGTGATGAGTTTATCTTTAAGCTGTTTTTTGCAAAAATCGTTTGCGTCGCGGCGGTGGTTGCGGACGTTAACTTTTGCTTCTTCCGCGTGTTTTGCAATGGTTTTGCAAAGTTCCTTACGGCGTTCCTCGGTAAGAGGCGGGAATACAAGACGGATGCAAACGCCGTCGTTCTGGGGCGGAATTCCGATATCGGAAGCGTTGATTGCTTTTTCGATAAGTTTGAGGCAGGATCTGTCCCAAGGCTGGATAACAAGGATTCTTGCTTCGGAAACGGAAACTGCCGCAACCTGGTTGATGGGGGTCATGGTGCCGTAATATTCAACTGCAACTCTGTCAAGAACGCCGGGGTTTGCGCGTCCTGCACGAATGGATGCAAAGTCACTTGCGAGTACGGAAAGGGTTTTTTCCATTTTTTCGTTATAAGGAATAAGCTGTTCTCTCATAATGTCCTCCTTTTTCTCGGTGAGCAGGAAATATAAAAAAGCCGTTTTCCGGAAAATTCACCGTTTTTTTCCGCGGCAAAATTAACTTTTTTAAAATATCAGCCGGTTACAACGGTTCCGATATCTTCGCCGGTAATTGCTTTTACAATATTGTCCGGATCGTCAAGGCTGAAAACAAGAACGGGCATATTGTTGTCGCGGCAAAGCGCTGCGGAAGTTGCGTCCATAACTCCAAGTTCCTTATCAAGAACTTCCTTGAAGGAAAGGGTGTCATATCTGACAGCGTCATCATATTTATGGGGGTCTTTGTCATAAACGCCGTCAACCATTGTTGCCTTGAAGAAGATATCCGCTTTGATTTCAACGGCTCTGAGGGCGCTTGCAGTATCGGTAGAGAAGCAGGGTCTTCCGATTCCGCCGCCGAAAATCACGACTCTTCCCTTTTCAAGATGGCGGATAGCTCTGCCTTTAATGAAAAGTTCGGCAATTTCCGGCATTGAGATTGCGGTCTGAACTCTTGCGTTAACGCCCATCTGTTCAAGTGTATCGCCGACTGCGATTGCGTTGATGATTGTTGCAAGCATTCCCATATGGTCTGCTCTGGTTCTGTCCATGCTTCCGCTTGAACGGCCGCGCCAGAAGTTTCCGCCGCCAACAACGATTGCAACCTCCGCGCCGAGATCGACGCATTTTTTAATGCTTTCGCAGATAGGTGTAATTACGCTGAAATCAAGTCCAACGCCTCTTTCGCCGGCAAGGGCTTCGCCGCTTAATTTAAGGAGTACGCGCTTATATTTAAGATCCATATAAAACCTCTCCAATCTGTCCTTTTCGGAAACAAAAAAGCAAAAGCTTATACTGCTCCCTATTCTATATTATTTTACTATATTAAAGAACAGATGTAAAGATTAAAATTATATTTTAACATTTTATTTATATTCTTTTTACGGATATAAAAAAACACCCCGCCGAAAGGCAGGGTGTTGATTTTATGCATTTTACAGCGATTACAGAAGAGAATCGAAGAGTTCGGGTGCATATTTCGGGATAACGGTGGAACCGATATAGAGGTCCATTCTTGCTGCTTCTTCAATACCTGCAGCAACAGCAGCTCTTACAGCGCCAACGTCACCGGTAAGGGTTACAATACCTTTACCGCCGACAGCATAACCCATGGTGATACCAACGAGGCTGATCTGTGCAGCTTTTGCAGCAACATCAGCTGCTTTGATTGCAGAAGTGATGCTGTAGAATTCCATTGCACCGATTGCATCGCCTTTCTGAACCTGGGCGGTGCCGCTGAGTGCGGGAATAAGCTGGGGATGAATGTTCTGGATGATCATTTTATCTACAACGCAGTTTCCGCCGTTCATTTCGCCAGCAAGAATGGAGGCTTTTACGGAACCGGTATCGCCGTGGATAATGATAATATATTTGCCGGGGCAAACAGTAGAAGTTCTGATAAGAGAAACATCTGCTGCTTTGAGCATTACATCACAGGTTTCGATACCTTTTGCAATGCTGTTGAATTCAAGCATTCCGATAGTCTGGATCATTTGCTCTCCCTCCTAATTACTACTCTGTCAGAAACAGCGACAACTTCGCCGTCAAAGCTTGCATAAACATTTGCGCCGAGTTTTCCTTCGTCCATCTGGCCGATTACGTCGCCCTTCTGTACTTTGTCGCCGACTGCAACGCAAGCGGTGGAAGGAGCGCCTATATGCTGTTTGAGAGGAATCTCAACAGTTTCGGGAGTGAGAACGATGGGTTCATCGGTGAGAAGATGTTTGCCATAGTATTTAGCAAGGCCAAGACGCGCAGCAAGACGGTTTGTGGGAATTTTTCTGATTTCACGGTCGGGTCTTTCCTGCGGTTCCATGTTCTTGGGAACGTCAATTCCTCTTTCACGGAGTTTGCTCTTGATATATACGTTTGCTTTTCTGGGAGCAAGGTGCATCGGGCAGGAGAAAAGTTCGCATGCGCCGCATTCGCAGCAGTTGATTGCATGTCCGAATACACGAAGGAATTCATCGTTGTCGGTGATCATGGTCTCTCTGTAAAGGTTTCTCATAATCTTATGAGGTTCAATATCATGACCAATCTGATATCTGGGGCAGTTATCAGTGCACATACGGCACTGGATGCAGCTGGATTTTGCTCTGTTCTTCATAGATTCAGCTTTAAGATGTGCCCAGGTTACAAGATGATGATCTTTCGGGAGAACGATGATGTTACCGTCGGTTTTGGTGATAACAAGTTTATCGATATCCTCTTCCTGGTCATGTACGCCGCCCATCATAGGTCCACCCATGATTACCGCATAGTTGGAAATGGTGGGGCAAGCTGCTTCTACGCAGGCGCGAACGGAAGTTCCAAGCGGTACGGAAAGCATAACAGGATGTTTTACTTCACCTACAACGCTGAGGAATTTGTCGGTAACAGGTTTGCCCTCGAAAGCATCTACGATGTTGAGAACAGTACCGACGTTGTCAACAACAGCGCCTACCATAAGCGGAATTCCTCTTTCGGGAACAGATTTACCGGTGATTTCGCAAACGATTACCTGCTCGTCACCAGCCGGGTAGAAATAGCCCATTTTGTGGAGTTTGATGTCGCTTCCGGCTTCAGCAATAGCGGCTTCGAGAGCAGCAATTTCGGTTTTGTATGCTGCTTTGAGAGCTATGTACTTTTTGTCAGCGCCGAGTTCCTTTGCAATCATCTCAACACCTTTTACAAGGTCTGCAGCTCTGGTACGCATGAGGAACTTATCGGTTTCGATAAGGGGTTCACACTCTGCTGCGTTGACAATGAAGTACTCGGATTTAGCGTTCAGTTTTACATGGGTAGGAAAACCTGCGCCGCCCGCACCGACTATACCGGCATTCTTTACGGTTTCGACTAAACTCATATGAATGCACCTCCCTGTAATTTTCTGCAATTTACGCTTTAATAAAATCCAGAAGAATATAAATTATAATACAACTTATATTCTTCTGTCATAACGCACTTAATTCATTAAGGCTGAATTATTTGCCTGCCATCTGTTTTGCAACTTCGTCTGCGAAGTTTTCCTGTTTTTTCTCGATGCCTTCGCCTTTTTCAAGACGTACGAATTCGGTGATTTTGATGGAGCCACCGAGTTCTTTTGCGGTTTTTTCAACATAACCTTTGATATCGAGGTCAGGATCTTTTACGAATTCCTGGTTCATGAGGCAGTTTTCTTTGTAATATTTGCCGATTCTGCCTTCGACCATTTTTTCTTTAACTGCGTCGGGTTTGTTTGCAAGTTTGGGATCGTTGCTAATCTGAGCGAAGAGGATTTCTTTCTCATGCTCGATAACTTCTGCGGGAACGCAATGTTCGCAGAGGTAAGAGGGATTTGCTGCAGCGATCTGCATTGCAACGTCTTTGCCGAATTCTGCAAAACCTTCTTTGTCTGCAACGTCGGTTGCGAATTTTACCATAACGCCGATGGTGCCGCCGCCGTGTACATAGGTTGCAACGTCGCCTTCGTAACGAACGAAACGGCGAACTTTAAGGTTTTCGCGGATTTTAAGCTGTCTGTCCTGAAGATGTTCGTTAACGGTTCTGCCGTCAACAACACATGCGAGAAGAGCTTCAACGTCAGCAGGATTGTTGTCGATAACAGCCTGTCCTGCAAGTTTTACGAAGCTGCGGAAATCTTCGTTTTTGGAAACGAAGTCGGTTTCGGAGTTAACTTCGATTGCAACGGAAGCATTTTTTGCTTCGTCGGTGAATGCGAGAACAATACCTTCTGCTGCGATTCTGCTTGCTTTTTTAGCAACAGATGCAAGACCTTTTTCGCGGAGGAATTCAACTGCTTTTTCCATGTCGCCGTCGGTTTCCATGAGAGCTTTTTTGCAGTCGAGCATTCCGCATTCGGTCATTTCGCGGAGAGTTTTAACGTCTTGTGCGGTAAAGGGCATATTATTCTGCCTCCTCTTCAGATTCTTCAGGAAGATTCTGTTCACCCTGTCTGCCTTCAATGATAGCGTCAGCGATGGTGCCTGCGATGAGTTTTACAGCGCGGATTGCGTCATCGTTGCCGGGGATAACATAGTCGACATCGTCGGGGTCACAGTTAGTGTCAACAATAGCTACGATCGGAATACCGAGTCTTTTTGCTTCAGCAACAGCGATTTTCTCTTTTCTGGAGTCAACAATGAAAAGAGCGCCGGGGAGCTCGGTCATATCTTCGATACCACCAAGGAATTTTTCGAGTTTTTCGATTTCAAGAGTAAGTTTGGTTGCTTCTTTCTTGGTAAGACGATCGAAAGTGCCGTCTTCTTCCATTTTGCGGAGCTGCTGAAGACGAGCAATTCTTCTTCTGATGGTTTTGAAGTTGGTGAGCATGCCGCCGAGCCAACGAGCGTTTACCCAGTAAGCGCCTGCTCTTTCAGCTTCTTCACGAACGGAATCAGCTGCCTGTTTTTTGGTGCCGACGAAAAGAACGGATTTGCCTTCTGCGGAAATTTCGTTTACGAAGGAATATGCTTCCTCGATTTTTTTAACGGTTTTCTGAAGGTCGATGATGTAGATTCCGTTTCTTTCGGTGAAGATATACGGAGCCATTTTGGGGTTCCAGCGGCGGGTCTGGTGACCAAAGTGTACACCAGCTTCAAGCAGCTGTTTCATAGATACTACGGACATTAATTTTTTCCTCCTTGTTATTACCTCCACCCCAGTCATTTCCCGGCGGCAACCGGGTTTTCCCGGTCAACGACCGACAGGATTGTGGGGTGTGTGTGCTTATTAGAAGACGCACTTATAGATTTACAGTCTTCCAGCCATTAGATTATAACATTAAAAGCAAATTTTTGCAACCGTTTTTGCTATTTAATAAAGAAATTTTTTAAAAATTTTTTCAAAAAACTTTCGTTTTCATTGTATATTTTGCCCAAATTTTCGGTTTTTACAAGAATTATGTCCTCCCCAACCTTTTCGATTTTGTCCCAGCCGACGGAAATATCCTCCCCGCTTCCGAAAAAACCGAAGAATTTCGGCTTTCCTCTGATTATAATCGCGGCGGTTTTTCTTGTTTCGGTATCAATAAGAATATCGTCCGCAAAGCCGAAACAGGTTCCGTCCAGAACGTTAACAACTTCCTTTTTGCAAATTTCACTTACTGTTGTAAGCATAAAAAAGCCACTCCCCTTTCCGGAAAATATATGCGTTTTCCCCGGGGTTTTTGCCTGTTCGTGCTCAAAATTTTCCAAAGATTCTTTCCGTGCTCAAATGAATATTTCCGTGCTCAAAAGTCAAAAATCAACCTTGCAAAAACTTTTTTGAACGGGGAATTTTTTATGTATTACGGTAAAGTTGAAATCTGCGGAATAAACACTGCAAAGCTTCCTGTGCTCAAAGAATCGGAAAAGACGGAACTTTTGAAACTTGCAAAAAACGGCGACAAAAACGCCCGGGAAAAGATGATAAACGGAAATTTAAGGCTTGTTTTAAGCGTTGTTCAAAAATTTTCCGGCAGGGGCGAACCCCCGGACGACCTTTTTCAGGTGGGCTGCATCGGGCTTATCAAGGCTATCGACAATTTTGACCCGAACCTTGACGTTCGGTTTTCAACCTATGGGGTTCCGATGATTATCGGCGAGATAAGGCGGTTTTTGCGGGATTCAAACTCCGTAAGGGTAAGCCGTTCCATAAGAGATATCGCCTACCGTGCAATGCAGGTTAAGGAGGATTTCATCAATGAGCACGGACGGGAACCGAAAGTTGAGGAAATCGCAAAAATAATGGAAATTCCGAAGAGCCGAGTTGTTGTCGCCCTTGAAGCGGTCGTTGAACCGGTTTCGCTTTATGAACCGGTTTATTCCGATTCCGGCGATACGATTTTTATGATGGATCAGATAAGCGACAAGAATTCCGACGCGGGGTGGCTTGAGGAAATTGCGCTTAAAGAGGCGGTAAAAACCCTTTCACCAAGGGAAAAACGGATTCTCGCAATGCGTTTTTTTGACGGAAGGACCCAGATGGACGTCGCTTCGCAAATCGGCATAAGCCAGGCGCAGGTTTCCCGGCTTGAAAAAGGCGCCCTTCAAAAAATCAAAAAACAGCTTTAAAATTTTTCCTCGCCGTGATAAAATATATTTATTATTTTATCACGGCGGTGTTTTTTATGAAAAAACTTCTTATAACCGGTTTTGAACCCTTCGGCGGAGAAAAAATCAACCCTTCATGGGAAGCGGTAAAGCTTCTTCCGGAAGCAACCGGGGATTTTGAACTCATCAAAGCGGAAATTCCCGTTGTTTTTGAAAAAGCGGCGGAAACCGTTCTTGAAAAAGCAAAAGAAATCAGTCCGGACGCAATAATCTGCGTCGGACAGGCGGGCGGAAGAACCGGAATCACCCCGGAAATGGTCGCAATAAACCTTCGTTTTGCTTCAATTCCCGATAACGCGGGAAATCAGCCGAAAGACGAACCCTGTGTTCCCGGCGGCAAAAACGCTTATTTTGCAACCCTTCCGGTAAGAAAAATGGTTTCCGCCGTTTCCGAAGCGGGTATCCCCTGCTCCGTTTCCTATTCCGCCGGAACTTACGTCTGCAATGACCTTATCTATCACATTCTGCATAGTTACGGCGAAACGGACATCAAAGCCTGTTTTATCCACGTTCCGTTTATTCCGGAACAGACAACCGACAAACCGAGCCTTCCTCTTGAAACCATTGCAAAGGCGCTTGAAATTGCAATCGGGGCGATATAAAAAAAACGCCGTTTCGGCGTGACTGAGAGGGCATTTTCTCTCTCCGCCCCTGCGGGGCACCTCTCCCAAAGGGAGAGGCAAGAATATGCAGCAAAATTAAAAAACAGTCCCGACAGAGGTTCTGCCGGGACTGTTTTTTTATGTATTATTTTATTTTCCGGTTGCGATATAAGGCTGGATTGCGCCCGCAACTTTATATATCGGCATTGTCTGGAGAGTTACTTTTCCGGGACCGGTTATGACGGTGTCAACAAGTCCTTCGCCGCCGAAAAGGGCGTTTTTAACGCTTCCGACCATTCGGACGTCCATTTTGCAGGAAGGATCCATCATTGCCACAACGCCGGTATCGCAGACAAGTTCTTCTCCCGCCGCAAGGTCATATTCCTTGCTGTAACCGTCGATTTCGAAGAAAGCAAGTCCGGGACCGGTAACCTTCTGCATAATAAAGCCTTCGCCGCCGAAAAGACCAGCGGAAACTTTTTTGCGGAAGAAAATTTCAAGCTTCGTTCCTTCGGTTGCGCAAAGGAACGCGCGTTTCTGGCAAATAACGCTTTCGCCCGGAGCAAGCTGGCGGGAAACTATTCTTCCCGGGAAAGAGGAAGTGAACGCAATTTCGCCCGCTCCGTTTGCGCGGTAATGGTTGAGGAAAAGGCTTTCGCCGGAGAACATTCTTCCGATGCTTCCGCCAAGACCTCCGTCCGCCTTTACGTCGGTAGTGATCGGTCCTTTGATCCAGGTTCTTCCTCCGGATTCGCTCATAAGTCCTTCGCCCGGTTCAAGCTGGATCACCAATGCCGGAAGAGATCCGCCTTCGATTTCATAACGCATAAAAACGCCCCCTTTTTACTATTTTCAACTGAATTTTACCATTTTTCACAAAAACTTACAAGAAAACTTTTTGTGAACATTTTCAGCCGATTTTTATGGAGGAGATAAATTCGTCGCAGATTTTTTCGTCAAAAACTGTGTTTTCCAAAGAATCCGTCCTTATATAAACCTGCACAACGGCAACGTATTCGCCGAAAAGAAGCTGATAGAACCTTCCGTAAACGGGAACCGCATCTTTTTCTCTGTATAATTCCAAAAACTCCGGCTGATTTATTTTTACATAGCTTCCTTTGTAAAAATTTCCGCTTATTTCATGATATATATTTTCGCCTTTGCCTTTCAACTGCATATGGCTGTCGATATAATCATCATAAACCCCGCCGGTTTCTTTATAAACTGTGAGATAAACGGTATAATCTTCGTTCCAATCCGTTTTGAAAGAAACGGAACCGAAATTCTCCCCCGCTTCGGTCTTTAAAAATTCCCAGCTTTCCGGAACGGACATTGAAATTTTTACAACCTCATCTTCACAGATTTCTTCTTCTCCCGCTTCGGAAGAACGGTTACGGGGATTGATTCTTCCGGAAAGAATGCCGTTTTCGATTGTATAACCGCTTTTCGGCGCTTCCGCGGAAAGATTCGCGATTATTTTTTCCTGAAGCTTCATGGCTTCGGTATTATAAGAACCTTTTGCATAGAAACTTATATAAAGAACTTCCGATTCGTTTATTTCAAAGAAATATTCGTAAAGATACATTTTTTCTTCTGCCGGAACCGAAAGAGATTCTTTATCGGTGGCCGCCGCTCCGTTATGACAGATTATGCGAACGCATTCATATTCGCCGCAAACCGCTTTTTCGTGAGTAATATAGCCGAGGGATTTTTCCGGATTGCGGTAATAATAAAGGGTATCGTCATATCTTGTTGTTTCCTCAAGTTTATGGACAAAAATCCAGCCGGCGGAAAGTTCGCTTCCGTCGGAAAAAACCGCTTTTAAATAATAATCCTCGCCTTCAAGAACGGCATCTTCCGGAAGGACAAGATTGACCGTTTTATCGTAATGCGCCGCCGTCATTACAGAAATTTCTTTTGTGGGTCCGGAAAATTCAAAACTTTCGGAAAGCGCCTTGTTATCATCATTTTTCACCGGGTTTTCCGGAATTTCAAGAATTTCGTCATAATAATCGTCGGTTTCCGTTTCCTCTTCGGTTTTCTCCGGTTCGGAAGCGTAGATATCTTTTTCCTCCTCCGGTTCGGAAGAAATAATCACCGTATCGTTTTCAATTATTTCATTTGGGTTAACAATCTCAACTTTCCATCCGCAGGCGGAAAAGGAAAAAAGCATTGCAAAAACAAGAACGACCGATAAAAACTTTTTCATGACGTCAGCTCCTTTTTACTTTTGTCAAATCATGAATATATTATACTTCCGTCTAATATATTTGTCAACCACAATTTTTTAAGATGTAAATAAAACAGCTGAAACAGCCGGTTATAATTCCTGCACCTCCCAAAGGGAGGGATTCACCGCAGGGGCGGATATGGAAAACACCCTCTCAGTCACGCCAATGGCGTGCCAGCTCTCCCAAGGGGAGAGCCAAGGTCTATGCCGCGCCGGCTTATAACAAAAAAAGACCTATGATTGCCATAGGTCTTTTTCATTCTTTTGCGCACATCCGCTGAATCTGCGGATTTTTTCTTATTCAACTTCAAGTGTCATTAAAATATGCGGAATTCCGTCTTCAAGGAATTCTTCCGAAACCTGATTAAAACCGACGTTTTCATAAAACTTTCTTGCATAGACCTGGGCTTCGATCGTGATTTTATCCGCGTCGAATTTTTCCTTCGCAAGGCGGATTCCCTCTTTAAGGACGATTGTTCCGTAACCTTTTCTGCGCCTTGCGGAAATAACCCTTCCAAGGGCGGCATCCTCAAAAGAAACGCCTTTATCGAGAACCCGGAGATATGCGGCGATTCCCTCTTCGTCCCGGAGCCAGATATGGTATGCGTTTTGATCTTTGTTGTCGATTTCCGGATAGGGACATTCCTGTTCCACAACAAAAACGTCAACCCGGAGCTTTAAAATATCATAAAGCTCGTCAACGGTAAGTTCATCGAATTTTTTTATGACAAGTTCCATTTATTCTTCCTCGGATTCCTGTTCCAGTTCAAGTTTTTCAACAATCGCGGTATCGACGCGCATTCCGTCAACGGTTTCAACGGTAAAGCGATAGCCGCTGTTTTCGAAGGTATCTCCCTCTTCCGGAACTTTGTTGAGTTCATCCATGATCCAGCCGCTGAGGGTTGCATAGGGAACTTCCTCAATATCAATTTCAAGTTCTTCAAAAAGCTCTTCCGGGTCCATGCTTCCGGAAACGGTATAAACGCCTTTGTTTTCGCTGATATCCTCTTCAACTTCGTCGTGTTCGTCCCAGATTTCGCCAACGAGTTCCTCAAGAATATCTTCCATTGTAACAATGCCGAAAGTGCCGCCGTATTCGTCGGTTACAACAGCCATATGGCATTTGTTCTTTTGAAGAAGTTTCAAAAGTGCGCCGATTTTCATGGTTGTGGGAACAAAAACCGGTTTTGTAAGCATGGTATCCGCGATGTTTTCCATTTCATAGTTGTTATAAAAATCGGTGCGGTGGATAATTCCGATGATATTGTCGATGCTGTCAACGTAAACGGGCAGGCGGGAATATCCGGTTTCAACAAAAACTTCCGCAACTTCTTCTTTTGTCCAGTTTTTTTCAACCGCTTCGATATCAACGCGGGGAGTTGCAATATCCGCGCAGTCGTTTTCGTTGAGTTCCATTGCGTTTCGGATAAGTTCGCTTTCCTGTTCGCCGATTCCGCCGCTTTGTTCAACTTCGTCAACCATTGAAAGAAGTTCTTCTTCGGTAACCGCCTGCTCGCCGCTGCTTTTTACAACAAGGGAAACAAGCTTTTTCCAAAAGGAAAAAAGGAAGTTTATCGGGGTGAGTATCACCGCAAGGAAATTGATAATCGGGGCGGAAAATCTTGCAAAAGCTTCCGGAGATTCCTTCGCAATGCTTTTCGGGGTTATTTCGCCGAAGATAAGTACGATAACCGTGATTACAACCGTTGAAACGGTTGCGCCCGCATCGCCCACAAGTTCAATGAAAAATACGGTCGCCATTGCGGAAAGAGCGATGTTGACGATGTTGTTGCCAACAAGAATTGTTGTGAGAAGGCGGTTATAATCATCAAGAAGACGGATTATAAGAGCCGCTTTTCTGTCGCCGCGTTCGGCGGCAATTTTTATTTTAGTCATATTAAGACTGTTGAATGCGGTTTCCGTTGCGGAAAAATACGCCGACATCATTACAAGGAATCCCATTGCAATTATTGTGCCGATATTGTTCATTTTGTTAATTGATACAACCTTTCAATTTTTATATTAACGCAAAAAAGCACAGCCCGATGCGGTATCCGCCCAGGCTATGCTCCGAAAATCAATTTATTAAAATACTTCGTATGTCTGCGTCGTCCATTTTTTGACCTTTCAAATATATAATACGATTATTATACACAAGCGACCGTTAATTGTCAATCACCCGACAATAACTCCGCCGCCAAGAAGTTTTTCGCCGTCATAGATAACCGCGGACTGTCCTGCGGTAACGGCTCTTTGGGGTTCATCAAAAAGAATAAGCGCTTTGTCATCACGGAAATAGGTGCCTGCAAGCGCGGGCGCCGGATTATGGGCATAGCGGATTTTGCAGGTTACCGGAACCGGCATATCCGGAGCGCCGTTTATCCAATGGAAATCCTTTACGATAACGCGCTTTTTAAAAAGGGATTCGTTGTCAACAAGAACAACTTCGTTTGCTTCCGGGTCGATTTTTCCCACATAGAGCGGCGCGGGAAGGGAAAGTCCGAGTCCTTTTCTCTGGCCGATTGTATAGCGGCAGATGCCTTTGTGTTCGCCGAGGCATTTTCCGCATTCGTCAACAAATTTTCCGTGGGGCATTTCGCCGATTACCCGTTCGATATAACCCTGGGTATCCCCGTCGGGAATAAAGCAGATATCCTGGGAATCGGGTTTGTTCGCAACGGGAATTCCGGCTTTTTCCGCAATCGCGCGGATTTCGTCTTTTGAAAGATCCGCAAG
Source organism: Oscillospiraceae bacterium (assembly GCA_015067315.1). Classification (GTDB taxonomy): domain Bacteria; phylum Bacillota; class Clostridia; order Oscillospirales; family Ruminococcaceae; genus UMGS1668. The sequence goes on along the minus strand of SVMR01000010.1, from coordinate 38,023 downwards.
GGGAAAACGGAGATGGGGAATAAGTTCCTTGTCGATGTTATACATCATATAGCTTTGGTCTTTTGCAAGGTTTTTTGCCCGGAAGATATTGTTTCCGTCGGTTCTTGCGTAATGACCGGTTGAAATAAGGTCATAGCCAAGCTTTTGCGCTTCCTCAAAAAAAGCCGGGAATTTTATAAATTTATTGCATCTTACGCAGGGGTTCGGGGTTCTTCCCTGTTTATATTCTTCGGTAAAATTTTCAAGAACCTCTTTTTTGAAAATTTCGCGGAAATCGAAGATATAATGCGGGATTCCGAGATAATCCGCAACGGCTTTTGCGTCCTTTGCTCCGTCCCAATCGTCAAGAAGACGGAAAGTTGCTCCCGCAACCTCGTAACCCTGTTCTTTTAAAAGATATGCTGCGGCCGCACTGTCAACTCCGCCGCTGAGCCCCACCATTACTTTCATTGAAGCATCCAAGAAAGCGCAAAGGCAAAGGAAGGAATAATCATCGCAATGATGAGGATTATTACCATTATTCTTACAAAAAGGCTGTGTTTCATCTTTTTTAAAAACTCCTTTTATTATTCAAGAATTCCAAAACTGCTGAAGGGGAAAAGAACAAAAATTCCTTTTCCTTTTACAAAATCTTTATGGATATAAGGATTTTCCCAATATCTTGCATCAAGGGAACCGCCCCGGTTGTCGCCGGCAAAGAAATAGCAGTCTTCCGGAACTTCAAAGCTTCCTTCAAAATCCGAATAGCTCCAGACATAGGGTTCGTCATAAAGCTGACCGTTTATATAAACTCTTCCGGTTCCGTCAAATTCGATTTTGTCGCCGGGAAGACCGATGCAGCGCTTTATTAAAACAACGCCCAGCTCCTCGCTTTCAAAAACGACTATATTTCCCCTTTTTACGTTTTCCTTGTTGAAAGTTCTGATTGTGACAACCTGCGCGCCGGTCGGAATCGTCGCTTCCATGGAACCTGTCGGAACGCTTGCCATGAAGAAAAAGGTCTGGAAAATCAAAAGCGGCAAAGCGCAATAGAAAACAAGGGTTTTTCCCCAATCCAAAAGTTCTTCCTTAAAAGTTTTTTTCTTTTTTGCGGGAACCGGAACTTCTTCCGAAAGTTCCGAAACTTCCGCTTCAAGAATTTTTTCTTCCATATATTCCTCCGTAAACGGTTTTTACCGAAATTTTTCATTAACTAATTTATTATATCAGCATTTTAATATTTTATCAATAACGGAAGGCTAAAATTAACAGTTTGGACAATAATAAAATATTGATTGGAGGCGATTTTTTTGTTTGTTTTGTTTTTCCGGACTCTTATAATCTATTTTGTGATAATTGCTTGCATCAGAATAATGGGAAAACGCCAGCTTGGGGAGCTTCAGCCTTCGGAATTCGTTATTGCGATTCTTATTTCAAATATTGCGACCCTTTCGATTGAAGATACGGATATTCCGCTTATCGGCGCGGTTGTTCCGATAATAACCCTTATGAGCGCGGAGGTTATTCTTTCGTTTATAACCCTTAAAAACGAAAAAACAAGGGTTATTGTTTCCGGAAGTCCCGTTGTTATAATCCGCAACGGAAACATCGACCAGAAAAGCATGAAAGAACTGCGTTTTTCAATCGAGGATCTTATGAGCCAGCTTCGGATAAACGGGATTTTTGATATTGAGGACGTGGGTTTTGCAATTGTTGAAACAAACGGTCAGCTTACAGTTTATCCGAAATCCGAATCGCAGCCGCTTACGCCAAAGGCTGTCCGGAACCCGAAAGGTGGATGCGACGTTCCTCCTATGGTGCTCATAAGCGACGGAACCCTTTGCCCGAAGGTGCTCAAAGAATGCAACCTCACGGAAAAATGGCTTGAGGGCGTGCTCAAAAAAGAAAAAATCGAGGAAAAGGATATTTTTCTGATGACCTGCGACCCTTATGCAAAATATTACATTGTCCGCAAGGAGGCAAAAAAATGAAAAGGATAATTTTTGCGTTTGCGCTTATGTTTTTTCTCATCGGGTTCAATTTTTTCTGTTTTTATACCGTTTCGGAAATCGGCGCGGAAGCTTTGGAAAAGCTTGATTACATTTACGGAACGCTTGCGGTCGGAGATGCTTCAAAAACCGCGGAAGAATGCGAAAAATTCACCGAATACTGGCTTTCGGAACAGCATATTTTGAGCCTTATTGTAAGGCACAATCTTCTTGAACAGACAACTTCCTCCGTCGCGCGTTTTGTTCCCCTTTCTGAATTCGGCGAAAAAGGCGAACTCGCTTCCGAAATAAACCGCTGCCGGATCCTTATAGAGGAAATCTGGGATTCGGAAAGGCCTCTTCTGCGCAATATATTCTAAAAAAATGTCCATGCTCAAATTTGAGCACGGACGCTTTAAAAAAGACTTGGGGGATTCTGTCGAAATTACCGTTTGATTTTAGGTGGTTCCGCAAAAAAAAGGGGCATATTGTAAAAAAACGGGCGACCGCAAGGGTCGCCCCTACGGAGTTTCAATTTATAATTCTGCATTATGCACTTTGCATTCTGCGTTAAAAAAGAATCCCTCCGTCATTTTCTGCGGAAATGCCACCTCCCTTTGACAAGGGAGGCTTATTTAACCGGCAGTTCTTTTATGATTCCGAGGGCGTATTTTCGGATTATGTTCGCGTCCATGGCGGTGATTTTTCCGTCAAGGTCAACGTCGCAGAGCAAAAGCTGTTCTTCCGTTGGAACAACAAGTTTTGCGGAAACAAGCCTTGCAAAATAGGCGTCCGCAACGTCAACGCTTCCGCTTCCGTCCATATCGCCGAAAATCACATTTCCCTCCGGTTTTTCTATCGGGATTTCGATTTCAAAACTGAATTTCGATTCCCATTCAAAAGGCTCGAAAAGCAAAAGTCCAATAAATCCAAGAAGATTTTTCAATGTTGTTTCATTGTTCGTATCAAAATCAAATCTGTCATAAACAACAACATCTATACTATAAACTGTTTTCTCTGTTGATTTTTCTTTCGTTTCTATATTTATATACTCTATCGTATCTCCTGCAATCCAGACCAATGTATTATCATAAGAATTAATTTTTCCCGCGTAGTTTGATAAGCCGTAGCTTTTTATTGGTTTATCATAAGTTGTTTCCGCCAAATCAAAAATTCTGAAATCATAGTATTTTTTGTTCGTATTATTCCAGTTGGCGCTTCCCTGGCAATATAGTTTGTCATATTGCAGGTTTTGCGCATATTCCACCAATCTGGCACAGATATCAGTAAGAAAAACTTTCATAAATTCTGCGTTAATTAAAGTCGCCGTAAGCGCACTGCTTTTTCCGACGGAAAGCTTTTTTCCGTTTCCGAACATTCCGTGCGAAATAAGCGCGTCCTGCGCCGCTCCGTTTGCGTTTTTCTGGTCGATGGATTTTGCAAAAGCTTCAACCTGCGGGCGGATAATTTCTTCAAGGCTTTGTTCTTCCTTTGCAAAAGCCTTTACCGGAAAAGCATTTATCATCATCAAAAAGCACAGTACAAGCGATATTAATCTTTTCATTTTTTCCTCCTGTTTTTTGCCGAACAGGAGTCTTTATTCTCTGCATATAGCAGAGAATACGGGACGTCCCGTATTCTCTGCATATAGCAGAGAATACGGGACGTCCCGTGGCTTATTTTTTATTCGTTTATGGAATAACTGTTATTGTAATGTTTTCTTTTGCGGCGCCAAGGGATTCTTCGGTTTCGGGGTCAAAACCTTCGAAAAAAGCTTCCGCTTCATAGGTTCCGATTTCCGGGATTTTTCCAAGGAAATCTTCGCTTATATGCTGGTTCGGTTTGATATATCCGGTTTCATAAACCGTTTCGCCGCCGAGAAGGATTTTTACTTTTATAAGGCAGGTGTTTTTTCCGGAGTTTTCGATTTTAAAATTGCCTTTTCCGTCTTCCGCGCCGACGGTTATTTCGCCGGCAATTTTATATGAAAGTTTTCCGGCGGAGTTTCTTTCTCCTTCATAAAAACTTCCGTCAAGCATTCCGTTTACTGCCGCATGGTCGGAAGTTATCCAGGGATATTCGTCCGTTTTTTCCGCGGGTTCCGTTCCGAAAAAGAAAATTCCCACAAAAGCAAAAGCGGCTATTAAAACTATAAGAACAAAAGATACCGCAAAGGTTTTTACGTTGTTTTCACGGTTATATTTCAAAAAAATTCCACTCTCCCAAAAAGATTCTTTTTATAGTATAGCATATATTCCAAGTTTTTCAATAATTTTTCGTGTTTCTTTTATATTGAAGAATTATATTTTCTGTGATAAAATAATATTATTAGTATGCATAAATCCGGAATTTCAAAAATATGGTTTATGATATATGAAAGAATTTTATAAAAACAGGGGGAATTTTTTAATGAGCGAACTCATCGGCGCATGTCTTATCGGTCAGTCCGGCGGTCCCACCGCAGTTATCAACTCCAGCGCATACGGCGTTATCAAAACCGCATTGGGCAAAAAATGCATCACAAAAGTTCTTGCCGCACAGCACGGAATCCGCGGTATTCTTGACGACAACATCATCGACATGGGAAAAGAGGATGCCGAAACCCTTGAACTCATGCTTACAACCCCCGCTTCCCTTATAAGAAGCTGCCGCTATAAACTCAAGGATTTCCGCGAGGACGACACGGATTATAAGCGCATTCTTGAAATCTTCAAAAAATATGATATCCGCTATTTCTTTTATAACGGCGGAAACGACAGCATGGATACCTGCAACAAAATTTCCGAATATATGGCAACCCAGGATTATGAATGCCGCATAATCGGCGTTCCGAAGACCATCGACAACGACCTTGTCGGAACCGACCATTGCCCCGGATTCGGTTCTTCCGCAAAATATATCGCCCTTTCCGTCGCGGAAGTTATCAAGGACGTTCACGTTTACGACCGTGACGCAATCGTTGTAATCGAAGTTATGGGACGCCACGCAGGCTGGCTTGCCGGCGCCGCCGCTCTTTCAAAAATCTGCTGCGAAGGTCCCGCTTTTGTATATCTTCCGGAAGTTCCTTTTGATATGGACCAGTTCTTCAAGGACCTTGATGAATTCCACAGACACCATAAACGAATCGTTCTTGTTTTCTCCGAAGGAATTAAAGACAAGCACGGAAAATTCATCAGCGAATACGGAATCAACGACCTTAACATCATTGATGAATTCGGTCATTCCCAGCTTGGCGGTCTTGCGGCAACCATGTCCAACATAATCCGCGCAAAAACCGGTTCCAAAGTCCGCGGAATCGAACTTTCCCTTCTCCAAAGATGCGCAAGCCACGCAGGTTCCAAAACCGACCGCGACGAAGCCGCAATGGCAGGCGCTTTTGCTGTTGAAGCCGCCGTTTCCGGCGAAACCGGAAAAATGGTCGGTTTCCGCCGCGACACCAAATACGGAATTTACAAATGCACCCCCATTCTTGTTGACCTTAAAGACGTTGCGAATGCAGAAAAAGTTGTTCCGCGCGAATGGATCAACGAAGAAGGCAACAACGTCACCGACGAATTCATCGAATACGTTGTTCCTCTTATCCAGGGCGAACTTGAAACACCCTATGAGCACGGAATGCCCAAATACGCAAGACTCAAACGTGTTCCCGCAGAACCGGTTAACGAATAATTATTTTATGATAAAAGAGCCTCCCGCAATTGCGGGAGGCTCTTTTTATTAAAGTTCTTTATAAAGCAGAACGGAATCAACTTCCGAAAAACCGTTTTTAAGATAGAATTTGTGTGAAGGAAAATCCCGGAGCGTTCCGAGAAGCACGGAATCACATCCTGATTCTTTTGCTTTTTCGCAAACAAGCCGCATTATTTCTTTTCCGTATCCTCTTCCCTGGGCTTCTGCGGAAACGCAGAAATCCTCAATGCGAAGAAAAGGAGCATCTATCGACGGAACAATTATTCCAAGGGCGATTCCGATTATTTTTCCGTTTTCTTCCGCCGCAAAACATTGTTTTGTTTCAGAACCGAGATAATCGGAAATATATCTTTTCACAGATTCCCTGTCATATTTTTCATTCCAGGGCTCTGCTTCATAGGCGGAAATATAAACTTCGGCGCAGGAGGAAATATCTTCTTTTTTCGGTATGAATATATTCATCTTTCACCTCTGAAAAACGGCGGGAGCAAGCCCCCGCCCTGCTGTAAATCAACTTAAAGATTTCCTGATTTCCTCTTCGGTTTTTCCGTAAACGTCGTTGCGGAGAATTCGGTATGCCGCCGCGGCAATGGGAACACCGAGAAGCATTCCGAGAATTCCGGCAACGCCGCCGCCGATTGTTACCGCCGCAAGAACCCAAATTGCCGGAAGTCCCATGGAAGAACCGACCACTTTCGGATAAATGATGTTTCCCTCAAGCTGTTGGAGAACAACGAGGAAAACCACGAAAATAAGCGCCTGGATCGGGTTTACCATAAAAATCATAAACGCTCCGACACCGCCGCCGATGAATGCTCCCGCAACGGGAATAAGCGCAGTAAATGCGACAAGAGCGCCTATCATAGTCGCATAAGGCAAACCGAGAATCAGCATTCCCGCGGCGCAAAGTCCGCCGAGGATAACCGCTTCGGTACATTGTCCGACGATATATTTCCGGAAGCAGTCGTTGAGAATTGCAAGGGCATAGAGGATTTTTTCGTACCAGCTTTGTTTAAGATATCTTCTTGCAAGCTTGTCCGCCTGTTTTCCGAGTTTTTCCTTATCGAGAAGGATATAGACAGCAAAAATAACACTTAAAAACGCGGTTACAATTCCGCCGAGAACAGTTGAAACCGTTGAGATAACAACTCCCATAACGCTTCCCAATCCGGAAGTCACCGCTTTTGCGATTTTTTCAATCTGGGAATTCCAATCGATTGAAACAAGCATATCTATAATATCCTGCGGAACGTATTCCAGTTTTTCAAGCTGTTCAACAATCCAGTCAACGGCATCCGGGATATAATCCACAACAAGCATTATTGCGGAAACAAATTCCGGAAGAACAAGCCGGAAAATTATTCCGATCACCGCAACAAGGGTTATAAATGCGATTACCATGCAAAGAGGTCTTTTTATTTTCCGAATCTTTTGATTTTTTGCTTTTTTGAAAAGCTTCCGCTCATAAAAATTCATAAGAAGATTTACGACATAGGCGATTCCCGCTCCGATAAAAAGCGGCGAAGCGGCGCCGATTACAACGCCTATGAATTTTGCAAAATCTCCCCAATATGTTACCGCAAGAAAAAGCACAAAAACAGAAACCGCTATTTTTGCGCAGGTTTTCCAGTCAAGTTTCATACCGTTTCTCCTTTCTGCATCGCTTCATGACCGAGGAGCCATTCCTTTGTTTTTGTTCCGCAGGCAAAACCGGTGAGTTTTCCATTTGCGCCGATAACCCTGTGGCAGGGAACGATTATCGGGAGCGGATTTTTGTTGCAGGCGGAACCCACCGCCCTTCCCGCTTTCGGATTTCCGATTTCCTTTGCGATTTCGCCGTAGGTTTTTGTTTTTCCGAAAGGGATTTTTAAAAGTTCGTTCCAGACGGATTTTTGAAATTCCGTTCCGGAAAATTCATATTCCAATTCAAAAATTTTTCTTTCGCCGGAAAAATATTCAAAAAGCTGTTTTTCAGCTTCGGCAAGCACTTTTTCTGTTTTAACGGAATCCGCCTTTTGCTCTGTTTTGAGTTCAAGGCGGATTATTTTTTCGTTTTCCGCAAAAATTGCGATTTTTCCTATGGGCGAATCAATTACCGTTTTGTTCATTTGAGTTCAACTATGGTTACGCCGGTTTCGCCTTCGCCGTAAACCCCAAGGCGGAAGCTGCGGACGGCTTTGTTCTTTTTAAGCGCCTGGTGAACCGCGGCGCGAAGAACTCCGGTTCCCTTTCCGTGGATAATGGAAACGGTGTTTAGGTTGAGAAGCACGCATTCGTCGATGAAGCGGTCCATTTCAAGAAGTCCCTGTTCAACGTCCATTCCCCTAAGGTCAACTTCGGAAGCGGCTTTTCTTCTTGATGCGCTTTCAATGTTTTTGGTGACGGAACCGCCGCCGAGGGTGTTCTTTTTGGCTTTGCTGTTTTCAATAAGCCGGAGTTCGGAAATATGAACTTTGGATTTTACGATGCCGGTCTGGACAAGGCAATAGCCCGCTCCGTCCGGAAGACCGACCAATGTTCCGTCCTTGCTCATTCCGTTGATTCGGACAGTATCGCCGCGCACAAGGTTCCTCGGAAGTTTATATCCGCTGTCCTTTGCTGCAATGGGGTCGGCGATATCCTGGATTCTTGTGATTCCGGTTTTCATCTGCGCCCTTGCCCTTGCGGCCATATCGGCGGAAGATTCCGCTTCGGCGGCTTTTTTTGTTTCGATTATTTCGTCAATGAGTTTCTGGGATTCGGCGCGAACCTGTTCAACAAGGCGTTTTGCGGAAATTCTTGCGGCTTCGAGTTCCTTTTCCCTCTCCTTTTCCATTTCCTCTTTTTCTTTTGCGATTTCCTGGCGGATGCGTTCGGTTTCTCTGCGGTAAGCTTCGGCTTTTTCGTGTTCTTTTTCGAGTTCCTGTCTGCTCTGTTCGAGTTTTTCGACAACGTCCTCGAAGTTCGCGTTTTCCGCGGAAACAAGTTCACGGGCACGGTCAACAATGCTTCCGTCCATTCCGAGGCGTTCGGTTATGGCGAAGGCGTTTGATTTTCCCGGAACGCCAACAAGAAGGCGGTAGGTCGGAGAAAGAGTTTCGACGTTGAATTCGCAGCAGGCGTTTTCAACTCTCGGGGTCTGGAGCGCATACATCTTGATTTCCGCATAGTGGGTTGTTGCGGCAACCTTTGCGCCGTAAAGTTTAAGGCGTTCGATTATTGCAACGGCAAGAGCCGCGCCTTCAATCGGGTCTGTTCCCGCGCCGAGTTCGTCAAGAAGAACAAGGCTTCTGTCGTCGGTCTGTTCAAGAATTTTTATGGTGTTGTTGATATGGGAAGAAAAAGTCGAAAGGCTCTGTTCAATGCTTTGTTCGTCGCCGATATCCGCAAAAACGTTTTCGAAGACGGAAACGGAGGAACTTTCTCCAGCGGGAATCATCATTCCGCACATTGCCATAAGGGTAAGAAGTCCGATTGTTTTGAGGGCAACGGTTTTGCCGCCGGTGTTGGGGCCGGTGATTACAAGAACGTCGTAATCATATCCTAGGGCGATATCTATCGGAACGATTTTGTGTTTATCGATAAGGGGGTGTCTTGCTTTTGAAAGGCGGACTTTTCCGTCGTCGGAAAGGTTCGGAACGGAAGCGTTCATTTTTGAAGCAAGGCGAGCCTTTGCAAAATAAAGGTCAAGTTCAACAATTGCGGCATAATCTTCAATGAAGGAATCCGCGTGGTTTCCGATATCGCAGGAAAGTTCATAGAGGATTCTCTGGATTTCCTGCTGTTCCTTCGCTTTAAGAACTCGGGTTTCGTTGTTTTCGTCAACAACTCCCGCGGGTTCAATAAAAATGGTTGCTCCGGAACCGGAGGTATCATGCACCATGCCCTTGATTTCGTTTCTGTATTCCGCTTTTACCGGAACGCAGTATCGGCCGTCGCGCATTGTTACAATCGGTTCCTGGAGATATTTTGAATAGGTGTTGGAATGGATAAGTCGGTCGAGCTGTTCCTTTACTTTTGCCTGGGAATTGCGGATTTTTCTTCTGATATCCGCAAGGGTCGGGCTTGCGGTGTCGCTTACCTCGTCTTCGGAAACAACGGTGAAGCCGATTTTATCCTCAAGACGCTGGTTCGGCATAAGGCATTCGAAGAATTCATCAAGGGAAGTTGCTTTTTCGCCCTCATAGTTGCTTCGGAAATCCTTCATTTCCCGAAGAGCCTTCAGGAATCTTTCGATATCGATAAATTCCGGAAGCGAAAGGGTTGCGCCCATTTTTGCTCTTCTTAAAGAACCGGTTACGTTTTTGACTCCGTGGAGGGAAGGCGCGCCGAATCTTGCGGAAAGCATGAATGCGTCCGCGGTTCTGTCCATAAGGCGCTTTGCTTCACGGAGAGTTGTTTTCGGTTCGGTTTTAAGGGCAAGGTTCCGGCTGTCTTCACATCCGGTGCAATCCGCAAGCATTGCAAGGATCTTATCAAGTTCCAACGCCCTGTGGTGTCTGTTTTCGGTCATATTTTTTACCTCTGAAGTTTACTTCAAAACATTATCAAAACGAACGGATCGAATTCAGGAATTCAAGGGTCGGATAAACCTTGTCCATCTGTTCAATCACATATTTTTCCGCCGCATTTGAAAGTTCGATTAGAGAATTTTCGCCTATCCGGAAAGAAAAAAGCTGCTCCGCCGGGGCATATACGATATGTCTTGCGGCAAGAAAAGCGGCTTTTGAAAGCAAAACTTCGCCGTTTGCCCCATTGGGACGGCAATCGGTGCATGTTGCGCTTCCGCTTTTTGTATCGAACCAATAGGCCGATTTTTCAAATTCGCCGCATTCGGCGCAGGCAATTAAATCCGGCGCATAGCCGATTAGGCTCATAAGCCTTATTTCAAAAATCGCCTTGAGCATTGCGGGATGGATTTTTTTGTTTTCCAGCATATGTAAGGTGTTGAGGAGAAGCCGAAGAATTTCCTTTGAATCCTCCTCCGGGTTTGCAGCGCTTAAACAAAGTTCACAAAAATAGCTTGCATAGGCAAGGCTGTCGAGGTCCTTCCGGATTCCGAAAAAAAGCCTTTCGCTTTCGGCGGAATCAACGGTATATTTTTCGCGGTTTTTGAAAAAAACAAATTCCCCGTAGCAAAGCATTGATGAAACGGTCGCAAGGGCGCTTTTCATCCTTCTTGCGCCGGAAGCATAGGCATAGATAACCCCTCTGTCCTCCGTAAGGACGGAAAGGAGTTTATCGTTTTCGTTATAATCCTGTACTTTAAGGACGATGCCTTTCGTCTTGATTTGCATAACCAATACCGCCGTTCACGGAAAAATGAAGCTTTTTGAAATCGGAACTTTCTTCCGGCTTTCCAACGTCCTTCGGAAGAGCGGGTTTTATTTCGCCCGCATTTATCTTTTGGTTGATAATGTTTTCGTTCGAAAGTTTATAGTTCAGATAATCGCTTATTTTTCCTGTTTTTTCAAAATCGTTCCAGCTTTTTTCGTTCATAGCTTTTTACCCCGCAATAAAGTTTTTTCACAATAATTTTATGATTTTTTAAAAACAATATGTGAGGTAAAAAAAGTTATATTTTTCGGCGGGAGCAAGCCCCCGCCCTACAATAAAAGGCAATTTATTATTGTTCGGTGAAGCCGAAGTTGCGCAAAAGTCCGTCGCGGTTGCGCCAATCTTCCTTGACTTTTACCCAAAGCTGAAGATTTGCCTTGCAGCCGAGGAAACGTTCGATGCTCATTCGGGATTCGCTTCCGATTTTCTTGAGCATTGCGCCTTTTTTGCCGATGATTATTCCTTTGTGGCTGTCGCGTTCGCAATAGATAATTGCGTCGATATCGACCATATCTTTTCCTTCGCGTTCTTTCATTGCCTCGATTGAAACCGCGATTCCGTGGGGAACTTCGTCCTCAAGGTCAACAAGCATTCTTTCGCGGATAAGTTCCGCAACAATCGCTCTTTCCGGCTGGTCGGTGATGGAATCGTCCGCAAAATAATGGGGACCTTCTTCCGCATATTTTTCGAGTTCATCGGTGAGGATGTTGATTCCGTCTTTTTTGAGGGCGGAAATCGGGATTACCTCGTCGAAATTATATTCTTTTGAAAGCATTGCGATTTTCGCAAGCATTTCTTCCTTGTTTTCAAGGGTATCGATTTTGTTGATGCAAAGAATTGCCGGAAGGCGCAGAGCCTTGAAGCGTTCGATAAGATCTCTTTCCGGCTGGGTGATTTCGCCTTTGGGTTCAACAACAAGAATTGCGATATCCACGTCCGCAACGGAATCGCCCACCTGTTTTACCATGAAGTCTGCAAGTTTGGTCTTCGGTTTATGAAGACCGGGGGTATCGATGAACACGAACTGGGTAAGTCCTTTTGTAAGGATACCGGTGATGCGGGTTCTTGTGGTCTGGGGTTTTGCGGAAACTGCCGCAACTTTTTCGCCGATTAATGCGTTAAGAAGCGAGCTTTTTCCGACGTTCGGTCTTCCGACTATTGCTACAAAAGCGGATTTTGTTTCAAAATTTTTATTATTCATTGACATAACTTGCGTCACGCTGAAGACCGAGCTTCGCGAGGACGGTTTCCTCCCTTTCTCTCATATGTACCTGTTCCATGCCTCCGTTGACATGGTCATAACCAAGAAGATGCAGCACGGAATGGACTGTAAGATAGGCAACTTCCCTTTGGAGGGTGTGTCCGTAAAGTTCCGCCTGCTGCTCCGCTTTCCGGAGCGAAATCACGATATCGCCGAGGAGCAATGCTCCGCTTTCCGGGTTGCGGTCATAAATTCCGTCTTCGCCGAGGGGGAAGGAAATTACGTCCGTAACCGCGTCAACGTTTCTGAATTCGGCGTTTATTTCTTTTATTTCATCGTTCGATACGAAGGTTATGCTTATTTCGCCCTGTTCGGTAAAACCTTCGGTTTGAAGGGTTGCTTCGCAGCAGCGGCGCATGAGCATTCTTATTCCTGTCGGTATTTTAACGTCTTTCTGCCTGTTTGAAATGATAACTTTTGCGATTGCCATTATCTTTTTCTGTCCTTTCGTAATATTTTTCGTACGCCTTAATAATATTCTGGACAAGGCGGTGGCGCACTACGTCTTTTTCGGTAAATTTTATAAGCGAGATGTCTTCCACATCTTTGAGTACCTTTACTGCTTCAACAAGACCGCTTTTTTTGATTGACGGAAGGTCGATCTGGGTTGCGTCGCCGTTGATAACCGCTTTTGAGTTGAAGCCAAGTCGGGTCAGGAACATTTTCATCTGTTCCGGGGTTGTGTTCTGGGCTTCGTCAAGGATTATGAATGAATCGTCAAGGGTTCTTCCGCGCATATATGCAAGAGGCGCAACTTCGATATTTCCCCTTTCGACGAATCTCTGGTAGTTTTCGGCGCCGAGCATTTCAAAAAGCGCGTCGTAAAGCGGACGGAGATATGGGTCAACTTTGTTCTGCAAATCGCCCGGAAGGAAGCCGAGCTTTTCGCCCGCTTCAACCGCGGGACGGGTAAGGATTATTCTGTTGACCTCCTGGTTGCGGAAGGCTTTTACCGCCATTGCGACGGCAAGATAGGTTTTACCGGTACCTGCGGGGCCGACGCCGATTGTGACCGTGGTGTTTTTTATTGCCTCAACATATGCTTTCTGTCCGAGGGTTTTCGCTTTGACCGGTCTGCCTTTTGAAGTGATGCAGATAACGTCGCTGCTGATTTTGTTGACCTGGTCCTCGTTTCCTTCGTTGACCAAATCCATAACGTAATGGATATTCTGGTCGTTGAGTTCCTCCCCCCTGCTGATGAGGGAAAGAAGGCTTTGGACAGCCCTTCCCGCAAGGGAAACTTTTTCCGGGTCGCCTGAAATCTTTATCTGGGTTCCGCGGCAGAGGATCCCGACTCCGTAGGCTTTTTCGATTTCCTTTATATTTTCATCAAAGCTGCCGAAAAGTGCGACAGCATTTTCCATTCTTTCGATATCGACTAACTGTTCCGTAACGCTTTCTCCTTTTTTGAATAGCAATTAAAAATAAATAAAATTTCACAAATATATAGTATAACAGAAATATAATATAAAATAAAGGGAATTTCTGCATTTTTTGCTTTAATTTTCACCGCAAAAGCTTCGGCGGCATAAAATGGAAATATAAACAGTTTTCGGAGGTAGTTTTATGCCGATCATATACCTTAGCCCATCCACCCAGCAGGCAAACACATACGTCACAGGAGGTTCGGAGGAATATTGGATGAACCTTCTTGCGGATGAACTTGAACCCTGGCTTGTTTCAAGCGGAATCCGCTTCAGCCGGAACACTCCGCAGATGACTGCAGGTTCATCAATCCGCGCTTCCAACGCCGGGAATTACGATTTCCATCTTGCGCTCCATTCAAACGCTGCCCCGGAAGGAAGATACGGCGAATTCCAGGGGATAATCGCATTTTATGCCCCGAACAGCGTTAACGGCAAAAGAGCCGCCGTGCTCATTTCCGAAAACCTCGGAACGATTTATCCATATCCGGAAGGCGCCCGTGCTCAAAGCACAACTTCCCTTGGCGAAGTTACAAGAACCAAAGCGCCGGCGGTGCTCGTTGAAATTGCTTACCACGACAACGTTGACGACGCGAACTGGATTACTTCGAATCTTGAACAGATTGCGGAAAAACTTGCCCTTTCAATGACGGAATATTTCGGACTTCCGCTTGTTCCGCCAATGGCTCCGCAGACCGGAAAAGTCGCATTGCAAAGCGGAAATCTCAACATCCGAAGCTATCCGAGCACCGGCGGAAAAGTTGTTTCTTCCGCGCCGAACGGAGCGATGCTCACGGTGCTTGGGAACAGGAACGGTTGGTACACAGTCAATTATAACGGAACGGTCGGCTTTGTGAATTCCGATTATATCCGGCTTATCTGAGGCTTGATAAATCCTTCGGAATGTTGTATTATATTGTTATATTCTTTCCGGAGGTGCAAAAAATGTCCCTTGACGAACTTCGTGCTCAATGTCTGAACTGCAGAAAATGCGGACTTTGCGAAACCAGAACAAACGTCGTTTTCGGAATCGGAAATCCGAATGCAAATGTCCTTTTCATCGGCGAAGGTCCCGGCGAAAACGAGGACCTTAAAGGCGAACCTTTTGTCGGAAGAGGCGGAATGCTTCTTGACAAAATGCTTTCCGTTGTCGATCTTTCCCGGGAAAAAAACATCTATATCGCAAACATGGTAAAATGCCGCCCGCCGCAGAACCGCGACCCTTCCGAAGAGGAAGTTGCCGCCTGCCGGGATTGGCTTAAAACGCAGATCGAGCTTATCGACCCGAAAATAATCGTCTGCCTCGGAAGAGTTTCGGCAATCCGCTTTATCGACCCGAACTTCAAGGTCACCAAGGAACACGGCCAGTTCATCGAAAAGGACGGACGCCTTTTGATGGGAACTTTCCACCCGGCGGCAATTCTCCGAAACCCTAACCAGAAACCCGCCGCAATGGAAGATTTCTTTGCTCTCCAGGAAAAAATCAAGGAACTTTGCCCGGAAACCTATGCATAAAAAAGCCTCCCCTGTGTAAGGGGAGGTGGCATTTTCGAAGAAAATGACGGAAGGGTTGTTAAAAACAATCCCTCAGTCAGCTTCGCTGACAGCTCCCTTTGCACAAGGGGGCCTTTTTTTATTCTTATTTCTTTCCGCTTACAAAGAAGAAAATCATTCCGCCGATTGCGAGAATTCCGAGAACGCCCGCGCCGATCATAAGCCAAAGACCTTCGCCGCCGGTGTTGATGATTTCGCCGGATTCTTCAAAAAGAACCGGAGCGCCGGCAAATGCGGTTACGGAAAGCATAAGGGACATCAGAAAAGCGCAAAGCGCAGAAAAAGCTTTTTTCATATTTTAAAACCTCTTTTCGGTTGGATTTCTATGGCTTTATTTTATACTTTTTGCCGCCGCAAGTCAATTAATTTTCTGTTAAGACAGTATTAAGATTCCTTTTTAGAATATTTTTCTGTTTTTAAAAACCCAAAAAACTCTTTTATATTTTATTGTTTTATGTTAGAATATAATAGATTTGGTATGTTTAGGAGGTACCGCAATGCCTTTTTTGCCCGTTAATAAAGAAGATATGAAAAAACGCGGCTGGGACGAAGTGGATTTTGTTTTCGTGACCGGCGACGCTTATGTTGACCATCCTTCCTTTGGTCCTGCGATTCTTTCCCGCCTGCTCGAAAGCAGGGGTTACAGGGTCGCTATTCTTGCCCAGCCGGATTGGAAGAGCAACTATGATTTCGCCCGCTTCGGAAAACCGCGCCTCGGATTCCTTGTTTCCGCAGGAAATATCGACTCCATGGTCGCACATTATACCGTCGCAAAGCGCAAACGCCGTGACGACGCATATTCCCCGGGCAAAAAAGCAGGACTTCGCCCGGACAGAGCCGTTACCGTTTATTCCAAAAAGATTAAATCCATTTATCCCGACGTTCCGGTAATAATCGGCGGAATCGAAGCTTCCCTCCGCCGTTTTGCACATTATGACTATTGGGAAAACAAGGTTCTGCCCTCCGTTCTTGTTGATTCCGGCGCGGATTTGCTCTCCTACGGAATGGGCGAGCACCAGACCCTTGAAATTGCCGAAAGACTTAATAACGGCGAATATCCCGTTACCATGACCGATATCCGCGGAACCTGCTATCTTGTTCCGGTAAACGAATACGAACCGGGTCCGGCGGTTGAATGCCCTTCTTTCGAAAAAGTCTGCGAAAGCAAGACCGATTATGCAATCGCAACCAGAAAACAGCAGGACGAACAGGACCATATCCGCGGCAAGAAGCTTATCCAGCGCCACGGAAACATGATGCTTGTTCAGAATCCGCCTTCCGCGCCTCTTAATCAGCAGGAACTGGACGAGGTTTTTGCCCTTCCATATATGCGTGATTTCCACCCCATGTATCAGAAAATGGGCGGCGTTCCCGCCATTGAGGAAGTTCTTTTTTCCATCAACCACAACCGCGGCTGCTTCGGCGGATGCAACTTCTGCGCCCTTGCTTTCCACCAGGGAAGATTTGTTACCAGCAGAAGCCGCGAATCCATTATTGAGGAAGCAAAAATTCTTACGGCGGATCCCCGCTTTAAAGGATATATCCATGACGTGGGCGGTCCTTCCGCAAACTTCCGCGGACCCGCCTGCGAAAAACAGAAAAAGCTCGGACTTTGCGCCGGCAAAAAATGCCTTGCGCCAACTCCCTGCCCCAACCTTATTGCCGACCACAGCGAATATCTCGATATTCTCCGGGAACTGCGTTCCCTTCCGAGGGTCAAAGCGGTGTTTATCCGCAGCGGAATTCGCTATGACTACGTTATGGCGGACAAGGATGACAGATTCTTCAAGGATCTTGTAAGATACCACGTCAGCGGACATCTTAAAGTTGCTCCGGAACATTGCAGCGCCGGGGTTCTTGATATGATGGGCAAACCCCATATCGACGTTTTTGAAAAATTCCAGAAGAGATTTATGGAGCTCACCCGCTCCGCAGGAAAGGAACAGTATCTTGTTCCCTACCTCATGTCTTCCCATCCGGGAAGCACAATCAAGGATGCGGTTGCTGTGGCGCAGTTCCTTAAAAAGAACAACATCCGCCCGGAGCAGGTTCAGGATTTTTATCCAACCCCCGGAACCGTTTCGACCTGTATGTTCTATACGGGACTTGATCCTTATACCATGAAGGAAGTTTACGTTCCCACTAATTCCGAGGACAAGGCGCTTCAAAGAGCGCTTCTTCAGTATTACATTCCCGAAAACGCGGATATGGTAAGAAAAGCTCTCCGCAGGGCGCACCGCGAAGACCTTATCGGAAACGGTCCGGAATGTATTGTCCGGGAAGATTTCCGCGCAAAAAACATTGCCGAAAAAAGCGGAAACAAAGTTGTTTACAGCGAAAAGAAACCTCTTGGAAAACATAAAAACCCGAAGCTTTCCGGAAAATCCAAAAAACCGAAGAGGTTAAAATAAAAAAACAACTGCCTTTTGAATGTAATGGTAATTCGCTTTACACTTTAAAAATCTTCCTGATTAATACGCAGAGGTATCAAATATGAACCGTTTTGCCTGGAAAGGACAAATTTACCATACAAACGAAAAAAGAGAACTGGAAATTTTTGAAAACAGCTGGGTTCTTTGCGAAGACGGAATCTGCAAAGGCGTTTTCAAGGAACTTCCGGAAGATTGGAAAGACGCCGTGATAACCGATTTCGGCGACAGAATAATCATCCCCGGTCTTATGGATCTTCATGTTCACGCGCCCCAATATACATACCGCGGAACCGGAATGGACGAGGAACTTTTGGACTGGCTTGAAAAATATGCCTTTCCGGAGGAAGCTTCATATTCCGACCTTGAATATGCCGGAAAAGCCTATTCCCTTTTTGTCCGCGACCTTCGAAGAAGCGCGACAACAAGAGCTTCGATTTTCGCATCAAAACACGTTCCCGCAACGGAACTTTTAATGGAGATGCTCGACAGAACCGGACTTAAAACCTATGTCGGAAAAGTCAATATGGACAGAAACTGCCCGGATTATATTCGGGAGGAAAGCGCGGAAGTTTCCGGAAACGATACGGAAAAATGGGTTGCGGAAACAGTTGATAAATTTGAAAACGCAAAACCGATTCTCACTCCCCGCTTTATCCCGACCTGTTCCGATGAAGTTATGTCAAGGCTTGGGGAAATCCAGAAGAAATACGGCGTTCCGATGCAAAGCCATATTTCCGAAAATCCAGGAGAGATTGCATGGGTTTCGGAACTTTGCCCGGATACAAAATTTTACGGCGAAGCTTATGACAGATTCGGACTTTTCGGCGGGGAAAACTGTCCGACCGTTATGGCGCATTGCGTTTATTCTTCCGAAGAGGAGCAGGAACTTATTAAAAAACGCGGGGTCTGGATTGCCCATTGTCCCCAGTCCAACATAAACGTTGCTTCGGGAATCGCTCCGGTCCGCAGTTTTCTTGATAAAGGACTTAAAGTCGGACTCGGAAGCGACGTTGCCGGCGGAAGTTCCCTTTCAATTTTCCGCGCAATGACCGATGCGGTCATGAGTTCAAAACTCCGCTGGAGGCTTGTTGATTCTTCCCTTCACCAGCTTTCGATCGCAGACGCGTTTTATATGGCGACCCGGGGCGGCGGAAGCTTCTTCGGAAAAACCGGAGCTTTTGAGGAAGGTTTTGAATTTGATGCGGTTGTAATCGACGATTTCGCCCTTTATACCCCGAAAAAGCTTTCCATGCACGACCGTTTTGAAAGACTTTGCTATCTTTATACCGACAGCAAAATCATTGCAAAATGCGTTGCGGGAAAAATGATAGATTTGGAATAATAAAAAAACGGCGGGAGCAAGCCCCCGCCTTACAATTATTTACCGTTATTTTTTTCGGTAAAGAAGGATTTTCTTCATAAAGAAATTCCAGAAAAGAACGATTATTGCCGCAATGGCTTTTGAAATCATATAATACCAGCCGAGTTTTTCGGTGAAGACCCACATCAAAAGTTCCGTTAAGCCGAGCCCGAGGACTGCGATTATTGCGAAGACGGAAAATTCCTTCGCCTTTTCCGCTCCGGTTGTTTTACCGCTGAAAACAAGGAGTTTTGAAAGGGCGTAGTTCACGCAAAGACCGGCGATAAAGGAAACCGCACCGGAAACAAGATAATGAATTCCCGTTTCGGTAATTATATGAAGAAGAACGTAATCCGTTACAAAACTTGCTCCGCCGACAAAAATATAGCGGAAGAACTGGAGGAAGCCGTCCTCCGTCGGTTCTATCAAAAGGTCTTTAAAATCGCCTTTTTTAAGAAGTTCAAAAAATTTTTTAAGCATATTCCATCCTTTTGTTTTTTTAATTATCTTTTATATTCTATAACTAATCGCCGTTTAAATCAAGGGTGAAAACCGGAAAGGAGGAACGTTTTTTTGGAAAGACTTGATAAAATAATTTCAAACAGAGCCGGAATTTCCCGGAAAGACGCAAAACTTGCGATTTCTTCCGGAAAAGTTTCGGTAAACGGAAAAATTATACGGAATTCCGACCTTAAAATCGGCGAAAACGACGAAATTTTCTTCGGAAGCAACAAAATAAGCGAAAAAGCGCACTTATATATTGTACTCAACAAACCGAAGGGTTATATTTCCGCAACGGAAGACACTCAGCAGAAAACCGTTCTTGAGCTTGTTCCTCCGGAACTTTTCCGAAACGGAATGTTCCCCGCGGGAAGATTGGACAAAAACACCACCGGACTTATGATAATAACCGATGACGGGGATTTTGCACACCGGATTCTTTCCCCGAGAAAACACGTTCCGAAAAAATATGCCGTAACTCTCGATATTCCGGTAACCGATGAAATGCGGGAGGGTTTTGAAAAAGGAATCATGCTTTCCGACGGAATCTGCAAAACCGCAAAACTCATCAAAACCGGGGATTTTACTTGCGACGTCACCATTTCCGAAGGACGTTATCACCAGATCAAAAGAATGTTCGGATGCTTTAAAGCGGAGGTTGTTGAGCTCCACCGCCTTTCAATGGGCGGATTTTCACTTCCGGAAGATCTTCTTCCCGGAGAATGCCGGGAACTTACGGAAGAAGAATTAAAATCAGTTGAAAGCAGGGTGAGCGATTGATACTTTATACTGTTATCCCCTGTTATAACGAGGAAAAGGTCCTTCCGGAAACGATCCGCGTTATGACGGAAAAATATGAAAGTCTTGCCCAAAAAAATCTTATTGGCAAAAAAAGCCGCGTTCTTCTTGTTGACGACGGTTCCACCGACGAAACCTGGGAAATAATCCGCAAGGCTCACGAAAAAAACGAAATTTTCTGCGGAATAAAGCTCAGCAGAAACCGCGGACACCAGAACGCCCTTCTTGCGGGACTTCTTGAAGCAAGGGAACATTGCGACGCTGCAATTTCCGTTGACGCGGACCTTCAGGACGATATTGACGCCATTGACGGAATGGTTGAAAAATTTTCCGAAGGATGCGACATTGTTTACGGAATCCGCAACGACAGAAGTTCCGACAGCTTTATGAAGCGTTTCACCGCCGAAGGTTATTATAAACTTATGGAATTCTTCGGAACCCA
Source organism: Oscillospiraceae bacterium (assembly GCA_015067315.1). Classification (GTDB taxonomy): domain Bacteria; phylum Bacillota; class Clostridia; order Oscillospirales; family Ruminococcaceae; genus UMGS1668. The sequence continues at coordinate 17,278 of SVMR01000010.1, read as the reverse complement.
TATAATCTTCAACCATGCGGATTACCGCCTTTTGAGCAAGCGGGCGCTTGACGCACTTTCCGAATTCGATGAAACGAACCTTTTCCTTCGGGGAATGGTTCCGATGCTCGGTTTTAAAACCGGAAGCGTTTATTACGAACGCAGGGAGCGCTTTGCAGGCGAAAGCAAATACAGCATCGGAAAAATGCTTGATCTTGCCTGGAACGGAATCACTTCCTTCAGCGTAAAACCTGTTGATATGATCCTTTTCGGCGGCGTGCTCATTTCCGGTTTTTCCGTGCTCGCGATGCTCATTCTTTTAGTGCTCGGAATTTTCGGCGTGCTCGAAGGAGCCACAGGCTGGATAATCGCTTCCGTTTTCCTTTGCACCGGAATAAACCTCACCGCTCTGGGAGTTGTGGGACAATACGTTTGCAGGGCATATCTTGAAGCGAAGCACAGACCGAAATTTATTATTGAAGAGAAAATATTATAATAAAAAAATCCCTTGGAATTTCCAAGGGATTTTTTACATTTAACTTACCGGAAGTTTTTCTATTATCTGTACCGAATATTTTCTGAGAATATTCGCATCTATTGCGGATATTTTTCCGTCGAGGTCAACGTCACCGAGAAGAATCTGTTCTTCTGTAGGTTTGATAAGTTTTGCCACAACAAGACGGGCAAAATAAGCATCTTTTATATTAACTTTTCCGTCGCCGTTAAGGTCGCCGTAAACTCCTTCGATTACTGTAATTTTTCCGTTTTCGATTTCAATATTCAAATCGCTTGAATCGGTTCTTGAGAAAACAAATTCTTTTGAAGTATCAATCTCAATTGGATATTCTCCGGGTTTTGCGTCCTCGGCAGTTTTGAAAGTAAGTTCAAGAATTGTTCCGCCTTCGGCAACCGGTGTTTGGCTGTCCCATCCGAAGAACACAGTTCCTACTTTTCCGGTATTCACCAAAGCATCTTTCATAAGTTCGCCGGCGGAAGCAGAAACAAGTTCAAGAGCCGAAGAATCATATTTTATTGCAAACTGCGCCATTGCAGCATTTGAATTTTCGGAAAGGATTATGGAAACGGTTTTTGTGCCGCCACCGGAAATTCCTTTCGCGGAAGAGATTGAGAGAGCTGCGTCCGGCTCATCGGAATAGGCAACTGCGGTGTAGCCGTTCCATTTTCCGTCAACAATTTCCCAAGTGGAATTGCCGGAAGGATAGTAGATAATTCCGGAACTTCCAAAAGAAGCATCGCTTTCATCTGCCGAAGAAATTCCAATCGGAGCATTTCCTTCAAAATAAAACTCGCTTATTCCGGAATTTATAAAAACGCCCAAATTTATTTCTCTAATACTTTCCGGCAACACAACAGTTTTATTAAATCCTGTGCATTTTTCAAATGCAAAATGTCCTATTATTTCAACTTTTTCTCCGAATTCAAGTTCATCGTTAAAGCCGGTGCAGCCCCAAAAAGCAAAAGAATCAATCAGTGTTACATTTTTAGGGATTTTCAATTTTCCTGTAAAGCCCTCACATTTAAAAAATGCAAAATCTTCTATTTCTTTTAAACTTTCTGGAAGATTCAATGCTCCCATAAAATTTTTGCAATCATAAAAAGCACATTCGCCTATCGTGGTAATACCGTTTCCCAAAACAAGAGTTTCAAGCAGAGGAGAATATTCTATCCACGGCGCAATATTGTCATATTCATTATAATCCGCCATTTCCCCTTCTCCGCTTATGGTAAGCGTTCCGTCATTGGTTAGGGTCCAGGTAAGGTTTGTCCCGTTTCCTTCGCCGCCGCAATAGCCGGAAGCTATTGCATCAGGATTATAAGCAACTGCGGTGTAGCCGTTCCATTTGCCGTTAACAGTTGTCCAAGTATCGTTATCAGATGGATAATAAACCGTATCAGCAGAATCAAAAAAATTCATCATAACGTTCGGAGCATCACCTATGAAATAATAGTTATTAATTCCGCAACGAGTAAAAGCTTCTATTCCTATTGTATTGACGCTTGCCGGAACAAACGAATTTCCTTTTAAATTCGAACATCCGGTAAATACCATTTCTCTTATTTCTTCAACATTTTTCCCGATAATAAGTTCTCCATTGAATCCCGAACAGGATGCAAACGCACCCGCCCCTATTTTTGTTACACTGTTTGGAATAACAAGATCGCCTTTAAATTTATTGCAATTATAAAATGCAAAACTGCCTATTTCAGTAATACCGTTTTCTAAAACAAGTGTTCTGAGCGATGAAGAATAGCTAATCCAAGGTGCCGTATTACCATAATCACTGTAATCCGCCATTGCTCCGTTACCGGAAATGGTAAGAATCCCATATTCGGTAAGGCTCCATGTAAGGTTTTTTCCGTCGCCTTCTCCGCCGCAATAGCCGGAAGCGACAATATCGGAATCCGCCGCAAATGCCGTTACCGAAAGCAAGATGGCGAGAACCGCAAACGCAATAATTGAAAGAATTTTCTTCATTTTCAAACCCTCTTTTCAGGTACTTATATATAAACATATAATAAACCTTATTTTCAACTTGGTCAAGTTATAAGTAAAAAAACAATAATTTTTCTATGTTAACACTTTAATTCGTTGAATTATTTTTCTTTCGCTAAAATTTGTATTTTTATAATTCTATATTTTAGTACAGTTAAAAAACAGCTTTATTAAAATAAAAATCAATATATTAATAAAAAATCGTTTGTTAAAAGTATATAATTAATTCTGTGTTGCAGTCTATAAAATGAAGGTGTATAATATGCTCAAGTTTTTTGAAAACGGAGGACATTCACCATGACTGACGAACAGATCAAGATGTTAATTTCAATGGTTCTTTATATGGCGGTTGTAATCGCCATCGGCGTTTATTTTTCAAAACGCGCGAACAGGAACAGCAGCGAATATTTCCTTGGCGGACGCAGTCTTGGTCCATGGGTTTCCGCAATGAGCGCGGAAGCTTCCGATATGAGCGGCTGGCTTTTGATGGGACTTCCTGGCGTTGCATACTGGATAGGTCTTGCGGATGCGTTCTGGACCGCTGTCGGTCTTGCAATCGGCACCTATCTCAACTGGCTTTTTGTTGCAAAGCGGCTCCGCAAATACAGCGTCAAGGTTGACGCAATCACCGTTCCGGATTATTTTTCAAAACGTTTCCGCGAAGCGGACGGAAAAAAAGTTCTTCTTACAATCGCTTCCCTTTTCATTCTTATTTTCTTTTCCGTCTATGCAGGAAGCTGTTTTGTCGCTTGCGGAAAACTTTTTTCCACCCTTTTCGGTCTTCCCTATGTTCCGATGATGATAATCGGCGCGGTTTTTGTTGTTATTTATACTTTCCTCGGCGGATTCCTTGCTGAAAGTGCTTCCGACTTCATGCAGGCAATCGTTATGATAACCGCCCTTTCCGTAATTCTTACCCTTTCAACAATTTCCGCCGGCGGAATCGGCGCTGTTCTTGAAAACGCAAAGAACATTCCCGGTTTCTTCGAACTTTTCGGAATTGCGGCTCCGGTTGTCGGTGAAAACGGAATTCAGCTTGTTGAAAACGGAAAACCCGTTTTCGGCGAAGCGGGCGCTTACGGAATTATCACCGTTCTTTCGACTTTGAGCTGGGGGCTTGGATATTTCGGTATGCCCCAGGTTCTTCTCCGCTTTATGGCGGCAAGAAAAACTTCCGAAATCAAAATGAGCCGCAGAATCGCAACCGTCTGGGTTGTAATTTCCCTTGCCGCCGCCGTTGCAATCGGTATTATCGGCAGAGCGCTTCTTCCCGCGGAGGAAGTTCTTCTTTCCTCCTCCGGCGCGGAAAACATTTTCATCATCGTCTGCGGAAAACTTCTTCCGCCTATCGTTGCCGGAGTTATTATGTCCGGTATCCTTGCGGCAACAATCAGTTCTTCCGATTCCTATCTTCTTATTGCGGCTTCCGCTTTTTCGAAGAACCTTTATCAGGGAATTTTCAACAGAAGAGCCACCGACAAGCAGGTTATGCGCTGTTCAAAAATCGTTCTTGTTGCAATCGCCGCCTTCGGCGTAATCGTTGCTCTTGATGAAAACAGCGTAATCTTCAACGTGGTTTCCTTCGCCTGGGCAGGCTTCGGCGCAACCTTCGGTCCGCTTATGCTCATCAGCCTTTTCTGGAAAAAGGTCACCCATTCCGCGGCGGTTGCCGGTATGCTTTCCGGTGGCGCGATGGTTTTCATCTGGGAATACGTTTTCACTCCCTTTGGCAAAGCAAACGGAATCAGCATTCTTACAATTTATGAACTTCTTCCGGCATTCCTTGTTTCCGCAATCGTTATTTTTGCGGTTTCGAAGTTCACAAAAGCTCCTTCTGCTGAAATAACCGCGGAATTTGAAGCGGTAAGCGCGGTTGAATAATCAATCCAATAAAAAAACACCTGCGGCCGCAGGTGTTTTTTTGTTGGATTAAATCACACTTTAATCTCTCCGGATATGATTTTTTTATAATCCTCGTAGTTTTTTGCAAGGATTTCCGCGGCGTTCAGTCCGTAAGGGCATTTTGTCTGGCATTTTCCGCAATGGATGCAGTTTTCGATCTTTGCCATTTCCGCCTGCCATTCTTCCGAAATCCAGTTTCTTGTGGGCGCGCGGCGTATCATAAGGGACATTCTTGCGCAGTCATATATTTTTATTCCCGCAGGGCACGGCAGGCAGTATCCGCATCCGCGGCAGAAATCTCCCGCAAGTTCCCTGCGGTCTTTTTCGATAATTTCAAGAAGTTCGCCTTCCATTTCCGCGGGGTTTTCGAAGAAAGCGAGGAATTTCTCAAGCTCGGTCATGCGCTGGATTCCCCAAATCGGAAGGACGTTGTCGAACTGCTGCATCCAGGCAAAAGCGGCGGAGGAATTGTTGATAAGTCCGCCGGCAAGAGCTTTCATGGCTATGTATCCCATATTCTTTTCTCTGCATTTTTCCACAAGGGCAAGTTCCCTTTCGCCGGAAAGATAGCTCAGCGGAAACTGAAGGGTTTCATAAAGTCCGCTTTCGACTGCCTCTTCCGCTACCTTGATTTTATGCGCGGTGATGCCTATATGGTGGATTTTGCCCTGCGCCTTCGCTTCAAGCATCGCTTCATACATTCCGGTGCCGTCGCCGGGTTTATAACATTGGGATGCCTGATGGAACTGATAAATATCGACATAATCGGTTTTCAGAAGACGGAGGGACGTTTCGAGATCCTTCCAAAAGCCTTCCGGAGTTGTTGCGGCGGTTTTTGTCGCAATAAAGATTTTTTCGCGGACGTCCGAAAGGGCGTTTCCGATTTTCTCTTCGCTGTCGGTATAGGCTCTTGCGGTATCGAAAAAGGTCATTCCGCCTTCGTATGCTCTGCGGAGAATTTTTACCGAGGTTTCCATATCGTCGCGCTGTACCGGCAGAGCGCCGAACGCATTTTGCGGTGTTACGATTCCTGTTGAACCGAGGGTTATGGTTTTCATTTTTGACCTCCTGACATAAGTTCGACTATACGTTTATGCAATTCCTCATAAGAGCATTTTTCAGCACCGATTTTTTGCAGTTTTCCAAGACTTGCCGTTTTGTTGTTTCCTAATTTTTCGTCGAGAACGGAAGTTGGAAGAAGATAAAAATCCCATTGGGATAAATCGAGAGGGTTCATATCATCATTCTTTTCTTCACAATTAAAAACACAAAAAACATAGATATCTGCTTGTCTTTTTTGTTCTTCTTCAAATTCATCCGTTTCATAGTTCCAGGCCTTTGTCGGCTGAATACCAAAAATCAGCTTTGATTTTTGATTTTGCCCCCAAGTCTGAAAAAATCCGGAAGATTTTACTTCAACGGAAATCCCTTCATCACTTAACAAATCATATTTATCCCAGGATACCCTGTCTTTATAATCTATATCAAGTGCTTTTGAAACAAAATATTCAGCAAGAATTCCTCTTTCGGTATTTCCTAAAACGTCCGAATAAGCCCAACTCCAAAAATCGTTAAGGGTTGCAATTTTTTCACCGCTGCACGAAACGATTTTTTCTTTTCCTGTATATCTTCTTGGTTTTATTGCGGGATATTTCATTTCGCTTTCTTTCATAATAATGTCCTTTCGGAACGGTCAATACCGTTCCCTACGGTTTTTGTTCCGCAAACCGCCCTCATCAGAGGGAGGTTTTTACATATCGCAGGCGTTTTTATCAAAGCGATTTTGCAACAGCTTCGACAAGTTCTTTTATCGGCGAAATCCATTTTTCCGAAGCTGCCGACGCATAATATGCGCTTCCGCGGATAAAACGGCAATTTTCAAAACCCTGTTCAGAAAGAATATCTTCCGTATCATATTCGATCAAATCAATTATTTCGTCGTCGCCAACCAGGTCGCAGCTGTTGAGGAAAACGACGAGGTTTTTTATTCCGAGTTTTTTGCAAAGTTCAATCGCTTTTTCCGTTCCGGGCATGGGGCCGTCCGTTGCCGCAACAACAAGAACCGCGCCGTCCTCGGTTCCGTCAAGGTTTTTTTCATAATCATAATCGCCCGGATAATCGAAAAAGAGATAATCCTCCCCGCCGAAAGCAACTTTTGTTTCCGTCCTCAAAATTTCAAGCGGATTTCCGGAGCAATTTATTCTTTCGGATTTAAAAACAAAGCTTATTGCTGAAACAAGGGTTGTTTTTCCGTGGTCGATATGACCCATTACGGCAATTTTTTTCATATTTTTAAATTCCTTTCGGATTTTTTATTTAATTTTACTCCCAAACAAAAGTTCTGTCAATCGACATATTAAGCCTTGACATTTTCCCGGAAAAGAAACATAATATTTATATACGCAGGTATAGTTCATCGGTAGAACGGTCGCTTCCCAAGCCACAGAGGCGGGTTCGACTCCCGTTACCTGCTCCAAAAAAGGAGTAACTTTTGTCTGCCAAAAGTTACTCCTTTTTTATCCAAGCCGCAGGCTTGGCATATCATCGCCGCACGAAGTGCGGTGTATATCATCGGCCCTTCGGGCTGTATATCATCACGCGATAGCGTGCATCCTCTTGCGGTTTGATGATATACAACACTTCGTTTTGATGATATACAAGGCTTCGCCTTGATTTGCCCCCCAAAAAATAATATAATAAATTCAACAAACTTGAATTTGTTTAATAGCTTCGCACTTTTCTTCGTTTTTACCTATATTTACGCACCTTATTACTCGCCTTTCGCAGAAAAGTATATTTCACTTTAATTTTTTGCATGGTTATGATATAATTTAATTAAAGAAAGCAGCATTACTGCGTTTTCTTCTTATAAAAGTTTTATGGTAAATTATTTTAATTCAATAATTCGCAAAGCAAAAAAGGGGGCATTCCGATTGAAAATTCACAACGTAAAAAGAGATTGGTCAAGACCGTTTTGGGTTAAATTCAAAAAACATTATTGTCCCGTATGCAAAAATTTTCTTACTCCGATTAAATCTTCAAAGATTGTTAATTCAAAATCCGAAGAAGCAAAAAATTATGATTTTTCATCCGGCGATACCTATCTTACCGGTGACGTTGAATTCATTCAGACAGAGTTTTTGTGTACCGCTTGCGGTAAAACATATTCGTTACAGGAAATAAGTGAAAATGAGAAAAAGGTAAAATAATATATACCGCTTTTTACCATTTTTGCAACAAACAGAAAAACGGAGGATATAAAATGGAAAAGAACAGAATCCATACCGAAAAAGCTCCCGCCGCAATCGGACCCTATTCCCAGGCGATCGATCTTGGCGAAATGATTTTTACAAGCGGACAGATTCCCGTTGCCCCCGACGGAAGCATAAGTTCCGATATTTCCGAACAGACCCGGCAGGCTCTTCTCAACCTCAAAGCGGTTGTTGAAGCCGGCGGAAGCAGTTTTGAAAAAGTTATCAAAACAACCGTTTTTATAACCGATATGGCGCAGTTCGGCGCAATAAACGCGGTTTATTCCGAATTTTTCACCGAACCCTATCCCGCAAGAAGCTGCGTTCAGGTTGCCGCCCTTCCGAAAGGCGTTTCAATCGAAATCGAAGCAATCGCAATTAAATAAAAAAGAAAAATGCCGCGGAATCCGCGGCACTTTTTATATGAAAATTTCTTCTGCTTTTTTGAAAAGGAGTTTTCCCTCGGCGGATTCTTCACAGGTTATTTTATCCCCGAAGGCGATTTTTCCGGAAAGAAGCATTTCCGAAATCGGGTCTTCCGCCGCTTCGCGGATATATCTTTGGAGAGGTCTTGCGCCTTTTTCCGGGGAAAAGCCGTTTTTCACCGCGCTTTGGATTGCAAAAGGCGGAAATTCAGCGGATATTCCCGCATCCGAAAGCCTTTTTTCAAGTTTTCCGTAATATTTTTTTGCGATTTTTTCCGCGGCGGATTCATCAAGCCTTTCAAAAACAACCGTTTCGTCAATTCTGTTGATAAATTCCGGGCGGAAGATTTTCTTTATTTCTCCGAAAACCGCCTTTCCGTTAAAATCGTTTTTTCCCGCTTCATCAAGAAAAGCAAAACCGAGGCTCTGGCCTTTTCCGATATATTCCGCGCCGATGTTGGAAGTCATTATTATGACGCAGTTTGTGAAATTCACCTTTATTCCGTGGGAATCCGTAAGGGTTCCGTCGTCCATAAGCTGGAGGAAAAGATTATAGATGCTCGGGTCGGCTTTTTCGATTTCATCAAAAAGCACCACCGAATAGGGCCTTCGGCGGACGGCTTCCGTAAGTTTTCCCCCTTCGTCATAACCGATATATCCGGGCGGGGAACCTATCAGCTTGTTTACGGAAGCCTTGTCGGAATATTCCGACATATCAAAACGGATTAGAGCTTTTTCGTCGCTGAAAAGTTCTTCCGCAAGGGCTTTCGAAAGTTCGGTTTTTCCGACTCCCGCGGGACCTGTGAAAAGAAAAATCCCGATCGGTCTTTTCGGGTCCCGAAGTCCCGCCCGGTTTCTGCGGATTGCTTTTGCAACGGACGAAACCGCTTTTTCCTGTCCGGCAACCCTTTTATGGAGTTCCTCTTCAAGGTTGAGCATCCGTTTTCCTTCGTCCTCGGTTATTTTTCCGACGCTTATTCCCGTTGCAAGGGAAAGAATTTCCGCAATATCCTCCGCGGAAACCTCCTTTTCGGAACTGATTCTTGTGCAGGAATTTTTTACGTTCTTTTTTGAACAGGCTTCGTCAATAAGGTCAATCGCCTTATCCGGAAGGCGTTTTTCCGGAAGATAGCGGATTGAAAGCCGGACGGAAGCTTCGATTGCCTCTTTCGAAATTTTAACCTTATGGAAATTTTCATAACGGCTTTTTAATCCTTCAAGGATTTTCACCGCCGTTTCAAAATCCGGTTCATCCACCGAAACGCTCTGGAACCTTCGTTCAAGGGCGGATTCCTTCCGGATATATTTCCGGTATTCTTCGGTGGTGGTTGCCCCGATAATCCGGAGTTCTCCCCTTGCAAGCTGGGGTTTTAATATATTTGAAGCATCAATCGCGCCTTCCGCCGCGCCCGCTCCGACTATTGTATGCACTTCGTCTATAAACAGGATTATATTATTGGAACGTATAACTTCGTCGATTACCGTCTTTATTCTTTCCTCAAAATCCCCGCGGTATTTTGTTCCGGCAATCATAAGAGATAAATCGAGGGAACAGAGCCTTTTGTTTTTAAGATTTTCCGGAACAAGTCCTTCCGCCATTCTTTGGGCAAGACCTTCCGCAATCGCGGTTTTTCCGACTCCCGCATCCCCTATCAGGCAGGGGTTGTTTTTCGTCCGCCTTGAAAGAATCTGAATCACCCGGTTGATTTCCTTTTCTCTTCCGATTACCGGATCAAAGGCATTTTCCTTTGCAAGGCGGGTCAGATCCCTGCTGTATTTATCAAGCCCCGGAGTTTTTTGTTTTTGCTTTTCCTTCGGCGAATAATCGGTTATAACCGGCGCAACGCAGACTTCCCGGAAAAGTTCGTTTGTGTCGCATCCGAAATGGCTGAGATATTTAACCGCGCCGCAATCCTCCTCCCGAAGAATTTCGGTAAGAACCGTTCCGATATCCGCCGAAGCTCCGATTCTTTTTGCGCTTGAAAGGGAATTTTCAAGAACCTTTCTGCAAAGTGGCGAAAAATCCGCCGGGGAAAGATTCGATTTTGTTCCCCTTCCAACCGTTTCAAGAAGTCTTCCCATAATTTTTTCGCAGGTTATTCCGCTTTTTTCAAGGCTTTTGAATTCGGAACAATCCCCTTCCCGAAGAATTCCGAGAAGCAGATGTTCCGTTCCGACAAAGGAATGTCCAAGGGACGAAGCTTCGTTAAGGGCGGAATTTATTGCGGAATTTGCGGAAGACGAAAAACCGGAAAATTTAAACATGACATACCTCGTTTTAAAAATTTTACATTCTTAATATTGTCTTTTAAAGAAAAGTTATTCCGTTTTTCTTATAAAATTGATTTCACCGCGGTTTTGAATTTTTCTTCCGCAAGGGAAAAATCCATTGCTTCTATGTAATATGATTCCAGTTCGTCATGAACTTTTTTTGCTTCTTTAATGCATAAAGCCGCTTCGTCAATAAGTTTTTTTGCGTTCCGCAAAGCAAAACGAATCCGGATTTTATGAAGAGCATATTTTTTTCTGTCGGTAAAACGCCCCCAATGTATCGTTCTGTATGGGGTGATTTTTATTTTATGTCTTCGGTTAAGGGTCATAAACCCGATTTTAAGCGAAGGAATAAAAATATGTTCGATTTTTTCCGAAGGAAAAACCGGACAGCGGCAGGTTATTATATCAAGCCCGTTTTCAAGGGCGCTTTTTCTTACCGTATTCATAAAAATCCGCGTTACCGCGCCGATATCGTCGTCAAGAAGATATATCCTTTCGCAAAGGATCTTCGGCGTTTCGTTGAAGAAAAAAACGCCTTCTTCGGTAATTGCGCTTAAAAATCTTTGTTTTTCAAAACCCTTTTGCGGCCGCTTTCTTCCGAATTCCTTTGAACAGAGCCGAAGCGCGGCTTTTTCCGTTTTCTCCTGGAAAACCGAATCCATCCCAAGCCTTGCCGCTTCATCAAGCAATGCGGCGGCGGAAGAAATATATCTTCTTGCTTCCTCATGCAGTTTTCTGTTTGCATCCGAAAGCGCGATTATTTCCTTTCTGTGCTCAAAAAGCTTTTCCCCGTTCCAAAAATCCGAAAGCGAAATAACCGTTTCGTAAGCTCCCGGATATTTCGGTTCCGAAGGATGGGGCAATGTTGCGTCCGCGGCTGCATATTTTCCGTCGGAAGTCATTACCGCGTCAAGGGATTTCGGATCCGCGGAACAAAAAACAAGTTCCGGTTCAAAACCTTTTTCCGCAAGAATCCCGGCAAATTTTTTAAGAAAGGTCGATTTTCCCGTTCCGGGACCGCCTTTTAAAAGAAAAAGCCTTCCGCCGGAAAAAGGGCGGAAAAGCTGGTCGAATTTTGAATAATATCCTTTCGGCGCGTTTGCGCCCAAAAACCAGCAGGGCATATCCTTTATGTCTTGCATTATATCTCCTCCCTCCGTAATATATTTTATTCCGGAAGGGGCTTTTGGGTTAATATGTAGGCAAAGGAAAACTTCTTCCTTTCCTTCGCCGGAAACTTTTTTAAACATCAGATCGAATCGATATCTATCATATCCCTGATGTTAAGGGTTCCTTCGGAACGGCGCATCTCTTCTTTTTTGGAACCAATGGTATTCATATGAGTGATGATACGTTCCTGCTGCATGGGGTTGAAAGTTCCAAACGGTCTTACCCTTTTCGGGTCGTTTTCAAACGCCGGTCCGCCCATATTTTTAAGTTTCTCTCTGTTGCTGCTCATTTTTCTTCACCTCGGCATTATTTTTTGCTGAAGAAAAATTTTTATTCCGGGAATTTTACGGAAGAGCTTTTTTCGGGAATCCGAATTTTCCGGAGGAAAACATTTTTTCAAAAACCGAAACAAAAAAGCTTATTCCGCACCAAAGAACGCTGAAAACGGGACAAATCTGCCCGAGAATATTCCCCGGAACGGAAGAATAATCCCATACCGACATTCCGAGCATAAGATTGAAAACAATCCCGAAAACAAGTTCCACCGCCGTTATTATTCCGCCGCCTAAAATCGCCTTAAAATAATGGGGCGCGTTTTTAAGCTTTTTAAAAGTTTTTATAAGGAGCAAAAGCGAAATTCCGCCGGCGGCGGCCATTGACCAATGGCTGTAACCCCGCCATAATGTTTCGAGAAGATAATACCCCGCCGCGCCCATTGCAAAAATTTTTCCGTCATTTTTTATTTTTTCCAAATTTGATCACCCGGAAAATATTTTTTGCGGAAAAGGGATAAAAATCCCGGGTAAAAAATGGTATAATTATTAAACAAATTATTTTCGGGGAGAATTTTATGAAGCGTGTTCTTATAATCGGCGGAAACGGAAGCGGAAAAAGCACCTTTTCGAAAAAACTCGGCGAAAAAACCGGCCTTCCTGTCGTTCATCTTGATAAAATCTTTTGGCACGGAAACTGGGAATATATTTCCCGGGAAGAATTTGATGTTTTGCTTGAAAACGAACTGAAAAAAGAGGAATGGATAATCGACGGAAACTTTGAACGCACCCTTGAAGAACGGATGAAATTTTGCGATACCGTTTTCTATTTTGATTTTTCAACCATCCAATGCCTTTTTGGCGTGACGGAAAGAGTTCTTAAAAATTACGGAAAAACCCGGGACGATATGGGCGGAAACTGCCCGGAAAAATTCGATTTTGAATTTTACAAATCGATTTTGCGCTTCAACAAAAAAAACCGGCCGAAAACGAAGGCTCTTTTGGAAAAATACAAGCCGAAGGTGATTGTTTTCAAAAACCGGAAACAGGCGGAAGATTTTTTGAATTTGCTGTAAAGAAACAGTTAACGCATAAACACCTCATCCGTCAGCTTCGCTGACACCTTCCCCTCAAGGGGGAAGGCTTTTTGGGTTGACGGAATTATTATGAAAATGATATAATAAATCGTTAAAATAAATTATTTTGGAGGAAAATCATGGCTAAACAAGTTTGGAAACCCGCAACTCTTCTTTCTCCCCTTCCCGCGGCGCTTGTTACCTGCGGAACCGTTGAAAAACCCAATGTACTCACCATTGCCTGGACCGGAATCATAAACTCCAGCCCCGCAATGACATATATTTCAGTCCGTCCGGAAAGATGGAGCCACCATATTATTTCCGAAAGCGGCGAATTTGTAATCAACGTCACAACCGATTCTCTTGTCCGCGCGGCGGATTTCTGCGGAGTCCGTTCCGGAAAATACACCGACAAATTCGCGGAGATGAAGCTCACCGCTCTTCCCGCTTCAAAAGTTTCCGCTCCGATTCTTGCCCAAAGCCCCATTTCCCTTGAATGCAAGGTAACGGAAGTCAAACATCTCGGAAGCCACGATATGTTCATTGCGGAAATCGTCGCGATTCAGGTTGACGACAAATATATCGACGAGGACGGAAAACTTGACCTTCGCAAGGCGGGAGTTATGTTCTATTCCCACGGCGAATATTTTGCTCAGGGCAAAAAAATCGGTCAGATGGGTTATTCCGTCAAGAAAAAACGCGCAAAAAACCCTAAGCTCGCAAAGAAAAAAGAAAGCAAATAAAGATAAAAAATCCCGGTCAAAGACCGGGATTTTTTTATTTATTAAGCCTTCGCATTCTGTAAATTCCTGTTCCTAAGAAAACCATAGAAATCAAAAGGAACGAAACAAGGCAGATAAAATTTACGTTTCCGTTCATACATTCTTCCCAATTATAAAAATCGATTTTATAACCGTTGTCGGACGGACCGAAAAGCCATTCCGCAGCAAAATTTGCAAAATAAAGCATAACCGCGCATAAAGCCGTGCAGATTCCTGTTTTTAAGAACGAATCGAAGCGAAAGGTACAGATAAAAGCGGACAAAATAACCGGCGTAAATCCATAGCAGGTCATCAAAATTGCTTTTCCAAGCGGGAAAATTTTCCAAAGGCGAATATTCAGAAGCAAAAGAACAGTTAAAACAAAAACCGCACCGAAAGCAATTAAAAATTTCCTGCCGGAGATTTTTGTTTTCGATAAAAGAATCGGCAAAAACAAAAGAGCATATCCCATTAAAACCCCGATGCAGGCATTGAGAAACCACGAAAATTCATCTGTATAAAATGCGCAGGTCAGCAGAAGCAGACAAATCGAAAGATAGCTTGTTGCCGAAAAAGCAAGCAGTTTTTTCGATTCAAAAAAACTTGTAAAAGTCGGGATAAACGAATATGCGCAGACAAGCGACGCAAGCACAACCCAAAACCACGAAATGGCGTGGTTTACCGCAAGATTGCAGATAAGACATATCACCGCCGCCGCAAAATAGGAAATTGTTGGAACCCAGAACCATGTTCCGCGGATCACACGGAATTTTTTTGCTTCAATCTTCATCTCCCTTTCCGCGGTATCGGTCGAGGAAGTGATAAATTCGTGTTCGCTTATATCAAGAATCCGGCAGATATCGGAAATCAAAGTAATATCCGGATACGATATTCCTCTTTCCCATTTGCTGACTGCCCCTTCGGTTACATAAAGCATTTCCGCAAGTTCTTTTTGGGAAAGGTTCTTTTCGGTTCGCTTGCTTTTAATAAAGGAACCGAAAGTTTTTTTATCGGTCATTTTGCATCACCCTCCGCTGTCTATTTTAATGCAGAAGGCTTTTTCCGTCAATGGACTGTTAAGCCAGGGCATTTTTGCATAAAAAACGGCGGGAGCAATCTCCCGCCGTTCTTTTGAATTATTCAATTTTCGTAAAATCGTAATATCTTTCGCCTTTTTCAAAAAGTTCCATTGCGACCATCGCCTGCATGCATTGGTCGGTTGCCATGGGGTCCTTCGGCATTCCGAGGGTATGACAGAATTCGCCGTTGCCGAGATAATACTGCATAAAATAGGAACCTATCCAGCCGCCTTCCTTGATGAAACGCTCATCGGTGCGGATATCGATTCCGATTGAGGAAAGAGCGATTATAACCTGGGCGGTTGTCTGGACGTTTTCCCCTTCCCATGCAAAAAATCCGCCGTTTTCCTGCTGAACTTCCGAAAGATGCTCAACCGCTCTGTCAACTGCCGCCGTTATTCTTTCGTCCTTTCCGTAATAAGGAGCAAAAGCCTGGATAACCTGGGCGGTTATATCAACGTCCGGGTTTTCGCCCTGCAATGCCCAGCCGCCGCAGTCATATTCTTCCGAAAGGATATGTTCAATAAAAACCTCCCGGTCAACGTCATCAAATTCAAAGCCAAGGGAATCCAGCGAAATCAAAGCAAAAATGCTTCCGGGAAGTCCCTGGTTTGAAACAAATTCAAAATCCGAATGGTGCTCAAAAAGACTGTAACCGTTCACTTCGGTGGGGTCTTTTCCGATTGCGGCAACGGTAAGCGCCGCCCTTGAATAGTTGCTGTGCTTTGTGCTTGTTAGAACGCCGGAATTTTCCTCAAGGGTTCCGCAAAGATTTTCGTAATATGTATCGAACCAGCCTTCCGGAACTTCGGCGCCGCTTCTTGCGGCAACCATTACCGACCATTCGCCGGCAATGCTGCTGTGACCGGGGTTCGGGGTACTTTCGATTATATTTTCCATTGTTTCTTCCATGATTTTTGAAAAATCGTAATCCGTTCCGATTTTTTCCGCGCCGCAGCCGGAAAGAATCAGGGCAAATATCAAAACGAAAGCAAAAAGTTTTTTCATAAAAACTCCCCTTTCTAAAAAAGCTCTTTTCATCATAGATTTATAATATCATATAAACTGCCGTACATCAAGGCAGCAATTGTTCCAAACTTGCTTTTTAAAAGGTCGTGGTTTTTTTGAGGAAAAATTTTCTGACTGCCCTTTGCGCTCTTTCCCTTTGCGTAATTCTTCTTTTGAACGGGGAAAATTTAAGCGAAGGGATCCGGAAAGGACTTCATCTTTGTTCTTTTTCGGTTATTCCGGCGCTTTTTCCGTTTATGGCGCTTTCGGTTTTTATCTGCAAAAGCGAAGCGGCGGATTTTTTATCCGGATTTTTAAAACCGATTGCAAAACTTTTAAAAATCCCCGCGGTTTGCTGCGGTGTTTTTCCCGCGGCAATTTTCGGCGGATATCCCGCGGCAGCAAAATGTATTTCCGACCTTGTTTCGGAAGGACTTCTTGACCGGAAAACCGCCGCAAAAATGCTTTGCTACTGCGTAAACGCGGGTCCGCCTTTTCTTGTTTCCGCAATAGGAAGCGCCGTTTTCGGAAATATAAAAATCGGTTTTCTGCTTTTCGCGGCGCAGATTTTGTCATCGGCTATACTTGCGGCAAGCCTTTCGGTTTTTACGAAAAAAACGGATTTTTTTGAATATCCGGAAAAAATCCGAAGGAAAAGCAACGCATCCTGCGCTGTGGAATCTGTTATTTCCGCGGCGGAAAGCTGTTTTCGGATGTGCGCTTTTATCATAATTTCCTGCGGGGTTCTCGAAATTGTTTTTAACGGGGCGTTTTTCCGCTTTGCTTCGGAAAATCCGGTTTTAAAAGCGCTTTTTTCCGGCTTTTTTGAGGTGACTGCCGGCGCGCTGTCCTGCGGTGAAATCGAAGGATTCAACGCTGTAATCGCCGCCGGAGCAATCGCTTCCTTTTCCGGAATTTCGGTTGTTTTGCAGGTTGCGGCGGTTACGGAAGAAAGCAAAATTCCGCTTTTTCCGTTCGTTCTTTCCCGATTCTTTCATGCGGGAATTTCCGCCGGAATCCTTTGGATTTTTCTTTCATTTTTCGGCGAAGCGGTTTCCGTTTTCTCGGTAAAAGGCGGAAGTTACGAAGCTGTTCTTTCCGCTTCCGCTCCCGCGGCGGTAAGCCTTCTTTGCATGGCGGCGCTTTTTCTTCTTTCGATTGTTCCGCCGAAAAGCGAAAAAGAGCCTTTTTTCAAAAGAATTTTTGAGCATTTGCCAAAAAGCTGACTGTGCTCAAAGCAAAAGCTCCCGTGCTCAAATCTGAGCACGGGAGCTTTTCTTTTATTTAACCGGAAGTTCGGTTATCATTTTTACAGCAAATTTTCTGATAATGTTCGCATCGATTGCGGTGATTTTTCCGTCACCGTCAACATCGCCGAGAAGGATCTGCTGTTCCGTCGGTTTTCTGAGTTTCGCAACAACAAGGCGGACAAAATAGGCATCCATTACGTCAACCTTTCCGTCGAGGTTTATGTCGCCCAGTTCGTAGCCTTTTGCGGGGATTACTTTTGTTTCGTAATAATCGCAGTTTTCACAGTCGCGGCGTTCCTCGCCCGGTTCAGTCGGA
>SVMR01000034.1 GCA_015067315.1 Oscillospiraceae bacterium | reverse complement strand
AGAGCTGACAAACCCGAAGTTGCAATCGGTGATACCGTTAAGGTATATTGCAAAATCAAAGAGGGAGACCATTACAGAACCCAGATTTTCGAAGGTGCAGTTATTGCTAAACAGCATGGCGGTATTTCCGAATCTTTCACTGTTCGTCGTGTAGCACACGGCTGCGGCATCGAAAGAGTTTTCCCGATCCACAGCCCCATGATTGAAAAAGTTGAACTTGTTCGTCACGGTCGTGTCAGAAGAGCTAAACTCTACTATCTCCGTGATAGAGTTGGTAAAGCTGCAAAGGTCAAACAGGTCCGCTAATTTGTTATTTGCGAAAAAACTCCCTTGTCTTTTGGCAAGGGAGTCTTTTTTTTCTGTTTAATTTGTAGTATAATATTATATTAGATGTATATTTTTGAAAGGAGGCGATTTTGCCCTATGGAACAGGTTGATATCCAGTGGTTCCCCGGACATATGGCCAAAACCCGCCGTTTAATGAAAGAAAATCTTCCTCTTGTTGACGTTGTTGTTGAAATAACCGATTCAAGGGTGCCTTTTTCAAGCCGCAACCCGGAAATGAAAAGCCTTGTCGGCGGAAAACCCCGCGTTGTTGTGCTCAACAAATGCGATATGGCAGATGAAGCTATTACCCAGGAATGGATCGAATATTATAAATCAAACGGAATCCGCGCCCTTGCAACCGATTGCCGAAGCGGAAGAGGCCTCAACAGGCTTGCTCCGCTTGTCCGGGAAGTTCTTAAAAACGAACTTGAAAAACGCGCAAGAAAAGGAATGGAAGGCAAGCCCATCCGTATGATGATTGTCGGTATCCCTAACGTGGGAAAATCTTCCTTCATCAACAGAATTGCCGGCGGAAAACGCGCAAAAGTTGAAGACCGCCCTGGCGTTACCCGCGGAAAACAATGGGTGACCCTTGATAAAGGAATTGATATGCTCGATATGCCCGGCGTTCTCTGGCCCAAGTTTGAGGATAAAACCGTCGGTGAACATCTTGCTTTTACCGGAGCGGTGAAAGACGATATCCTTGATATCGAAACTCTTGCGGCAAGACTTGCGGACGTTCTTAACCACGAAGCACATAAACAGCTTTGCGAAAGATATAAACTTACCAATGAGGAAACTTTTGAAATCGAACCTTTTGCGCTTCTTGAACTTATCGGCGCGAAAAGGGGAATGAAAATTTCCGGCGGGGATATTGATACCGAAAGAGCCGCGGCGATGATTCTTGATGAATTCCGCGGGGGAAAAATCGGACGCATAACCTTGGAGAGACCCAATGAGCTTATATGAATTTGAGCACGCAAAACGTGCGGAACTGGGAATAAAATATCTTTGCGGAGTTGACGAAGCAGGAAGAGGTCCTCTTGCGGGGCCTGTTTTTGCCGCCGCGGTGATTCTTCCGGAAGATTTTGAAATTAAAGGACTTAACGACAGCAAAAAACTTTCCGAAAAAAAGCGCGATTTGCTTTTTGATGAAATTGTTGAGCACGCGCTTGCATATTCTATTCAGGCGGTTGACCATAAAA
Source organism: Oscillospiraceae bacterium (assembly GCA_015067315.1). GTDB lineage: Bacteria > Bacillota > Clostridia > Oscillospirales > Ruminococcaceae > UMGS1668. The sequence continues at coordinate 11,382 of SVMR01000034.1, read as the reverse complement.
CCATTGATGAAATCAATATTCTCAAAGCGACCATGCTCGCAATGAAAACAGCCGTTGAAAATCTGAGCATAAAACCGGAACATGTTTTTATTGACGGAAACAAAATCCCGGAAAATATGGATGTTCCGACTGAATTTGTTATAAAAGGCGACGCAACTTCCGCAAGTATTGCCGCCGCTTCAATTCTTGCAAAGGTGAGCAGGGACAGATTCATGCTCGAAATGGATAAAAAATATCCGGAATATTGTTTTGCAAAACATAAGGGATACGGAACGAAGCTCCATTACGAAAAAATAAGAGAGTTCGGACCGAGCGAAATCCACCGTCTGACTTTTCTTAAAAAAATGCATTGAAGGTGATTTTTTGATTACCGAAAAACGCCGCAGGGGTGATATGGGCGAAGATTTTGCCGCGGAATATCTTGAAAGCAAAGGCTATGAGATTATTGAACGCAATTTCAACACCCGTCTCGGCGAAATCGATATTGTTGCAAAAGACGGAAAATACATAGCGTTTATTGAAGTTAAATCCCGCGCGGATGATTGTCTTTATGCGCCGAGGCAGGCTGTAACCCGTTCAAAGCAGCAGAAAATCTGTAAAGCGGCAATGCTTTACAAACTCAAAAAAGGGCTTAACGGTCAGCCTCGTTTTGATGTATTTGAAATTATTTACGGAAAATATGACCTTGAGGTGAAGAAATTCACCCATATAAAAAATGCTTTCGGAACGGAGTCTGTTCATGGATTTTTTTGACCTTCATTGCGATACGTTAACAACCGCCATGCATCACAGCGTAAATCTTGACTGCGATCATCTTGATATTTCTTTCCCGAAAAACGAAAAAATAAAACGCCATTGCCAATGTTTTGCGATTTTCTGTCCGGACGTTATTTCCGGCGAAGATGCTTTTAATTATTACAAAATGTCGAAGCATTTTTTTGAAAACCAGCTTGCGGAATTTCCTCAGTATTTTGAGCAGGCAAAAAATATTGAAGACGTTGACCGGATAACCGAAACGGGAAGAACCGCCGCGATTTTAACCGTTGAAGGCGGAAGGGTGCTCGGCGGAAAAATTGAACGTCTTGAAAATCTTTACAATGACGGCGTTCGGATGATGACGCTCACATGGAACGGCGAAAACGAAATCGGAAAAGGTTCTTCCGACCAGAAATTTGGTCTTAAACCCTTCGGAATCGACGTTATAAAAGAGATGGAACGGATAGGAATGGTGATTGACATTTCGCATCTTTCCGATGCGGGACTTGATGACGTGCTCAAAAACGTCGATTGCGCCGTTGCCGCAAGCCACAGCAACCTTCGGGAAATCTGCGAACACCGCAGAAATCTCACCGACGAATATTTTAAAGAAATTGTACGCCGTAACGGAATAGCCGGAATCAATTTTTATAAAGCTTTTCTCAATAACGATGAGGAAAACGCAAGCCTTTCCGACATTATAAAACATATCGAAAGAATGCTTTTGCTCGGCGGAGAAAATTCCGTTTGCATGGGAAGCGATTATGACGGATGCGACGTTGTGAACGGAATCAGAAAAATGAAAGATATTCCGGATCTTTATAATTTAATTGAAAAGGAATTCGGCGAAAAACTTGCCGAAAAGATATTCTGGAAAAACGCATACAACTTTTTTTGCAAGCGAATTTGAGGTGAAAAAGTGAAATTCCAAAGCACAAGAAATAAAAATCTGCGCCTTGATTCGGCGGAAACGATATTGAAGGGACTTTCGGATGACGGAGGTCTTTTTGTGCCGGTTGAAATTCCCGTTTTAAAAAAGGGAGAGATAGCAAAACTTTCAAAACTCGGTTACTGCGAAAGAGCGAAAAGAATATTTGCAAAATTCATGACCGATTTTTCGGAGGAAGAACTTCTTGAATGCGCGGAAAAAGCGTATATCGGAAATTTTGAAAACGAAGAACCTGCTCCGATTGTAAAACTCGGAGAATCGGTCTATATGCTTGAACTCTGGCACGGACCAACCTGCGCGTTCAAAGATATGGCGCTTCAGATCCTTCCGTATTTTCTTGTAAAATCCGCGGAAAAAGCGGGCGACGGAAAGAAAACCGTTATTCTTACGGCAACTTCCGGCGATACCGGAAAAGCGGCTCTTGAAGGTTTTTGCGACGTTGAGGGAACGGAAATAATCGTATTTTATCCGGATAACGGCGTTTCCAAAATCCAGCAGCTCCAGATGCAGACCCAGAAAGGCAAAAACGTTGCCGTTTGCGGAGTAAAGGGCAATTTTGACGATACTCAGACCGCCGTTAAAACCATTTTCACCGATGAAAAAATCCGAAGCGAACTTGCGGAAAACGGAAAAAGCTTTTCAAGCGCAAACTCAATAAACGTGGGAAGATTGCTTCCGCAGGTGGTTTATTATATTTCCGCCTATGCGGATCTTGTTGCGGACGGAGAAATTGAAGACGGCGAAACGATAAACGTAACCGTTCCCACCGGAAACTTCGGAAATATCCTTGCCGCATATTACGCAAAACGAATGGGCGTTCCCTTCGGAAAGCTGATCTGCGCTTCTAACGCGAACAACGTGCTCACGGATTTTTTGAGCACGGGTGAATATAACGTAAACCGCGAATTCTTTATGACGGAATCTCCTTCCATGGACATTCTTGTTTCAAGCAACCTTGAAAGGCTTGTTTTTGAACTTTGCGGTAAAGATGACGGATATGTCCGCGAGGTTATGAAATCCCTTCGTGAGCACAGAGAATACCATGTTCCGGATGAGATTCTCGGTAAGATAAAAGAAACTTTTGCGGCCGGATATACCGATGACTGCGGCGCAGAAAACCGCATAAAAATGCTGTTTGAAGAATATTCCTATCTTTGCGATACCCATACCGCCGTTGCCGTTGAGGTATATGAAAAATATAAAGCGGAAACAGGCGACAGAACAAAGACGATCATTGCTTCGACAGCAAGTCCCTATAAATTCCCGCGCGCCGTGCTCAAATCTATTTCCGGCGCAAACGAAGCGGATGATTTTGAAGCAGCAAAAAAAATCGAGGTTCTTTCCGGGCTTCCGATGCCGAAGCAGCTTTCGGAACTTTTGGAAAAAGAACCGAGATTCACTTTTGTATGCGAAAGGGAAGAGATGGCGGAATTTGTTTTGAGCACCGTGGGAGGTGGATGCTGATGTCGGTTTGGGTAATGGCGGATTTGCATCTTTCCTTCGGAACGGACAAGCCGATGGATAACTTTTTCGGCTGGAAAGATTATGTTTCAAAAATCGAAACCAACTGGGAGGAACAGATAAAACCGGAGGATACGGTTATAATTCCGGGAGATTTTTCCTGGGGGCTCGGTTTTGACGAAGCTCTTCCGGATTTTAAATTTGTGGATTCTCTTCCCGGAAGAAAAATCGTTATGAAAGGCAACCACGATTATTGGTGGACAACAAGAACGAAAGCCGAAAAGTTTTTTAAGGAAAACGGCATAACAACAATAGAAATTCTCCATAATAATTCGGTACTTGCGGAAGGATTGGCGCTTTGCGGAACCCGCGGCTGGGTTTTTATGCCGAACGAACAGCACGACCTTAAAATTTCCGCAAGGGAAGCGGCAAGGCTCCGGCTTTCGCTTGAGGATTCGAAAAGATTTCCGGATGCGGAAAAAATAGTTTTTCTTCATTATCCGCCGGTTTATGCAAACGAAATGGTTCCGAACATTATCTCCGTAATAAAAGAATACGGCGTAAAAACAGTTTTTTACGGACATCTCCATGGGGCTTCCCGAAGCCTTGCAAACGAAGGAGAATATATGGGAATTAATTTTAAGCTTATTTCCGCGGACCATCTTGGCTTTAAATTTTGGAAAATTAAATAAAAATTATATAATATTTTTATATAAAATAATTGATTTTATGATAACTATATGATATACTTTAACAGTTAGTGAAAAAGTATCTATCAGGAGGAAACAACATAATGGAACTTAGACAGATTGAAAAAACCGGCACCAACGAGGTTAAGCTTACCATTGCTGTAACCGCAGAGGAGTTCGGACGCGCTGTTGACGCAGCTATCAGAGTAAAAGGAAAGGAACTTACCGTTCACGGATTCCGCAAAGGCAAAGCTCCCAAAGCTCTTATCGAAAAAGCATACGGCAGAGAATTCTTCTATCAGGACGCAGTAAACGAAACTTACGGCATGGCATATGACATGGCTGTTGCAGAAGCAAAAATCGTTCCCGTTGACCGTGCAGAAATCGCACTTGTTGACTGCTCCGAAGAAGGTTATACCCTTACCGCAACCGTAACCGTAAAACCCGAAGTTTCCGTAAAGAAATATAAAGGCATCAAAGCAGAAAAAATCGTAACCGAAGTTGCAGATTCCCAGGTTGAAGGCGAACTTTCCGCAATGCTTGAAAGAAACGCAAGAATCATCGAAGTTGAAGACAGACCCGCACAGAACGGCGACCAGGCTGAAATCGATTACGAAGGTTTCAAAGACGGCGTTCCTTTTGAAGGCGGCAAAGGCGAAAACTTCCCGCTTGAACTCGGTTCCGGTCAGTTCATCCCCGGTTTTGAAGAACAGGTTTGCGGTCATAACGCAGGCGATGAATTCGACGTAAACGTTTCTTTCCCGGAAGATTATCCCGCAGAAGAGCTCAAAGGCGCTCCCGTAGTATTCAAATGCAAACTCCACAGCATCAAAGCTAAAGAAATGCCCGTTGCAGACGACGATTTTGCAAAAGACGTAAGCGAATTCGATACCATCGACGAACTCAAAGCTGACATTAAAGCAAAACTTCAGGAAAAAGCAGACGCACAGTCCGAAGCAGATCTTGAAGAAAAACTTGTTGACGGAATCCTCAAAAACTTCGAAGCAGAAATTCCCGAATGCATGTACGAAGCAAGAATGGAAGACATTGCAGCAGATTTCGAAAACAGACTTGCAAGAACCGCAGGCCTTACCCTTGACGAATATCTCAAATATACCGGCGCAGACAAAGAAACCTTCTTCCAGGGATTCAGACCCCAGGCAGAACGCCAGGTAAAAATCCGCCTTGCTCTTGAAGAAATCGCAAAACTCGAAAAAATCGAGATGACCGAAGAAGAAATGAACGAAGAGTTCAAAGTTCTTGCAGAGCGCTATGAAATGAAAGAAGATCAGGTTAGAAAAATTGTTCCCGCAGAAGAACTTGCTCTTGACCTTTGCGTAGAAAAAGCAATCAAACTTGTTCGCGACGCAGCAAAAGTAACCGAAATCACTGCAGAAGAAGCTGCCGCAAAAGAAGCTGCTCCCAAGAAAAAACGCACCACCAAGAAAAAAACTGAGGAAGCTGCTGCTGAAGAAGTTCCCGCAGCAGAAGGTGAAGAAGCACCCGCTCCCAAAAAAAGAGCAACCCGCAAAAAGAAAACCGAAGAAATTGACCCTTCCGTTGACTGATAAAGCGGATACAGTTTCCAGAGAAACTGCAATATAATTATCTTTGTATTGGAGGATCTCCGGAATTTATTCCGGAGGTCCTTTATATCAATAATGAGATTTTTTGACAAATTTCGTTAAAATCCGAAAGGAGTGATACCAAAATGAGTTTGGTACCGATGGTCGTTGAACAGACCAACAGAGGCGAACGTTCCTATGACATTTTTTCCCGTCTTCTTAACGACAGAATCATAATGCTTTGTGACGAAGTTAACGACACCACCGCAAGCCTTGTTGTTGCCCAGCTTCTTTATCTTGAAGGACAGGATCCGGATAAGGATATCAGCCTTTATATCAACAGCCCCGGCGGTTCTATTACAGCAGGTATGGCTATCTATGATACCATGAACTACATCAAATGCGACGTTTCCACCATTTGTGTAGGTATGGCTGCTTCCATGGGCGCATTTCTTCTCAGCTCCGGCGCAAAAGGAAAACGTTTTGCGCTTCCGAACAGCGAGATCATGATTCACCAGCCTCTCGGCGGAATGCAGGGTCAGGCTTCCGATATCAAAATCCACGCTGACAGAATTATTGCAATTAAGGAAAGACTTAACAAAATCCTTTCCGAACAGACCGGTCAGCCTCTCGAAGTTATCACAAAAGATACCGACAGAGATAATTTCATGACTGCACAGCAGGCAATGGAATACGGTCTTGTTGACAATGTACTTGACCACAGAGAATAATCAAGCATAATTTGGAGGCTTTAAACTTATGGCCAATAAAGATGATCACAAAATGCGCTGTTCCTTCTGCGGAAAACCGCAGGATATGGTTTATAAACTTATAACCGGACCCGGCGTTTGTATTTGTGACGAATGCGTCGAACTTTGCAATTCAATTCTTTACGATGAGGAAGATCTTGATCCTCTTGAAAAGACCAAGCGCAAAAAACAGGAAAAGAACAAACCTGTTATCGACCCGAAAACACTTCTTAAACCTGCGGAACTCAAAGCGGTTCTCGATAAATACGTAATCGGACAGGACGAAGCAAAAACAACCCTTTGCGTCGCTGTTTATAACCATTATAAACGTATTTTAAGCAAGCTCGATACCGAAGACGTTGAGCTTCAGAAGAGCAACGTGCTCCTTCTCGGACCTACCGGTACGGGTAAAACCCTTCTTGCACAGACTCTTGCAAGAGTTCTCGGAGTTCCTTTTGCAATTGCTGACGCAACCACCATCACCGAGGCGGGTTATGTCGGCGAAGACGCTGAAAACGTTCTTCTCCGTCTTATCCAGGCTGCGGATTTTGACGTTGAGGCGGCGCAGCGCGGAATTATTTACGTCGATGAAATCGACAAGATTACCAGAAAATCCGAAAACCCATCCATCACAAGAGACGTTGGCGGCGAAGGCGTTCAGCAGGCGCTTCTCAAAATGCTTGAAGGCACCGTTTCAAACGTTCCGCCCCAGGGAGGAAGAAAACATCCCCAGCAGGAATTCATACAGATTGATACAACCAATATTCTGTTTATCTGCGGAGGTTCTTTTGACGGAATTGAACCCATTATCGAAAAACGGATTGCAAGTTCCGCAATGGGCTTCGGCGCAAACGTAATAAGCCAGAAATCCAAGGAAGCAAAGGACCTTCTTAAAAAGGTAACGCCCCATGACCTTGTAAAATTCGGAATCATTCCGGAAATGGTCGGCCGTCTTCCTGTTATCACCGCTCTTGAAAGCCTTGATAAACCTGCTCTTGTAAAAATTCTTACCGAACCGAAAAACAGCCTTGTTAAACAGTATCAAAAGCTTTTCAGCCTTGACGGAGTCAACCTTCAGTTTACCGACGGCGCGCTTGATGCCATTGCGCAGAAAGCGATTAACAGAAAAACAGGCGCAAGGGGTCTTCGTTCCATTATGGAAGAAACTCTCGGAAAGCTTATGTTTGAACTTCCTTCCGACGAAACCGCGGAAGCGGTTGTAATCGGGGAAGCCTGCGTAACCGAAGGCGCTGAACCGAAAATCGAGCACAATCCTTTTAAGAAAAATGTTCCGCTTGAAATTGCGGCGGGCGCAGAAAGAAAATAATTGTTATAAAAAAAGCGGCAGGGGCTTTTTGCAGCTGCCGCTTCCGATATTTTTATACCGGAGGTGAAAAATAATGCCGGAGAAAAAACAGCAGGCGGAAATCGTTACAATGCCGATGATTGCAATGAGGGGCATTGTTCTTTTTCCTAATATGATACTTCATTTTGACGTCGGCAGAAAAAAATCCATAGCGGCTCTTGAAGAAGCTATGAAAGGGAACAGAGAAGTTTTTCTTGCTTCCCAAATAAACATTGAAGAAGACGAAATAAGACTTGAAAATGTGAACAGAACAGGCGTTGTTGCGGAAATCCGCCAGATTATCAAAAACAACGGCGGAACAACAAGAATTCTTGTTGAGGGAAAATACCGCGCAAAGCTTGTTGATATTATTTCCGAAGAACCTTTTCTTCTTGCGGATACCCAGGAATTTCCGCTTAAAAAGCTTCGTCCCGAACGTTCGATTCTCTGCGATGCGCTTATGCGTACCGTAAAGGATCTTTTCAACGAATATACATATCTTGTTCCGAAGATGCCGAAGGAACTTGCGGTTAAGGCATTCAGCATGGATGACCCCGCACAGTTCGGCGAATTCCTTGCGGGAAACCTCAATATTGATATTGAGGATAAGCAGAGGATTCTTGAGGAATCAAACTATGTAAAACGCCTTGAAATGCTTGCGGGCGTTCTTGAAAACGAAAACAACATCCTCGGCGTTGAAAAAGATATTTATGAAAAAGTAAAGGAACAGATTGACCAGAACCAGCGCGAATATTATCTTCGCGAACAGCTTAAAGCAATCAACGAGGAACTTGGCGAAGGCGAAAATTTCCAGGACGAAATCGATATATATAAAAAGAAAATTTCGGTTCTTGGAATTGAAGGGGAAGTGACCGAAAAACTCAACGAAGAGGTTATCCACCTTTCAAAAATGCCTTATAATAGCCAGGAGGCAAGCGTTATCCGCGGATATCTCGATACCTGCCTTGCGCTTCCCTGGAACATTAAAACCGAAGAGAAAATCGATATTGCAAAAGCAAAAAAACAGCTTGATAAAAACCATTACGGTCTTGAAAAAGTTAAAGAGCGTATTCTTGAACTTCTTGCTGTAAGAAAACTCCAGCCGGATATTAAAGGACAGATAATCTGTCTTGTTGGTCCTCCCGGTGTCGGAAAAACCTCAATCGCAAAAGATATCGCCGCCGCAATGGGAAGAAAATACACAAGAATTTCTCTCGGCGGAATGAAGGATGAATCCGACATCCGCGGTCACAGAAAAACTTATATCGGCGCAATGCCCGGACGCATTATGAATGCGGTAAAACTTGCGGGAAGCAAAAACTCCCTCATTCTTCTTGATGAAATTGATAAAATGGGAAATGATTTCCGCGGCGACCCGGCTTCCGCAATGCTTGAAGTTCTTGACCCGGAACAAAACGTTGCTTTCCGCGACCATTTTATTGAACTTCCTTTCGATCTTTCCGATATTCTTTTTATTACAACAGCGAATGACCCGAGCACAATTCCCGGACCGCTTTATGACAGAATGGAAGTTATCGAACTCGGTTCCTATACAAGGGAAGAAAAATTCCGCATTGCGAAAAAGCATCTTGTAAAAAAAGAAATGAAACGTCACGGACTTGATTCGAAGATGCTCAAAATTGCTGATGACGCAATTTATGCGGTTATTGATTCCTATACGAGAGAAGCGGGCGTCCGCAGCCTTGAAAGAACGATAGGCAGCCTTTGCAGAAAAGCCGCAAAGAAAATTGTCGGAGAAGAAGCCGAAAAAGTTCTTATTAACGGAAACAATATAACCGATTTCCTCGGCGCAAAAAAATTCCGTCCGGAAACTATCGAAAAAGAAGATGCTGTGGGTCTTGTAAACGGACTTGCGTGGACTTCCGTCGGCGGCGATATGCTCCAGGTTGAAGTTGCAATCCTTGAAGGAAACGGCAAAATCGAGCTTACCGGAAATCTCGGCGACGTTATGAAGGAATCCGCAAGAACCGCAATCAGCTACGTTCGTTCCTGCACCGAAAAATACGGAATCGAAAAAGATTTTTATAAAACAAAGGATATTCATATCCACGTTCCGGAAGGCGCGGTTCCGAAAGACGGTCCTTCCGCCGGCGTAACCCTTACAACGGCGATTGTTTCCGCTCTTTCCGGAATTCCGGTCAAAAGGGACGTTGCAATGACCGGCGAAGTCACCCTTCGCGGAAGAGTTCTTCCCATTGGCGGTCTTCGTGAAAAAACAATGGCAGCTTACAGAGCAGGGGTTAAAACAGTTCTTATTCCTGAAGAAAATCTTCCGGATCTTGAGGAAGTTGATCCGGTTGTAAAAAACGCAATCACTTTTGTTCCTGCAAAAGAGGTTGAAACAGTCCTTGAAACCGCATTGGCAAAGCCTTTGAACGCTGTAAAGGGAAAAGACTTTATAGAAGAAATCTCTCTTCTTGGAATTGAACACGAACCGAAAACAATCAACATTCAGTAAGCGGAGGAAAAAATGAACTACAATCACGCAGTATTTGAAGCCGCATACGGCACATCAAAACAGCTTCCAAAAGCTGAAAATATTGAATTTGCCTTTGCCGGACATTCAAACGTCGGAAAATCATCGCTTATGAATGCAATTTTCGGAAGAAAGGCGCTTGCAAGGGTTTCGAGTCAGCCGGGAAAAACCGTAACGGTAAACTTTTATGACGTTGACGGAATAAAATTCGTTGACCTTCCGGGCTACGGTTACGCAAAAGTTTCCCAAAGCGATAAAAAACGCTGGGCGGACCTTGTTGAAGGATATCTTATGAGCGACAGAGATATCCGCCTTATTGTTCAGCTTGTTGACAGCCGCCATGCTCCGACAAAGGACGACGTTCAGATGATAGATTTTATGATCGACAACGAAGTTCCGTTTATAATCGCTCTTACAAAATGTGATAAACTCAACAAAACCGAACGCAAAAAAAGGGAAGAGGCATTCCTTACGGAGATCCCCTGTTTTGATCAGATAACTTCCGTTTGGACAAGCACCACAACTTTTGAAGGAATTTCCGATCTCAAGGAAATTTTTGAAGAACTCAGTTCCGATGATTATGAATTTGAGTATGCAAACGGGGAATCCGAAGAGGATTTTGAAGACGAAGAATAAAGAAAAAAGGCGTTTCAAAATGAAACGCCTTTTTTATCCGAAGAAGGAGAATATATGGATATTTCTTTTAAAAACGGAAACGAAAAATTCAACTATCGTGTCTGCGCGGTTATTATAAACGAAGGCAGAATTCTTGCAATGAAAGACGGACGTTCGCCATATTATTATCTTCCGGGAGGAAGGGTCAAAATCGGCGAAACCGCGGAATATGCCCTTTTGCGCGAATGTGAAGAAGAACTTTGCGCAAAACCCGGAATAATCCGTCCCCTTTGGCTTAACCAGGCGTTTTTTACGGAAGACGTTGAAAAAATCCGGTTTCACGAACTTTGCATTTATTTTCTGACGGATATTTCAAAAACGGATATTCTTTCAAGAGGGGATAAATTCGTTTTATCGGAAAACGGGGAAGAACATCTTTTTGAATGGCTTCCTTTTGAAAAACTTAAAGACGAATATTTTTATCCGACTTTTCTTAAAAAAGATATTTTTAATCTTCCGGAAGTTTTTACAATCAGAACGGAAATTGAAGAAAAAATTATTGATGAAGTTAAAGAATGGATTTATTCCATTTAATAAAAAAAGACCGCCGCCGGCGGTCTTTTTTTATCTTAATTATCTTTTGTTTCAATAACTTCGCCGTTATGCAGACGGATAACTCTGTCCGCCATGGCGGCAATTTCCATATCGTGGGTGACAAGGAGTATGGTTTGGTGGAAACGCGCCGCAAGAGCTTTT
>SVMR01000033.1 GCA_015067315.1 Oscillospiraceae bacterium | reverse complement strand
ATCGGCTTCGCAGGCAGCGGCAATTGTTGTAAGTTCAAGACAATAGGAAAGAAGCGAGGTTTTTCCTTCTTTCGTAAAATATTCGATGAGCTTTTTCTGAAAATCAAAAAGCTCGTTATCAAGAATCACCAGCAGATGTTCTTTTGAAGGAAAATAAAAAGTTATGTTTCCGGTGCTGAGGTCAAGCGCATTTGCGATTTTTGCGCAGGATGTACACGAATATCCTTCTTCGAGAAAAAGCCTTGCCGCAAGCTGGATTATCTCCAATCTTGTATCCGGACGTTTTTTGTTGATATGAGGCATCTCGTTTTCCCTTCTTTCGCCGTTTTGAGGTTTTGTATGTATGCAATTTGTATTTGTGCTAACTGCAATATAGTCCTATTTTGCGGTTTTGTCAAGGCTTTCTTCCCCCGAATAAAAAAGAGCAGGCCGTTTCCGAACGGTCTGCTCTTTTTATTCTTTGATTCTGTCGCAGCGGACAGCAACTCTGCCTTCGCCGGTATATGTGCATGTGAAAAGGGTAAATTCAAAATCTCCGGAAGTCATCTCTTCCACGGCGTAATCCGGAAGCACTTCGACCGAAACAACTTCATAACGGAATGTTTCGCCTTCCATATCGGTAAAGGTTATCAGAGAGCCGCTGTGAAGCTGTAAAAGCTTTCCGAAATGCTTTTTGTAGTTATGCGCCATAACAACAAAGTCTTCGGTATAAACCGAACCCGAATAGCGGCAGGGCGCTTTTTTCAGCTTTTCATAATCCCAATCCGCCATTACCGGAAGTTCGAGCCCGAGCTCCGGAATCCCGACAAATCCGATATAATCCTCCCCTTCGATTTCAACGGAAATCATTTCCTTTTTATCCGGAGCGGCAACCGCCGGTTCCGCCGGTTCTTCCTGCTGAATTTTAATCGCCTCAACGATCTGCGGCATAAGTTTTTCCGAAGCTTCCGCCGCTTCCTTCTGGATTTTTTCATTATGGAAAAACAATCCGAGAGCGCCGGAAAGAAGCAGAATTCCTGCCGCAATGAAAATTACACTTAATTTTATCTTCATTTGCTGTTCCTTTCAAAACGGCGGAGAACAATTCCCGCGGAAATAAGGATTATGCCGGAAACGGCCATTACCGGAACGGGCCAGCTTGTAAGTCCGGTATCCGGAAGTTTATCGTCGGGTTTTTCCGGTTCTTCCGAAGGCTTTTCGGGTTCCTCCGGCTTCGGTTCAAGCTCAACTTTCGGGGAAGCGTCCGTATCATAAACATAAACTCCGTTTTCATAAACGGGAACCGAAACAAGGAAGGGATTTACCGCATTGAAACCGGGCGCAGCGCTTTTCTGAACAACAAGATAGAGTCCCGGTTCAAGATTTTCAAATTTTGCCTGACCGTTGCGGTCAATGTTTGCGGTTGTTCCGGCAAGGCGCTTTTCAAAGGCAATTTTTTTAAGAGCCATCGGAAGTTCGGAAGAATCAAGTTCCGTAACGGGAATCTCACATCCGGCAAAATCCTCGGTATAGACGAAATAATAATCTCCGTCATCCTCCGCCGCATCCGCAACTTTATATATGGTAAGAGTTCCTCCCGGAACAGCCTTATCCTGATATCTCATATTTATTGTGACGGAACATTTTCTGTTCAGATCCGGCGCTTCATGGGCGAAGGCAAAAACCGAAAGAGCAAAAACCATTGAAGCCGCGGCAATTATGGAAACAATGCGTTTTATCAAATCTTAGACCTCCTGTTCAAAATGATATATTTCGGTCCGGTTTTATCTTCTGCGTTTTTCTCCGTCAAAAACAAAAAGCAGACAAAGAGTAACGGCAAGAACCGGAACAAGAACAAACGGGATAACAATGAGTTTTTCGATGATCATTGCGTCGGCGGTGACCCTGACTTCCTGGGCCGCTTCGATATTATCGACTCTGTGTCCCCGCACAAGAAGTCTGTGGGAATTGACTCCGTACGGAGTGCAGGTTACAAGAGTGCAGTAATCCTTTCCTTCTTCAATAAGAAGATCCGAAGTTTCTTCCGGATAAACGATTCTTATCTGGTCAACTTCGTAGGTAAGGGTTTCGTCAAGAACGTTGAGAACAAAATAATCTCCGGTTTTAACTTTATCAAGGTCGCTGAAAAGCTTTGCGGAAGGAAGACCTCTGTGTCCGGAAAGAACGCAGTGGGTGCCTTCCCCTCCTGTCGGAAGGCTGGTCCAATCAAGATGTCCGACGGCAACCTGAAGAACCGGTTCTTCCGTTCCGTGATAAAAAGGAAGAACAACGTCGATGCAGGGGATGCTTATATATCCCATAATTCCGTCTTCGCCGATGTTGAGGTTTTTGTTGTATTCGGCTTTTTCGGAATCGGAGAGGAAATACTGGTTTGTTCGCTCTGCAACTTTTTTGTTGTAATCCTTTGCGGCTTTCCAGATTTCCGCATATTTGTCGTTATCAATCTCGGCAATCTGCTGGATATAATCTTCGACCGCATAGGAGGAAACCTTTGTGTTCCACCAATCGCTTATTGAAGGATACAGAAGCAGGGACAGACCTATGACCATTATGAGAACAAGGATTATTGTCGATATCTTTCCTTTTTTCTTTTCCATAGGGCTCTCCTTACGGCTGTAAAAATTTTTTGTCAGGGGGGAGAGAGATTTCTCTCTCCCCCATTATTCATAAATCCCGGAAGATTTATTCTTAAGAAATTATTCGCTCATGCGTTTTTTTGTTACGAGGAAGATAAGCGCTCCCGCAAAGAGGATTCCGCCTGCGATATAGAAGAGGGTGGTGCCGATGCCGCCGGTGGAAGGAAGGGTGTTGCCCGCAACGTTGATAATTTCCGCATAAAGGGTGTTGTCGGTTTCAACAAGGATCCAGTTATTGTCGCCCGCGCTGAAAAGTCCGGTTGCAGGATTGAATTCAATGGTGAATTCAATGGGATCAATGGTGTTGAAGCCTGCGGGGGTTACTGATTCGGTAAGGATGTAATGACCTGCGCCGAGACCGGTGAAGGTTACATAACCGTCTTCGCCGACGAATGCTTTTACTTCAACGGATTCGGTTTTTTCGATAAGTTCGGTTACGGTTCCGAGTTTATAGTCCGGAGTAAGGCTTGCGTAAGCATGAGAGGTGTCTTCGTCAACGTCGCCGGTTGCCGGGTCGTCGAATTCGGGAGCTGTGCCTGTATAGGTTCCGTCAAGAAGTTTCCAGTAATCGCCGGTGCCTGCTTCAACTTCATAGAAGGTTTCGCGGGTTACGATTACGGTGTTGACCGCTTCGCCGGAAAGAGTGAATTCCGCGCCTTTAAGGGAATTTCCCGCGCCGTCCTTTTTAAGAATCGTGAGTTCGGTTACATAAGTTCTGACTTCGTCTTCGGGGGTAATGCCGATGGGTTCGGTGGGAACGGGTTTATCGGGGTTGGGCGGAGGAAGAGTGGGTTCGCCTTCTTCGTTGGGGTTGTTGTCATATTCAAGGCGGACTTTGTTGGGGTTGCCTTCCGCCGCAACAACCGCGTTTTCGTTAAGTTCCGCGGAATAGGTGATAATTACCTGGGTTGCGTGGGTGATTTCGCCTACAGAAGGGCTTGTAAGAAGTTCAAGAGCAAGGATATCCTGGATTCCTGCATAGATTGAGGTGCCGTTAACCGCGTCATAGGCGCTTGCTTCGATGTAGAAATATTCGGTTACGTCAACGCCGTTTACGGTGATTACCATATCGTCGTTATAGGTAAGACCTTTTGAAAGGGTATCGGTGAATGCGTAGTAATAAGTAAGATAAGTATCGATGGTGGTGGGAATGGTGCCGGTGATCTGGAAGATTACGTCTTCTCCGACAGATGCTTCGTTTGTATCAACGGGGTTTCCGTTTTCAAGGATTTTCTTTTCAACGGTGGGGAAAGTTCCTTTGTGGGTAACTGCAATATCCCTTACAACTTCAAGGATGTAGCGGCTTACGGTGGTGTTGGGCTGACCTTCCGGAATGGTTTCGTTGATTACGATGTAATATCCGTCTTCAAGGGGAGAGATGGTGTAATGTCCGGTGACACCGTCTCTTACGGAATCAACTCCGTTTGCCTCAACAACGTGTTTTGCCGCAATTTCCGCAAAAGCAACCGCCCGGGGATCATCCATGGAGTTTGCTGCGGAAAGGACTACCGCAACTCCTGCCGCGTCGGTGCAGGAGGCATATTCGGCATGGGTTTGGAGTTCCGCAAGAAGAGCTGCGCCGTCAACGCCTTCGCCCCATTCGATATTGGAGAGGACGCCGTCGGAAGAAAGGTCGCCGCTGAAAATCTGGTATGCCGTATATTCATAACCTTCGTTTGCGTTATAAATTGTGATAGTGTGGTTGTGGCCAATCGATGCGAATGCCGTTGCGGAAAGGCTGAAAACCATAATAAGAGAAATGATGATAGCTATAACTTTTTTCATAGTGTCTTTCCTTTCTTGTTTTCAGGATTTTTTAAAAGTTGTCTGATTTTTTGATATCGGATATCTCTCGGCGCGGTTTTGATTGTCGGGGGAAAGATGAATTAACCGTCAATCTCATTTTTTCTGCGTCTTCGGCTGTATCCGTACATTATGGTGCCTGCCGCAAAGATTGCCGCACCGGATGTATAAATCATTTTTGTTCCGTTTCCTCCCGTTGCGGGAAGAGTGTAGCTGATTTCGTTCTTTATGAACTCATCCCAGGGAACTTCGTTTCCGTCCTTGCCGATAACCGTTACGGTGATGGAATCATATGAAACTTTTACTGTATATTTGTTGTCGTTTGCTTTAAAACCGTCCGGAACAACCGTTTCGGTAAGGGTGTAGCAATGTCCGGAAGGAATCTTTTCAAAAATTACCTTTCCGTCGGAACCGGAAGTTGCTTCAATTACGGAAACGTCAACATGTCCTTTTCCGTCGCCGCGGCAGAATCCGCAGTTTTCGGTGTCATGGGTCAGAGCAAAAGTTGCTCCGGGAAGGGGATCGCCGATTGAGTTTGTCTTTATGAAGCTCAGTTCGGAAAGATAACCTTCAACCGCCGGAATCGGGAATTCAACGTTTCTTCTTTCGGAAATCGTCACTTTGCTTCCTGTCTGGTCGATAACCCGGTAGGTAAGGGAGGTTAAGTCGTTTGTATCATAGGATTTCCTTTCGGTGAACTGTTCCGTAAGTTCGTTCTGCAGGCGTACTCTGTAAGTGAGGGTGCATCGGTAATTCGTTGTGCTTCCGATAACCGTACTTACATATCCCGACTGTTTAAGGTCCCAATGTATCGTATGGGCGGCTTCGTCAAAGCTTGCGGTGTTTTCATACTGTGCGCCGTCCCTGCTTTCGCCTTTAAGGGCGCCTTCAACAAGGTTTCCGGCTTTGTCATAGAATCCGATGAATTCAACGGAATCCATTTCATGAACACCCATATCGCCCATGGGGTCCGTCGCGACCCAATCGAGGTGGGAACTCTGTGCGTTCAGCTCTTTGATCTGTGTGAAAATGCTGTCGAACGCATCGTTGAGTCCGGAGGAGTTTGTGCTGTCGTAATAATATCCCGAACCGATGCTGTTTCCGATCCAGTTTTTGAATGCGTTTGCATCGGAAGCGGAACCGATTTCATAATTTGTGTTTCTTCGGTCAACAACCGAATAATTGAGTCCCGCGCACTGGTCAACATATTTTTGAATGGTCTGGCCGCCGATATCAACGCCTATGGAGAATATCGTTCCGCCGGAACTCTTTATGGAGGCTGCCATTTTTCTTGCGCGGATCGCCGCTTCGTTGGAATAGCTTACGCCGTACATGGTCGGTCTGTTCTTTCCGCCGTATTTTTCAACGGAGTCATAGAATCTCGATGCCGTTGTATCGTAAGTATCGTAACCGGTGTATCCGCTTGAAATATATGTGGTCGGGAAACCGTCGCTCAGGAATACGATGTATTTATGTTCATTGGGAAGATCCTTTATCATATCCCATCCGAGTTTAAGTCCCGCTTCAATATTTGTGAAACGTTTTTTGGAACTTGCGTATCCGCTTGCGTTGATGATATTTCCGGTCTGGTTTCTCATCGAGGTTTTAAGGCTTGCGGCCTGGGCTGCGGTGGAACACTGGCTCATTGCAAAAATCTGGTGTGCGTCGCTGTTGAAAGCAACAAATCCGATTTTGCTTGCGCCCTTGTTGTTCTTCTGGAACTGGTCAATAAAGTTTTCCGCCGCGGTCATTGCCGCTTTATATCTTGTTGTGCTGCCGAATGCGGAGTTCATTGTGTTGGAAATATCCATCACTATTACAACCGCCATATCGGGTTCTTTATAAACTTCGGTAACAATATCCTGGGTTATAACTTCAAGGGTTATGTCGAAGACGTTTTCGATATCCGTTCCGTCGATTGTCTTGCTGACATAAACCGCGCCTTCGGAAGAGGTGTTCGAACCGCCTTCTTCGAGTATCTGAACGTCGGAAGGTTCGTCATCCCCCGCCGCGTTAAGGGTCTTCTGTGTTCCGAAAGCGGCCGTGCTGTTTGTTGCGGAACCTCCGGGAATTTCGTTTGAGGAATGGGAAACTCCGTAACCGCTGAGTTCTTCGAACCATCCGCTGTTTTTAAGAAGCTTCCAGTTATATCCTTCCGCTTCCTCGCCGACAACTTCTCCGTTATTGATTATTGCCGAAAGTTTTCCGGAAAGGTCCGCAAAGGCTTCTTCGGAGATGTATCCGCCGAGATATTTGACTGCGGCTCTGTCCCAAAGTTCATCGGCGGCTTTTTTTCTCGCTTCGGAATCTTCCGCCTCGAGGAGAACTTCATATTCCGCATGGAGCGCTTCGTATTCGGCCTTCTGTTCGCCCTCTCCGATGGGATCGGATACTTTTATCTCTTCGGTCCGGATCGTGAGTTTTTCTTCGGCGCCGTGGGTTTCGCAAATTCCTTCCCAGGTTCCGTGTTCCATCGCCGCGCTTACCGTTACGGAAAGTTTTTCTCCGTGGGACATATCAAGGATTTTTACGGCAGCGCTTTCGGTAAAGGTTCCGGGAACAACAAATTCGTCGATGTTTCCGGCTCTTATCCGTTTGTATCCGGAAAGGATGCGAAGCTCTTTTTCCTCTTCGCCGATAAAGCGTTTTTCGGTTCTGATTTCCGCTTCCTCAAGCCAGGTCATCGCTTCAAGGTCAAAATCGGCTTTTTCGGAAGGAAGGGCAAGGGCAAATTCAAGTTTAACCCTTGCTTCGGCGAATTTTTCTTCGGTGTAGGGATTCATTTCGGCGGTGAATCCGAAGAGCACCGTTTCGCCTTTTCCTGCGGTTGTTTTTTCAAGGGGAACCGCATC
The DNA here is from genome assembly GCA_015067315.1 of Oscillospiraceae bacterium. Taxonomy (GTDB): domain Bacteria; phylum Bacillota; class Clostridia; order Oscillospirales; family Ruminococcaceae; genus UMGS1668. The sequence continues at coordinate 6,127 of SVMR01000033.1, read as the reverse complement.
GAGCTTTGTTATAACCGCCTTGTCTTCCGCAAGAACGGCAATTTCTTTCCATTCGGCTTCGGTGAGCACCGTTTCAAGCTCCGTGAGCACGGAAATATCTCCGGCAATCAGCTTTTGAGCATCGTTCAGGGCATCGTAGGCTGTTCTGACTTCTTCGATTTTTTGGCTGTGCTCAAGAATGTAATTATCGAAAGATTCTTTATCGAAAACCCTGTTGAATTCATCGAGTTTTGCCTTTGCTTCTTCGGCGGAAGGAAGATTTGCTATCATTTTTGCCGTTTCGGAAGCCGCATCGATTTCTTCGGTCATCATCGGGTTTTCCGGAAGTTCGTAATATCCGAGGATTTCGGAACCTGCGGCATCAAAAATAAGATATTCGACCATGCCGTTTTCGGTATCGCCGGCAATAACCTCTATCTGAGTTGTTCCGGAAATTTTTCCGGAGATTATTCCGAGAAGCTCTGTTTCGGAATCGGCATCGGTATCAATGAAGACTATATCGCCGGTTTCCGGAACAAATTCTGCCGCAAGGCGAAGATCCTGTTCCGAATCCAGTTCGAAAAGCCATTTTTCCGGGTTCTTCACAACCGGGAAGCCCGTGATTCCGGCATATTCCGCACAGAATGAAACGAACATTCCGCTCCAGTCGCCGTAAGGATCTCCGTATTTTTCGCCGTACCTTGTGTATCCTTTAAAAACTTCGTTTTCAAGAACCACGTTGGTTTCGCTTTCGGAATATCCTGCCTGGGTTTTCGCGGCGGAAACAAGGTCGCGGGACCAGTTTCCGGTGAACTCAATTCCGGCGAAAAGTGCCTTCCAGTCTTCCTCGGTTTCGGTATCCGAAGCGGTATCAACTTCTTCGTTAAGACAGGAGGCTTCGTGAGCATGTTCGGGAATCGTGCAGGTCAGATTTCCCGCTCCGTCGAAGCAGTCTTCGATATGGGAATGAATTCCCATTCCGCAAAGGTATTCCGTTTCGGAAGTTTCTTCCGAAGCGTAGCATCCTTCGTTATGGATATGTTCCTCCGCTTCGCAGATAAGTATTTCTTTTGTTTCGGAAAGGAAGCAGCTTTCGTCATGAACATGAACGGAAACTTCCGGTTCGGAACAGACGGGCGTTTCGTCATCTGCGAAACAATTTTCGGAATGTTCGTGGAAAATTTCCTCGTTTTCTTCAAATCCGCAGACAAGTTCTTCGACAACCAACTGTTCGTAACAGGCTTCGCCGTGGAAATGTTCCTCATAACCGCAAACCGGTTCGCCTTCCATTGTTATTGCGGGCAATATCAAAGCATAGGTCGTACAGAAAACCGCGGCAAACGCAAGAGGTCCGAAAATCTTTTTCCAAAGCTTTCTGTTTTTGCGGTTATTGTTCAGCTCTGTCGCTTTTTTCTGAAAGACATTTTTCATTCTACCCCTCCAATCTTATTTTTTTGATTTTTTATGGGATCAATTCACGAATCCGAACTTTTCAAGAGGCCAGACTCTGAATACTATCTTTCCTACAATCTGTTCTTCCGAAACACATCCTACGCTTGTGTGTCTTGAATCAACCGAGGTTTCTCTGTGGTCGCCCATAAGGAAATAGGATTCTTCCGGAACCTGATAGGGAAGTTCGATATCGCATATTCCGAAATGTTTTTCGGCGATATAAGGTTCAACAAGAATGCTGTCATCAAGAAGAACGATTCCGTCTTCGCGGATATCGACCCAGCTTCCCGGACCCGCGATATATCTTTTAACAAGAACTTTGTTTCCGTAATAGAAAGCGACAATGTCGCCGGGTTCAAGATCCTTCGCCTTTACCGAAACGACGATTTCGCCTTCCGCAAGGGTCGGGCTCATTGATGAACCGAAAATTTTAAGAACCGGAAGCCAGAGAGTTGCAACAAGAACGGCAACCGCAGAAGCGGTTATAAGGGCAAAAACCGTACTTTTAAGGGTTCTTTTATATTGTGTTTTGTATTTTTCCCTTTTGAGTTCTTTTTCAACTTCTCCCGATTCCGGAAGTTTTTTAAACATCATATTTCTTCCCAACCGATCAATCTTTTTCGTTTATAAAATCTTTTATTTCGTCAAGCAAAGCTTTTGTAACGGCGTCCCCGGGTTTTCCTTTCCGGATTCTTTCCGCTTCATATTCGGCATCCTCAAGGATCTTTCTGCATTTTTCTCTTGTTTCTTCCTTCATTGCGGAAATATTTTCAAGATACTGCTTTGCGGTATTTTCCGCCGCCTTAAAAAGTCCGTTTATTCTTGCTGAAGCATCTGCAAGGGAGCCGGATTTTTCAAGATTTATTCTTCTTTCCGCAAGCTCCGCTTCCGCTTCACGGAGCTTTTTTTCAAGCTTTTCGGTCTCCCTTGTCTGGACAAGAAGCAGTTCAAGAAGTTCTTCCCTGCTTAAATGCCGAAGATCTTTTTCTTTCATTCATCTTCCTCCGGGATTTTATTTTTTTGATTTTCTGATTGCCTGTTTAAGTTTTTTTGCGTTTACTTTGTTGATATATTCCTTGAATTCCTTCAGAACGCGTTTCCCGAGATCGCGGTAATCGGTTGCAAGAATTTTACCGATTTTGATTTTTCTTGTTTCCTCCGGAACTCCGTAAAGCATCATTATGGAATTAAGTGCCGTTTCAATTTGCAGCGGAAGCGGAGTTTTTTCTTCCGAAGTAACAAGTGTTGCATATTCTATTCCGGAAACAATGTTTTCAATTGCAATCCATTGCTCGTCCGTCCATTCAGGATGATACTTACCGAAAATCGTTTTGGTTTTTTGCGTATCGTTTTCTCTTATAAGTTCAAGCGTCATTTTGGAAGAATATGCAGAAACAAAAAAGTCCCTTATCGATTCATCTTCCCGGCAAGCGGCCGCAGCTGTTGTCAGTTCAAAGCAATATGCGAGCAAAGAAGTTTTTCCTTCGTTGGCGGCCCGTTCCAAAAGATTGTATTGAAAATTGAACAATTCGTTTACAAGAACCGACAAAAGATGTTCCTTCGATTTAAAATAAAATGTTATGTTTCCGGTGCTGAGGTCAAGTTCCCTTGCAATCCTTGAAAAAGAAGTGTTCGTATATCCTTCATCAATAAAAAGCCTTGCCGCAACCTGAATTATCTGTAACCTTGTATCCGAACGTTTTTTGTTGATATGCGGTATAAAAACAACCTCCTTTCCGTGAAACAAATGTTTGTATGCCGTGAATTGCATTCGTACTATTAGCATGCCTACAATTAGCATACGTTCTAATTGAATTATATTACTTTCTGCGGTTTTGTCAATGGATTTTCCAAAAATTTTTGAAAAATTTTCATGCGCGGCGGAAAAACGGAATGCCGCGGCCCGGAGATACCGGTTAAAGACAAAATTTGCAAACGAACGCAAAATCCGGAAGCCTTTTTCGGGGTATTTCGAGGCAGGATTTTTTCCCTCTCTTTTTGAGCGCCGCGCCCGTGCTCAAACAGCAAAAAACGGATAGTTAAGCTGAAACTTAACTATCCGTTTTTTGTTATTTACGTTTAATCACGGGCAAAATTACTTCGTAACATATCCCCAGGAACTTCCGATTCTTACTTTCTGAACTTTGCCTTCGTTTGCAAGTCCGGCTAAAATGCGGTTTGCAGTCGCGGAGGAAACGCCGAACATTGATTTTGTGATTTCAAAGGGCGGTTTTTTATTGCGCATAGCAAATCACCTCGGCAATATTATACCTCTGCATCGCTCATTTATCAAGATAAATGAGCGATGAAATGATTGATGAAGATTTTCCGCAACGCCCCAAACAAAAAAGCGGGCAGCCCCGGTTAAAGGGCTGTCCGCTATTTTTTTAATTATTAAGAATGCTTACGTAAATCGGATCGGATTCGATTGTTTCGGAATCGGTCAGAACTCCGTTCACATAAACTTTAATGCTTCCGTAAGTTCTGTAATAATAACCACCTGGAACATCGTATGCGATTCTTTCTATACCTCTGGTATAACCACTGTTTAAGGTTACTTTTGGATAGCTTCTGTAAGTTGACCAGCTTGTGCCATGGGCAGAACGTTCAATGGACATTGTGATTTCAACAGAACAAGTTTTTAAAGTACCGACAGAAATGCTTGCATAGAGGTCTCCGTCTTCTTCGCTGATTAACGGGACGATTCCGTCAATAGTGGTATAACAAGGTGATACCGCATTATCTTCTTTTACTGCGCCCAAAGTACACAGCGGGAAAGAAACACAAAGAATGAAAGCCAGAATAAAAGATGTGAATTTTTTACATTTCATTTTTATTACCTCTTTTGCTTTTTTATTAATGACATAAAAAGGCAAAAAATGTAACGTTTTGGTTTTATTCTACCATTTTCATACTTTTAGCAATTTTTATTAATTCATCAACATTTACGTTACCCCTGATCCACACCATAGTTTGTCCTGATGACCAACTTACAATATTTTTGTCTTCTTTTGAAACAATTATTGCTTCACTATTGTTTATATTTGTATGAATTATATCCAAAGCTCCCTCGGTATCTATATTGTATGAGCTATTTATAAATTGAGATATTACAACGGTGTTTTTTGAATCGGAATAAGAAATATCATGTTTGTCTTTAAAATCCGTTCTCTCCACAAACTCAAATCCTTCCGGCATATAGGTCGGCGCATAGGCGCCTTCCCAGTCATAAAGTTCCGGGTCAATAAAGCCGTTTGCCTCGCCTGCGGAGATTTTTGTGTATCTTTCGTTTTCCTCAAAAACAAGGTGATAAATTATATCGGTAACTACCTCCCGAATATCTGCCGAAGCAACAACTACGGAAGAAACGGAGATAATCGCAACAAGAACAAAGGAAGCGGCAAAGAGAAAACCCTTTTTGAATATGTTTCCGAGAGTCCGGAAATTTTCTTTGCGTTCCTTCTTGTTGAACAGTTTTTCAACAATTTGTTTTCCTTTTGTTTCCTGCTTTTCCCTTTTGCGGATTTCATCAAAAATCTCTTTGCTTTCCTCCGCGCAGTAGATTGCGAATACTTTTTCAAAAACAAGATTTTCATAATCTTCAACGATGGATTCTTCCGAAAGAATTTTATTATTCATATATACCCTCCTTTTCAAGAATTGTATAGGCTTTTCTTCTTGCCCTCATAACGTAAATTCTTACGCATTGGGGAGAAATATCAAACTGTTTTGAAATTTCTTCGTCCTTTTGCCTTAAAATATATTTCGCTTCGAGAAGAAGGCGGTCCCTTTCCGGAAGTTTTGCCAAAGCACCGCTCAATATACGAAGCGTTTCATTTTTGATATACAAATCTTCGGGAAGCGCATTGCTGTCTTTTATCCAGAAGTTTACGTCATCGTTATCCAGCGAAAAGCTGTTTTCCGAATCCTTTTTATTCTTTTTCCATTTGTTGATTGCAATATTGCGAACCGTTGCCATTATGTATGACGGAAGCTTTTCGGGCGCGACGTTCATAACGGTATCAACTTTGTCAATGAGTTTTACAAAAGCATCGTGAACAAGTTCTTCCGCCTCTTCGTTGCTTCGGACAATGTTGTAAGCCTGCATTTTCATGTTTGGATAATATTTATTGTATATATCAGTAATAAAATCTCTTTCGATATCATTTTCTATTGCTGCAATAATAGCCGAAATCAAAACTTTCCCCTCCATATAAGTGATAACAAAATTCTATCACACATGTAACAGGAAAGCAAACGGGGTTTTAAAACAGGCCGGCTGTTACAATAGCACCCGGGAATTGTCTTGTTTTTTCGGAATATTACAAAAATTTTCAGCAATTACATGAGGTGTGCCTCATGTTTGAATTCGCTGTTTTTCATTAGAATTTTGTTGGATTCCGACGAAAGCAGGCGACTTCATTGAGAAAACTCTATCAAAGGGCTTTAAAGAATTTCTTTTACAATGATCTGATAAAAACAAGAGCGAAAATGAAATATACCCAATCCCAAATGGCGGCTTTGCTTATTATGGACGACCGTTCCTATGCGGAACTGGACCACGGAAACTCCTGCTGCAGTGCGCTTACTTTGGTGTTGTATCTGATTTACTGCTGTAACGATCCCATGGCATTTCTCGAAAGCCTTCGGAAGGTTCTGGAAGCGACAGAAGACGATGCGGCATAAAACAGAGGAA
>SVMR01000032.1 GCA_015067315.1 Oscillospiraceae bacterium | reverse complement strand
GAAGCACCGCTCTCGCAATCTCCAATGAGGATCCGGTTGCTCCCGCAAAAATCCTTGGCAAATTTGCAGAAAAATCCAACGGTAAATTCTCCCTTAAAGCTGGTTTCATCGACGGCGAAGTTCTTGATGAAAAGAAAGTTATCGAACTTTCCAAAACCCCCAGCAAAGAAGAGATCCTTACCATGCTCGTTATCGCTCTTTCCAGCCCCATCAAAGGCATTGCTGTTGCGCTTGACAAAATTGTCGAAAAAGGCAACGGCGGTAACGAACCCGAAGGTGAAGGCGAAGCAGCATAATTGCGCTGCCTGACCCAAAATCTTTTATTTAAAAAATTACATCGAATTATCTACAGGAGGTAAACTACAATGGCTTCTGAAAAAATCCAGAACATTCTCGAAGAGATCAAAGCTCTCTCTCTTCTCGAAGCAAACGAACTCAAAAACGCAATCTGCGAGGAATTCGGCGTATCCGCTGATGCACCCGTAATGGTAGCTGGCGGCGCCGCTGCTCCTGCTGCTGAAGCAACCAAAGACAGCTGGGATGTTGTTCTTACCAACGCTGGTCAGACCAAAATGGCTGTTATCAAAGTTGTTAAAGAAATCACCGGTCTCGGCCTTAAAGAATCCAAAGAAATCGTTGACGGCTGCCCCAAAGCTGTTAAAGAAGGCGTTTCTGAATCCGAAGCTGAAGAAATCAAAAAGAAACTCGAAGAAGCAGGCGCAGAAGTCGAAGTTAAATAATTTCTGCCCTTACAGAGATTTCAAAAAAAGCTCTTTCCGAATGGAAAGAGCTTTTCTTTTTTTATTTATATTTTATTGCGCCGTAATAAATCGGGGTAAATATTCCGACTATTGTTCCCAAAGTAAAAGCAATATGCATCGCAACTGCAATGGTTTCGCTGAAAACAATATTAAGCAAAACAGAAATCACCGGAAAAACGGCCATTATAACCATAAAGCTTATTCTTGCGTTTTTTATAATATGAGGCCAGTTGCGGTTGTTATAATAAATTCCGGGGGTGTTAAGGCGGAAAATCCCGTCGCTATAAACGCTTATTTTGTTTTCGTCAAAATATTTTGGCAGGCGTTCTTTTATAAAAAACATAAAATATGCGCCGAAAACCGCGGTTAATATTTCAATCGTCAGAAGACTTTGATAAAACTGCATTCCGTTCTTTTTATAAAATAAAAATGTTGAAACCCCGCCGACTGCAAAGCAAACAAAATAAATCGCAAGCCGCTTTTTCAAATCTTTCCGTTTTTCTTTTTTCTCCTCGTCGGAAATGCTTATTGCTTTTTCTATGATTTCATCTACCTGTGAAGCATCAATTTTTTCGTCTTTTATTTTTCCGCAGTTTAAAAGTTCCGCCGCGGTTGTTCCAAGAGCATCCGCCAAAGGATTGAGCATTGTTATATCCGGAAGGCTCTGTCCCCTTTCCCATTTGCTGATTGCCTTATCCGAAACAAAAAGTTTTTCCGCAAGTTCTTTCTGGGTCATTCCCCGTTCTTTCCGGAGTTTTGCAATAAACTCCCCGAATTTTTCCTTATCAAGTTCAAAGGTCAAAAAAATCACCTCCCGCGGTAAATTATAACCCGGGAGGTGTTTTCTTTCAATGTTTTTACTGTGGAATCGGGGTAAACTGTTGGTAGAATCAGTTTTCTTCCGTTCTGATTTTCCGGATTTCCATCCAGTAATGCTCCTCATCACCGAGAAGAACGTTCGTAATTCCGTTCGGAATATCAAAACCGAAATTGCTGCAAACAATCTCTATTTCCTCGGTGCTTGAAACGGAAGCGCTTTGTTTAACAATGCTGAGATTTGTTCCGAGCTTCGTCACCAGATCGAAGCCTTCCATTTCTTCTTTATATCTTTCGCCAACAAAATCGTAGCTTGCTTCCCGAAGAGTTTTTGTTCCGATTTCAACGGTTTCTCCGGCGGGAACGGTTACCTCAAAAGTAAGGTAAAGAACACGGCTTACGTGACCCGTTTCGCTTATTACGTCGTCAAGCCTTCCTCTGCCGTATCTTTCCGCAGGATCTTCCGAAAGCTGTCCGTAGGAATACATATATTCCGCAACGTAGCCGAGATATTCCTCATCGGAAATCAAATCGCGCACCGTCGGCTCATAATCATCGCCGTAATATGCCGTATAATCTTCTTCGGAAACAATTTCATAAATCACATTTCCGAGGGTGCTTTCATATTTTTCTGTCGAAATGCTGAAAACATCCGTTTCATCCCTTTTATCCCAGGAACCTTCCCCTGCGACGGTTTTAACGCTGATGTTGTCGATATCCTCGCCCATTACAATTATATGAATCGGGTGATTTTCAAAATCCGGATTGAAACTTTTCGGAATATAGGAACTTGCCTTAACCCAGCCTTCCTCGCTGTTCCAGCTCATTCCGTTGAATCCATAGAAAAATACGTTTGTTTTTTCCTCGTCATAATCGAAGGCAACTATCACATCGGGATTTTCGATTTCGTCAAACTCTTCCATCGGGATATTATATTCGATTCCGAATGAATATACTTTTACCTGCTGATCCATCTTCGGGTTTTCGGCAAAGGCATCTTTCAAATATTCTCCGTCTTCCAAAAGAACCTTATATTCATACCAGGATTCAAGACTGCTGAGATTAAGTCTTTCAGTTTCGCTCTTTTCTCCCCAGGCGGAAGCAAAACCTCCGCTGTAAGGTCCGATTTTGATTTCCGTTTCAACGGATTTTCCGTCAACGGTAATTTGCGGAACACGGGAAAGAGCGGTGCTTATATTCCCGGCAAAGGGATAAACGGCTGTGAAGGTTATATCTTCTTCGGTTTTGTTGGTTACGGTATAATTGTCGCTTATTAAAGCATCGTTTTCCCAGTAATCATAATAAACCGTTTCGCCGTCCGAACCTTCATAGCTTTCCTGATTGGTATAATAGGGAGAAAAATCAAAATTTATATCGCGTTCAAATTCAAGTCCTTCAGTGCTTTCAAGCGCAGTTAACGGAAAAGCCGGACCCGCATAGCTCATATAATTTTCGCCCGGTTCGCGGTTAACTCCGCCGCCGGCATTTGCTCCAAGACCGCCGTTTCCGATAATTCCGATTGCTATTGCAACAGCAAAGCATGCAGCGGCGGTTCCCGCAATTTTCCATATCATCGGTTTTCTTTTCGGGATTTTTGCTTCTTTTGCTTCTTCAATATAATTTTCGTCTATTTCGGTAATCGAATCAAAAAGTTTTTCGCTTTTCATAAGGCAATTCCCTCCTTTTCAAGAAATTCCTTAAGGCTTTTCCGAAGACTGAACATTTTTGAGGAAAGTTTTTTCGGCGGAATTTTCGCTTTTTCCGCAAGTTCCGAGACGGAATCACCATACCAATATCTGCGGATAAAAAATATTCTTTCTTCTTTTCCCAAGGTTTCCAGCCAGCGGTTTATTGCGGCGGTGATTTCTCCGTTTTCGCTTTCCGCTTCAACGTTTTCAGAAGAAGGAATACATTCTTCCAGTTCCGAAAGCATGATTTCAATTCCGCTTCGCTTCTGCGCTCTGCCCTTCCGAAAACGGCTTATTGATAAATTCCTGGTGATTTTTCCAAGCCACGCACCGAGAAAATCCGGTTTTTGCGGCGGAATTGAATCCCAGGCTTTTCCGTAGGTATCGTTTACCGTTTCTTCGCTGTCTTCCCTGTTCGAAAGAATATTCATAGCTATTGAAAAAAGCATTTTTCCGAATTTGCGTTCGGTTTCCGCAACGGCAAGTTCGCTTCTGGCATTATAAAGTTCGATTATTTTTGCGTCCTCCAAAAAAGATTCCTCCTTTCGGTTTTGTTTTTTGAGGGCCTTCACCCATAAAGACGAAATTTTTCCTTAAATATTCGCAGAATTTTAAAAAAAGACGCAGAATTTCTGCGCCTTTTTTTAAATCAGTTTATCAATGTTGTCAAAAGGACGGTAAAAACTCTTTTTTCCGTAAGTTTCAATTGCGCTTTGAATCTGCTTATTTATAAATTCAACTTCCTCGCGAAGTTCGTTTGCAGACATTCGCAAAACGCCGCTTCGCAAAGCCGCAACCTGGATAAGGTTATCGGAAGTTGCAACTTTTACGTTATAGTTTTTTCCGATATCCTCAATAAGCTTTTCGATATACATATCGCCGGTTTCGTTTTCCTTCGTATATGCAACGTGGATTTCGTGGTAATCGAATTTTTCGCCGTAATTTCCTTTTACCTTATATCCGTCAAAAACAAGAACCAGTTCGCATTTCGTATATCCCCGGTAGTTGCTCAGAATATCCATCAAAATATGACGGGCGGCATCGAGATTTTCGGAAGCGAGTTTTTTAAGACCTTCCCATGCAAAGATTATATTATAACCGTCAACGATTAAATAATCCTTTTTCTTCGGCGGGGCGGCTTTATATTCTCTAGGTCTGTCCATAACCGCTTCGGAATATTGCTTACGGCGGATCGGACCGAATTCCCTTTCCATTATGGCTTCAAGTTCTTTTTCGTCAATGCTGAAATTGCGGCGGAAAATTTTTACGTTGGGAATAAGCGGAATTCCGTTTTCGATGCTGAAATCAATTCCGCTCGAAACGTGCATATGCTTTTCAACTTCATTCCATTTGACGTTAATTCCCGCGCCATGGGAACAGAAAACGGAATCCGGACTGTTGAGAACGTCCGCTTCCGGATCGTATCCGCATTCCGCAAGAACTTCCTCTGTGTTGTGGCAAGGGGCGTAGCCATCGGAAAAACATACAAGTTTTCCCCTTCCGTGGGTATATGAAAGAACCTCTTTAAGATAGGAACGCATTGTTGAAACCGGGGCGCGTCCGGAAATTTCGACCATATCGCCTTTTGTTTCCGGCGTTCCGAAGGTTCCGTTCATCTCGCGGATATCATTTATTGCGCGTCCAATCTGTTCCGAAGGCACCTCAAGGCGGAAAGCATAATAAGGTTCAAGAAGAATGTTTTTTGCCTTCATAAGTCCCTGACGGACTGCGCGGTAGGTTGCCTGGCGGAAATCTCCGCCTTCGGTATGTTTTATATGGGCGCGTCCGGCAACAAGGGTTATTTTCATATCCGTTATCGGAGAACCTGTGAGCACGCCGGGATGTTCTTTTTCTTCAAGATGGGTCAGAACAAGGCGCTGCCAGTTCCGGTCAAGTGCATCTTCGCTGCACCGGGTTTCAAAGGAAATTCCGCTTCCGGGTTCGGCAGGTTCAAGAACAAGATGAACTTCCGCATAATGGCGCAAAGGTTCAAAATGTCCGATTCCTTCAACAGGTTCCGCGATCGTTTCGCGGTAGATTATCCTTCCTTCATCAAGACCGATTTTTGTTCCGAAGCGGTCGAAAACCATGCTTTTGAGTATTTCTTCCTGAACTTCGCCCATAAGACAGGCATAAATTCCGCCGAGCTGTTCGTTCCAGACTATATGGAGCTGGGGATCCTCGTCCTCAAGCTGTTTGAGCTTCGGCAAAAACTGCGCCGGAGAAATTCCTTCCGGAAGTTTAATCCTGTATGTCAGAACGGGCTCTAAAATCGGTTCAAAACCCGCTTCTTCAAAACCGAGTCCCTGTCCGGGATATGTTTTTGAAAGTCCCAAAACGGCGACAACGCTTCCCTGGGCGGCTTCGTCAACCGGTTCGAATTTTGCTCCGGAATATATCCGGAGAATGTTTGCCTTTTCCTCAACAGGTTCCGCGGAATCCTTCGGAAGATAGGAAACGACCGAGCGGACCTTGAAACCTCCGCCGGTTATTTTCATAAAAGTCATGCGGTTTCCCTGGGTATCCCGGGAAATCTTGAAAACTTTTGCGCCGAATCTTGATTTTTGTTCCGGTTCTTCGGTAAATTCTTCAAAGCCTTTGATAAATTCCGAAACGCCGGAAAGCCGAAGAGCCGAACCGAAAAAGCAAGGAAAAACTTTTCTTTCTTTTATGAGCACGGAAATTTCTTCGGTGCTCAAAGTTCCCTCTTCCATATATTTTTCCATGCTCATCTCATCGCAAAGGGCAATGTTTTCATAAAAATCGTCGTTTCTTTCGGAAAAATCGACGCAGCCTTCCCCGAGATTTTTCCGGAGATTTCTCATAATAATAGATTTTTGCGTATCTTCAAGATCCATTTTGTTTACGAAAACAAAGGTCGGAACGTTATATCGGGAAAGGAGTTTCCAAAGGGTTTCGGTATGGACCTGAACTCCGTCCCTTGCGCTTATAACAAGGATCGTGTAATCCATGACCTGCATTGTGCGTTCCGTTTCGGAAGAAAAATCGACATGTCCGGGGGTATCAAGAAGGGTTATTTCGGTGTTTTCAGTCTTTATAACCGCCTGTTTTGAAAAAATTGTTATTCCGCGTTCCCTTTCAATTTCGTTGTTATCAAGAAACGCGTTTTTGCTGTCAACTCTTCCAAGCGTTCTGATTTTTCCTGTGGAATATAAAAGCGCTTCCGAAAGGGTTGTTTTTCCCGCGTCAACATGTGCAAGAATTCCCACAACAAGTTTTTTCAAAAAATGCCGACCTCCTTTCCGGTGAAATTATAATTTATTATAGCATAATATAAAAATAAAAGCAAAAAACTCCCGCATTGCGGGAGTTTTTTTATAATCAGGCAGTTACGGATAGCCTGCGTCCATTAATTCCCATGGACCGTTTTTATCTCTTACAAGTATCCAGCTCCATTTTGCGGTTTCGCCTTTTTCAAGGGCGCCTTCGGTTTCTTTTGAAACAAAAAATTTTGAACGAAGAACAATAGCTTCGTCTGCGTCATATTGTTCCTCATAATATTTCATTTGCTTTTTTGAAAATTCCTCGTCATATTCAAGTTTTAAAAGAATATAGCCTTCGCTTTTTTCAATTTCGCGGCAGACAATATCCATTGCCTCTTTTATTTCTTCTTTTGAATATATCCCGGAATCATCGATTGTTTTTACCGCGGTGAAACTTATTCCGCATCCGGAACAGCAAAAAATCATTGCCGTAAGAATCAAAACCGAAACAATTCTTTTCATCAGCCGTATCCCCAGGTTTTGAGTTCCCAGAATCCGCCTTTATCACGAACAAGGACCCAGTTCCATTTTGAATAGGTTTCCCCTTGGGCAAGGCTTCCGTTTTCTCCGTAAACATAGAATTTTGAAAGAAGAACGATTGCCTCGTCTGCACCGTAATTTTCCGCCCAATCGCACATTCTTTCCTTTGAATATTCCTCATCATATTCAAGTTCAAGAAGCGCGCAGCCTTCAAAAAGAGCGAATTGGCTGTAAACCCGGTTCATCGCCTTTTCGATATCTCTTTTCGAATAGATATCCGAATCTTCGATTATTTTTTTCGCCGTAAACGGAATTCCGCAGCCGGAAAGACAAAAAACAAGCGCCGCAGCAACTATCGCCGCAAGAATCTTTTTCATTGAAAGCACCTCGTTTCTATCGTTTATGCTTTCATTATAGCGCCGATTTTTCATTTTTCCATAGAGTTAATAAAATCTTAAGAAAGGTTTAAGAATTGACCCTTTTTATTTCAAAACTTCCCCGGTGTTCTTTTGCTTTTACCGTGATTTTTATTTTTCCTTCTGCTGAAAAATCATAAGTTCCGGTTTTTGCGTCTTCAAGAACAATTATTTCTTCGCCGCCTTTTCCTGTTACTGTTATATCAATTTTGCCGTCATCGGTTACAACTTTGATTTCCATTTCCTGCGGTTCATTTCCGAGGAAAAGAGTTTGTTTTTCTGTTCCGCTTAAAAAATCGTGACTTTGTTTCCAGCTTGTTCTTGTGCTGCTTTGTATCCTCATCACGGCAATACCGCTGTTGAAACCGCAGGCAGAAAATAAAATCAAAGCGCATGCAAGCATAGCGAAAATTCCGGGCATCTTGTTTTTCATATTTTCACCTCAGTTCGCTGTTTTGAACCTGCAAAAGCAGTTTTTTATAAAAACCGATTTGATATTCAAGTTTTTCAAGCCACATGGCTTTTCCGGTTTCCGTTGCAAAATCAAGGGTTTTATAGCTTTCGAGCCTTTTGAGAACCTTTTCGCAATGTTCTCTCTTTTCGCCGATGCTCATCTCGTCATATTTCGCCCATTTTAAATTTTCGAAAATCCGGTAGGCGTCAAAGCGGTCGATGTTATCCGCATCCCCGATTGAAAGAGCAAATTTTGTTCTTTCCCCGGGAAAATCCGCCTCGTCGTCAACGTGGATTGCGATTCCGTAACAGATATTTTCAATAACTTCCGGTTCGATTCCGATTTCTTCGAGGAACGGGCGGGCAATTTTTGCGGAATATCTTCCGTGGTTTCGCGCTTCTTCCCTTGTTTTGAATTCGTTAATATAGGAAATGTCATGGAGAAGGCAGGCAATTACCATTGCGTCGGAATCCATTCCCTCTTTTTCGGCAATTTCTTTTCCGATATTGGCGACCCGAATCGAATGCTCAAAACGGTAATCCTTTTCGGATTTTTTATCGGAAAAATATTCGCTTTCGGTGAATTTTCTTTTCAAAAAATCTTCCGCAAGCTTAACGCAGTTTTTCTCTCTCATTTTTTCTCCTTTGCTCCGTTTATAACGGTTTTAAACATCTGAATTATTCCCACAAGAACCATAAGTGACGGAATTACCGCAATTATTCCGATTGAACCGAAAGCTTTCCTGGGAAAAACGCTTCCGGATATCAGATATATAAAAAGTTCTCCCACCGCAAAGATGAGAAATCCAGCTGTAAAGTCAAGTATCTTTACATTTATTTTCAGCCTTCCGGTTATAAAAAGCCAACAGATTATCATAAAAAGCGGGATGAAAACGAACATAAATCCAACCGTAAGATAAACTCCGGAGGCTTTTCCGCCCTTGAGCACCGCATTTCCCGGATTTTCCGGTTCATAAAGAACTGTTCTTATGCTGTCGATTTCCGGAATGATTTCGCTCCCGTAATCCGTTTCAACAAAATATTCCGCGCCGCCGGAATAGAAAACATAGCGCAGGCGGTAGGTTGTTTCGCCTTCCTTACTGACGTTATAGACGCTGTAATCCCGGAAATATCCGGGCGCTTCAAACCATTCCTTCGTCTTTATAGCAAGGCCGATGCTGTCTTTTATTCCGAGGAAAAGCAAAACGATTCCGGAAAGCAAAGCCGCAGAAAAAAGAAAAATTATAATTGCTTTTTTAATGTTGAATCTCATCGGCTTCGCCTCCTTTTTTCTTTCATTATATCATTAATCAAGCTTTATGTATATAATATTTGGGGCTGAGCACCGTTTCGTTTCCTTCGTGCTCAAATATTTTTTTCAGAAAACCTTTTTTTCTTTTTCGTATGTGCTATAATCAGATCAAACATATTTAAAAGGAGGTCGCTTGAATGGCGTTTTCGTATAACTGCTATAAGTATAACCGCGAATGGTTTCTTGTTGAAATGATCATTGATGCAAAACCTTCGGAAATCGAATTTGAAAAAATTGTTGTTCCGAATGAAAACGTAAGAGAATCCGACTGGCAATGCCCATATATGGAACAATATCTTAACTCCGACGGAACCGAAAAACTCTGCGAAGCATACGACGTACCGGAAGAGGATTCCTCCCCTTGCAGAATTTCTTTTTTCATCTATAACGAAAACCCGAAAAAGCTTTTTGCATTCGGAAAGAAAAAATCCGTTCTCCGCACCCCTTATGGAGAATTTGAACTCAGCGACAAGGAAAAAATTCCGGAACGCCTCCGTAAAATAATCGAATTTGACGAATGCGATTAAAAAAAGACCGCCCCCACCGGCGGTCTTTTTGTTTTTATTAAAATTATGCTTTTCCGTTGCAGCCGAGAACGTCAACGATTTTATGGCGAACCATTTCCTTGATGTTTTCTCTTGCGGGTTTAAGATACTGTCTGGGGTCAAAATGATCCGGATGCTCGATGAGATGCTGGCGGATGGAACCGGTGCATACAAGACGAAGGTCGGAGTCAATGTTGATTTTGCAGACTGCCATTTTTGCCGCTTCGCGGAGAAGTTCTTCCGGAATGCCGATTGCATCGGGCATCTGGCCGCCGAATTCATTAACGATTTTTACCCATTCCTGCGGAACGGAAGAAGAACCGTGAAGAACGATCGGGAATCCGGGAAGGCGTTCTTCAACTTCTTTAAGAATATCAAAGCGGAGTTCCGGTTTGTGGCCGGGTTTGAATTTATAAGCGCCGTGGGAAGTTCCGATTGCGATTGCAAGGGAATCAACGCCGGTTCTTTCAACAAATTCCTGAACCTGTTCCGGTCTTGTATAGGAAGAATCCTCTGCGGAAACGTTTACGTCGTCTTCGATTCCCGCAAGAGTTCCGAGTTCGCCTTCAACGCAAACGCCGTGTGCGTGAGCATATTCAACAACCTGTTTTGTAAGAGCGATGTTGTCCTCGAAATCATATTTGGAACCGTCGATCATAACGGAAGTGAAACCGCCGTCGATGCAGCTTTTGCAGGTTTCAAAATCTGCGCCGTGGTCAAGATGAAGAGCAATGGGAAGACCGGTGTCATAAACAGCGGCTTCAACAAGTTTTGTAAGATAGATGGGTTTTGCGTAATTTCTTGCGCCTGCGGAAACCTGAAGAATAAGGGGTGCGTTTTCTTCAGCGGCAGCTTCGGTGATACCCTGGATAATTTCCATATTGTTTACGTTAAAAGCGCCGATGGCGTAGCCGCCTTCATAAGCTTTTGCGAACATTTCTTTTGTTCCTACGAGAGGCATAAAAGTCATTCCTTTCAAAACAAATTTTTACATATATATTTTATACTAAAACGGTCGGGTTTTCAATAGCAAAAACAAATTATTGAATAACCGGAAGTTCTTTGATAATTCCAATAACATATTTTCGGATTATGTTTGCGTCGATTGCGGTGATTTTTCCGTCGAGGTCAACGTCGCCGAGAAGAATCTGCTGTTCGGTGGGCGTTCTTAATTTTGCGGCGACGAGGCGGGCAAAATAGGCATCTTTTACATCAACGGAGCCGTCGAGGTTGATATCGCCCATAAGTGATTCTTCGATTTTTACGGAAACGGAAACGGTTTTATACATATATCCGAATCGGATTTCGATTTCCGCTTCAAATTCCTGCCCCTCTCCTTCGATTTTAAATCCTTCAGCGAATTCAACGGATTCAACATCAAAATCCTCCGGAAGCGCCGCAAAAACCGCTTCGGTGATTCTCGCTTTAAGAGATTCCTCATCCGCCGCATAGGGAACGGCGATTTTTGCTTCCGCAAGTTTTGCGGATTCCGTATCCACCGGGTCAACCTCATATCCTTCGATTTCCGTTACCGCAAGGCTTCCGTTTTTCCAGCTTTCCACCGCCGCAAATACGGATTTTTGGGCGATTTCGGTATATTCCTTCGGAAGTTTTCCGACGGATTCGGTAATCCGGATATCAGGCAGAACATAATTTTCAGCACGCATTTCTTCCGGAATTACCATTTCCGCAAAGGTAAGTCCGGCAATATAGCGGCCGATGTTGAAGGAAAGATGTCCACCGTCGCGCTGGAGACCTATCTGCGCATCAGTATAGAGATTTAGGTTTCCGTCCGCATAGGCGGTGGTGTTATATGCGAGAAGGGCAAGATATGTGGTCCTTGCGTTCTGGACGGAAAGTCCCACCGGAACGATATCTTCGAATTTCTTTCCGCTTTCAGTACCTTCGTAATCAAGAACGACCGGGATATAGTTTGCCAATCTGTTATAACCGCTCAATGCCGCATTGAGTGCAATACTGCTCGTCTGTGACCAATGCATATAGAAATACGCATCCGCATAAGGTGCATGTTTTGCAATATGGTCGAGCATAAATTCCGAAGCATCCTCAAGTTTATAGAATTTCGGGTCGGTTTGTTCCGGATAAGAAACACTTTCTTCCCCAGTATTTACATTCACATTATAAACCTGAAGAGAAACCGCATCCCAATCCGTATATGCGAGGGCCTTGGCCGAAGAAATCGAACCCATGGATTTCCATTTTCGGTTTTCGGAAGTTACAATTTTAAAAGAATACGAGCCCGTGTTCTCTTCTGCCTTTGTAGCATGCCAGTTAATTCCCTTTCCCCCGCTTGTTATTGCGCCAAGAACAATCTCTGTATCCTCTCCAAGCATTGCCTGAAGAATATTAAAAAGCTGACTTTCTGTCATGCCCTGACCGCAGCTTGAAGCATCTTCCGTATAGCTGTTGCCTATCATCAGGAACTTGAACTGTTTTTTGACGGTAAGTTCAACGCCGGGTTCGTCAATTTCCGCGGCGGGACTTCCCAAATAAGCGGTAACTTTCACGTTGCTGCGGTTTTCAAAAATATTTTTTCCGACGGTTTCAATTCTTCTTGGAATAACCATGCTTATCTCTTTGCTGCAGCTTTCGCTGACGGAAAAAGCACAGTTTCCAATGGATTTAATACTATCCGGAAGTTCGACTTTTTCAAGAACAGCATAATCCGCGAAGGCATTTGCGGAAATTCCGATTATTCCGCTTTCAATTTCGATTTTTGTTATCTTGCTTTTATACTCATTCCAAGGAGCATCCGAAGGTATGCTCATATTTTCGCCTTCGGTGCTCAAGGTGAGCACACCGTCGTAATATGCGTAATTTATTCCTTCGAATTCGCCTGTTTTATAAACTTCAAGATCCACATATTTACAGCCATATTTTTCTGCATAGGCGCTGACATTATTATCGGTGCCATAACTGTAAAGCGTCAGATTTTCAAGGTTGCTGCCTGCGTTAAATGCTGTGTTATTCGCAGGGAGTATCACATTCGGATTTTCAATGATAACATCCGTAAAAGTAGTTCCGCCGTTTCCATAATAAAAACCATAACAGTAAGAACCGATAAAGGTTACTGTTTCCGGAATGACAATACTTGTAACAGAACTCGAGAAAGAACTCATAAATGCATTGCCATCGATTTTGGTAAGAGAATCAGGCAAGGTCACAGTTTCCAGATTATAGAAATGCGCAAAACAACCGCCTCTTGTGGCAGAGATGCCTTCCTCGATAATCAGTGTTTTAACTTGCGCCCTATAGTCCTTATAAGGCTGATAATCGCCGCGCCAGTCGGAGCAATACACTATACCGTTACCGCTTATGACCATAGTTCCATTGGAATACAGCGTATAAATAACGTCATCTGTATAAGGCGTACCATATCCCACATTGCCGGAAGTCACAACAGTGAGCGGTACGGAACGGAATTCAACATGACTGCATTTTACGCAGGTTCTGGATTCTGTTCCGTCTTCGGTAAAGGTTGCTTCCTTTACAGTTACCCATTCGCCGAAACTGTGTCCGGTGGGTTCGGTATATGTATCGACATAGCTTTCCCCGCAGATTGTGCAGGTATGGGTTGTGTAACCCTCAAGGGTGCAGGTCGGTTCCGTAATTTCATCTTTATAATTGTGATAGCATTCCGAATACCAGCTTATTGTTCCGCCGTAATTCTGTTCTATTGTTTCGTTCCAGCTTTCGTCGCCGAAAGGATAGAAAACATTTGCGGTTATATCAAGAAACGCTTTTTCCGAAAATTCCGGGGAATTTCCGCTGAAACGGAGAACCGAAAGATTCGCACAACCGTAAAAAGCTCCGTATTCGATTTTTGAAACGTTTTTGCCGAAGGTTATCTGCTTAAGCTGAGCACAGCCGAAAAACGCATGATATCCGATTGCTTCAAGGGAAACCGGCGCGGCAAAATGCTTCATTGCATAACAGCGGGAAAAAGCTTCCTTTTTAATTTCCGTGATATCGTCATGCAGAACTATTGTATCGAGTTTTTCGCATTGCGCAAAAACAGATTGCTCGAGCACGGTGACTCCGGAAGGAATTACAATATAATCAAGCGCGGAGCATTTGAAAAATGCTCCGGTTCCGATTTTTCCGAGATTTTCCGGAAGAACGATTTCCGAAAGAGCGCCGCAGCCCCAGAACGCATATTTCCCGATTTCCGCAAGGCTTTCCGGAAGATTTGCCGAAGCAAGATTCCGGCAATCCGCAAGGCAATAGTTTCCGATGGAAGTTATTCCCTCCTCTACCACAACGGAGGTTATTTCGCCGCTTTGTGCACGCCACGGTACGCTTTGAGCATCGGCAAAATCCTCCGTTTCGCCGCTTCCGGAAATGGTGAGCACGCCGTTTTCAAGCTTCCAGAACGCGGAAGGACCGCAGGTTTTTTCTTCCGCCGCAAAAACCTGCACCGGAAAAGCGGTGAACATCATTAAAACAGCAAGAGCAAAGCTGATCAAACGCATAAAGACAGATTCTCCTTTTCGCATTTTTCCATAATACATTTTAGCCCTTCCCACTCTAAAAGTCCAGTATTTTTGCTGTTTTTGTTGACCGCACTTAAAATAGGTTTTATAATAATTATATAACTGA
>SVMR01000031.1 GCA_015067315.1 Oscillospiraceae bacterium | reverse complement strand
GACGCGGAGGAAATCTGGAACGACGTTCTTTCCGCCGCATGGGATTCCGTTCCGAAGATAAAGCCGGAACGTCTTGATCTGTATCTCGGAAAAATCGCAAGAAACGCCGCTTTGAAAAAGCTTGAATCCGAAAAGGCAAAAAAGCGCGACGGCGGAATAAAGCTCCAGCTGGATGAACTTGCGGAAGCAATTCCTGCACCCCTTTCCGGAACGGAAGCGGATTCCATCGCACTGCGGGATTTTCTCAACGGATTCATCCGTTCCCTTCCGAAGGAGCAGAGAAAGATTTTTATAAAAAGATACTGGCTTTGCGAAGATGTAAAAAGCATTGCTGAATCTTCGGGATATTCCGAAAACAAAGTTTCGCTTATTCTTTTCCGGATTCGCAAACGCCTTAAAAAAGAACTCGAAAAGGAGGAGCTTTATATATGAACGAAAAAGACCTTATGAACGCGATGAACGATATTGACGACGAACTTTTTGTTTTTGAAGAAAAAAGAAGAAAGCCCCTTAAAGGAAGCTGGAAAATGCTCATTGCCGCCGCTCTTGTTATGGTTTTCTCCGTAACCGCCTATGCAATAGGAAATATCACAACTTCACAAAAAACAAAAATTTATGATGCTGATGATATATGGCGCCTTTGCTATGATACCGAAGGCAGGGACGAAGTTGAATTTTACGAAATGAGCGTTGAATATCAGCTTGAACCCCAAAAAGTCAGTGAGGAATTTTATGCGGATGCGGTTGCGGCCCTTAATTATGATTACGAAACTATTCAGCGTACCTATGCGGATTACCACAACGAGGAATATATCCTTTCCGAGGGGGAAGAGCTTTGGTCTTCTATGGACTTTTATTATGATAATAACGAGCGGAAAAACATTTATACTGTTGAAGAGCTGGAAGAATATATCGGTTTTGAACTTTGTTTAAGCGATGAAATAAGAAACGGTATAAATGAAATTGCAAAACGCAGAAAAGCAGGAGAAACTTCTTTGATGCACTGTAATATTACCGTTATCGGTAAAAAAACAAGCGAAGCCGAGGGCAACTTTATCCCTCTTTATGCAGAAATCTATTTTACTGCCGACCGTGACAACAAAGGAAACCAAATTAACGCGGTGGTTTTCATCAGCCTTTCCGAAGAAAAAACAACCACAAAAACAGTCTGGAATTCATTTGAAAAAGAGGGAAAATGGAAGGAAAAAATCATGAAAACCGATTCCGGCAAGGAAATTTACTTTATCCACAACAATCCCAAAAAGGGCTACCGCTCCAAGGCAAGAGCCTGTTGGACAGAAAACGGAATCGGTTATTGTGCATATACCAACATGGCTTTTGATTGGGAGTTTAAGCACGAAGGCGTAGAATATCTCAAACCTTTTATCGAAAACATTGGTTGATTCGATACTATTAGTAATGATTTAACAAATTTCTACAAAAAGTAAAATAAAAAGCTCCCTTTCGGGAGCTTTTTTTATTCCATTTCAAATTCGTTTTCCGCTTCAAGTCGGGTCATGTGTTCGTCGTAAGCTTTAAGAACCGAATCTTCAAGAAGTTTTCTTGCTTCCGGAGTGATGGGGTGAACAACGTCCCGGAAAATTCCGCTTTCGTCTTTTCTGCTCGGCATTGCAACAAAAAGCCGTTCCGGTCCGGAAATGACCTTCAAATCGTGCACAGCCAGATCATGGTCGATGGTTACCGAAACAAGGGCACGAAGCCTTTCGTTTTCATAAATTTTTCTGATTCTGATATCCGTGATGTTCATAAAAAAATCCTCCCGAAATGTTTTCAAAAAGATTATGGGAGGATTTTTTTGGTTTTATTCACCGAAAATAAAAAAACTGTTTATTTTTTCTCCGTTTAGCTGTATAATATATAAGGATTATTCTGCGGTATTGCCGCAAAAAACTGTGAAGGAGTGAAAACCGTTGACAGTTGATGAAAACATTCTTAAAGGGAAAAAACATCTTCATTTTATAGGAATCGGCGGTTCGGGAATGTTCCCGATGGTCCAGATTCTTCATAAAGAAGGATTTTACATAACCGGTTCCGACAACAACGAAACCGAAACAACAAAAATCGAACGCAAAATGGGAATCGAAGTTATCTTCGGACAGAAAGCGGAAAATATCGAAGGGGCAGACCTTATCGTATATACCGCCGCAATAATGGCGGATAACCCGGAACTTATTGCCGCAAAGGCTTCCGGCGTTCCCTGTCTTGAACGAAGTGAAATGCTCGGGGTTCTTTCCCGCCGTTACAGCAAGGCGCTTTGCGTTGCGGGCACCCACGGAAAAACCACCACCAGCGGAATGATTGCCCAGGTTCTTCTTGAAGGGGGATTTGACCCCAGCGCGTTCATCGGCGGAAAAGTAAAAGCTCTCGGCGGAAGCGGAAGAGCAGGAAAAAGCGATATTTTCATAGTTGAAGCCTGCGAATTCGTTGATACCTTCCTCAAGCTTTCGAACGATATTTCCGTAATCCTTAACATCGACAACGACCACCTCGACTATTTCGGAACCATTGAAGGCGCAATTAAATCCTTCCGCAAATTTGCCAAAAACAGCACCGGCGCCCTTATAGTCAACGGCGACGACGAAAACACCATGAAGGCTGTGGAAGGTCTTGATAAAGAGATAATCACCTTCGGCTGGAGCGAAAAAAACGATTACTGGGCAAAGGACGTCCATAAGCTGGGCGGAGCAAAATCCGGCTATACCCTTATGCATAAAGGCGAACCCATTGCGGAAATCGAACTTTCCATTCCCGGAAAGCATAATATCCTCAACTCTCTTGCCTGCGCCGCCGCCTGCATTTATGTGGGAATGGAACCGGAACAGGTTGCGGAGCATATCGACAAATTCCCCGGAGCGGGAAGGCGTTTTGAAATCCTCGGCGAAGTGAACGGAGTCACCATAGCCGATGACTATGCCCACCACCCCACCGAACTTGAAGCAACTCTCCGTGCCGCAAAAGAAATGGATTTCGGCGAAGTATGGGCGGTTTTCCAGCCCTTTACCTATTCAAGAACAGCTCTTTTGATGGACGATTTTGTAAAGGCTCTTTCCGTTGCGGATCACGTCGTTATGAGCGAAATCATGGGCAGCCGCGAAAAGAACACCTATAACGTATATACCGCCGACCTTGCGGCAAAAATTCCCGGAAGCGTATGGTTCAACACCTTTGAGGAAATGGCGGAGCACACTCTTAAAAACGCAAAACCCGGCGACCTTGTAATAACCCTCGGCTGCGGCGACGTTTATAAATGCGCCTATATAATGGCCGGCATAAAATAAGGAGGATTTTTAAAAAATGAAACCTATTCCAAGACTTGCGGACGATATGAGAATATATCTTGCAACAGAAAAAATGGAAAACCAGGAGATTCTTGAAACCCTCCTTGAAAGCAGAGAGGATTCCGAAGCCGCCCTTATGTCCGCGCGCCAGAAGGTAAGCGACGTTTTTGTAAGCTATATTCTTCCTGCGGAAAAGCAGGCGAGAACAAAAAAACTTGACCACGATGGATTTTTTGCGCTTCTTCTTGAACTTACCGCAAAATATCCGAAGGAATGGAAGGAACTTCGGGATAAATATGAAGCGGACGGAATTACAAAACATTCTGAACGCCTTAACGCCATGATCGACAAATATGAGGAACTTTCCACCGTTTTCCAGACCATGGTTGACGAAGCGAAAGAATAATAATTTGCGCCCCTTGTTAAAGGGGAGAGGGCCACATGCCGTAAGTCGTGGCGAGGGGATTCTTTAAAAATTATATGGCGGGGGCTTGCTCCCGCCGTTTTTTATCTCGACAATTCCGTTTTTTGGGAATATAATACTCCTCCTACATCAAAGGAGATGAGATGATGATTTATAAAGCGGTCATAAAAAAAGTTTATAAATGCCCCTGCGGTTATGAAGGGGATATTCTTTTGGAAGTTTCCGGAAAAGAATATAAATTCTATTATCAGGCAAACGAGGATTTTGCGGATTCTTTTCTTGAAATTGGAAAAGAGATTGAAGCGGATATTTTTGCTGTTTACGGTGATGCTGGGTATGCGAAAAATCCGGAAGCTTTTTATGAAATATCGGACGGAAACATTTCCATTTGCGGAAAAATAGTTAAAAAAAGAGGAAACGGATATTTTTACAGCATCGACTGCGGAAAAATTGTCATCGATATAGAAGATTATGACCGCAAAATTGAAAAATCGGATATAAAAGTCGGCGATTTTATAAAATATAAAGGCTCGCTTAAAGTTTATTTTCCCGAAACAGATTATTCTTTTGAAAATATGGAAAATTAAAAGGAGCACCGCCCATCGGGCGGTGCTTTTTTGCATAAAAACGGGCGGCCACACAGGGCCGCCCCTACATTGTTTTTTGAAAAGGGGGAAGATTATTCTTCCTCTTTTTCTTTTTCGACCATGGTTTCGGCGCCGAGAAGGAATTTGTCCGCAAAGGTGAGGAGATATCCTTTTCCCGGTTCAAAATCCATTCCCGCAACCTCAAGGTTTACGTTGAAATGGGGAATGTTGATGCACATTCCGCTTTGGGGTTCCGCAAAAACAAGGGTGTTTTCGCCGTAACGGACGAATTTGAGAAGGACTTCCATTGTATCAAGAATTTTGTAATGGGGGCAGGAAGGCCAATAGTCAATATCGTCGATGTTTGCGTCATACATTCCGTGGTCGATCATATCTTCAACAAGAAGAAAAACCGCGTTCTTGGTGGCGTCCGCGGTGATTCCACGGACAATGTTCGGGTGTTTGTTATAAAGAATAAGAGTGCCCTCTTTAAGTTCTTCGGAAGGTTTCATTTCGATGTGTTCTCCTTTCGGTGCTCAAAAATCAGTAGCGAAGCTTGATAGCGACCCAACCCCCATGCTCAAGCCGTTTTTCGGTGGTGAAGCCGGCTTCGTGACAGGCGTTTTCAACCTCGTCCGCACGGGTGTCGATGATTCCGGAAACGATGAGCACGCCGCCTTTGAGCAGGTAATTCTTAACGGTGCTCAAAAGTCTGATGATAACGTCCGCAACGATATTTGCGGTTACGATTTCGAATTTTCCGTGAACTTTATCGGTAAGGTCGCCGCAGACGAATTCGGTTTTTTCGGAAACTTCGTTGATTTCTGCGTTTTCGTTCGCAACTTTTACCGCAACCGGGTCGATATCAACGCCGAGAGCGGAAGGCGCGCCGAGAAGAACGCCGCCGACGGAAAGAATTCCGCTTCCGGTGCCGACGTCGAGAATGCGGGTTTCGGGAGTTACAACCTCTTCAAGAAGTTCAAGGCAAAGGCGGGTTGTGTCATGGGTTCCGGTGCCGAAAGCCATGCCCGGGTCAAGACGCATCTGCACGTCGTCGCCGGAGGGGGTATATTCCTCCCATGAAGGGGTTACGACAATGCGCTTGCCGATTCTCTGGGTGTGGTAATACTGTTTCCAGTTGTTTGCCCAGTCCTCTTCGTTAACGCCGACAATAGAGGTTTCGTATCCGATTCCTTCGGCGTCAAGCCTTGCCTTGATGAATTCAACGCATTCGAGAGCGTCCTTTTCCTGCTTGATATAAACGTGGATGAGGGAATGGGTGCGGTCACGTTCAAGAAGTTCCTGCTCGATAAGGTCAACGTGGGCGATGTTCCAGACAACGTTTTCAAGGTCGCTGTAATCTTCAACATAGATTCCCATATCCGCAATAACGGTGCAGACGTCGCTTGCCCTTGCGGTATCTTCGGTTTTAACTTTTACTGTAAGTTCGTTCCAGGTTTCCATTCTCAATCTCCCTTGAATGCGTCTTTTATTTTGTCGAAAAAGCTTTTGCGCTTCGCATAGTTCTTATCGCCGGTTGTGGAATCAAAGTCCCGGAGCATATCTTTCTGTTTTCCGGAAAGGTTGGTGGGAACTTCGATGTTAACTCTTACGTATTGGTCGCCGCGTCCGCGGTTGTTGATGTACTGAATACCCTTGTTGCGGAGGCGGAAGGTCGTTCCGGGCTGGGTGCCTTCGGGAATGTTATAGGAAACTTTTCCGTCAATGGTGGGGACGGTAAGCTCGTCGCCCAGAACCGCCTGGGCAAAGGTTACCGGAATATCGACCCAGACGTCAAAACCTTCTCTGCGGAAGATGGGATCTTCCTTGACGGAAACGGTTACGTTAAGGTCGCCGGAGGGACCGCCGTTTGTGCCGTCGTCGCCCATTCCGCGAACAACAAAGGTCTGTCCGTCGTCAATGCCTGCGGGGATATCGACGGAGATTTTTCTGCTTTTGCGGACTCTGCCCATTCCGTTGCAGGATTTGCAGGGGTCGCTTATGATTTTGCCTTTTCCGCCGCAGCGGGAACAGGCTTTAACGGTCTGGATCACGCCGAAGGGGCTTCTCTGCTGAACCCGTACCTGGCCGCTGCCGCCGCATTCCGGACAGCTTTCGGGGCTTGTGCCGGGTTTTGCGCCGGTTCCGGAACAATCGGAACAGCGTTCAAGGCGCTGGACCGGAATTTCCTTTTTACAGCCCTTTGCGGCTTCCATGAAGGAAAGCTGGATGCGGACCTGGGTGTCGTTTCCGCGGATAGGACCGTTGGGGTTTCTTGTTTTTGTGGAACCGCCGAAGCCGAATCCGCTGAAAATATCTCCGAATATATCGCCGAAATCGCCGAAATCGCCGTGACCGTATTGCTGATATCTTTCATATCCGCCCTGACCGGCGCCGTAGTTCGGGTCAACGCCCGCATGACCGAAGCGGTCATAACGGTCGCGCTTTGTTTTATCGGAAAGAACTTCGTAGGCTTCGCCCACTTCCTTGAATTTTGCTTCTGCGGTTTTATCGTCCGGGTTAAGGTCCGGATGATATTTTTTTGCCATTTTGCGGTAGGCTTTTTTTATTTCGTCGTCGGTTGCGCCTTTTTCAATTCCAAGAACTTCATAATAATCGCGCTTTTCCGCCATTTTTGCACCACCTTACTTTTCTCTATGTATAGCACTTTCTGCGCAGAGGAAAACCCCTGCGCAGAAACTGAAAGAATATTACCGTTTTAAAATCAAGCTGCGGAATTAAACTTCTCTGTAATCGGCGTCAACATAGCCGTCGTCGTTTCCGTGGTTTCCGCAATCGCCGCAGTTTCCGTCACATCCGGGCTGTGCGTTGGGGTCGCCGTTGGGGTTTGCCTGCTGGTAAACTTTTGCGGAAACTTCATAGAATTTTTCTTCAAGAGCTTTCTGTTTTGCTTTGATATCCTCGATATCTTCGCCCTTGAGGGATTCTTTAAGGTCGTTGATTTTTGCTTCAAGACCGGATTTGTCGTCTGCGGAAAGTTTGTCGCCAAGGTCTTTGATGGTTTTTTCGGACTGATATACCATCTGGTCGGCGGCGTTGCGGGTATCGATTTCCTCGCGGTGTTTCTTATCCTGTTCCGCATACTGTTCCGCTTCTTTAACGGCTTTTTCGATGTCCTCTTTGCTCATGTTGGTGGAAGAGGTGATGGTGATATGCTGTTCTTTGCCGGTACCGAGGTCTTTTGCGCTTACGTGAACAATTCCGTTTGCGTCGATATCAAAGGTTACTTCGATCTGCGGAATACCTCTGGGTGCGGGCATAATGCCGTCAAGATGGAACATACCGAGAGATTTGTTATCTCTTGCCATTTCACGTTCGCCCTGGAGAACGTGAACTTCAACGGAAGTCTGGCCGTCTGCGGCGGTGGAGAAAATCTGGGATTTTTTAGCGGGAATGGTGGTGTTTCTGTCGATGATTTTGGTAAAAACTCCGCCGAGGGTTTCAAGACCGAGGGAAAGGGGAGTTACGTCGAGAAGAACAAGACCTTTTACTTCGCCGGAAAGAACGCCGCCCTGGATCGCAGCGCCGAGAGCAACGCATTCGTCGGGGTTGATGCCTTTGAAGGGTTCTTTGCCGGTGATGTTTTTAACTGCTTCCTGAACAGCGGGAATTCTTGAAGAACCGCCGACGAGAAGGATTTTGTCGAGTTCGGAAGCTTTAAGACCCGCGTCGGAAAGTGCCTGGCGAACCGGTCCCATGGTTGCTTCAACAAGGTCTGCGGTGAGTTCGTTGAATTTTGCTCTGGAAACGTTTACGTCAAGATGTTTCGGACCGGTTGCGTCCGCGGTGATGAAGGGAAGGTTTACGTTTGCCTGGGTCATGCCGGAAAGTTCGATTTTGCATTTTTCTGCGGCTTCTTTAAGTCTCTGCATAGCCATTTTGTCGGAGCGGAGATCGATTCCGTTTTCGATTCTGAACTGGTCTGCAAGATAGTTGATAAGTCTGTCGTCAAAGTCGTCGCCGCCGAGGTGGTTGTTGCCTGCGGTTGCAAGAACTTCCTGGATGCCGTCGCCCATTTCGATGATGGAAACGTCGAAGGTGCCGCCGCCAAGGTCATAAACCATGATTTTCTGGTCGTCTTCTTTGTCTGCGCCGTATGCAAGAGCTGCGGCGGTGGGTTCGTTGATGATACGTTTTACTTCAAGACCGGCGATTTTGCCTGCGTCTTTGGTTGCCTGGCGCTGTGCGTCGGTGAAGTATGCGGGAACGGTGATAACTGCGGCGGTTACGGTTTCGCCGAGATATGCCTCTGCGTCAGCTTTGAGCTTCTGGAGAACCATTGCGGAAATTTCCTGGGGGGTGTAGCCTTTTCCGTCAATGTTTACTTTGTATTCGCTGCCCATGTGGCGTTTGATGGAAGTGATGGTTCTTTCGGGGTTGGTGACAGCCTGGCGTTTTGCTGCCTGGCCGACTACGCGTTCACCGGTTTTGGAAAAACCGACAACGGAAGGGGTGGTTCTTGCGCCTTCGGGGTTGGGGATTACAACTGCTTCGCCTGCTTCCATAACTGCTACGCAGGAGTTGGTGGTACCAAGGTCAATACCGATAATTTTTGCCATAATATATTCCTCCAATTAAGTTAAAGATTTACAATTTTGATTATATTAAAAAGTTTTGCTTTGGTTTACAAATTTAGTTCAGTTTGCGACAACAACCATTGTGTGGCGGATAACTTTGTCGCCGAGCATATAGCCTTTTCTGTAAACGTCGGTTACGATGTTTTCTTCATAAGCCGGGTTGTCGATATGCATAACCGCTTCGTGAAGATTCGGGTCGAACTGAGCGTCCATTGCGGGGATTTCCTTTACCCCGAGGTTTTCGAAAACTTCAACAAGGGTGTTCTGGATAAGAGCGATTCCCTTTTTGAATTCCTCGTCCTTGCATTCATAGTTGAGCGCCCGTTCGAAGTTATCGAGAACCGGAAGAAGCTTTTTGACTGCGTCAACCGTTGCGTCGCCGTAAATCGCGTCTTTTTCGCGCTGGCTTCTTTTGCGGAAGTTGTCATATTCCGCAAGAGTGCGGAGATATTTGTCATAAAGCTCGTCTTTTGCCTTCTGAAGGGTTTCAAGTTCTTCGCGGAGGCTTTCGAGTTCCGTTTTTTCTTCGGGAACCTCGTTCTGCTGTTCTGTTGGGGTTACTTTTTCTTTATCCATTGTCATCACCTGTTTTTCTTTGATATGTTATAGAAAGCAGTGTGCCGAGTTTTTCAGCAAAATATTCAAGATGGGGAATAAGTCTTGAATAATCCATTCTTACCGGTCCGATAAGACCGATTGTTCCGCAATCGTTTTCGCCGATTGAGAACCTTGCAACAAGAAGCGAACTTCCGGAAAGCTGGGAAAGGCTGTTTTCCTTTCCGATGAAAACTGTAACGCCGGAAGGGTTGTTTCCGATTACAGGTCCGAGCTTTTCGCGTTTTGAAATAAGCTTCATAATTTCAAGCGCCCTGTCGGAATATTCGTTGTAGGTAAGAAGTTTTTCCCGACCGCCGAGGTAATACTGACCGTCATAAACTTCCTTGCAAAGTTCATAAATTCCGACCATGAGGGGATTGAAAACTCCGGAATATTCTCCAAGCTGGATCGAAACGGCGTTCATGAATTCGGCGGAGATATCTTTAAGGGTGTGCCCGCAGAAACGGTCTTTTGCAAACTTCCGGAAAAAATCCGCAATTCCGGTGTTGACCCGGAAACCGAGCCGGCAGACCTTGCTTTTAACAACTCCGTTTGAAGCGATTACAAGAAGAACAACCGTTGTTTCGTCCGCCGGAACTATGTCGATATGTTCGACGGTGACGTAGCTTGGGGTTGTGGTCATTGCAACCGTTGCACAGCCGGTATATTCCGCAAGGGTTTCGGCGCAATCCGCAAGGAGTTTATCCGGATCCGGGTCGCTTACGTTGAACAGGGCGTCGATTCCGTCCTTCTCGTCCTCCGTAAGGGGCTTTAAGCGCATAAGGCTGTCGATATATGCCCTGTAACCGAGATGGGAAGGAACTCTTCCTGCGGAGGTGTGGGGCTGTTCAAGAAGACCCATTTCAAAAAGCGCAGCCATTTCGTTTCTTACCGTTGCGGGGGAAACGGAAATTCCGGGGAATTCGGAAAGCGTTTTTGAACCGACCGGTTCGCCGGTGCGGATATATGTTTCAACAATTGCGGAAAGAATTCTTTTCTTTCTGTCATCAAAAAACATTCTGTCGCTCTCCTCCTTCGTTTGCTTGTTTTGATTTAGCACTCAGTTCTTATGAGTGCCAACAACTATATTATACTGATATTTTTCCCGTTGTCAAGCGAATATACAAAATATTCACAAATTTTTAGCACTTTTTTAATCCGAGTGCTAATTTTGTCGAAAAATCGATAATTTACAATGTATTATAATAAAAAGAAGCGCACCCTAACCGGGTGCGCTTCTTTAATAATGTTAATAATGATTTATTCTTCAACAATAATATCCGCGGTTTTTCCGTTGACAAGGGAAATCAGAAGGGAAGGTTCGATTTCGATCTGCCTTCCGATTTTTCCGGCGCTTACGGTAACGGTTTCAAGGTCAAGAACCGCTTCGTGGAAAACGGTCGGGAAAAGTTTTTTCATTCCGATGGGGGAACAGCCGCCGTGGATATAACCGGTAAGTCCGAGAAGATCCGCCGAAAGAACCATTGCGACGCTTTTTTCGCCGACTGCTTTTGCGGCTTTTTTATAATCGAGCCTTGCGGCGCCGGGAACGACGAAAACGTAAAAATTCCCTTTTCCGGCTTTGAGCACAAGGGTTTTGTAAACTTCGGAAACGTCTTTTCCGATAAGTCCGGCGACGGTAACCGCGTCGCAGGGCGCGCCTTCCTCGATTTCATATCCATGGGGGATATAGGAAACCTTTTTCTGGTCAAGAATGCGCATTACGTTTGTTTTGTCGTCTTTTTTCAAGAACTTACACCTCGCTTATGTCGAAATGTTCTCCGACAAAGGTTGAAAAACCTTCGTTTGCGGCAAATTCAACATCATCCATGGAATGGACGGTGTAGCAGCAGAGCCTTGTTCCGTAAAAACGGTTGAGAGCAAATCCGAAGCTTTTGTCGTCGAATTTATAGGAAATAAAGTCCGGTTTTGCCTTGAAGTTGAGGAGAAGATTTGAAAGCGCCCAGCCGAGGAAGCCTTTTATGCCGATATCGTCTTTTCCGGCGGCAAGCTGACCGCGTATTATTTCCGGATGGTTGTTTTTGAACCATTCAAGAACAAAGGGGTTGAAACTTATGACGTTGAAGTTGCCTTCATAATCTTTGAGAATCTGATAAACCCCTTCAAGAAAAACGGGATCGAAATCCGCGCCGGAGGTTTTTATTTCACAGGAAACGGGAACTCCGCCGAGAACTTCAAGAACTTCGGTGAAAAGCGGGATTTTTTCTTCGGTTCCTTTAAGGCAAAGTCCGGAAACTTCATCAAAAGTCATTTCGGAAATTGCTTTATCAACGCCGCAGACCCTTTTTGCGGTTTTGTCATGGAAAACAACGATTTTTCCGTCCTTGGTGGGCTGAACGTCAAGTTCAACTCCAAGTTCGCATTCTGCGGCTTTTCTGAATGCGCCAAGGCTGTTTTCCGGAAAAACGTCGTCATGATATCCTCTGTGGCAATAGGCGACGGGCATATCGAAAAAGCGGAACTTGTTCGGGGTTGTCATATAGACAAAAGCGCAGGCGATAAGCAGAAAAATTATAATGAACACCATTACAATTCCGGTGAGAAGGGGGTTTTCAATCATCAGTCATCGCCTCCGACGTCAAGGGATTCGAGCTTGTCGTTCGGTTTAACGGGCTTGCTGTCGCCGTGTTTAACCTGGGAAAGCATGAGGAATGCAAGGATTTCCATAATTACGGCATAGGGGAAAAGGATTCCGTAGCTGTCGATTTTTTCGATAAGGAAACCTGCGAGCATGGGGGTTGCAATCTGCGCCGCCATGGAAGCGGTGTAATAATATCCGGTGTATTTTCCGATATCGCTGCCCTGGCTCATTTCCCAGATTATTGGGAAGGTGTTTACGATTACGCAGGCATAGCCGAAGCCGATTATTACAAAGAACGGGATAAGGTGGATTCCCGCGCTTCTGAAGAAGGACATTACGAGGAAGCAGAAAGTCATAACGGTAAGACCGATCATAACCGCTTTTTTGCGTCCGAATTTTGTTGCAATCATACCGGAAGGAATATAGGAGATAATGGAGCAGACGGTTGCGACCATGAGATAGTTTGCAAAACTTCCGCCTTTTACTTCAAGGAAATTGGTCATATAAAGGCTGAAGAAAGTTGTGACGGCGTTATATCCGAAGAAGAAAAACGCAACGGTTCCAAGCATGAAAATAAGGCTTTTAAGAATGTCTTTCGGCATTTTTTTGCCTTTTGAAAGTTCCGCGTTAAGTTCCGCTTCGGTGCTTTCATAACCGCCGGTTTCTTCCATTTCCTTAACAAGTCTGTTTTCTTTTACGGTAAGAACAAGAATTATAACCGCGGCAACCATGATTCCGGCGATGATTGCAAAAATCGGGAAATAATTGGGCTTGCCTTCCTTCGGAACAAGAACGCTTATAAGCGCAAGGGAGATAACTCCGCCGACCGCGCCCATAAGGTTGATAACTGCGTTACCCTTGCTGCGGAGTTTTTTCGGAGTTACGTCGGGCATAAGGGAAACCGCCGGAGAACGGTAGGTTGCCATTGCAAGAAGAGTAAGACCGAGGCAAAGGGCAAAGCCGAGAAGGTTTTCGGTATTGTCGAAATAAGGCAGGAAAAGCATGCTTATTACGGCAACGGTTGTTCCGAAAATTATATAAGGCGTTCTTTTTCCGATGGGAGTATGGGTTTTATCGGAAAGGGAACCGAAAAGCGGAAGCATGATAAGGGCAAGCATATTGTCAATGGCCATTATCTGTCCGGTGGCGGTTTCGCCGATTCCGAAGGTGTTTTTGAGGATAAGCGGAATGATTCCGTCATAAGCCTGCCAGAAAGTGCAGATTGAAAGGAAAGCAAGTCCGACAAGAAGGGTACGTTTATAATTTAGTTTCATAAAAGTTGGACCTCCTTTTTTGATCAATCGATGTCCGGGATGACCTGTTCGGGTTTTTCGTCAAGAATATCCGGATGGCGAAGAATCCAGTCAAGCTGTTTGAATGCGTTTGCGTAATAATGTCCGTCGGTGATTCTTTCGTCGGAAACAACGGTGAAATCAACGTATTTGTGTTTTTCAACGCTGCCGTCTTTCTGGAGTTCAAGGGCGGTTCTTTTTGCGCCGAATGCAAAGAAAATCGGGCAGGTTCCGAAGTTGTAAAGATGATGATAGATGGGCGGAATTCCGAGGGAGCCGAGGTTCGTTATGAACATGCTGCAATGGAAGGGGGAAGCCTTATGGATGATTTTCGGCATGAAACCGAAATAATCCATGAATTCAAGAATTGAAATAAGCAGGCGGATAAGCAGAGCGGGAAGCCAGTTTATAATTTTTGCGACAATGTCGAAAAGGTTTGAATCTCCCTGCTGTCTTGCTTCTTTAATGGCAACTTCCATTTTGCGGTAAACGTCTTCCGCGGTGTCGTCGGGTTTGAAGATTACTTTGATTGCGGATTCCTGGGCGTTAAGCTCCATGCTCTTTTTTACCATCATGCAGACGGCAATATCCTCGCCCGCCTGATAAATTCTCTGTCCCGCAATAAAGCGGTTCATTGCGGGTTTTTGGGAAACAAGTCTTACGTAGGAAGCAATCATTACATGAAGAAAACCGAATCCGGAAAAACCGTCTTCGCGGCGTTTTTTCTTTATGTAGTTTTCAATTCTTCCGAGTTCAACGGAACCGGAAAAAAGGTTCGAGGAATCGTTTCTCGTTTTCATAATAAACGGAGAAACATAAGACATCGGGGACAAAGAACGGACACGGTATCCGTCATAACGGTCGCCGAAGCGTTTTTTTCTCTTTTCCATAAAAATAAATCCTTTCTGCGTAAAAACGCATATAATTAAATATATTATAGCATAAAAAAATATTAAATACCATAAAAAGAAAAAATATAAAAAACAAAGCGGGAAAAGGCAGGGCTTTTAGTGAAAAATGTTGAAAAACACAACTGTTATGGCTTTAACACTTGACTTATTGTTTTATTGTGGTAAAATATTGTTTAATTGGTCTTGATAGGATGGCGTTTCCCCTTATGTGCAAAAAAGAATTATCTGTTGAAGTCATGGCGGAAAAAATCCGGAACGGAGATTATAACGATTTCGGAAAACTTCTGAATCTTTGCGCCTATATTCCGAAGGAAACCTTTTCCGCGGCGGAAAAACTGGGTTATGAAAGGGAAGATATCCTTCAGGAATCCGTTGTTGCGTTTCTCCGCGCGCTCCATTCCTATGATGAAAAAAAGGGAGCGGGTTTTCGGACTTTTGCGGCGGTTTGCATAAAAAACCATATCGCTTCGATTTTAAGAAGTGGCCAAAGACCAAAAAATTCGGCAATGCTGAACTATATTTCAATCGATGAAATCGATCTTGCTTCAAAAAGCGAACCGGAAACCGATTGGATCGAAAAAGAAAGCCTTTTTAATATGAAAAGGCGGATTTTTGAGGTTCTTTCGGAATTTGAACTGGAAGTTCTCCGGCTTTATCTTTCCGGTTTTTCATATAAAGCAATCGGCGAAAAAATCGGAAAATCCGAAAAATCCGTCGGAAACGCCCTTTCGCGTGTCCGAAAAAAACTCCGGACCGAAATCGGACCGGAAAATTAATTATTTTTGGTATGCGGCCTTCGGGCTGGATATACGAATGCTCCGTGGATCCCGGCAACGTTTCTTTCAAGGCGGTTGTTGAAAACCAAGGGCAAATACATTTATTCAAAAGAAGAGGTAAAAACAATGTACGAAGACAAAACCTTAGTGTGCAAAGAATGCGGTAAAGAATTCGTTTTCACCGCCGGTGAACAGGAATTCTATGCAGAACGCGGTTTCGTAAATGAACCCCAGCGCTGCAAAGATTGCCGCGATGCACGCAAGAACAAAATCAAAACCCAGAAAGAAATGTACACCACCACCTGCGCAGCTTGCGGATGCGAAGCAAAAGTTCCTTTCAAACCCAGAGAAGATCGCCCTGTATATTGCAGCGAATGCTTCGCAAAAATGAAAAACGAAGAATAATTTCTGAAATTTTTCAGTTTGATAAAAATCCCCGGTCTTTCCGGGGATGTCCAAAAAACAATGAAACCGACCTATGGTTACGATCATGGGTCGGTTTTTTTGTGTCATACGCCGGCGAGGAAGCGACCTTGGCTCTCCCTTTGGGAGAGCTGTCACGCCAAAGGCGTGACTGAGAGGGCGTTTCCCCTTTCCGCTCCTTCGGGGCGCCTCCCCTTACACAGGGGAGGCTTTGTGTGGGCAGAGCCGCATATGACGCACTACACCAAATGGTGTATAGAAGTGCGCCATTGTGTCTGTTCGACAAATTGGAATTTGTCAGTATTACAACTGCTTAATCTCATTGGCAATCACAGCCACGTTTTTGGCGTTGGTATCAATTTTAATGGTATTGAGTGCTTGATACATCGGTATTCTTGCTATGCTTCGCTCAA
>SVMR01000009.1 GCA_015067315.1 Oscillospiraceae bacterium | reverse complement strand
TATCTCTTTTTCATATTCTTTTATGTGTCTGTAACTTCTGGGCATAACAAAACCTCCTATGGTAGTATCTTAATTCTACCATAGGAGGCCTCTTTTTTCTATTGTCCGTTTTTACTGGACTTGTGCATCCGGAACGCACCTTTTTGTTTTTTTAAAAATTATTTCTGGTTTTTCCAATATTCCTTTTCGTTCATTCTGAAGGAAAGGGTAAGAAGGCTGTCGCTTAAATGGACGTTCTGAACTTCGATTTTTTCGTTGGAACGGAGATCGACCGGAGCAAAGTTCCAGACGCCTTTAACTCCGCCTTTGATTGATTTTTCAAGAATTTCTTCCGCAACGTTTGCGGGGGTTGTGATTACAACAATATCAACTTTGTTTGCGGAAAGATAATCTTCGAGGGAACTTA
This sequence comes from Oscillospiraceae bacterium, assembly GCA_015067315.1. Taxonomy (GTDB): domain Bacteria; phylum Bacillota; class Clostridia; order Oscillospirales; family Ruminococcaceae; genus UMGS1668. The sequence goes on along the minus strand of SVMR01000009.1, from coordinate 83,622 downwards.
CGTTGAGAATCGGAATTCCGCAAATCTGCATTCCTTCGAACATAAGGTTGTTGTCAAAAACGGCGTCGATAAAAAATCCGTCGGTGTTGAAATCCTTGAAGCTTATGATTGCGCGGCCAAGGTTTCCGGCGCCGATTACAACCATATGATGTTCTTTTTTGATTCCGAGAAGGCCGGAAAGCCATTCTTTAAGAGTATCCGGATGATAGTTTTCAACTCCGCCGCAGGTAAAAAAGTCCTGGCGGACCTGTGCGCTTGTGTTGCCGATTCTTTTTGCAAGTTCACCGGAAGTTACGGTTTGTTTTCCTTCCGCAAGCATTATGCAGACGTGGCGGTAATATGCCGGAAGACGTCTTGCAAGAGCATCGGAAAGAGTTTTTTTGTCAAGAGCCTTGTTTCCCATGATTTTCCTCCTTGGCGGGAACGCCCCTTTTAAGTATAAACATATTATATAGTTTGAAAACGGAATTTGCAATAACCAAAATGTGAAAAATGTATCATTTTTGTCGCATTTTGGGCAATTTTTATGTATTTTTTGCAACAAATCAAAAAAACTGTATTTATCCGGTGAACAAAACAGAGGGTGTTTACTGAAACAAAAAACACCGGATTATTTAAAACCCGGCGTTTTTCTGTTTTAGCTTAAAAAAATCATTTAAAATATTCCGAAATCCGCGCAAGGGTCGGATCGGAAAAATAGAGAAGACCGGTTGAAAGATCCTTTTCGGTATCGTTTGTGATATGGCCGGAAAGGCTTTTTCCGGAAGAGGAAAGAACTTCGATTATCTTCGAATATTTTTCCTTATCGAAAGCGCTGACGTCCGTTTCGGTATAATTAAAAATCACGGAATAAAGACTGCTTTCCGGAAGAAGCCGCCGGAGCCGCCTGTTGATGAAGGCGGCGGTTATCCGGGAAACGGCGTCGCATCTTTCTCCTTCGGAAAATTCCGGCGAAACGAAAATATCGCAGATTTTCTTCCCGGTCATGTTCTGCACCCCGGAAGAAAGGTTGACCGTTTTGTTTCCTTCGGAATATTTTATGTTTTCCGGAAGAACATAATCAAAAGTTCCGGCTTTTGAAACGATTTTTTCGGCGGATTCCCGGTTCCAGATAAAATATCCGGAAAGTTCGATTCCGAAGTTCTTTTCAACGGTTCCGGCAAAAATCCCCGGAGAAACGGAAGAAAAAAGATCCTCCGCCGAAATATAGTTTCCGCCGTAATCGATTGCGGCTTTTCCGGAAAAGGTAAAAACCGGGATTCTTCCCTTTTCGGCATCAAAACCGATAAGGGTAAAAGGTCCGAAGCTTTTTTCGCTTTCATAAACAAGAAGAAAAACCGCCTTCGGCTGCTCAAGAAAAACCGCTTCGGAAAAATCTTCCGTTTCCGGTTCTTCGGTTTTTGTTCCGGAAAAGGAAAAAACAAAAAGAACCGCCGCGGTGAAGCAAAAAACAAACCCGACGGAAAAGGCAAGAATAAAAATCCTGAATTTCATAAAATAAAAAACGCCTCCGGAAAATATTTTTCCCCGAAAGCGCTTATAAAATTCCGCAGGAATTCACCGAAGCTTTGCATATTTTTCTTTTGTTGCTTCCCCGCCGCGGATATGGCGTTCCCTTTTGTTCTTTTCAAGAACGTTTTTAACTTCAAGATAAAGATTCGGATTAAGTCTGCGGAGTCTTTCCGAAACGTCTTTGTGGATCGTGCTCTTGCTTACACCAAATTTTTTTGCCGCGGCGCGAACCGTTGCTCCGCTTTCGATTATGTATTCCGCGGCGGAAATTGTCCGCTCTTCCGGCATACCTTTCATAATAAAAAAACCTCCTTTCCGGAAAACGGTGAGTATAAACCATATTCCGAAAGGAGGAAATTTATTACAGATGCAAATCGGCGGAGGGCAAGCCTTCCCAGAGGGGAAGGTGGTACGCCCAAAGAATAAAGCGTGACGGATGAGGTGTCAACCCTGTCAAACTACAAAACGAGCGGATAATATCCGCCCCAACATTGTTTATATCAAATCCACAGCATTACGGTACGGAACGTCGTCCCCGACGTTCCGTAAAAACCGTTTTCACCCTTTCGTCTTTTCCGACGGCAAGCCGCCGAAAAATCCACCTCCCCTGATAGGGGAGGCTGAACAAAATCCAGCCCACATTGACAAGGGGGCCTTAAAAAAACATTACTATGGCAAAATTATTTTACGCCGAACAAATCGCAGGCGCGAAGAACAAGAATCTGGGTTTTCGCGTCGGGAATTGTTCCTTTGCGGATTTTTTCAAGAACTTCAGAAAGGGGAAGCTTTATGATGTCGAGGAATTCGTCCTCGTCCGGGTCCGGAGCGGATTCGGAAAGGTTTTCCGCAAGGAAAAGATGGATTACCTCGTCGCAGAAACCGGGGGAGGAAAGCATCGGACCGAGATAGGTCCAGTTTTCCGCGGTGATTCCGCATTCTTCAAGAAGTTCGCGCTTTGCGCATTCAATGGGTTCTTCGCCCGGGTCGAGTTTTCCGGCGGGAGCTTCAAAAAGCGGCATATCCACCGGATAGCGGAACTGCTCAACAAAAAAAGCGTTTTTTTCTTCGTCAACGGCAATAACCGCCGCGGCGCCTTTATGGCGGACAACCTCACGGAAGGCTTTTTTACCTTCTCCGAGAGAAACCTCGTCCTTCACAACTTTTAAAATATAACCGTCAAAAATTTCGGTTGAATTGATCTTTTTTTCCGGAACAACCATTTTTTCTGATTCTCCTTTGCCTATTTTTAAATATTTTAACATATATTTTGCAGGAATTGAATAGCGGGGAGGAATTTTTTTGGATTTTAAAAATCCGCCGACCGGGGAAAAGGCGGCAAAATACGTTAACGCAATTTTGAAAAGATATCCTTTTGCAAAAAGCTTTTTTATCGGAAAAAGCGTTCTCGGAAGAAAAATTTCCGTTTTGACAATCGGAAATCCTGTGGGTTCGGTGCTTTTTGCCGGGGCAACCCACGGAAGCGAATGGCTGACGGGGCTTGTTCTTTTCCGGTTTTTTGACGAAGTTTGCGGGGCGTTTGAAAAAGGCGAAAAACTCTGCGGAATAAATATTGCCGAAGCGATCGGAAAAAGAGGTTTTTCGGTGATTCCGGTTCTCAATCCGGACGGGGTCGAAATAAATCTTATCGGGAGCAGGGGCGCTTTTTCCTCCGCGGGACATATTGAAAGACTTGCGAAAGGGGATTTTGCCCATTGGAACGCAAACGCAAGGGGAGTTGACATAAATCACAATTTCGGGGCGGGTTGGGAAGAGCTTCGGGAAGAGGAGCGGAAAAACAGGATTTTCGGTCCTGCGCCGGGGAAATACGGCGGTCCCCGGGCTTTTTCCGAACCGGAAACAAGGGCGGTCTGCGGTTTTTGCAGCACTTTTGACATAAAGCGCCTTTATTCCTTCCATTCCCAGGGGGAGGAGGTTTATTGGTATTACGGGCGGAAAACGCCGATTATAAGCAGGGATATTGCGGAGGAATTTGCAAAAGCCTGCGGATATAAAACCGCTTTTCCCTCCGGAATGGCATCAAAAGGCGGTTTAAAGGATTGGTATATTGAAAGATTCGGACGCCCGGGGTTCACCGTTGAAATCGGAAAAGGAAAAAATCCCCTTCCGCTTTCGGATTTTGAGGAGATTTATCAAAAACTGAAACCTGCCCTTGCGAAGGCTCTTGCAATGTGAATTTTCCGCTTTGGAAAGCGGAAAAACGGCTTTTGGCAGGATTTGGACTGTTCACCTTCAAAAAAACCTGTGTTATAATCGAACCCGAAATCAAAAAAACAAAAAACCGAGGTGAACAAATGAAAAAAATCCTTTCAATGGCTCTTGCGGCGGTTTTTGCAGCGGGAATTTCCGCGGGAAATCCGCCGGTTTATGCAATAAATTCCGATTCCGCGGCGGGAATCGTTTCGACGGAAAGCGGAAGACTCAATGTGCGAAATTCCGCCTCTTCGGGCGGTTACATACTGACTTCGATTCCGAAAGGAAGCTACGTTGCCCTTATCGAAAAATCCGGAGATTGGTGGAAAGTTGAATATTCCGAAGGAAAATTTGGCTACTGCCATTCGGATTATATCGAAATCGTTTCGGAAGATTCCGCAAAAGTTGCAACAAAAAGCGGGAATCTCAACGTCCGGAGCGGCGCGGGAAAAAGCTATCCTGTAATTGGAACCGTTTCAAAAGACGAAAACGTGATCGTTCTTTCAACAAACGGATACTGGAGCAGGATTCTTTATGACGGAAACAAAACCGGTGTTGTGAGTTCGGAATATCTTTCCCTTTTCGAAAAAGGTTTTTCCACGGTTCTGCTTGATGTTCCGGATTTTAAACAGACCGATTCCCGCTGGGCAAACGTGAAAATCGGTTCCTCCGGAAAAACAATCGGAAAAATCGGCTGCGTCACAACCGGAATTGCGATGATGGAATCCTACAGAACCGGAAGAACGATATATCCGGATGAAATGATGAAAAATCTTTCCTATGACCGAAGCGGAAACGTCTATTGGCCGGAGGATTTTACGGTGAATTACTGGAGCGAAAATTATCTTGAAAAAATTTATAACAAGCTCCGGGAGGGAAAACCCGTTCTGATCGGCGGAAAAACCTCCTCCGGTTCACAGCATTGGGTTGTTATAACCGGTTATTCCGGGGGAGAGAATCTTTCCCCTTCCGGATTCATAATCAACGACCCGGGTTCTTCCTCCAACAAAAAACTGAGCCAGTTTTTTGCTTCGTTCCCGAATCTTTATAAATTCTTTTGGTATTAAAACCCGAAAAAGAAGGGGATTTTTCTGACCGTTCCGCAAAAAGGCTCCCCGGAGGGCAAGCTCCCTCTGACGAGGGAGCTGTCGCGGCTTTGCCGTGACTGAGGGAGAGAAAACCCCGTCCGATTACAAAACGGGCGGCTTTACCTCCCCTTGAGGGGAGGTAAAAATCGAGCGGCAATTTCAAAAGAATCCCCCAACATTTTAACCGCAGAACATAAAAAATCCGCCGTTTTAAAAAACGGCGGATTTTTCTTTTTTTCTTATTCTTCGGAAAGAACCTGGGTCATCCAGATTCCCTCGTCATAAACGCAGTCCTCTTTGAATCCGACGGATTTATAAAGTTTCTGTGCCGGAATATTGAAGCGGTTTACGCCGATGGAAAGCTTTTTTGCGCCGGCTTTTTTAAGATAATCAACGGCAAAGCGGAGCATGAATTTTCCGAAGCCTCTGCCCTGATAGCGGCGGTCGATGAGAACGATTTCGATGTTGTAATCGCCTTTCTTTTTATCGACGGAAAGATCGAGAAGTCCGATTGCCCTTTCGCCCTCCATTTCCACAAAGAGCTTATGGTTTTTATAGGCGGCGGAATATGCAATGGTATCAAGCGCGCCGGAAACAAATTCGCGCTGATCCGGGCGGATTTCAAGATTCGCCGCCTGGCGCCAGTTTTTGCTTCCGTATGGAATCATTTTCGTGTTCTTCGGAACGGTGAAAATCGGTCCGAGCTCCATTCTTACTTCCTTCGGGAAGAAAAGGATTTTGCTGTCGTCTTCCTGAATATATTTTGAAGAGCAGTTTGTTGCCCGAAGCCAGCAAAAATCGTTTTCTTTGTCGAAATAAAAAGATGCCGAGCCGAATTCTTCAAAATCGAGGGAAAGAATGGAAAATCCGTTAAGACCTTCAAAACCGAGTCCTTCGTTGTCGGAATCGAATCTGTTTGCGATTTTCCAAAGCTTTTCGGAAAAAAGGCTGTGCTCAAAAATTCCGAGCATGAGTTTTTCAAGGTCGGAAACAGTTGTTGTAAAGAACGGATAATCGGTGTTTTCGGTTTTGAATTCAATATATTCCGCGTTGCGGAAAAGCGCAAAAAGCGGAAGAGCATTTTCGTCCGCCCCGATTTTTGTTTCGGTCATTCCGAGTTTTTCAAAAATCTCCTTTTCAATGAATCCGGAAACGGGAATTTTTGCAACCCTTTCGATTATTTCCCGAAGAAAAGCGGCGCCGCTTGCGGAATAATCTCCGGAAAGACCGGGTTCGTGCTCAAGTTCCTTTCTCTTTATCGCGCTGAGCACCGTTTCGAAGGGATAATCCCGGAGATAGAGTTCCATATCCCTTTTGCGGCGGTCGATTTCGGAAAGAGAGGAATATTCTTCGTCTTCGTTAAGGTTCCGGCGGATTTCTCCGAAATAAAAATCGCGGATTCCGCTTTTTCCCGCAAGAAGATGCTTAACGGTGATTTTATCCCCGTGCTCAAATTCGGGAATGAATTTTGAAATTTTGTCCGAAAGCCGGAGCTTTCCTGCATCAATAAGGATGAACGCGCAGAGGACGAGCATTGAAGAACAGCAAAGAGGCATGAGGTAACGGCTTTCTGCCCCGATGGGTTCTTCGGTTTTAAGGTTTTTGCCGAAAACGGTGCTCAAAACGGTTTCGCCTTTGTGGTTTGCAAGAAAAGCGCCGTTTTCACCGAATTTTTCGGCAAGTTCAAGAATTTTTTCGTTTAATTTACTGTAATCGGTATTCATAAGAATCAAAGTCCTTTCCGGCGGAAAACCCGCCAAATCAAGAACTTAAATCTTCCTTCACGGCAAAGAAGGTTTAAATTCCGTTCAGTATCTCAAAAAGCTCGGAAGAATCATGTGCAATATAATCCGGAAGGAAGTTTTCGTCCTCTTCGCAATAATCGCCGGGATGATGCATTGCGACGCAGACGACCTTTGCTTCGGGAAAATCCTTTTTGAGCATGGCTTCGGCGTTCCGGCCGAAGGCAACGTCCACGCTGTGGTCGCCGATATAGACAAAGGTTTTGTTCCTGTCCTCGATTCCGAGTTTTTCAAGGGCTTTTATAAACGCGGAAGGATGGGGTTTCTGTTCATCAAAAAGAACGTCGTCAACCCCGATCACCGCGCAGAAATATTTGAGCACGGAATGGTGCTCAAGAGATCTTTTGATAATTCCGGCGCCGTTTTGGGAACAGACGCCCATTTTTGTTTCTTTGAAATGTTCAAGAATTTCCGGGATTCCGGAATAAAGTTCCGCTTCGGTTTTGTTTTTGAGCTGAACTTCGCCCCACATCCGGACAGCCGTTCTGGTCTGTTCATCGTCAAGACCGTAGCAGACATGGTAAAGTTCCACCCAATCGGAAATTCTTCCGTAGGTTTCCTGGAAATTTTCCCTTGAAGAAAGGGGTTCCGGAATATTTTCATAAATGTCGGGAATGAAATGTGAAAGAACTTCGAGGCTTACCTCGATGGATTTTTTTGATGAATCCATAAGCGTTCCGTCATAATCCCATAAAATTGCTTTTATTGCCATGTTCAGATACCTTTCGTTATGTTGTCCAAATCCGGAATATCCGCGGCGCAGTTTCGCTTTCCGCAAAGAACGTCGGTGCAGTTGGAGCATTTAAGGGCTTCGTTGGTTCCTTCATAAAATCTTTCCGGATGGAGCGCAAAGGAAATTTCCCAGACGGCAAGAACGATTAATGCGCCGGCGCAAAGGCTCCAGGTGAAAAATCCGGGAACGAAAACGATGGGGGAAAACATCATCATGTGGTCCCAGTTGAAAATTCTGCAGGTTGTGCAGCAGCGGTTTTTCATAAACCATACCCGGAAAGGACACCAGAAAAGAACGCAGATCAAATCGCAGACATAAAACGCGACGGAAAAAACAAGAAGCATGTTTCTTCCGATTATCCCGGTGAAATAAAGAATTCCGATTGCGGCGATAAGCGCAAACCAGACAAGACCGATTTTAAGGGTATCCATATTGCATTTTTTTATATATGCAAGAAGATTTTCAAGATTGCGGATGTTTTTGATTTCTCTCGGAATAAAATCTTTGATGCTGAATTTTGAGGAACCGAGGGGAAGATATTTTCTGCTCGGGAAAATCTGGAGCAGCATATCATATACCCATATTGCCCAAAGGATATGGAAAACGGAAAATTCCTTAAAAAAATTCCAGCCGCTCATAACTTCGAATTCTTCCGGAACAAAAACCAAAAGACAAACGGTTGATATCAATGCAAAACAGCGGAAAAGAAATTTCCCTTCATAGATTCTTCTGAATTTTGAAACAGCTCTTTTTATTGAAAACATTTTCTTTAAAACCTTTCGAAAAAATTCGGATATACACTTTATATAATAGCGAAACGGAAACTTAAAATCAAGAAGAATGTCGGAAAGGAAAGGCTTTAAAATCCGGATTTTTAAAATTAAAACAATGTTTTCTTTTAATTAATTGACAAGAAAGGCGAATTTGTATTATATTATAAGTTAGAATATTATCATCTTCGGCGAAAGGAGTTGGGTTTTGTTTTGAAAAAGATTTTATCGGTTCTTGCGGCAATGTTTTTCTGCCTTGCTTTTTCCGGATGTACGGTTTTTGAAACGGATACGGAAGCGCTTATGAAGCCGCCGGTTTTTACCGAAGAACAGGAAAAACTCAATTCCGCTCTTGCGAACATCCTCGGCGAAAGCTACGTTCTCAAATATCCGGAAAACGGCGAAACAAACTCCGCCTTTGTTTTCCGTGATCTTGACGGCGACGGAACCGAGGAAGCGATGGCTTTTTATTCGCTTTTTGACGATAACACAAGAATCAACATCCTCAAAAAAGAGGAAGACGGCTGGATCTCCGTTTGCGAAGCGCCGGGTTTTTACGGCGAGATAAAAAGCGTTGATTTTGCCGAAACGGAAAAAAACCAATGCCTTATCGTAATAAAATGGGAACAGGAAATCGGAATTTACAGCTATTCCGAAGAAAGACTCGGAACAATACATAAAGCCCCCTGCGAAGGGGCGGATATTGCCGATATTGACGGAAACGGATTTTCCGAAATTGTTATTTTCAGCGGAAGCGCAACCGGAAGAAGCATTGTAAGCATTGTTTATTCCGTCGAAAATACCGTTGCCGTAACGGAAGATATTTCCGTGCATGCGGTATATGACAGGATTTTTGCGAAAACCACCGGAAAAATCGAAGACGGAAGAACAATGTATTTCCTGGATTCCGAAATTTATGACGGGGTTTATCTCACGGAGATGATAGCTCTTGAAGAAGGAACGGCAAAAAGATATTTTATTGCGGATTTTGTCGAATCCGAACCGGAGGAAAGAGTTGACAACGAAGGACTTGTTTCGGTCGGTGCCTACGGAAAAAGAAGAATTTTCCTCCGCAACACAAAAGCTTTCTGCCTCGATACAAACCATGACGGAATAACCGAAATGCCCGTTGAATACAGGGAAGATTATGCCCACGAAGCAAGCGAGGAAAAATTCTTCCTCCAATATATGCAGTTTGATGGGGAAGAATCAAAGCCGGTATGGAACGGCGCCGCAAACCCCGAAGGCGGATATCTTTTTGAAGTTCCGGAAAGCTGGAACGAAAAATTTGAAATAAAATTCGGTTCTTCCGCCGATGAATTCCTTTTTGCGGAAAAAGGAACGGGCGAAACCGTTTTTGTGATTTTTGCCGTAAGCAAAAACGATTATCAGGATAAATACGAGGATTGTGTTTTTGCCGCGGAAAACGAAACGAAAAATTATTATATAAAATCCTACCTTGAACCGGAAAGCGATTTTTATATCGAACCGGAAACCTTCGGGGAAAGATTTATATTCATCGGATAAAAAAGGAGGAAAGATTCAATGAAAAAAATTCTTATTTGCGAAGACGAAGACGCTATCCGTGAATTCGAGGTTATAACTCTTCGCCGCGCGGGTTATGAAGTTGTGGATGCCTCCTGCGGAGAGGACGCAATTAAATTTTTTGAAGCTGCGCCCAACGATTTCAGCGTTGTTCTTCTCGATATAATGATGCCCGGAATCGACGGTTTTGCGGTTTGCCAAAGAATCAGAAAAAAGAGCAGCACGGTCGGAATCATCATGCTTTCCGCAAAATCCCAGGAAATGGACAAGGTCAACGGACTTATGCTCGGCGCGGACGATTATGTAACAAAGCCTTTTTCCCCAAGCGAACTTACCGCAAGGGTTGACGCAATTTGCAGAAGAATTTCCGTAACCCCGGAAAACACCCATAACGACGAACTTGTTTCCGGACCTTTCAAGCTCAATATCCTCAGCAGGACCCTTACAAAAAACGGAACCCCAATCGACCTTACCCAGGTTGAATTCCAGCTTATGGAACTCTTTATGGGAAACGAGGGAATGGCTCTTGAAAGAAAGAACATTCTTGAAAGAATCTGGGGCGAAAGCTATAACGGCGACGATAAAATTGTTGACGTGAACATCAGAAGGCTCAGAATGAAAATCGAGGAGGAACCTTCAAACCCCGCCCATCTCCAGACCGTCTGGGGATTCGGATACAAATGGATGGCATAACATCCGCAGATTGATTTTATCCGAAAGGAGGACGCCGGAATGGCAGTTAAAAAGATTACAAAACGCTGGCTTTTCAACAGCCTCGGCGTTATCCTTGTAATTCTTATTGCGCTTGAAGTTGTAATTGCGTTTTCCGTAAAGGATTATTATTACGGAAGCGTTGAAAGAGTTGTTTATTCCCAGGCGGAAACGGTTTCCGGACTTCTTTCAAAAAACCATTCCGAAGGAAGAGGAAACTATGAGGATTATTTCCGGGGAATAGTAACTTCTTTTGAAAAGCGCAATATAATGGAGCTTATGATAATCAACAGCGAGGGAAAAGTTCTTCTCACTTCAAGCGGATTCATTCCGGAGGAAGGCTTCCTCACTCCGGATTTTGCCGAAGCTTCGGAAAATATTGAAAAAAACGCGGAATTCATCGGCGAATCCAACGGCGAAAAAATAATGTCCGTAACGGTTATTCCCGAAGGAAGCACGGAAGATTATTTTTCCTTCCGGCTTGTAACTTCCCTTGAAGATGTCGATTATCAGATAATGACTGTGATAATAGGCGCAAGCCTTATCGGAATTGCGATAATTTTCTTCGTTGTTCTTTCCGGTTCCTATTTCATCAACTCCATTGTAAACCCGGTCGGACAGATAAGCGAAACGGCGAAAAAAATCGCCGAAGGCGACTTCAACGCAAAAATCGAAAAGAAAACCGATGACGAAATCGGCGAACTTTGCGAAACAATAAACTATATGGCGGATGAGCTCGGCGCAACGGAAAGAATGAAAAACGATTTTATCTCCTCCGTTTCCCATGAACTGCGAACTCCGCTCACCGCGATAAAAGGCTGGGCGGAAATGCTTGAAGATTCCGCAAAGGATCAAAGCATCGACGGAAAAACCCTTGAAAGGGGAATGGGCGTTATAATCGGCGAAACGGAACGCCTTTCCGTAATGGTTGAAGAACTTCTCGATTTTTCCCGCCTCCAAAGCGGAAGAATGATTCTCCAGCCCATGAAACTCGATATAATCGCGGAACTTTCCGAAGCGGTTCTTACTTTTGAACAAAGGGCGATCCGCGAAAAGAAAGCGCTTAACTATACCGAAAACGACGACATAATCGCCGTTACCGGCGACAAAAACAGGCTCCGCCAGGTTTTTGTAAACATAATCGACAACGCCCTTAAATACAGCGACGAGGGCGGCAGCGTAACAATTTCCGCAATCCGCGCGGAGGACGGTTTTGTTGATATTTCCGTAAAGGATACCGGAATCGGAATTCCCGCGGATCAGCTTGAAAAAGTAAAGACAAAATTCTTTAAAGGCAACGCAACCCGCCGCGGAAGCGGAATCGGACTTGCGGTTGCGGACGAAATAATAAGAATGCACGGCGGCGAAATCCTTCTCGACAGCATTGAGGGAGAAGGAACAACAGTAACGATCCGCCTTCCGATAGATAAATAATAAAAAGGAGATAATAATGGAAAATAACGAAAAACAATCCTGCGCAATAAAAACTTCCGTCGGCGGTCAGGCTCTTCTTGAAGGAATTATGATGAAAGGCCCTTTCAAAAGCGCAATGGCTGTAAGAAAACCGAACGGCGAAATAGATCTTTCCGTCTGGGATACAAAAAAACTCACCGGAATCCGTAAGGTTCCCTTTATCCGCGGAACTTTCAATTTTATCGATACCCTTATCCAGGGTTACGACTGCCTTATGAAATCCGCCGAAATTTCCGGACAGGAGGAAGAACCGGACAAATTTGAACTTTGGCTCAACAAGGTTTTTGGAAAAGCCGCCGGAGCGGTTTTCGGAACGGTGATAACCGTTCTTGCCGCGGTTCTTGCAATCGGTCTTTTCTTCGGCGTTCCGGCGCTTATTGCCGGTTTTGTCGGAAACTATGTCGAAAGCCCCGTTCTTCTTTCCGCAATCGAAGGCGTTATCAAAATCGCGATGTTCCTTGCATATATAATCGGCGTTTCAAAAATGAGCGATATTCACCGCACTTTTATGTATCACGGCGCCGAACACAAAACGATTTTCTGCTATGAACAGGGACTTGAACTCACCGTTGAAAACGTAAGAAAACAAAAACGCTTCCACCCCAGATGCGGAACAAGTTTCCTTTTAATCGTTCTTGTTATAAGCATACTCGTTTCTTCCGTTGTAACATGGGAAAACGTTCTTGTGCGTGTTGCGCTTAAAATCCTTCTTCTTCCGGTAACCGTCGGAATTTCCTACGAAATCATAAAATTTGCCGGAAGACATGATAACTGGTTCACAAGAATAATTTCCGCCCCGGGACTCTGGTTCCAGAATTTTACCACTCAGGAACCGGACGACAGCATGATAGAAGTTGCAATCGCGGCGGTAACGCCCGTTTTGCCCGAAAACCCGGAGGACGCAAAATTCTGATGAAGGTTAAAGAAGTTTTTGAAAAAATTGAAAAAACTTTCTTGAAGGCAGGGGTTGATTCCCCTGCCTTTGAAGCATCCGTGCTCATGGAGGATCTTCTTGAACTTCCGAGGAATCCGGAAATTAACGTTCCGGAAAAAGAGCTCGGTTTTGAGCAGGAGGAAAAGATTTTTGCCGCGGCGAAAAAAAGAATTTCCGGCTATCCGCTCCAGTATTTAATCGGAAACTGGGAATTTTTCGGAAGAAAATTCTTCGTAGGCGAAGGGGTGCTCATTCCAAGACCGGAAACGGAACTCCTTTGCGAAACGGTGCTCAAATATTTTTCAAGAAGCCTTCCGCCAAAGGTCGCTGACCTTTGTTCCGGTTCCGGATGCATCGCCATTACCGTTGCGAAGGAGCTTTCCGGCGCGGATGTAACCGCCGTTGAACTCTATGACGGCGCTTTTGAGCATCTTGAAAGGAACAATGCCTTCCACGGAAACTGCGTCAGGGCAATAAAGGCGGATGCCCTTGTTCCTTTCGGAAAATTCGACTGCATCGTGTCAAATCCGCCCTATATCGACGAAAACGAGATGAAGGAACTTCAGACGGAGGTCACTTTTGAACCGGAAACGGCGCTTTTCGGCGGTTCGGACGGGCTCGATTTTTACCGGGCGATTTCAAAAAACTGGTTCGAGCATCTTAACGAAGGCGGACTTATTGCTTTTGAAATCGGCGACACCCAGGGAGAAGCGGTTGTGAGCATTCTTCTTGAAAACGGTTATAAAAACGCCGCTGTCCGGAAGGATTATGAAGGACGCGACAGAGTTGTCACCGCGGTTAAATTCTGATTTGAGCACGGAGTGATTTTTTTGAAAAACAAGGCTTTGCTTTCCCTCGGAATATCAATGCTGATTTTCGGAACCATCGGGATTTTCAGAAAATATATCCCTTTTCCCTCCGGATTCATTGCTTTTTCAAGAGGCGCAATCGGTTTTTGCTTTATTCTGCTGTTTCTGGCGGTTCGGAAAAAAGGTTTTTCTTTCCAAGAATGTAAAAAGAGTTTTTTGCCCCTTTGCGTTTCCGGCGCGCTGATGGGGTTCAACTGGATACTGCTTTTTGAAGCATATAATTACACAGGAGTTGCGGAGGCGACCCTTTGCTATTATATGGCGCCGGTTTTTGTGATGGTTGCCTCGCCTTTTTTGTTCGGCGAAAAGCTTGGAGCCAAAAAGATAATCTGCATCATATCGGCGGTTTCGGGAATGGTTCTTGTTTCCGGAATTTTGGAAAACGGCTTTTCCGGAAAAGGGGAGGCGAAGGGAATCCTTCTTGGAATCGGCGCGGCTTTGCTTTATGCTTCCGTTGTGATTCTCAACAAAAAAATCCCGGATGTTCCGCATTTTGAAAAAACGGCGATTCAGCTTGGAACCGCCGCCGCTGTTCTGCTCCCTTATACCCTTTTTGCGGAGGACTTCGGCAGCATTGATTTTGAACCCCTCGGCGTTATAATGCTTGCGGCTGTGGGAATCGTTCATACGGGAATTGCCTATGTTATGTATTTCGGAAGCATAAGCCGTCTTCCTTCCCAGACCGCTGCAATTTTCAGTTATATCGACCCGCTTTCGGCAATTTTGCTTTCGGCCGTCATGCTCGGCGAGGAAATAACCCTTTCCGTTTTTTGCGGCGCGGTTCTGATACTCGGAAGCGCTTTTATAAGCGAAACAAAATTTAAAAAATCCTGCGAAAAGGAGTTGTAAATATGCTCGAAATTGGAACAAAAGCCCCGGATTTCAGTCTTTTTGATAAGGACGGAAACGAAGTTTCCCTTTCCGGATTCCTTGGAAAGAAAGTTGTCGTTTATTTTTATCCGAAGGACAACACTCCCGGCTGCACCCGCCAGGCCTGCGCCTTTGCGGAAGCTTTTGAGGAATTCAAAAATATTGATGCGGCTGTAATCGGAATCAGCAAGGATTCCGTTTTCTCCCACGTTAAATTTGCCGAAAAATATAACCTTCCGTTCATTCTTCTTTCCGACCCGGAACATAAAGTTATCGAAGCTTTCGGCGCTTGGGGCGAAAAGAAAAATTACGGAAAAACATATTTCGGAACGGTCCGTTCAACTTTTGTAATCGACGAAAACGGAATTATCGAAAAAGTTATGCCGAAGGTTAAGCCGGATACGAACGCCGCGGAAATTCTTGAATATTTAAAAGGTGAAAAATAATGAAAAAAACGGAAAAATACGGGATTTTTCTTGCGCTTTTTTCCGCGGTGCTTTATGCGCTCAGCACCCCTTTTTCAAAAATCCTTCTTGAATCCGTCCCTTCAACGATGATGGCGGGGCTTCTTTATATCGGCGCCGGAATCGGGATGGGTTTTGTTGCGCTTTTCCGGAAGAAAACCAACAGAAAACCCGAGGACGGAAAATTTACAAAAGCGGAATTTCCTTACGTTTTCGGAATGATTCTTCTCGATATTGCGGCTCCGGTCTGCCTTATGTTCGGGCTTCGGATGACTTCCGCCGCAAACGCTTCGCTTCTCAACAATTTTGAATATGCGGCGACGGCGCTTATTGCCTTTTTTATCTTCGGCGAAAAAATAAGCAAAAGGCTTTGGCTTGGAATATCCGCAACCGTTCTCGCCTGTATGATTCTTTCTTTTGAAGGAACGGCGGCTTTTGATTTTTCAAAAGGTTCCGCCCTTGTTCTGCTTTCCGCGGTGCTTTGGGGAATCGAAAACAACTGCACTAAGGCTCTTTCGGAAAAGGACCCGATGAAAATTGTTATTCTGAAAGGCGTTTTTTGCGGCGGAACAAGTTTTCTGATTGCGGTTTTTGCCGGCGAAAAAGCGGAAAATATTTCCGCGGTTGTTTTTGCGCTTCTTCTCGGGGCGGTTTCCTACGGACTGAGCATTTTTGTTTTTGTATATGCCCAAAGATATCTCGGCGCGGCAAGAACAAGCGTTTATTCCGCGGCAACCCCTTTTGCTGCGGCGGCGCTTTCGCTTGTAATTTTCCGGGAAGTTCCGGAAAAGCAATATTTTGCGGCGCTTTTACTGATGATTTTCGGCGCTTTTCTTTCTTCGGGCGACAAACCGCTTTTTAAGAAAGACTGACGTTTATTTTTGAAATAAAATATTGAATTTTTCAAGTTTTGGTGGTATTATTATAAAAAATGATCTTTAAAGATTGGTACAGAGAGACCGGCAAGATCGAAACCCCGAAAATTTATGTCAAAACTGGAGTTTTAAGGTTCTGCCGGTTAATCGGCGGAACCTTTTTTGTTTTTCGGAAAGGTGGTTATAAAATGGAATTCAAATCCGACCTTATGGATTCCGACGCAGTAAAACGCTGCCTGATAAGGATTTCCCACCAGATTCTTGAACGCAACGGCGGAACGGAAAATCTTTGCCTTGTGGGAATAAAAACCCGCGGCGTTCCGATTGCGGAAATAATCCGGGAAAATATTCTTGCGATTGAAGGGAAAGAAGTTCCCGTCGGAACGATCGACATCAGTTTTTACCGCGACGACATAGACCACAGCTCCGTCGATCCGAAAATAACCGGGGCGGATCTTCCTTTTGACGTAACGGGAAAAACGATAGTTCTTGTTGACGACGTAATACACACCGGAAGAACAACAAGAGCCGCCATCGACTGTCTTTTGAAGCAGGGAAGGCCGGCCTTTATTCAGCTTGCGGCGGTTATTGACAGAGGTCACCGGGAACTTCCGATCCGCCCGGATTTTGTGGGCAAAAACATTCCGACCTCGCGCGAGGAGCTTATTTCCGTTCGGGTTCCTTCCGTTGACGGGGAGTTCGGAGTGAAGCTTTATACAAAATAAAAACCTTGATTTATTGAGGAGAAAACAACAGATGAAACTCATCTACAACATTGAGGACAAACCTAAATTCAGCCAGCTTATCGTATTTGCTCTTCAGCAGCTTCTTGCGATTATAACCGCAACCATCGTAGTTCCGATCCTTGTCAACGCATACGGCGCAGTTAACCTTGAAATGGACCCTGCGGCGGCGCTTTTCGGCGCGGGTGTCGGAACTCTTGTTTACCAGTTCTTCACCAAAAAGAAAAGCCCTGTTTTCCTCGGAAGCTCCTTCGCTTTTCTTTCTTCCATGTATTCCGCAACCGTTTTCGGCTTCTTCGGAATAATCCTCGGCGCGGTTTTTGCGGGCGCTGTTTACGTAGTTATCGCTCTTCTTGTTAAAGCTGTGGGTTCCGGATGGCTCAACAAACTCATGCCCACCGTTGTAATCGGACCCACCGTTGCGCTTATCGGACTTTCCCTTGCGGGAAACGCAGTCGGCGACCTTACAAAAGCTTCCGCAACCGGAGAAGCTTACAGCCTTGCGGCAATCGTCTGCGGTCTTTTCACTTTTGCGGTAACAATCTGGGTTTGCGCAAAAGGCAAAGGTTTTGTTAAGCTCATCCCCTTTATCGTAGGCGTTCTTGCAGGCTATGCTCTTGCTTCCGTTTTCACCCTCATCGGAAACGCCGCGGGAATTGATGCCCTTAAAGTTATCGACTATTCCGCCCTTGTTAACAACTTCAGCACCATCAACCTCGGAAGCTTCTTCCATCTTCCCAAATTCGCTTTCGTTGAGGCATTCAGAGAACTTTCGGGCGGCGGCTTTGCAATGAAACTTGCGGACTTCGGAACTCTTATGCTTCTCTATGCTCCCGTTGCGTTCGTTGTTTTTGCGGAGCACGTTGCCGACCACAAAAACATTTCCTCCATCATCGAACGCGACCTTCTTGAAGAACCCGGTCTTGATAAAACCCTTCTCGGCGACGGAGTGGGTTCCATGGCAGGCGCATTCTTCGGCTGCTGCCCCAACACCACCTACGGCGAATCCGTCGGATGTGTTGCGCTTACCAAAAACGCTTCCATCGTAACTATCAGAACCGCGGCGCTCCTTTCCGTCTGCCTTGCGTTCTTCAGCCCCTTCGTGGCTTTTGTCAACACCATTCCAAGCTGCGTTCTCGGCGGAATCTGCACAGCTCTTTACGGCTTCATCGCCGTTTCCGGTCTTAAAATGATCCAGACCGTTGACCTTAACAAGGAACATAACCTCTTTGTTGTAAGTTCCATCCTTGTTCTCGGCATAGGCGGATTCGTTCTCGATTTCGGCGCTTTTCAGATCACCAACATCGCCGCTTCCCTTATCGTAGGTATTATTGTTAACCAGCTTCTTAGAGAAAAAAACTGAGAAAATAAAAACCGAAAAGATTACTGCAAAGCGTACGTTTTTAATAATGTACGCCTTGTTTTTTATGCTGTTAACAAAAAATTTACCTTTTTTATTCCAAAAAAGACTTAATATTACATTATAATTGGAAAAAACATCTTGCAGTATTTTGTGATTTGTAATAAAATATTAAAGTATAAAATTATGCCTTTTAATTTTATTAAGGAGGATATTAAATGAAAAAAAGAATTTTCAGCGCTTTTCTTGCTGTTCTTATGATAGTATTGCTTGTTCCGGTACAGGCAATGGCTGCAACAGAAATAAAAGGCGCATATGTTGGTCTTGAATTTGACAGCGTAATCGAAACCGTTCTCGGCGCAAAAACCTTTTCCAAAAGCGGAAACGTTCCGGAAGGAATGAAACTTTCCGGAACCTGGGCATATAAAAACACCTTCGGCGATTATGTTTTCAAAATGACCCTTTCCGGAACCCCCACAAAAGCCGGAACCTATAATTTTTCTGTAACTTATAAAAAAGAAGACGGAACCGTTGTTGAAAAAATCGATTACACCGTGGTTGTGGGCGAAGAATCTCCCTTTGATTACGTTCATTCCATGAGTATTTACAAATGGCCCGATAAACTTGTTTATTATCTCGGCGATACCGTTGACCTCACCGGACTTAAAGTAATTGCAACAGTCTATAAGTTCAACAAAGAAACCGATATGTACGAGCCGAAGGATATTGACGTAACCGAATTATGCTGGGTCGAACCCGCGGTTTTCACTTCCGACGAAGCGCAGAACGTTGTTGTATATCTCAAAGCGCCCTATAACCAGAACGGCGATCTCAAGCTTTTCGAGGATCACTTCCGCGTAAAATTCGAATACGCAAATCCCAATGACATTCTCAGAATCGAAATTTTCAAAAAACCGGAAAAACTCACCTATACCGTGGGCGAAAATCTTGATACAACCGGAATGACCGTCCGCCTTCATAAAGGCGACGGAAGCGCAGAAGACATTACCGAAGGTTTTAAAACCGACGTTACAAAATTCGACGAAGCGGGAACCCAGACCGTAACCGTAACTTACGGCGAAGGCGAAAAAGCAAAAACCGCGACTTTTGACGTAACAGTAAACGAAAAGGTTGAAGAACCGGTTTCCAGCTCTTCCTCTTCTTCCGAACCGGAACCTCCCGTTTCTTCCGAATCCTCTTCCGAAGAAGAACTCCCCGTTTCTTCCGATTCTTCTTCCGAGGAAGAACTCCCCATTTCTTCCGAATCCTCTTCTGAGGAAGAAATTACCGATTCTTCCGAATCTTCTTCCGAAGAAGAAATTATCGTAATAGGCGGAGAAGTTGAAGAACCCGAAGAAAAAGGCGGCGTTCCGATCTGGGCATGGATCATCATCGTTCTTCTCATCGTTCTTGTTGGCGCTGCTGTGGGTCTTTTCATCATCGGCAGAAAACGCATTGACGACTGATTGAACAAAACTTAAAAAAAGATAAAAGCGGTGCATTTGAAGGAATGCGCCGCTTTTTTGATGAAATATTCTTTACATAATTTGTGTAAAAGGTTATAATCAAATTACCGAAAAAAGAAAAAACAGGAGGTCTTGAAAAAATGGAATACGATGAAAAATCTCTTAAAATTGCCGCAAAAATTGCCGCCGCATCCCTTTCCGAAAGCGGAGATTTCGGAAAAGAAAACGCAAAGAAAACGGTTCTGTTTGTAAAGACCGTTTATGATGAAATAAGCGGAATAAAAGAGCGGGAAGATTTTGAAAAAGCCGCTTTTAAAGCCGCCGGAAAAATAACCGCCGCGGCCTGCGAGGAAATGGAAGAAAGGGACGGAAAAACCGCCGCCGAATTTTTCAAAACCGTTTATGAAGAAATCGCTCCCCTTGCCGCAAATGAAGAACTTGACGAAGATGTTTTCAAATGCGCCGCGAAGATAACCGCCGCAGCCTGTGAGGAGATGGAAGAACCCACAGCGGAAAAAGCCGCCGAAGCTGCGGAATTTTTCAAAGCGGTTTATTCCGGACTCACGGAGAAAGAAAAACCGCTTTGCAGCGGAAAATATTCCGTAAAAGAAACCGAAAGCGGCTGGAGCTTCCGCCTTCTTGCCGGAAACAACAAGGTTATCGGAGTTTCCGAAGTTTATTCCGGAAAAGCCGCAATGGAAAAAGGAATCGAATCCGTCCGCAAAAACGCTCCGGAAGCGAAAATTGAAGACCGAACCGAAGAGAATTTTGAAGAGGTGACAAACCCGAAATTCGAAATTTATAACGATAAAGCAGGCGAATTCCGCTTCCGCCTTAAAGCGCGCAACGGCGAAATAATCCTTGCTTCCGAAGGTTATAAAACAAAAGCTTCCTGCGAAAACGGAATTGAATCCGTCCGCAAAAATTCTTCCGCGGAAATTGCGGAATAACGGAGGGAAACCGATGTTTGAAGAAAGAAGAGATAAACATAACTATTATCTTGATATTGCCGAAATCGTTCTTGAAAGGGGAACCTGCCTTCGGAGAAAATACGGCGCGATAATAGTAAAAAACGACCAGATTATATCCACCGGATATGCCGGCGCGCCGAGAGGACGCAAAAACTGCAGCGACCTCGGTTGGTGCAGAAGAGAAAAAATGAACGTTCCCCGGGGCGAAAGATATGAACTTTGCAGAAGCGTTCATGCGGAAGCAAACGCAATTATAAGCGCCGCAAGGGAAAATATGATCGGCGCGACGCTCTATCTTGTCGGAAGGGAATGCGGAAGCGGCGATTACGTCAAAAACGGAAGCTGCTGCAGCATGTGCAAAAGGCTTGTTATAAACGCTGGAATAGATACGGTTGTTGTCCGGGACGACAGCAAAAAATTCCGCATAATAAACGTCAACGATTGGATTTACAACGACGATTCCCTTGAGGATGAACTCGGATACTGAAAACAAAAAAACGGTGTGTTTCGTTTGAAACACACCGTTTTTATTCTGTTTAAATTAAAATTCTGCGCCGCAATAATCGCATTTTTTTGCGTCTTCCTTAATGGGAGCGCCGCAATAGGGACATCTGCGTTCTTTCGGTTCTTCTTTTTTTGCCGTTTGTTTTTTCGGTTCAAGAACAATTCTCCGAAGCGGTTTGAGAATGTTGGGAAGAATCGCGCCGAAGATGAAAGCGATTATAATTCCGGCGATGATTCTCGGAACAATTCCTCCGAAAACATAGGCGAAAGAATAATATCCGTATATCTTCGCGTCGATATACATCACAAGGGTGTTGATTGCGGTTACGGCAAGAGCCGAGGAAATTGTGATAAACTGGGTCTGCTTAAAACTCATATCAAAGTTATGATGCTTTGCATAAAGTCCGATAAGAAGTCCCCGGACTCCCGCAGGAATTATCCAAAGCAGGGTGGTTGCGGAAAATCCGTAGGTGAGCATTTGGTTTGTGAAGCTTCCGAGAAGTCCGATCAGCATTCCGTCAACCGGACCGAACAAAGCGGCTCCGACGATTATCGGAAGGCTGTCGAGGGTAAATTTCATGTTGCCGAGGTTAATTGTGGCAACAAGGCTTAGCACCACATACATTGCTATGAGCATTGCGTTGGTAACAAGGCGTTTCGGTTTCATGGTATCTGCGCCTCCTTAAGTTGCAGTATTGGATTTTTTATACGTTAAAGAGGAATTCGACGATATCGCCGTCCTGCATAACATATTCTTTTCCTTCGCTCTTCATAAGACCTTTTTCCTTTGCGGCGTTCCAGGAACCGAGAGCGATAAGATCGTCATATTTAACGATTTCGGCACGGATAAAGCCTTTTTCAAAGTCGGAATGGATTGCGCCGGCGGCTTTGGGAGCTTTGGTGCCTTTTTTGATGGTCCATGCGCGGACTTCTTTTTTTCCTGCGGTAAGATAGCTCATAAGACCGAGAAGGTCATAGCTTGCTTTGATCATTCTGTCAAGACCGGATTCCTCAAGATTGATTTCCGCAAGGAATTCCTTCTTTTCGTCCGGTTCCATATCGGAAATTTCTTCTTCGAATCTTGCGCAAACGGGCATTACAGCGGAGTTTTCGGATTTTGCGATTTCCTCAACGGCTTTGTAGTTTTCGTTGTTTTCAACGCCTTCAACAAAATCGTCTTCGCTCATGTTTGCGGCATAGATGATGGGTTTGTTGGAAAGAAGGGGGAGGACGTTGATGATTTCCTTTTCGTCTTCGTCGCAGGAAAATGCGCGGGCGGATTTTCCTTCCTCAAGATGCGCTTTAAGCTGTTTGAGGAGCGCAAGTTCATCCGCAAGACTGCGGTCGCCTTTCATATCCTTTTCAACTCTTGCGATTCTTCTGTCGAGGATTTCGATATCGGAGAAGATGAGTTCAAGGTTGATAACTTCGATGTCGCGGCCTGCGTTAACGCTGCCGTCAACGTGGATTACGTTGTCGTCATTGAAGCAGCGTACAACGTGGATGAGAGCGTCAACTTCGCGGATGTTTGCAAGGAATTTGTTGCCAAGACCTTCGCCTTTTGCCGCGCCTTTTACAAGACCGGCGATATCGACGAATTCAACGGTTGCGGGGGTGTATTTTTCCGGCTGGTAAATTTCCGCAAGTTTATCAAGGCGGGGTTCCGGAACGGCAACAATTCCGACGTTGGGTTCAATGGTGCAGAAAGGATAGTTTGCCGCCTGGGCGCCTGCATTTGTGATTGCGTTAAAAAGGGTGGATTTTCCTACGTTAGGAAGTCCTATCATTCCGAGTTTCATAACTTAAAACGTCCTTTTCATTTAGATTTTGGTCTATCGAAAACAATTTTCGATAATATAACATCATACATTATACAGCAATTTGCGGAATTAACAAGAGAAATTATGAAAAAATCCGAAAAATGTTCAAGATGTGTTAACTATTCCGCCGAAAAATGCGCTATAATATATATAATAGCCTTCCCCTTGAGGGGAAGGTGTCGTTTCCGTAAGGAAATGACGGATGAGATGTAGCCGCAAAGCGGCGTTATATTTTTACTGCATACGAATCCTGTGATAAAGAGGGGGACAAAATAAATGACAAACGCAAAAATACTTATTGCGGATGACGACAGAAACATCTGCGAACTTTTGAAAATTTATCTTGAAAAGGAAGGCTGCAGCGTTGTTCTTGCGGGAAACGGCGAGGAAGCTCTTTCAAAATTCGACGAGGAAGAACCGGATATCCTTCTTCTTGATGTAATGATGCCCCGGCTTGACGGTTGGCAGGTTTGCCGCGAACTCCGCAAGAAATCCGAAGTTCCGATAATCATGATCACCGCAAAAGGCGAAACCTTCGATAAGGTTCTCGGTCTTGAACTCGGCGCGGACGATTACGTTGTAAAGCCTTTTGAACCGAAGGAAATTGTTGCAAGGGTAAAGGCCGTTCTCAGAAGAACCGGAAAAACAAACGCCGAAAACGATAAAAAAGAAGTAAGCTTCGATAAACTCACCGTAAACATGACAAAATATGAACTCAAGGTTGACGGAAAAGTTGTCGATACTCCTCCGAAGGAACTTGAACTTCTTTTCCATCTTGCTTCCAACCCCAACAGAGTTTATACCCGCGACCAGCTTCTTGACGAAGTATGGGGATTTGAATATTACGGCGATTCGAGAACCGTTGACGTCCATATAAAACGCCTCCGCGAAAAACTCGAAGGCGTTTCCGAAAAATGGAGCCTTAAAACAGTCTGGGGCGTCGGATATAAATTTGAAACGAAAGACGAATAATTATGTCGAAGATCAAACAGAGCCTTAAAAAATCGCTGTTCAACCGGTATTTTGCAATCTGCTCGATTGTAATTCTTGCGACAATAACCCTTATGGGCGGGCTTGTAATCGGATTTTCCGCAAGATATTTCAGCGAATCCGCAAGGGAAACCCTTTTGAAAAACGCGGAGCAGGCCGCAAGCATAACAGTTGCCGGAATGGAGGAATACGGGTTCCAGAAAGTTCCGGTTTCAACGGTGCAAAACGGTTACAGAATTATTTCCTCAACAACGGAAACCATTGTTTTTCTTGTAAACCTTGATGGAAAAACCCTTATCTGTTCGGAAGGGGAAAACTGCAACCACAGAACATACAGCATTCCCGAAGACGTTATGGAAGCGACTCTTTCCGGAAAATATGACGGAACGGGAACCCTTGACGGAATTTACGAAAGTTCCCATTACACTGTGGGAATTCCGATTATGCACGGGGAAGAAACCGTTGCGGTGCTTTTTGCATCAACGGAAGCAACGGACGTCTGGTTCTTCATAATGGACCTTATGGATATAATCTTCTTCTGCGCGCTTATTGCAACAGCCGTTTCTTCCGTTGCGATTTATTTTGTAACGAACAGCATGACAAGACCTCTTCGCGGAATGGCCGCCGCGGCAAAAAGCTTTTCCACCGGGGATTTCACCGTTCGTGTTCCGGCGGAAGGAGAGGACGAAATTGCCCAGCTTGCCCGTTCCTTCAACCACATGGCGGATTCCATGGCGGATCTTGAATCCGTAAGGCGAAGCTTTATTGCAAACGTTTCCCATGAACTGAAAACCCCGATGATGACGATTGGCGGATTTATTGACGGAATTCTTGACGGAACCGTTCCGGAAGAAAAGCGGAAGCAATATCTGCTTATTGTTTCCGAAGAGGTAAAGCGCCTTTCCCGCCTTGTAAAATCAATGCTCAGCATCGCGAGGATCGAAGCCGGGGATATGAAGCTGAATCCGGAAGATTTTGATATAAACGAACTTGTATGCAGGACGGTTTTTGCCTTCGAACAAAAAATCGAAGAAAAGAAACTTGAAATAATGGGGCTTGAATCCGACGAAGTTTTTGTAAACGCGGACAACGACCTTATCCACCAGGTTGTTTATAACCTTATTGACAACGCGGTAAAGTTCGTAAACGAAGGCGGATGCATATCCTTTTCCTATGCGCAGAAGGACGGAAAGGTTTTTGTTTCCGTAAAGAACACCGGAGCGGGAATTGCCCAGCAGGAACTTCCGAGGCTTTTCGACAGGTTCTATAAAACCGATAAATCAAGAAGCCTTGATAAAACCGGGGTCGGTCTTGGACTTTATATTGTCCAGACAATAGTCAACCAGCATAAAGGCGACCTTCTTGTAAAAAGCGTCGAAGGGGAATATACCGAATTCACCTTCTCCGTTCCCGAATCCGCGCCGAAAATTGTAAAAGAAAAGAACAAACGGAGAATTCCGGAAGAAAGCTGAAAGAATTTTAAGCTTCAGCGGCAAAAAAACTCAAAAAATTCAGCTGTTGTTTATTTTTATTTAACAATTTAAGGATATAATATACGTAAGAAATTTTTGACCCCCAAGAGAGGTATTTTTCAATATGGATGAATTTGAAAGAAACGAAATGAACGAAAAAAACGAAAACCCCATTGATGAAGCAAGGGAAGAACCGGTAACCGAAGAAGCCCCGAAAACGGAAGACGCTTCCGCAAGAAATACGAACGCTCCTTCCGGCTGGACCTATTCCGCAAACACCAATCAATACGTTTCCTGGGACGGAAGTTCCGATGTGAACAACGCCCAATGGAATCCGAACTTCCAGAGAGCGGAACAGCAGCCGCCGAAAAGGGAATACGGAACCCAATACGGTTATTACGGCGGACCCCAGCAGACCAATTATTACAGCAATAACGGAAACTATCAGTGGGATTTCAACAAATATGAAAGCGCGGAAAATTCTTCCGCACAGAAACCGAAAAAATCTTCCGGAAAAGGATTCAAGGTATTCCTCGGAATAATCGCCGCCCTTATCGGAGTTTGCGTGATTTCAATTTCTTCCATTGAGATTTACCGCTTCCTTTCCGGCGAAAACAGAACGAACAACCCGGGCGAATACGAACATTCCTATCCTATTATCGGTGAAGAAAACGATATTCCTCCGGAAGATACTCCGGAAATAGATCTTCAGGATATTCCGAAGGAAAACACCGTTTCCACCGACGGAAAACTTTCCGCAACCGAAGTTTATAAAATGACAAGTCCTTCCGTTGTGGGAATCGTTCAGTACCAATACAGCTATTCCTTTGAACCCGCGGGTTCCGGTTCCGGAATCATCCTCAGCGACGACGGATATATCGTAACAAACGCCCACGTTATTGAGGGAGCGGAAACCGTTAAGGTCGTTCTTTATAATGAAGAGGAATACGAAGCGGTTATTATCGGCGCGGACAGCCAGACCGATATCGCCGTTCTTAAAATTGATGCAAAAAACCTTGTTGAAGCGGAACTCGGCGATTCTTCCCAGGTTGAAATCGGCGAAACGGTCTATGCTCTCGGAAACCCCGGCGGTCTCAGCCTTCAGTCCAGCTTCACCGACGGAATGATAAGCGGACTCAACCGCGTTATCACAACCGATGACAGCATCTATTCAATGACCGTTCTCCAGACAAGCGCCGCAATCAACCCGGGCAACTCCGGCGGCGCGCTTATCAACGAATACGGTCAGGTAATCGGAATCACAAGCGCAAAAATCATTTCCACCGATTACGAAGGAATCGGATTTGCAATTCCCACCCAGACCGCAAAACCCATTATTGAAGAAATCATCACAAAAGGCTATGTTTCCGGAAGAGCAAAACTCGGAATCACCGGAACGACTGTTGATTCAGTAACTTCCAGATATTACAATGTTCCGGAGGGCGTACAGATCATCACTATTGAACCGGACGGCTGTCTTTACGGAACCGAAGCAAAAGTCGGCGATATCATAATCGGATTCAAGGGCGAGGAAATTACCGGAATGGAAGATCTCCAGGGTTTGCTTGCAAAAAGCTCCCCCGGCGAGGAAGTGGAAATTGTTCTCTATCGCTATTCCGCAACCGGAATGAATGATAAAACCTTTACCGTAACCGTAAAACTTGCCGAAAACAGAGGATAAGATAAATTTTAAAAAAGCACCCTTCGGGGTGCTTTTTTTAATGCAGAATGCAAAATGTTGCAGGAAAGCCCCCCTTGCCTAAAGAGCAAAGCCTGTGAAGCGCGTCCTGTGGACGATGAAGCGAGCAGGGTTTGGCGCCGCGGTCAAAATATTCAAGGCGTATGCCGCAGAATATTTTGGGTACCGCAAGAGTTGGGAGGGCCACGAAGTGGCGGGGGGATTCATTTAAATGCAGTAGGGGCGACCCTATGTGGTCGCCCGCAAAAAAGGAACCCGGAGGGCGTGACGGATGAGGTGTCAACCCCGTCCAATTTAAAACAGCCGGTAATCCATACAGAATCCCCCAGTCTTTTTTAACCGCAAGCGGTTAAAAAATCCAGCCCCCTTTAGGCAAGGGGGCCTTTTTAAAAAATTAATATTTCCGAAAAAAATTCAAAAACTAATTTAAAAACGGAAAAAGGAGAGCAGTATTTTTTGAAAAGATATACGATTTTTATGGATTCGGCAGCATCGGATTTTTACGAAAAAATCGCGAGAAGAACGGGAACAACGGCGGAAAAATTAATGGCGGAAACGCTTTTTCGCTTTGCGGGGGAACTTTCGGTAAAAGCGGTTCTTGAAAACATCAAAACAGAAAATTAAACAAAATATTGTAAAAAACCTTCGCCTTATGTTATAATCATCATAGAATATAATGTATTGTAAGGCGATGAATATATGAGAATTTTAGCAATTGAATCTTCCTGCGACGAAACCGCCGCCGCAATAATCGAGGACGGAAGAAAAATCCTTTCCTCGGTGATAAACACCCAGGTTGCTGAACACGGTCTTTACGGCGGCGTAGTGCCCGAAATAGCCTCCCGCAGACATACGGAAAATATCGTTGCCGTCGCGGAAAAAGCCCTTGCGGACGCCGATATGACCCTCGAAGAGGTGGATCATATTGCGGTAACGGCGGCGCCGGGACTTATCGGCGCGCTCCTTGTGGGAGTGAACTTTGCAAAAGGCCTTTCCCTTGCAACAGGAAAAAAACTTATTCCCGTGCATCATCTGAAAGGTCATATTGCGGCGAACTATCTTGCCCATCCGGAACTTAAACCGCCCTTCCTTTGCCTTGTTGTTTCCGGCGGACACAGCCATATTGTCGAGGTTTCCGATTATACAAAATTCCGGATTCTCGGAAAAACAAGGGACGATGCCGCGGGAGAAGCTTTTGATAAAGCCGCAAGAGCAATGGGACTTCCCTATCCCGGCGGCGTTCATCTCGACAGAGTTTCAAAAGAAGGCAACTCGAAGGCTTTCAATCTTCCAAAGCCGAAAGTCGAAGGCTGCCCCCTTGATATGAGCTTTTCCGGACTTAAAACCGCAGTTGTGAACATTCTTCATAACGCGGAGCAGCGCGGCGAAGAAATCAATATTCCCGATCTCTGCGCTTCCTATCAGGACGTTATCTGCCATGCCCTTGTTGACAGAACAATGCTTGCGGCGAAGGAAGGCGGATATAAAACAATCGTTGCCGCCGGCGGAGTTTCCGCAAACAGCGGTCTTCGCGCCCTGCTTGAAAGAGAATGCAAGCGCCGACATCTTGAACTTTTTGTTCCGCCCCTTGAACTTTGCGGGGATAATGCGGCAATGATCGGTTCCCAGGCTTATTACGAAGCCCTTGCGGGACATTTTGCGGATCTTTCGCTTAACGCAAGACCCACTATGCCCATTGACGAGGATTTTGAATAAAATATGTTTTTTGAAAGGATATTTGCAGTTTTAAATTCAAAATATTGCAAATATCCTTTTTTGAAAATAAAATTCGGAAAATTTTTGCAATTTTAAAAATAAAGCCTTGCAAAATTTTTCTTTTGATGTATAATAGACCAAACGGTATTTCTTTTTCGGAAAGGAGCTGTCAGCCAATGACCAACAACTCTTACGTACTTAACTGGATCGAAGAAATGAAAGCGCTTGTAAAACCGGATAAGGTAGTCTGGATAAGCGGCGACGAGGAACAGATGAAAGCTCTTAAAGCGGAAGCTGTTGCAACGGGACTTATGGAAGAACTTAACCCG
Source organism: Oscillospiraceae bacterium (assembly GCA_015067315.1). Taxonomy (GTDB): domain Bacteria; phylum Bacillota; class Clostridia; order Oscillospirales; family Ruminococcaceae; genus UMGS1668. The sequence continues at coordinate 54,695 of SVMR01000009.1, read as the reverse complement.
GAAAAACTCCCCGGATGTCTTCTTCACAGAACAAAACCCAACGACGTTGCAAGAGTTGAAGCGAGAACTTTCATCTGCACCACCAAAAAGGAAATGGCCGGCCCCACAAACAACTGGGTCGAAAAAGATGAAATGTATGCGCGTCTGAGTCCTCTTGCGGACGGCGCGATGAAAGATAGAACCATGTACGTTGTTCCATATTCCATGGGTCAGCTCGGTTCTCCTTTTGCAAAAATCGGCATTGAACTTACCGACAGCATCTACGTTGTTCTCAATATGGAAATCATGACAAGAATGGGAAAAGCCGCTCTTGATCAGCTCGGTGATTCCTCCGATTTTGTAAAGGGTCTTCATTGTTCCCTTGACGTTGACGAAGAACAGAGATATATAGTCCAGTTCCCGGAGGACAATGCAATCTGGTCCCTCAACTCCAACTACGGCGGAAACGTTCTCCAGGGCAAAAAATGCTTCGCTCTCCGAATCGCTTCCTGGCAGGGCTGGAAGGAAGGCTGGATGGCGGAACATATGCTCATCCTCGGAATTGAAAACCCGGAAGGCGAAATAAAATACGTAACCGCCGCTTTCCCCTCCGCCTGCGGAAAAACAAACCTTGCAATGCTTATTCCGCCGGAACTTTACAGGGAAAAAGGCTATAAAGTCTGGTGCGTGGGCGACGATATCGCCTGGCTCCGAATCGGAAAAGACGGCAGACTTTGGGCGGTCAACCCGGAAAACGGTTTCTTCGGAGTTGCCCCCGGCACCAACAAAAAATCGAACCCCAACGCCCTTGCGGCGACCATGAAAAACACCATTTTCACCAACGTTGCCCATAACCTTGACGACAACACCGTCTGGTGGGAAGGTCTTGATAAAAATCCGCCGGAAAACGCAATCGACTGGAAAGGCAACCCCTGGAGCGGTTCCACCGCAACGGAAAAAGCCGCCCATCCCAACAGCCGCTTCACCGCTCCGGCGAAAAACTGCCCCTGCGTAAGCCCGAAATTCGATGATCCGGAAGGCGTTCCGATTTCTGCGATGATTTTCGGCGGAAGAAGAGCAAAAACCGCTCCGCTTGTATATCAGTCCCGGGATTGGAAACACGGCGTTTTCGTAGGTTCAACAATGGCTTCCGAAACAACCGCAGCAGCCGCCGGCGCGGTCGGCGTTGTCCGCCGGGACCCTATGGCAATGCTTCCTTTCTGCGGTTACCATATGGCGGATTATTTCCGGCATTGGCTTGATATGGGCGAAAAACTCGGCGACAAAGCGCCGAAGATTTTTAACGTAAACTGGTTCAGAACCGATGACGAAGGAAAATTCATCTGGCCCGGATTCGGCGATAATATGAGAGTTCTAATGTGGATTCTCGGACGCTGTGACGGAACCGCGGAAGCGGAAGAAACCGCAATCGGCTTTGAACCGAAACCGGAAGATATCAATATCGAAGGTCTTGATATTGACAGGGAAACTCTTGCCGGCCTTCTTTCCGTTGATAAGGAGCTTTGGAAAACGGAAGCGGAAGGTATCCGTGAGTTCTATAAAAAATTCGGAGAAAAGCTCCCGAAGGAACTCATGGCGGAACTTGAAAAACTAGAAAAAAATCTTGAATAAAATTCCTCCATGCTCAAACAAAAAATCCCGTGCTCAAAATGAGCACGGGATTTTTCCATATCAAGGCTCCCTTGCCTAAAGAGTAAAGCCTGTGAAGCGCGTCCTGTGGACGATGAAGCGAGCAGGGTTTGGCGCGCCGCGGTCAAAATATTCAAGGCGTATGCCGCAGAATATTTTGGGTACCGCAAGAGTTGGGGGGACCATCGAAGATGGTGGAGGGATTCTTTTAAATGTAAAGCAGAAAGTTAATTAGAACTCCGTAGGGGCGACCCTTGTGGTCGCCCGCAAAAAAGGATTCCCGGAGGGTTAGCCTTCCCCTTGAGGGGAGGGTGTCGCGCCGCAAGAATAAAGCGTGACGGATGAGGTGTTAACCCCGTCCAATTTAAAAACAACCGGTAATCTATACAAGAATCCCCCAGTCACGCACCTGTTCTTAAAAGCGTGACAGCCCCCTTTAGGCAAGGGGGCATTTTTTAAAGAATTTTTTCTCCTGCAATGGCGGGAACTGCGCCGTCCTCAATGGGACTTACGAAGCCGGATTTCGTTTTTTCGAGGAATTCGGCTTTTGCGGCGGAAAGAAGTTCGGGGTTTTCGAAAAGATCAACCGCCGTTGCGGCGATTACCTTTGCCGCAAGATTCATGCCTTTTTTGGCAATGGTGGATTTTCCCATGGAAACGACCTGCCAGCTGTGACCGGGAATTCCGCTTGTCCAGGTTGCGGTGTTGATCTGCGCCGTGGGGGTCTGCCAGCTTACGTCGCCGACGTCGGTTGAACCGGGAAGGGTGACTTCGGAATGGTAAAGGGGCATAAGAAAATCGTTCTGCGCCTTTTCGCCGTTATTGGTTTTTTCAGCGGTATAAGCGGCGATTTCGGGACTGAAATTTGAAGCAAAACCCGGAAGTCCTTCGGTGAGATAGGTCTTTTTAAGTTCCTCGGCAAAGGCAAGTTCCTCTTCGGTATATTCCGGAAGCTGGGTTTCGCTGAAGTTCTTATACATCGCTTTTTCGAGGACGGAGTTCGGAACAACATCCGCGGTTCCGTCAATAAAGCGGCGTTTAAGGGTTGTTCCGGTCATAAGCGCGGCGCCTTTTGCAATATCCTCGACCCTTGCAAGAAGATTTTTCACCTTTGCAACGGTGTCGGAACGGACCATATAAAGAACCTGGGCGGTGGGCTGAACAACGTTCGGGGAAATGCCGCCCGCATCGGTTATGGAATAATGGATTCTGTCGCTTATGGGCATATGTTCCCGCAGGAACTGAACGCCGATGTTCATAAGTTCAACTGCGTCAAGAGCGCTTCTTCCCATATGAGGACAGCCTGCCGCATGGGCGGCAACGCCTTCGAATTTATATTCAACCTGTACGCAGGCAAGATAGGAACCGCTTGTGACCTGGTTGGAATCGTCCGGATGCCAGGTGAGAGCCGCATCAAGATTATAAAACAGATCCTGCTTTGCCATAAAAGCTTTTCCTGCGCCGCCTTCTTCGCCGGGGCAGCCATAGAAAATAACGGTTCCGCTGCCTTCGCCTTTTTCTTCAAGATATTTTTTTACCGCATAGGCGGCGGAAAGAGAACCTGCGCCGAGAAGATTATGACCGCAGCCGTGACCGCTTCCGCCGGAAACAAGTTCATCGTGGACGGTAAGTCCGGCTTTTTGGGAAAGACCGGAAAGAGCGTCAAATTCGCCGAGGATTCCGATTATGGGTCTTCCGCTTCCGTAAGTTCCGGAAAAGGCGGTTTCAACCCCCGCAAGACCGGTTTCGACCTTAAAACCCAGTTCTTCAAGAAGGGATTTATATGCCTTTGCGGATTCGTGTTCTTTAAGGGAAATTTCCGCAAATCCCCAGATTTTATCGGAAAGTTCTTCAAAAATACCCTTGTTTTCGTCAATATATGTATAAAGTTCTTTTTTATCCATTTTAAAACGCTCCTTAAAAAGAAAAACGGGCGACCGCAATGGTCGCCCGTTACGGGAAAATCAATACAAAACTTTGCTGAGGAAGTCCTTTGTTCTGGGGTTCTGGGGATTTCCGAAAATTTCGTCCGGAGTTCCTTCTTCGGCAACAATTCCGCCGTCCATGAAAACGACTCTGTCGCTGACTTCTTTTGCAAAGCCCATTTCGTGGGTTACGATTACGGAGGTCATTCCGTCTTTAACAAGTCCCTTGATAACGTCAAGAACCTCGCCGACCATTTCCGGGTCAAGGGCGGAAGTGGGTTCGTCGAAAAGCATTACGTCCGGTTCCATTGCAAGGGCGCGGACGATTGCAAGACGCTGTTTCTGTCCGCCGGAAAGGCTTGTTGCGCTTTCGTTCGCTTTATCCGCAAGACCTACTCTGTTGAGAAGTTCCATTGCCTGTTCGTTTGCTTCGATTTTGGAAATCTTTTTAACAACGGTGGGAGCAAGGGTTACGTTTTCAAGAACGGAAAGATGGGGGAAAACATTGAAATGCTGGAAAACCATTCCCATTTTCTGGCGGTGGAGGTCGATATCGACTTTTTCGCTTGTGATATCAACGCCTTCGAAGAAAATTTGTCCGGAATCGGGAGTTTCAAGCATATTGAGGCAGCGGAGGAAAGTTGATTTGCCGCCGCCGGAAGGTCCGATTATGGAGATAACTTCCCTTGGAGCTACGTGTTCGTTAATGCCTTTGAGTACCTGGAGGTCTCCGAAGCTTTTATAAAGATCGATAGTCTGAATCATTTGCTGTTGAGTCTCCTTTCATAGGCAAGAATGATTTTGCTGAGTACGAATGTAAGAATGAAATAAATCACTGCAACGATGATAAGCGCTTCAAGTGCAAGATAGGTTGCACCTTTGACTTTGAGGTAGGAAGTCATGAGGTCGCCGATGAAGAAAGTGGAAGCCATGGAAGTTTCCTTGATGATGGAAACAAATTCGCTGCCGATTGCGGGAAGGATGTTTTTGACTGCCTGGGGAAGAACAACTTTTACCATGGTCTGGGTCTTGTTCATACCGAGGGAGCGGGCGGCTTCGGTCTGTCCTTTGTCAACTGCCTGGATACCGGAACGGACAAGCTCGGAAACGTATGCGGCGGAGTTGAGCGCAAGGGCGATCGAAGTCCATGTGAACATGGAAAAATCCACAAATTTAATTATTGTAGGAAGGATAATTACAAAGAAATAAAGCTGGAGAAGAAGAGGGGTGTCACGAAGGATTTCGGTATATGCGGAGCAAAGGAAACTTATGGGGTTGAATTCGGAAAGTTTATATATAAATCCTTTTTTTGCTTTCTTTTTGTTAAGAGAATGAAAAGGTCTCCAATTGGACATTCTTCCGAGAGCGATTACGATACCGAAAATGGAACCGAAGAAAACCGCGATCGCGGAAAGAATAAGGGTGTATTTAACGCCTTCGAAAATAAATACCTGCCAGTAATTTTCGAGAAGCGTTTTGATGTTTTCAAAAATTGTTGCTAAACTGAACATTATCTGTCCTCCAAAAAAGGGTCATTTATTACGGCAAAAGCAGGGCGAAAGTATTTTCCGCCCTGCCAGATCTCTGTTGTAAGGGATTTTTATCAGCCTGCTACGTTACCTTCGTCGTCGTAGCTTACTTCCTGGGAGTTTGCGCTTTCTGCAAGAGCAAGAGCTTCTTCGTACCAAACGCCGTAGTAACCTGCGTCGTAAGCTGCTGCAAGAAGTTCGTTGACTTTTGCGGTAAGTTCGTCTGCGCCTTTCTGGAGCATGATTACGTTTGCTTCATATTCAGCGGAAACTTCGAACTGGAAACCGGAAAGTGCTGCGATTTCGGGGTTGTTTGCGATAAGAACTTCGGCTTGGCCGGTTGCAACTGCCATTGCGTCGAATTCGCCGCTCTGGAGCTGGAGGAATGCGGTGGTAAGGTCAACAACTTCGATGATTTCGCAATCTTCGGGAAGCTGTTCCTGGCAAAGTGCAAGCTGGAGGGAAGCGGTCTGTGCTGCAACTTTAAGTCCGGAGAAGGATTCTGCTGTTGCAAATTTGCCTTCGTTTGCTTTGGTGGTTATGATTACCTGCTCGGTTTCGTTGTCGCCTGCGTAGTAATAATCGGAAAGGTTATAGTTTGCTGCACGTTCTTCGGTCCAGGAGAAACCGGAAATGGACATATCAACGGAACCGACCTGAACTGCAACCTGGCATGCATCGAAGGAAAGGGGAACGAGTTCAAGTTCTTTGCCAAGACCTTCTGCGATATATTTTGCAAGGGTTACGTCGAAACCAACGTAGGAATCCTGACCGGATTTGGTTGCATCAACAAATTCCATCGGAGCGAAGTCCGGAGAGATTGCAACTTTAAGTACGTTTTCGTCGGAAGCGCCGCAGCCGGCGAATGCAAGCATCATGCAAGCAACAAGGATAAGGGATACGATCTTTTTCATTTTAACTACCTCACTAAATTAAAAAATAATTTTCTTGAGTCATTGATCATTGGCTATGGCTGTATTATACTCGCATAATTATACATTGTCAACACCTTTTTGTGAATATTTATTCGTTTTTACCATTTGACCACAATTATCAATAATTGTTTATATGTTTTGTATAGATTGCACATGATTTTGCCGAAATAATTGAGTTTAAGGATGAATTTAACCTGAAAAAGCCGTTTTTGAATATACAAAGAAAAATGTATAAATACACAAAAACGGAATATCCGGCCGTATTTTAACCGAAAAACACATTTAAATCGGTAAATAAATTTAATAAAACATTATAAACGGATAAAAAACGGCGCTTTTTTAACGCGGCTGAAAAAATTAAAGAGAATTCCGAAAAAAGTTCGGCAACATTGTGATTTTTTATGTTGAATATAGCGTTCCTTGATATTATAATATAGTTATAACAAATATCAGGAAAACGGAGGGTGCTTTTATTATGCAGAACTATTCAGGCGAAGAAGGACTTCAGTACCATTTACAGATAAGACCGGGCGACGTTGGACGCTACGTGATCCTTCCCGGCGACCCGAAAAGATGTGAAAAAATCGCAAAGCATTTTGACAATCCCGTTCTTGTTGCGGACAGCAGGGAATACGTTACATACACCGGATATATCGACGGCGAAAAAGTAAGCGTTACTTCCACGGGAATAGGCGGTCCCTCCGCTTCAATCGCAATGGAAGAACTCGTTCTTTGCGGCGCAGATACTTTTATCCGCGTCGGAACCTGCGGCGGAATCGATCTTGACGTAAAAGGCGGCGACGTTGTTGTTGCAACCGGCGCAATCCGAATGGAAGGAACAAGCCGCGAATATGCTCCGATCGAATTCCCTGCGGTTGCGAATCTTGAAGTTGCAAACGCTCTTGTTTATGGGGCAAAAAAACTCGGTCATACTTATCATGCGGGCGTTGTTCAGTGCAAGGATGCTTTTTACGGCCAGCACGAACCCCAGAGAATGCCCGTAAGCTATGAACTTCTCAACAAATGGGAAGCCTGGAAGCGCCTTGGAACAAAAGCTTCCGAAATGGAATCCGCCGCGCTTTTCGTTGCGGCAAGTCATCTCGGAGTCCGCTGCGGTTCCTGCTTCCTCGTAATGGGAAACCAGGAACGCAATGCTCTCGGAATGGAAAACCCAATCGTTCACGATACCGAATGCGCAATTTCCGTTGCGGTCGAAGCAATCAGAAAACTTATCAAAGAGGATAAAGAATAATTGAATAAAATAAAAACGGACGCTTTTGCGTCCGTTTTTTTTATTGTTTTTTCGAAATTGTAATGAACGAAACGGAAAGAGTTATAACCGCGATTCCAAGAAGCTGTGTTACGGAAAAAGAATCTCCCATTATAAAAATTCCAGCAAGGACGGAAATCACCGTTGTGAAATTTGAAAAAACAAGAGCTTTTCCGGCGGGGATATGGTTAAGAGAAAAATTTATTAAAAGAAAGGCGCAAACGGAAGAAATTACCGCAAGATAGAAAACCGAAACGAGAAAAAACGGATTTTTAAGCGGAAGAAAAACTTTTGCGATATTTCCGCCGTTTTCAAAAAACGAAAGAGGAAGGAAAAACGCCGTTCCAAGGGCGAACATAACGTAAGTACGTTCAAAGGCGGAAAAATGTTCCGAGGTTTTTCTGCTTAAAACGGTGAAAAACGCGGCGGAGAAAACCGCGCCTGAAAGAAGGAAAAATCCTTTTGCGGAAAAACTTCCGATTCCGCCGGTTGTTGTAAGATAAACGCCAAAAACGGAAAACAAGGTGAAGAATCCCCGGAGAAAGCTGCATTTTTCGCCGAGGAAAAGGATTCCGAGGATAACTCCCACAACGGGAACGGTTCCAATCATTATTCCGGAAAAGGCGGCGGAAGTCAGGCTTATTCCGTAAGTTTCAAAGATAAAATAACAAACCGGCTGGATAAGTCCAAGCAGAATAAGGCTTCCGATGGGTTTTCCTTTGAGCGAGATTTTTGTTTTTCCGAAAAGCAAAACAAAATTCAGCGCAAGAAACGCAAGGAGAAAACGAAGTCCCAAAAGACCGAACGGAGAAGCAAATTCAAGAGCGGTTTTCGAAAAAAGAAAACTGAAACCGAAGATGCTGTATCCGAGAAGAGCCGCAATAACGGCCTTTGAATTTTTTGACAAAACAATACCTCTTTTCAACAGAAAGAAAAAACCGCCGCGAAAAAAACGCGGCGGTTTCTGGTGCGGGTAACAGGGGTCGAACCTGCACGTGTGAACACCAGATCCTAAGTCTGGCGCGTCTGCCAATTCCGCCATACCCGCGGATTTTTAAAAATGTAGGGCGGGAGCTTGCTCCCGCCGCTATTCATTTTACATCAAATTGCATTTGCTGTCAATTAAAGATTAAGAAGTCCTTCGTTCATCATGGACTGGGCCGCAAGCATTACGCCCATTTTTGCGGTGGGATAGGTAAGTCCGCCCTGCATCCATACGGAATAAGGTTCACGAAGGGGAGCATCCGCGGAAAGTTCAACGGAAGCGCCAAGGTTGAATGCGCCGGCGGCCATGATAACCTGGCTGTCATAACCGGGCATATCCCAGGGTTCAGGAGTTACGAAAGCGTCGATGGGCGAACCGCTTTGGATTCCGCGGCAGAAAGCGCAGAGAGCTTCCGGAGTTTTGAGGGCGATGGTTTCGATAATGTCGGTTCTGGGGTCATCATAAACCGGGTCCGCCTCGAATCCGCAAAGTTCAAAAAAGCGGCTTGCGAAAACGGCAGTTTTTACAGCGGAAGCGGTTACGGTGGGGGAGAAGAAAAGTCCCTGGTACATGGGGCGGAGTTCATTAAGAGTGCAGCCGACTTCTCTGCCGACTCCGGGAGCGGAAAGGCGGTGGGCGCAAAGTTCAACGTATTCGTGTTTTCCGGTGATATAACCGCCGGTATGGGCAATTCCCGCGCCGGGGTTTTTGATGAGGGAACCGATTATAAGGTCGGCGCCAACCTGGGTGGGTTCGACCTTGTCAACAAATTCGCCGTAGCAGTTGTCGCAGACGCAGACCGCATCCGGGTTTGCTTCGTGAACGATGTCAAAAATCTTTTTGATAACTTCGATTTTAAGGCTTGCCCTTGTGGAATATCCGCGGGAACGCTGGATATAAGCCATTTTTGCGCCTTTTACAGCTTCCGGGATTCCTTCGTAATCAACGCTTCCGTCCGGAAGAAGAGGGAGTTCGTCATATATTACGCCGAATTCTTTAAGGGAGCCGACCCCTTCGCCGTGGATAACGCCGTTGAGGGTGTCGTAAGGAGTTCCGGTGAGGGAAACCATTTTGTCGCCCGGGCGGAGAACACCGAAAAGAGCGGTTGCAATGGCGTGGGTTCCGCTCATAAAGTTATGGCGGACCATGGAATCTTCGGTTCCGAAAATCTGGCTCCAGACCCGGTCGAGAATTTCGCGTCCGCGGTCATCGTAGCCATAGCCGGAGGAACCGGCAAAAAGGCTTTCGCTTACTCTGTTGTCGATGAAAGCCCGGAGAACTTTTTCGTTATTGTAAGTTTCGATTTCGCTTATTCTTGCGAAAGGCTTCCGGCAATCCGCTTCTGCTTTTTCGGCAAGTTCCAGAAGGCGGCTGTCAATTCTGAAAAAATCGCTCATTTTCTGTCTTCCTTTTCTTTTATGTTGTAAAGATAATAATATGTTTTTGCGGCTTTAAAGCCAAGTTTTTCGTACATCTTTTGAACGCCGGGATTTGCGGGAACAAGCCAGGGGGTTCTTCCCTCCTCAAGAAGCATATCGGCGCAAAGGGCGGTGAGATATGAGGCGTAGCCTTTATGCCTTGAATCCGGAAGGGTTACAACGGAGGTTATTGCGCCGGAATTTCCGGTTCTTCCTCTTATGCAGGCGGTGGAAACCGCTTTTCCGTCTTCGTGAAGAGTGAAAAGGGTGCTTTGCTTTTTGAGCACGCCCCGGACAATTTTAAGTTTCCAAAAATCCTTTACGGAATTTTCCTCATTTTCAAAAAGGATTTTTGTAACGTCCCAGGCTTCGTCAAAGTTTTCAAAAGTTTGGAAGTCAAATCCGTTTTCCGGCATATCAATGCGGTTTTCGGCGAACATCTGCACAGCGTTTTCAATTTCAAAATCAAAGAGATTTTTGAGCACGCCGAAGGAATTTTCGTCGCATTCGATATGCTTCACCGTTCCGCCGGAAACAAGATTCGTTACGAAAAGAACCGTTTCAAATCCCGGCAAACCATAGGGAGAAAAAAGCATAATGGAATCGGTGCCTGCGTTCAGAAAGGAACGGGCATCTCCGTGCTCATCAATTTCCACCCAGATGCTCAGAAGTTCCGGATCGTCCATGAACGAAACCGCCGCCGCATTGAAAAGGCTTCCGAAATAAGGTTCCTTTTCCGAAAACTTTTCGAGAAGGCTTAAATCGTCAATAAGCTTTATCATATTTCGCAAAGCTCCCTGCTCAGAATTTTGATGAGGGAAACAGTATGCTCAGCGTCGGAAAGCTTAATGCTGGCGTAGGGGCTGTGGATATATCTTGCGGGAAGGGAAACCGCAACCGGGCGGATTCCTCCTCTTGTCTGGTGGATGAATTTTGCGTCATTGAAGCCGCAGATTCCGTGTTTGGTCTGGGCGGGAATGTTTTTCTGTCCGCAAAGCTCCATTATATGGCGGTAAAGTTCCATATCGTAAAGAGTTCCGTTATCACGGAAGGAAACAACGGGACCTTCGCCCTGTTTGCAGACAAATTTTTCGCCGGGAACGCAGGGAAAATCTCCTGCGCTTGTTGCTTCAACAACAACGGCAATATCGGGGTTTACGGTGAATGCGGCGTTTCCGGCGCCGTTTCCGCCGACTTCCTCCCTTGTTGTGAAGCAGACGGTGATGTCATATTCCGCTTCTTCTTTAAGAAGTTCCATAAGAACGGCGCAGCCTGCTCTGTCGTCAAGGGCTTTTCCCATAACGCAGCCGTCGCCGAATTTTTCAAAATCGGAATCAAAAACCGCTCTGTCGCCGAGGGAAACAAGCTTTTCCGCTTCCTCTTTGCTGTCCGCGCCGATATCGATATAAAGCGAATCGGTTTTTGTGGGGTTATCGAATTCCTCTTTTTTTACAAGATGAATTGCCTTGCTTCCGAGAAGACCGGGGATTCCGCCTTTGCCGACCCGAACACGTTTTCCTACTATTACGCGGCTGTCGATTCCGCCGACGTTGCTGAATTTAAGGAATCCGTTTTCGTCGATATGGGTGATGATGAAGCCCACTTCGTCCATATGGGCGGAGAACATAAGGCGGTTTTTCGGTTCTTTTTTGCCTTTTTTTGAAACGATGAGATTTCCGGCGTTGTCGGTTTTTGCAACGCAGTCCGGATATCCGATTACTTCCTCATAGATGAGTTTTTTAACTGCGGATTCGTCGCCGGAAGTTCCGGCGGCAAGGGAAAGAGCTTCGAGATTTTCAAGGAACGTTTTCATCTTAATTTTCTCCTCCTTCCATTACGAATGCGGCAAGAAGTTTTCCGACATTTTTTACGTCATCGACGGAAACTTTTTCAATAATGCTGTGCATATACTGCTGGGGAATGGAAATAAGTCCGCTGCGGACTCCCGCTCCGGCGGAAGCGATTTCGTCCGCGTTTGTTCCGGTTGAGGAACCGCCGTAGGCTTCGACCTGGAAAGGAATTTCGTTCTTTTCGGAAAGAGCGATGAGTTTTTTGGAAATATCCAAATCAAGGGTCGGATGGAAAGCGATTACCGGACCTTTTTTCATTGCTTTTGAATTGATTTCGGTGGTGTCCGGGGTTTTTCCGAAACCGACGTCGATTTCAATGGCTTCGGTAGGAGCAACAGCAAAAGCTGCGGCGCCGGCACCCTGACCGCCGGTTTCTTCCCTGGTGGAGAAAACCGCGGTAAGACCGCAGGGGAGTTCTTTATCTTTAAGAATTTCAAGAGCTTCAAGAATGGTCACGCAGCCGCTTCTGTCATCAAGAGCCGGGCCGGTGACATAGCCGTTTCCGATATCGCTCCATTTTCCGCAAAGCATAACGCGGTCGCCCATGCGGACTCTTTTTGCGGTTTCTTCCTTGCTGAAACCGATATCGATGAAAATTTCGTCCCTTTCGGGGTTTTTGTCATTAACGTCCTTGATATGGGGCGGAACGCTGCAGACGATTCCGGAATATTCACCGTCTTTTCCGAGAACGCGGACTTTTGTTCCGTGGATTCCTCTGCGGTCGATTCCGCCGCAGGGATAGGTTCTTAAAAATCCGTTTTCTTCAACGTTGATTACAAGAAGAGCGATCTGGTCAAGATGTGCGTCGAGCATAACGTGGCGTCCGTTTTTCTTCGGGGCAACTTCGCAGATAACGCTTCCGAGGTTGTCAATATAAGTTTTTCCGTAAACGGAAAGAAGTTCAACGGCGGCTTTTGCGGCAAGTTTTTCGTCGCCGGAGTTTCCGTCAACGGAAGAAAATTTTAAAAGCAAATCTCTGGTATCCATAATTTTCTCCTTTTACAGGTTCCTTTTAGGCAAGGGAACCGGATTTATTAAACGCCTGCATTTAATAAAGACGGGGGGATTCCGCTTAAAGAATCCCTCCACCGTGCCATACGGCAACGGTCCCCCTCCCTTTAGGCAAGGGAGGCGATTCAGGTATATTCCGGCCAGAGTTCATCGGCGGAAAGTCCGTCGATCTGACCGATTTTTGAAACAAGTTCCTTAAAATGTTTTCCGCGGATCTCGAAGTTTTTATAGCGGTCAAAACTTGCGGAAGCGGGGGAAAGGGTTACGATGTCGCCCTCTTCTGCGTAAGCATAGGCGGTGGAAACCGCTTCCTCCATATCCTCGACGAAAATAATTTCGGGGTTTCCGTCATAATCCGGGTGGTTACGGAGAGCTTCGGCAATTTTCGGCGCGGTTGCTCCGCAAAGGATAAGGAGTTTTACCTTTTCGATAAGGCTTGGGGCAAGAGGAGCATAGGGAATGTTTTTATCATAACCGCCCGCAAGAAGAATTACCTTCTGGTCGAAGCAGGAAAGACCTGCGATGGTTCTGGTGGGGCTTGTTGCGATGGAATCGTTGTACCATTTGACTCCCTCGAATTCCCGGCAGAGTTCGATTCTGTGTTCAACGCCGCCGAAGTTTTTGGCTACGGAATACATTGTTTCAAGGGAAACCTCGCCCCATGTCGCGGCGATTGCGGTGAGATAGTTTTCTACGTTGTGAAGTCCGGGAATCTTGATTTCGCTTCTGTGGAAAAGTTCGGTGATTTTTCCGTGGTCGGAATAGCAGAGCATTCCGTCTTCCCGAAGGAAAGCGCCGTTCTGAACCGGGTTCAGGTGGCTGAACCAGCGCAGTTCGCCCCGAACAAGTTCCGCCATGCTTTTGGTTATTACGTTATCCGCGTTCAGAACCGCAACGGAAAAAGCGTTCTGGTGGCGGAGGACGTTGCGCTTCGCTTCAATATATTCCTCCATATCCTTATGAACGTCAAGATGGTTCGGCGCAACGTTTGTAACAACCGCAACATCCGGTGAAGTTCTCATGGAGATAAGCTGGAAGGAGGAAAGTTCCACAACGGCGCAGTCATCGTCATTGATTTCCTCGATTATCGGAAGGAGGGCTCTTCCGATGTTTCCGCCTTTATGGACGGTTTTTCCTTCCGCCGCGAGAAATTCGGAAATAAGGGTCGTTGTGGTGGTTTTTCCGTCGGAACCGGTAACGGCGTATTTTTTGCAGGGGCAGAGATCGAAGAAAACTTCCATCTCGCTTGTAACCGCTTTGCCCTCTCTTCGAAGTTCGCAAAGGGTCGGGTTCCACCAGTTCATTCCGGGAGTTCTGAAAACAATATCCGCATCGATATCGTCAAGATATCCTTCGCCGAGTTTTAAAACCGCGCCGGATTTTTCGAGAAGTTCAGCCGTTTCGCCGAGTTTTTCCCGGTCGGCTTTGTCCCTTGCTTCGGTTGCGATTCCTTTTTCCGCAAACTGGCGGATAACGTCCGTATGGGAAACGCCGATTCCGATGAAGGCGACCTTTTTATCCTTTATTTTTTCAAAGAATTTTTCTGCGTTTGTCATAATTTTTAAAACCTCCGTTTTTCGGAAGAATGATTTTTACCTAAATAAATATTATATCACATTATATTATAAAATTAAACAAATTAAATAAAATAAAAAATGCAAATTGAGCGGGTTGAAAAAACGGGGTTTTGGATTATAATATAGGCAGACGAAAACGCATTTTTATCCGGGAGGTTTTGTATATGAAAAAAACAGTTATAATCACCGGCGCGACGGACGGAATCGGAAAAGCTCTTGCAATTTTGTTATCGAAAGAATATAATCTTGCTCTTTGCGGAAGAAACGAAGACAAAATGAGCAAATTGATAAATGAACTGGATGATTGTCATTTTTATGCGGAATGTTTCGATATTACCGATAAAGAAAAACGCCGCGGTTTTTGCGAAAAGGTAAAAAATGAATTCGGTACGGTGGATGTATTGGTCAACAATGCCGGCGCAAACACGAAAAAAGATAAAATAGCGGATATCAATCTTGATGACCTTCGGTATATGTTTGAACTCAACTGCGTAAGCGCCCTTGGAATGATTCAGGAAATTTATCCCGTTATGGCGGCACAAAAGAGCGGTTTGTTTGTCAATATATTAAGCAGCTGCTGTCTTTTTAATAACCCGATGACCGGAAGTTACAGCGCAACCAAAGACGCCATGGAAGGAATCAGCAAAATCCTCACCAAGGAAGCAAAAGCCGATAATATAGGAGTTTGCAGCGTATATCCCGGCGGCGTTGACACAAATTTCAGACCTAACGCAAACAGCAATTATTTAAGACCGGAAACGGTTGCAAAAATGATAAAGAATTGCATTGAAATTGAGGAAGGCTGTGTTCACGATATTGTAATAAGACCCTTTATCGAAGACAATATGCCGTAAGTTTTAATATCCGAAGGAGGCTTCCTGCAGAGCCTCCTTTTTATTTTCAGCATATTATGCAAAAGAAATTTTGTTTGTAGCAAAAAAATCATTGATTATATCGCTTTAATGTGCTAAAATATTAAGCATGATTTTTAAAAAGAAGGAGGGTTTTCCGTGACAAAGGAAGAAAGAGAGGCAACTTTCGGTAATTTCAATATCCTTGAAACAGAAGTTGCGATAAAATTCATTAAAGACAGCTTTGAAAGGGAACTTGCGGATGCCCTTAACCTGACCCGTGTTTCCGCGCCCCTTTTTGTTTTTCCGGAAACCGGTCTTAACGATAATTTAAGCGGTGTCGAACGCCCGGTTGAATTCGATATCCTCGATATCGGAAAAAGAAAAGTCCAGGTTGTCCAATCTCTTGCAAAATGGAAAAGGCTTGCCCTTAAAAAATACGGCTTCACCATCGGAACCGGTCTTTATACCGATATGAACGCAATCCGCCGGGACGAAACTCTTGATGAACTCCATTCGATTTACGTTGACCAGTGGGACTGGGAAAAAGTTATCAACCCGGAGGAACGCAACCTCCATACCCTTAAAAACGCGGTGAAGGATATTTACGAAGCCCTTCGGGAAACCCAGTTTAAACTCTGCGGAAGATTCCCGGGTTTCCGCCCCTTCCTTCCGGAGGAAATAACCTTTGTTTCAACCCAGGAACTGGAGGATATGTATCCTGAAAAGACCCCGAAGGAAAGGGAAGACGCAATCTGCAAAAAATCCGGAGCGGTTTTCCTTATGCAGATAGGTCTTCCGCTCAAAAGCGGAAAACCCCATGACGGAAGAGCGCCGGACTATGACGACTGGATGCTCAACGGCGATATCCTTGTATGGAACCCGGTTCTTGAAAGAGCCTTCGAGATTTCATCCATGGGAATCCGCGTTGACGCAAAGGCTCTTGATGCCCAGCTCCAGGTTTCCGGCTGCATCGAAAGGGCAGATTTTCCTTTCCATAAAGCGCTTCTTAACGGCGAACTTCCCCAGACCATGGGCGGCGGTCTCGGTCAGTCGAGGATCTGCATGCTCCTTCTCGGAAAACGCCATATCGGCGAAGTCCAATCCTCAATCTGGTCGGAAGAGATGCTTCTTGAATGCGAAAACGAAGGAATACATATTCTTTAAGCATTTTTCGTTTTGCATTAAATCTCCTAAAAAACAAGAGCAGGCTTTACGCCTGCTCTTTTTTTGTTAAATCGATGAAAATTTTCCGGTAATCTTCCGCGAAGGAAACTTCCTCCGGGGTAAATTTTCTGAATTCGCCGGGTTTGAGCACGGTATCGAGCATGAATTTTCCCATGGCGATCCTTTGCAGATAAAAAATCCTGCAGCCGATGGATTTGAGCAGAAGTTTTACCTCGTGGCGCTTTCCTTCGGTAACGGTTATGACCGCGGAAAAGGTCTTCCCCTTCGGGTTTTTAAGGGTGTGAGCACGGTATTCCTCCGGGATGAATCCGGAATCATGCTCAACGGTGCTCAAAATTATATCCGAAAGAAAAGCCGGTTTTGCTTCCTCGCCGTTTCCGTAAAGAGCGCCGCCTTCTTCAAGTTTTTTTATTTTTTCTTTGTCGATTTCGCCGAAGGCGCGGAAAAAATACCGCTTTGCAATGCCGAATTCCGGACGGAGCATCCGGAAGGCAAAATCTCCGTCGTCGGTTATGATAAGAAGCCCTTCCGTATCCCGGTCAAGCCTTCCGACGGGGAAAAGTCCTTCGCGGATTTCCCCCGGGAAACAATCCATAACCGTTTTTGAATATTTATCCCAGGTTGCTGTGACAACGCCGCCTGGTTTGTTGAGCATATAATATCGCATATAAATCTCCGAAAAAACGGCGAACTTTCCGCCCGCCGTTTTTATGTCAGAATTTCAGTTTTTTGAAAACCGCCGGCCAGATTGCCGTTGCGGCAAGGGGAATGCAAAAATAGCGGATGAAGGAGAAAATATGTCCTTCGGGGCAGATTGCCTTCATTCCGAAATAGACCGCAAGAACAAGGACGATTCCTCCGACATAGCGGAAGATTTTTTGCTTAACCGAAATGCCTTTTGTTTCAAAATTAATGAATTTCTGTTCGATGAATGCGCCTGTCGCAATTCCGAGAGCGAAACCGAAGCTTTTCCAGAAGCTTTTATCGTCGCCGCAGACAAAGAAAAACGGAAGATAGATAAGGGTGCTTGCAAGGAAGAGAAAAGCCTTCCGTTCGCTGAATTTTTTATAGATTTTCCAAAGCAGAAGCGGAACAAGAAGACCGATTGCGTATCCGCAGACGACATCCATCGGCCAATGAACCCCAAGATAGAGCCTTGAAAGACCGACAAAAAGGGGAACGATAATTGCAATTCCCCAAAGGCATTTTTTATTAAAGGCTTTCGCCATTGAAAAGAAAAAGTTCGAGGAAGCGTGGGTGTGTCCGCTTGGGAAAGAATATCCCGGGGCGGTATGTTCCCGAAGGGTGCGGATTCCTTCATAGCCGATGGGGCGGTCAACCTTAAAGATACATTTTACCGTATTGATTAAAAGATTTCCGAAGGAAAGGCACCAGCAGATCCAATATCCGGTTTCCTTATTGAAGCACCAATAGATCAAAGTTGCGACAAAGATTATGAAAAAATCTTCGCCGAGCATTGTTATTCCCTCAAAAATCATATCAAGCGCCGGGGTTGCGGCGGATTGAATTGTTCTTATTATTTCAGCCTGAAATTCCATTTTTTAAAATTCACCTTCTTCAAGTTTAAAATATAGCACAAAAATGCCTTTTTTAAAAGTATAAAAATGTCAGTAAAATACAATAATTAAAAAATAATTAATAGATTTTAACATTAACTTATGCTATTATATAGAAAAGACGCTGAAAAAGGGGGAAGCAGCAATATGAAATTTGAATGGACGAAAGCGATGACGAAAAAAGCGGCGGTTTATACAATTTCCGGCGCGGGAATTATTTTTGCGTATTTTTTGATGAAGAACTTCGGGCAGGTAAAAACGGTCTGGGGTTCCGCAATGGATATTCTCCGTCCTTTTGTTTTCGGAATTATTTTTGCGTATCTCCTTAACGGTCCCCTTATGTATTTTGAAAAAAAGCTCGCTTTTGTGGAAAAGAAAAAGCCCCGGAGAGTTCTTAAAAGGGTTCTTGCGATTATAGTAAGCTGGATTGCGGCAATCGCGGTTTTAAGCGCGTTTTTCTATATCGTAATGCCCGACGTTACAGAAAGTATAAACGTGCTCATAAACAACATTCCGTATTACCTTTCGAGCCTTCAGGATTTTGTAAAAAACGTTACCGAAACTTACGGAATCGAAGCGCCGTTTGTTGACTATTTCCTTGAATTTGAAATTAGTTCCGAAGTTTTCGCAACCCTTCTTAAAGAATACGGCGAAGACCTTATCCCCCAGATTGCAAATATTGCAAACCTTTCCGTAAGAATCGGCAATATCGTTTTCGATATTGTAATCGCAATCGTTCTTTCGATTTATATTATGTACAGCAAGGAAACCCTTATTGCACAGCTTAAAAAAGGACTTTATGCGGTTTTCAAAACCGGAACCGCCTCAAATCTTGTAAGATTCGCAAGGGAAACCCATAAAATTTTCAGCGGATTCATTAACGGAAAACTCCTCGATTCCCTTATAATCGGAATCCTCTGCTTCATCGGAATGAGCCTTATCGGACTTGAATTCACAATGCTCATAAGCTTCATTGTCGGCTGCACAAACGTAATTCCGTTCTTCGGACCTTTCCTCGGCGCAATTCCTTCGGTTCTGATTCTTCTCATGGTGGATCCCTGGCAGGCGCTTTGGTTCGCAATTTTTGTTCTTGTTCTCCAGCAGCTTGACGGAAACGTGATCGGACCGAAGATCCTCGGCGACAGCACCGGACTTCCCGCCCTTTGGGTAATGTTCGCGATCCTCGTCGGCGGCGGAATTTTCGGAATCATCGGTATGTTCATCGGCGTTCCCGCCTTTGCGGTAATTTATAAATTCACAAAAGAATATCTTGAAAACAAACTTAAAAAGAAGAATCTTCCGCAGCAGACGGAAAATTACAAGGTCATCAAAGGATTGAAGGATTTTGATGATATCGAGAAAGGGGCGACAGAATAAAATGAAAACAAAACGCGTTTTTTGGATTGTACTGGATTCTTTCGGAGTTGGTGAACTTCCGGATGCCGCATTGTTCGGCGACGGGGGAAGCAACACCCTTGCTGCCTGCGCCGCAAGCGGAAAACTCAATATTCCCAATATGATAAAACTCGGTCTTGGAAATATCGAAGGGGTTTCCTGTCTTGAAAAAGCGGAAAAACCTCTCGGCGCTTTCTGCCGCCTTAACGAAATAAGCATGGGAAAAGACACCACAACCGGACATTGGGAACTGGCGGGACTTGTTTCGGAAAAAGCGTTCCCGACCTATCCGGAAGGCTTCCCGGATGAAGTGATTGATATGTTCAAAGAAGCAACCGGACTTGATATCCTTTGCAACAAGCCTTACAGCGGAACAAAGGTTATTGCCGATTTCGGAAAAGAGCATGTTGAAACCGGAAAACCGATTGTTTATACCTCCGCCGACAGCGTTTTCCAGGTTGCGGCGCATGAAGATATAATCCCTCTTGAAAAACTTTATGAAATCTGTGAAAAATCCCGCGCCTTCCTCCAGGGCGAACACGGAGTCGGAAGAGTTATCGCAAGACCTTTTGCCGGGGAATATCCGGATTTTTACAGAACTTCCGGACGCCACGATTTTTCCCTCGTTCCCCCGAAGGATACCGCTCTTGACGTTCTTATGAAAAACGGATTCGCAACCATCGGAGTCGGAAAAATCTATGATATCTTTGCGGGAAAAGGCGTTTCCGAAACATACCGCACCGGTCCCAACAAAATCGGAATGGAAAAAACCGACGAACTTTTTGAAAAGGATTTTGAAGGTCTTTGCTTCATAAACCTTGTCGATTTTGATATGGTTTACGGACACAGAAACGATGCGGAAGGCTATGCAAACGCGCTTAATGAATTCGATGAATGGCTCGGCGGATTTATGGCAAAAATGAAAGAGGACGACGTTCTTATGATCACCGCCGACCACGGATGCGACCCGGCAACCCCTTCCACCGACCATTCCCGCGAATACATTCCGCTTCTTGTTTACGGAGCGGGAATCAAAGCCGGAACCGACCTCGGAACAAGAAAATGCTATGCGGATCAGTCCAAAACAATCCTTGAAATCTTCGGAATAACCGATTCCGAAACCGCCGGAGAGAGCTTTTGGAAAGAAATTGAAATGTGATTATAATACTTGTAATTATATAAAAGATAGGAGGCGACCTTTTTGAACAAATTGCTTAAAACCGCTTTTTGCCTTATTTTATGCGCTTTTTTGCTTGCCGGATGTTCTTTTGACATAAGCGGCATCAACAACGTTGTTGATGCGGTAAAGCCGGTTTCTCTTGTTGGAAGCATAAAAACCGAAACAATCTTTTCCGCAGACGGATTACCTGTAACAAAGCTGGATTTTGAAAACATCAGCTTTACAAATACGGATAAAGCGAAGATTTATATCGTTCCTTCCGATGAAACAAGGGTCGAAATAACCTATCCTTCGGATATGGAAAACCACGGTTTTAAAGTTTCGCTCCGGGAGGGCGAACTTAAAATCTCCGCGCCGAAGCAGACTAATTTTTCCGCAGAAAAATTTGAAGTTCTCGTTTTTGCCAACATTGAGGAAATTGAAATTTCCGGCGGAATAGAAGTTGAAATGGATGCCTTCAAATCCAGAAGAATCGACCTTGACATAAAAGGCGGCGCAAAGGTTTATGTTTACAATATCTCCGCGACCGATGTGGAGATAGATATTGCGGGCGCCGCGGATATCGACCTTTTCGGAACGGCGGAGCTTTTTGAAATTGAACTTGCGGGCGCGGGTTCAATCGACGCAAAAAACCTTGTTTCAAAAAAAGCCGAAGTTAAAATAAGCGGAGCAGGCGCCGCGGAACTTTCCGTAACCGAAGAACTTCTTGCGGACGTTGACGGGGTCGGAACCCTTACCTATTACGGCGACCCGGTGCTCAAAAATATTTCCGGCGGACTTACCGACGTTGAACAGGCTTCGAAAGAAGTTTACGGAGGCTGATTTCTGATGTTTTTCTTTAAGCGGAAAACTCCATATGAAAAAGAACTTGCGGCGCTTTTGAAAAAAGAGCGCCGTTTCCTGAAAATACGCGAAAATAAAAAGGAAAGTTTTATAAACCGCAAAATTGCCCGCTTTGTTCCGAAAAAGCTCAGCGGAACCCTTGACGCCGCTTTTGCAAAAGCTTTCGGTCTTGTTTTTGAAAAAGGCACGAAAGTTATTGAAAAAACATATAACCGAAAAAGTCTTGAAATAAATTTTTACGAAAACGATTACCGCAACGGAGTTCTTGAAAGCAAAAAAACTCTCCGGGCTTTTTCAAAAAAAGCAAAGGCCGCAGGGAACAGGAATCTTTTGTTTTCCGGCGCCGCGGGAATCGGAATGGGCGTTCTCGGAATAGGAATTCCGGATATCCCGGTTTTCACCGCCCTGCTTTTAAAAAGCGTTTATGAAATCGCGCTGGACTATGGTTTTGATTACGATTCGGAAAAAGAACGCGCTTTTATACTTTGGGTAATCGAAGGCGCCGTTTCCTACGGAGAAAATATCCTTGAAACCAACGAAAAAATCGACCGTTTTATAAAAACCGGAAAACTCCCGGAAGATTATGACCAATCCGAAGCAATAAAATCCGCCGCATCAAATCTTTCAAAAGAGCTTCTTTATATGAAATTTGTCCAGGGAATCCCGATAATCGGCGCTGTTGGAGGATTTTACGATGCGGTTTATATGAAAAGAATAAACGAATTTGCAAATTTAAAGTACCGCAAACGAATGCTTCTCAGGATGAAAAAAAGGAACGGATGAATTCCGTTCCTTTTTTCGTCAGAAGAACAAACGGCTTTTCTTATTGAAAATTTTTTGCTATAATAATTTTATAAACTATGAAAAGGGGCGCAGTTATGAAAATTTATGAAGGCGCGGTTCTTACCTGCAATGCGGAAGATAAAGTTTTCCGCTATCTTGTTGAGGAAGGCGGAAAAATCGTTTTTACCGGCGATGAGCTTCCGGAAAAATACGCTTCGGCGGAAAAAACCGAACTCGGCAAAAGGGCGCTTATCCCTTCCTTCACCGACAGCCATATCCATTTTGCAAGCTACGCAACTTTTCTTGCGGGGCTCAACGTTGCGGACGCGAAAAGCAACGGCGAAATTCTTGAAAGCATCCGCGAATTCGTCAAAAATTGTGGCGATAAGCTTATAATCGCCTTCGGCGCTTCGCCCCATTCCGTTGCGGAAAAGCATTTTGTGACCCGGGAGCAGCTTGACGAAGTCTGTCCGGAAAAACCGCTTTTTATGGTGAAATATGACGGACATACCTGCGTTATCAACACAAAGCTTCTTGATCTTGTCCGCAAAAAGGCGGAAAATCTCCGGGGATTCCATCCGGAAAGCGGCGAAATGAACCAGGAAGCGTTTTTTGCGGTTTCCGATTACGTCACAAATTCCGTTTCCATTCCGAAGCTTCTCAAAAATATGCAGAAAGCCGCGGACCATATGGCTTCAAGAGGAATCGGAATGATACATACCGTAAGCGGAGTCGGTTTTCCGCTCGATATGGACGTATCCATGGAAAACTGGTTCGGAAAAGGTCTTCCGAACGGTCTTAATCTTCGGGTTTTCTTCCAGACAATGGATGTAAACAAGGTTAAAAAGATGAAGCTTCCCCGAATCGGCGGCTGTTTTGCAACGGCGCTTGACGGCTGTTTCGGTTCCGAAGACGCGGCAATGCTTTTGCCTTATGAAGGAACGGAAAACAAGGGAGTAATCTATTATTCCGACGAAAAGGTAATCGATTTCTGCAAAAAAGCAAACCGCGCGGGTCTGCAAATTGAAATGCACGCCATCGGCGACGCGGCTTTTGAACAGGCAACGAAGGCTCTTAAAGCCGCCCTTGACGATTTTCCGAGGAAGGATCACCGCCATACCATAATCCATGCCTGCCTTCCGACGGAGGAGGGAATCCGCATCTGCGGGGAATATAAAATCGGTCTTGCGGTTCAAAGCGCCTTTATCGACTGGCCCCAGGAACCGAATGATTATCTTGAAAGAATCCTCGGCGAAAGGGCGAAGAAGCTCAATCCTTTTAAAACATACCGGGAGCACGGAATCGTTATGAGCGTCGGTTCCGACGGACCCTGCACCGACCCGGACCCCATAAACTGGATTTACAAAATCTGCAACAACGGCGAGGAATCCCTTCCGGTGGAAGAAGCGCTCAGAATGTGTACCTATAACGGATATCACCAGACTTTTGACGAAAAGGAGCGCGGCAGCCTTGAGGTCGGAAAAATCGCCGATATGGTGATTCTTTCCGAAAATCCTTACGAAATGAAAACCGGGGAGCTTTGCAATCTTAAAGTTGAAAAACTTATCCTCGGCGGAGAAGACTATAAGCCGCTTTCGGAAAACCCGGTGAAGCAGGTTCTCCGCGGAATTTTTAACTGAACAAAAAATCCCTGCCGGAAGGCAGGGATTTTTTTAAGCCTTCCCAGAGGGGAAGGTGGCATTTGCAAAGCAAATGACGGATGAGGGATTATAAGGTAACGCGGAGCGCTCATCACAATTTATCGGGGATATCCCTCCTCAGTCACCTTCGGTGACAGCTCCTCCTCCGAGGAGCAGTTAAATTTTTATTATTCTTCCTTCTTTTCGGGGTTTTTCCGCGGGGGTTTCCGCTTCAAAACCGAGGATGCAGTTTCCGATTCCGATAAGGTTTTCCGGAAGACCCCATTTTTTAAGCAGTTCTTTTCCCTCCGGGAGTTCAAAGGTCTGTTTTGCTCTGTGAATCCAGCAGGAACCGAGTCCGAGAGCATGGGCGGCGTTCATAAGATTTCCCATAACAAGACTTCCGTCTTCAAGATAGGTCATATCCGGCGCCGCAAGAACAACGATTACGCAAGGCGCGCCATAGAAAGGATCGCCTTCCCTTTCCATAACTCCGGCATTGATTTTTGAAAGAAGGTCGCGGGTTTCTTTTTCGCGGACCGCAACGAGAAAAGTGTTCTGGCGGTTCATTCCGCTTGCGGCAAAAGTTCCCGCTTCAAGAACCTTATCGAGAAGTTCGTCCGGAACCTGTTTGGGTTTATAGTTTCTGCAGCTTCTTCTTGTAAGAAGATTTTCCATAGCTTCCATAAAGTTACCTCCTGAAATAATGTAGGGCGGGGGCTTGCTCCCGCCGTTTTTAGAGCCAAAAAAGGCGGAGCAAAGCTCCGCCTTTTGGTTTATCAGCTTCTGAGTTCTGCGCCGATGTTTGCGAGTTCTTTAAGAACTTTGTTGACTGCTCTGTCGCATTCCTCAACGGTAAGGGTGCGGTCTGCGGCGCGGAGAGTCATGGTGTAAGCAACGCTCTTTTTGCCTTCGGCAATGGAAGAACCTTTGTAAACGTCGAAGAGTTCAACCTTTTCAAGGAGTTTGCCTGCGCCTTGGCGGATTGCTTTTTCAAGGGATGCTGCGGGAAGTTCGTCGTCGCAAATGATTGCAAGGTCGCGGGTGGAAGCAGGGAACTTGGGAGTGGGTTTGAATTTCTTTTCAACGATTCTTGCGCCGAAGATATCCGCGATATCAAGAGTTGCAACGTAAGCGCGGGTTCCGATTCCGTAGTTGTCGAGAACTGCGGGAGCAATTTCACCGATCACGCCGATTTTCTTTTCGCCGATGGAAATATCGGCGCATCTTCCGCGGTGGAAGGTGGGGTTTTCTTTGTTGGCGGTGAATTCAACGCCATATACGCCGAGTTTGTCGAGAGCTTCGAGGATGATTCCTTTCATTGCGAAGAAGTCTTCTTTTTCGCCGTAGGAACCGATTACGGCAACGCCTCTTTCTTCCGGAAGAATATCAGCGGATTCTGCGGGAAGATAGATTGTGCCGAGTTCGAAGAAGCGTCCGGCGATGTTGCGGTTGTTATAGTTTCTTGCGATAACTTCAAGCATTGAAGGAACGCAGGTTGTTCTCATAACGGAAGTATCTTCGCCGAGGGGGTTGGTGATAACAACGCTTCTGCGAAGGTCGGAATCTGCGGGAAGAGCGATTTTGTCGTAATATTTGGGGCTGATGAAGGAATAGGTCTGTACTTCATAGCAGCCGTTTGCCATAAGAAGGCGGGAAAGTTTTTTCTCGAACTGCTGGCGAAGGGTAAGAGCGCCCTGGGATGCGCCCTGGACAGCGGTGTTCGGGATTACGTCATAGCCGTAGAAACGGGCGATTTCCTCGGCGATATCGGCTTTGTGGCGGGTGTCGCCTGCGCGGAAGGAAGGAACGGTGATAACGCCGTTTTCAACTTTATAGCCGATTTTTTCGAGGATCTCGATCATTTTTTCTGCGGGAAGATCGATTCCGAGGAATCTGTTGATCCAATCGGGGCAGAATTCAACGGTATAAGGTTCGTCGCCTTCGTTGTCGATGTCGATATATCCGCCGATAACTTCGCCGGCGCCGAGCATTTCAACAAGCTGGCAGGCGCGGTTAACCGCTTCCATGCACATTCTGGAATCAAGGTTTTTCTCGAAGCGTCCGGAAGATTCGGTTCTCATGCCGAGTTTTTTTGCGGTGGTTCTAACGGAAGAACCGAGGAAGGAAGCGGATTCGAAAACGACCATGTTGGTGTCGTCCTGAATTCCGGAATATTCGCCGCCCATAACGCCGGCAACGCAGGAGGGTTTTTCCGCATCGCAGATGCAGAGCATTTCGGGAGAAAGTTTTCTTTCAACGCCGTCGAGGGTCATGATGCTTTCGCCTTCTTCTGCGTTTCTGACAACGATTTTGTTTCCGGCAAGATATTTGTAGTCGAAAGCGTGCATTGGCTGGCCGTATTCAAGCATTACAAAGTTGGTGATATCGACGAGGTTGTTGATGGGGCGGACGCCGCTTGCGCGGAGTCTTTCTCTCATCCATCTCGGGGAAGGACCGACTTTGATGTTTTTGATCATTCTTGCAACGTAACGGCGGCAAAGGGTGGGGTTCTTTACTTCAACGGAAAGAAGTTCGCTTATGTCGCCGGTTTCGTTTTCGATTTTGACTTCGGGCATGTGGAGTTCCTTGCCGAAGGTTGCGGCGGCTTCTCTTGCAAGACCGAGAACGGAAAGGCAGTCCGGGCGGTTGGAAGTGATTTCGAATTCAACGCAGACGTCGTTGATTCCGAGAGCGGTTCTGATATCGTCGCCGGGTTTGCAGTCTTCCTGAATATCAAGAATTCCGTCTTCGATTGCATAGGGGAAATCGTGAACGGTAACGCCGAGTTCCGCAACGGAGCACATCATTCCGTTGGAAGGAACGCCGCGGAGTTTGCCTTTTTTGATTTTGATTCCGCCCGCAAGGGTGGAGTTGTCGAGAGCGGCGGGAACAAGCATTCCTTCGTAAACGTTCTGCGCGGCGGTTACGATCTGGATGGGTTCTTCCTTGCCGATATCGATCTGGCAGATCTGGAGTTTGTCTGCGTCGGGGTGTTTTTCAATTTTAAGAATTTTACCGACAACAACGTTGGAGATATAGTCGGCTTCTTCGTTATAGCATTCGACTTTGGAGCCGGACATGGTCATTGCGTCACAGAACTGTTTCGGGGTGACGCCGGTTTCAACATAGTCCGCAAGCCATCTGAGAGATAAATCCATTGTTTAACCTTCTTTACATTATTTCTGCCTCCCTTGTCAAAGGGAGGTGTCATCGGAGCGCAGCGACGATGACGGAGGGATTCTTTTTAAAATTTCGGGATATGTAATGAATCCCCTCGCCACTTCGTGGCCCTCTCCCCTTTAACAAGGGGCGCTTTATTTTTCGCCGCCGGGGATATATTTTCTTACAGCCTCGGGGATTTTTTCAACAGGGATGATTTCCGGTTCCGGGTCGGGACCGATTTCACCGTTTATGGCTTCCTCAATGGTTGCGGAAAGGGTCATTCCGTCAATCGCAAGTCCCTGATAAACTGTCGGGAGGATGAGGTTTGCCTGGAAAGCAAGCTTAAAAAGATAGGTGATGTTGTCGGCCTGGCTTTTTGCTTCGGTGTAATTTTCTTCCTTGATTGCTTTTGCAAGCTTTGCGGCTCTGTCGCGGAGTTCAACGGAATAATCCCTTTCCTGAAGATCGAAGAAAAGCTTGCGGTAAATATTAAGGGTTCTTGCCTGGAAACGGAGAGTAAGCTCGGAAAGTTCTTTTCTGCTGGTCATTTTCGAAGCTCCTCCCTTAATTAAAACTGGTCGAGGAAGCGAAGATCGTTTTCGTAAAGAAGACGGAGATCGTTTATTGCGAATCTTCTCATAACGATACGTTCAAGACCGATTCCGAATGCAAAACCGCTGTATTCTTCCGGGTCGATATTGCAGTTGGAAAGAACTTTCGGATGAACCATTCCGCAGCCGAGAATTTCGATCCAGCCTTCGTTTTTGCACATCGGGCAGCCTTCGCCGTGGCAGTTGAAGCACTGGATATCCATTTCGGCGGAAGGTTCGGTGAAGGGGAAGTGGTGGGGACGGAAACGGACTACGGAATCTTCGCCGTAAAGACGTTTGATGAAGATTTCGAGAGTTCCTTTAAGGTCTGCCATGGTGATGCCTTTATCAACAACAAGACCCTCGATCTGGTGGAAAAGAGGGGAATGGGTTGCGTCAACCGCATCGGAACGATATACGCGGCCGGGTGCGATGATGCGGATCGGGGGCTGCTGTTTTTCCATAACACGGACCTGAACAGGGGAGGTCTGGGTACGAAGAAGAACGTTTTCGGTGATATAGAAAGTATCCTGAGTATCTCTTGCGGGGTGATCTTTCGGAAGGTTGAGTGCTTCGAAGTTGTAATAATCGGTTTCAACTTCGGGACCTTCGGCGATAGAGAAACCCATTCCGAGGAAGATATCTTCAACTTCGTTGAGAACGATGTTGAGGGGATGTTCCTTACCGGTGGGAGCGGGGGTTCCGGGAAGAGTTACGTCGATGGTTTCGGAAGCAAGCTTCTTTTCAAGAAGATGCTGATGGATGTGTTCAGCGGCCTCGGTAAGGTCGTTTTCAATTTCGGCGCGGACCTGGTTTGCAAGCTGGCCGATAACGGGTCTTTCCTCTGCGGAAAGTTTGCCCATCTGTTTGAGAATGGCGGTGAGCTCGCCTTTTTTGCCGAGATAGCGGATGCGAAGTTCTTCAAGTGCTTTGGGATCTTCGCAAAGCTCAAGAGCTTTTTTTGCTTCAAGGCGGATCTGTTCAAGCTGCTCTTTCAAGATTTTTCAACTCCATTTATATGATATTTGTTTATGACGTTTTGCTGGTTCTGCGGCAAAAACGGATATAAAAAAAGCTCCGCCCAAAAGCCGCAAATTTGGGACGAAGACTCATAAACGAAAAAAATTCTCCGCGGTACCACCCGCATTCCCGACGATAAAAAACCGCCGGGCACTTAAATTGCTTTTAACGGAGCAGCCCGTTTTTGCCTAATGGGAAAAATCTTTTCAGCAAAACCGCTCGCGGGTGAACTTCGGAAAAATTTTAATCCGCGGAAAAGCTTTCAGCCCGATGGCTTTTCCTCTCTTTTCGGAAAAATAAAACCTACTCTCCCGGTCAACGCGTTATAATATATTAACAACAAAAGAGATAATAACATAATTAAAAGCAATTTTCAACCCCTTTTTCGATTGAAAAATAAAGAATGGGTGGTATAATGAAGAAAAAGCCATAAGCCTCTCTTACAAAAGAAAGGTGGATTCGCCGTTTGCGGCGAAGGCGGAGGATTTTTTGTAAAAGAATCCCCTCGCCACTTCGTGGCCCTCTCCCCTTTAACAAGGGGCGCCAATAAGGAGGTACTCCATGAAAATTCTTACAGTTGAACAGATGAAAACAGAAGAACGCCTTTCGGACGAAATGGGCGTTACTTACCAGCGCCTTATGGAAAATGCCGGCTGCGCCGCGGCGGCTTTTATTAGAAGAACCCTTTCGAACATCGTCGGAAGAAACTTCATGATTTTTTGCGGAAGCGGAAACAACGGCGGCGACGGATTGGTTGTTGCCCGGAAGCTTTTTGAGGAAGGCGCAAACGTAATAGTCGTTCTTTGCGGCGGAATGCCCCGAAGCGACGAAGCAAAATATATGTATAACTGCGTTATCCAGGCGGGGATAACAATGCTTGATATCGAACTTGACAGGAGCAAAGTCGAAGAATTCCTCGGCGGCGCGGATATAATAATCGACGCGCTTTTCGGAACGGGATTCACCGGTGAATTTCGGGCACCCTATGACGAAATCGCGAAGATGATAAATTCCGATATCGCGGTGAAAATCTCCCTTGATATTCCAAGCGGAATTGACGCGGAAACGGGTCTTGCCGCAAAAAACAGCATCAGGGCGGATTTCACCGTTGCTTTTGAAGCGGCAAAACCGGGACATCTTCTTCTTCCCGGAAAGGAATTCTGCGGAAAAACCGAGGTTGTTGATATCGGAATTCCCCATGAAGTCCGGGAACAGGTTCTGAAAAACTGCTTCCTTGCAAGCGAGGATATGGTTTTTTCTTCGATAAGAAGAAGACCCCGTTTTTCGAACAAGGGAACCTACGGAAAACTCCTTTGCATAACCGGTTCGGCAAATTTTCCGGGAGCGGCGGTTCTTTCCGCCCTTGGCGCAATGAAATCCGGAGCGGGAATCACAACCGTTGCGACAACGGAAAAAGTTGTTTCGATGATAGCTTCCCGGATTCCGGAAGCAACTTTCCTTCCTCTTCCGGAGGACGAAGAAGGAAGAATTTCCGAAGAGGCAAAGGAAAAAATTCTTCCGATGCTCGGAAAAGTTGATTCGGTTCTTGTGGGATGCGGACTCGGAAGAGGAAAAGATATCGGCGGAATAGTTGAATTTGTGCTTGAAAACGCGGATTGCCCCGTTGTGATCGATGCAGACGGACTCAACTGCATTTCCGAAAACCCGGAAGTTCTGAAGAAGGCGAAACGCACTCCGATTATAACTCCGCATATGGGGGAAATGGCGCGGCTTTGCGGAATCTCCATTGCCGAAACGGTTAAAAAACGTATCGGAACCGCTTCCGAAACCGCAAAAAAATACGGCGCAATCGTTGTTCTTAAAGACGCGACGACGGTTATTGCGGAACCGGGCGGCGATATCTATTTCAACTCCACCGGAAATCCGGGACTTTCGAAAGGCGGAAGCGGCGATTGCCTTGCGGGAATGATCGCTTCCTTTGCGGCACAGGGATTTATCGGAACTTCCTGCGCCGTGTGCGGAGTTTATCTTCACGGACTTGCGGCGGACAAAGCGGCAAAGGAACTTTCCGAATACGGAATGCTTCCAAGCGATATTCCGGATTATCTTTGCAAAATCCTTGCGGAAAAAGGTCTTTGATGAATAAAAACCTCCCGAAGCGGATATAAATTATTCCGAGGAAGGAGGTTTTTTAATGAGAAAAATTATTTTTGTTTTTGCGTTTATTCTTTTGCTTTCCGGGTGCTCAAATGCGCCGGAAGCAACTCCGCAGGAAGCAGCAAAAGCCTTTAACGGGGATTTTACGGCGGAAGCAAGAACCGTTTTCGGCGACAGCGAAGCGGAAATAACGATTGCAAAAAACAGCATGAGCATCAGCATTTTTGTAACTTATCCCGCGGAGCTCGAAGGAATGGGAATCGAGATTTTTGATGAGCACGCAAAGATAAGCTATGACGGAATGGAACAGGAGATAAAAACGGATTCCCTTCCGGAAGGAACGCCTTTTCTGCTTCTTGAAAAGCTTTTCGATGAACTTTCCGACCCGGAAGATTTTACTTTGAGCACGGAAAACGGAAACCTTCTTGCAAAGGGCGAGGACTTTTCCGCGGTTCTTTCGGCGGAGGATTTTTCTTTAATCAGCGCAAAATTCCCGGCTTATGAAACGGAATTTGCCTTTTCGGAATTTTTGTTTTCCGGCGGAAAATAAATTTTTGAAAAATTTTTTAAAAAATGCTTGCAATTTTATTTTTATTTTGATATAATAACCCTTGCTCAGCTATGGACGGTTAGCTCAGCTGGTAGAGCTTCCGCTTGACGTGCGGAAGGTCACAGGTTCGAGTCCTGTACCGTCCACCATTTGAAAAAGCCCTTTGTCCTTCGGACAAAGGGCTTTTTCCTTTTTACCGCAAAAAATAAATTTATCAATATATTTTTCCGGAATTTAATTTTTGTTAAAGATTAATCGGAAAAATTGTGATATAATACATACAAATATTCCGCAGGCGGATTGCGTTTTGCAGTAAAACTGAAAGCGAAGTGAAAAAATGAAAACGAACCAAAGCGCGCTTTTTAAAAATATAATGTACGCAATACAGGGCGCGATAGTCGGCGTCGGCGCAATTCTTCCGGGAGTAAGCGGGGGAGTTCTCTGCGTCGCTTTCGGAATTTATGAACCGATGATGGCTCTTCTTACGAATCCGGCAAAAACCTTTAAAACCCATTACAAAATGTTTGTTCCGTTCATAATCGGCTGGGTGCTTGGTTTTGTTTTCCTTGCAAAAGGCGTTGAATATCTTTTCGGACTTTCGCCGACAGTTGCACTTATGCTTTTCTTCGGACTTATCTGCGGAACGCTTCCGGAACTTTTCAAATCTTCCGAAACAAGCGAACCGAAAAGCAGCTGGACTCCTTTTGTAATAACTCTTTCCCTTGCATATCTCTTTTTTCACGTTCTTGAAAACAGCCTTTCGATAACGGTTGCCCCTTCCTTCGGAAGTTATATCCTCTGCGGCGTTCTCTGGGGACTGAGCCTTATTGTTCCGGGACTGAGTTCGTCAACGATTCTTATTATAATCGGACTTTTTGAACCTTTGACCGCCGGCATCGGCTCCCTTGATTTCAAGGTTCTTCTTCCTTTCGGAATAGGAATCTGCGCGACGGCGCTTCTCCTTGCAAGGGTCGTCGAAATGCTTTATACAAAGCATTATCCCGTTATGTCAAAAGTGATTCTCGGATTTGTAATTGCTTCTTCGCTTAAAATCCTGCCTTCTTCTTTTGAAGGAATCTGGGTGCTGATAATTTCAATGCTCTGTTTTGCCGGCGGTTTCGCCGTTGCAAGATATATGGACTGCGCGAAGGAAAAATAAAAAACGGACGGAGGATAATTATGAAAAAGAAAGCAATATTCGGTCTTGCGGCGGGAATTTTCCTCGGAACAGCGGCGGCGATTGCTGTAAAAACCGCGGTTGATAAAATTTCCGGCGAAATGAAAAGCGGTTTTGCCGAAGAGGAATTCGATTCTCCTTTCGGCGATAATTGGGTGAAGGTTTCGATAGGTTCTTCCGAAACCGCAAAAGGTCTTACCTGCATCAAAATCCAGGCGGAAACCGACCGTAACGAAGAAAACTGCAGGCTTGTTCTGTTCGCAAAAAAGGATGCGGCAATTTCCTATGAATGGGAAGGCGACGACCGTTTCAGACTTTTCGTCGGAAACGGAAAAATAAAACAATGCTGCGACGTTGTTTTCGATATTGATAAAATAACCGCAAAATATTACACGGTAAAAATCTGAATACAAAAAAACGGCGGAAGATTTCTTCCGCCGTTTTTTGTTTTTAATCGCAGACGTAAAGTCCGAAAAGTGCAAGGGTTCCGTTTCCGTCATATTCCATTCCGGCGCTTTCCGCAAGCTTTCTTGCGTGGATGCAGAAAGCGGAAATGCAGGAAAATTTCAAATCGGGAAAATTGCAGGGTTTTCCTTCGGTTATGGCGCAGGGATTGCAGAGGCTGCATCCGCTTGAACCGATCATAAAACCGGGGTGACCTTCCTTCCGAAGGCGCTTCATAAGGCGAAGGCCGGCGGCGTTGTGCTGTCCCTTTGCTTTTTTAATCGCCTCGCCGTCCTTGTAATCGGAAATTGGCCAGATGCTTTGGAAAACGATGGCGTGTTTATGGGAAAGAACGCGGCTTTTCATCTCCTCCGGAGTTCCGCAATCCGGCGGGCAGGAATAGTTAACGGCAAATTTTCCGCAAAGATTTTCCGCGCAATAGGGGCGGAAAGATTCGTCAAAAACGATTTCGGCGGTGTCGATAACCGCGGCATTGGTAAAACCTTCCTCTTTTGCGAGGAAAACGAGCATTTCGTCGGTCATTTTACAAAAAATCTCCTTTGTTACGATAAAATCCGGGTTTATTTTACCGCAAAAGGGAATTTTTGTCCATATCGTTTTTTGTTGGAAATTAATAAAAAATAATTGCCTTATATATAGATGTATGATATAATAAAATGTCAAAATGGATAAGTATGTAAAGAAGGTGAAACCGCTTGCGGATAATCGGAATCGACCCGGGCTATGCGATAGTCGGCGTCGGCGTTGTTGATTACGTTAAAAATAAGTTCTATCCGGTAAAATTCGGCGCGGTTGATACCCCGGCGGGAACGCCTTTTGAAGAAAGGCTCCGGATAATTTACGACACCGTAAAAGAAGTGATTGCGGAAACAAAGCCCGAATGCATGAGCATCGAGCGGCTTTATTTCAACAGCAACCAGAAAACCGCAATCGACGTTGCGGAAGCAAGGGGAGTTATCCTTCTTGCGGCAATCCAGGCGGGAATCCCGATTTTTGAATATACCCCGCTCCAGATAAAACAGTCCCTCGTCGGTTACGGAAGGGCGGAAAAACACCAGGTTCAGATAATGGTGCGCGATACCCTCCGCCTTGAAGCTGTTCCGAAACCGGACGATACCGCGGACGCATTGGCGGCGGCGATTTGCCACGGTTACAGCCACGGTTCGCGCCTTTCAAAAGCGATTAAAGATTTATAAAAAGGAATGACGGATGCTTTTGCATTCAAAACCTCATCCGTCGCCTTGGGCGACACCTTCCCATCAATGGGAAGGCTGAAAGGAAGATAATTTATGATATACAGCCTTAACGGAAAACTTTTGCATATTGAAGAAGGATTTTTTGTTGTGGAATGCGCCGGGGTCGGCTATCTCTGCAAGGCTTCCGCAACGACCCTTTCCTGCCTTCCTCCGAAAGGAAGCGAAGTTTTCATCTATACAACAATGACATATAACCAGGAAACCGGTTCCGACCTCTATGGATTTTATGACAGAGCCGAGCAGGATTGCTTCCGTATGCTCACATCCATTTCCGGAATCGGTCCGAAGGCGGCGCTTGCGGTTCTTTCGGAATTCACTCCGGATTCCTTCGCTCTTGCGGTTGCTTCCGGCGACGCAAAGGCGATCACCAGGGCAAAAGGAATTGGCCCCAAGGCTGCCCAGAGAATTATTCTTGAACTTCGCGACAAAATATCCAATGATTCCGTTTCAAAAGGTTTTTCTTCCGCGCCTTCCGTTTCCGTCGGAAGAATCGGCGGAAATGCCGGCGAAGCAATCGCCGCAATGGTAAGCCTCGGCTATACGAATTCCGAAGCCGCGGCGGTTATCGGAAAACTTGACCAGAGCCTTCCCGTTGATGAAATGATAAAAGCGGCGCTTAAAGCCATTGCAATGAAAAGATAAGGAGTGATTTTTTAAATGCTTTCCAACCAGATGGATTTTGAAAACAGAATAGTCGCTCCGGAATATGAGGAAACGGACAGGGAAAACGAAGTTTCCCTCCGCCCGCGAACCCTTGACGAATATATCGGTCAGACAAAAGCAAAGGAAAACATGGCGGTTTATATCGAAGCGGCAAAACGCCGGGGCGAAGCTCTTGACCACGTTCTTCTCTATGGTCCTCCCGGACTTGGAAAAACAACCCTTTCCGAAATTATCGCCAACGAAATGGGCGTCGGTTTCCGTATAACAAGCGGACCCGCAATCGAAAGACCCGGCGACCTTGCGGCTCTTTTAACTAACCTTAACGAAAACGATATACTTTTCATCGATGAAATTCATAGAATGAACAGAAGCGTTGAGGAAGTTCTTTATCCGGCAATGGAGGACTATGCCCTTGATATAATCGTCGGAAAAGGACCTTCCGCCCGCTCGATCAGGGTTGACCTTCCCCATTTCACCCTTGTTGGCGCAACGACAAGGGCGGGACAGCTTTCCGCTCCGCTCCGGGA
This sequence comes from Oscillospiraceae bacterium, assembly GCA_015067315.1. Taxonomy (GTDB): domain Bacteria; phylum Bacillota; class Clostridia; order Oscillospirales; family Ruminococcaceae; genus UMGS1668. Next base: position 19,578 of record SVMR01000009.1, on the reverse strand, counting down.
CCGTTTCGGCGTTGTGGCAAGGCTTGAACTTTATTCCCCGGAGGAACTTTGCAGAATCGTTGAGCGAAGCGCCGGAATACTCAATATTGAAATTGAGCACGAAGGCGCAATGGAACTTGCGCGAAGAAGCCGCGGAACTCCGCGAATCGCCAACAGATTCCTTAAGCGTATCCGCGACTTTGCCCAGGTTATCGGCAACGGAATTGTAACAAAGGAAATCGCGGCGGAAGCTCTTTCAAGACTTGAAGTCGATGAACTCGGTCTTGATGCTATCGACCGCAGAATTCTTATGATGATGATTAAAAATTATAACGGAGGTCCGGTAGGGCTCGAAACCCTTGCGGCAGCCACCGGCGAAGAATCCGTTACTATTGAAGACGTTTACGAACCCTATCTTATGCAGATAGGCTTCCTTACCAGAACGCCCAGAGGACGCTGTGCAACGGCTTTGGCTTATGAACATCTCGGAATGATGATGCCGGAACAGCCCTGCGGCGAATGTGAACAAATGAGAATAGGAGAGTGATTCAATGGGAAGAATTTTCGGAACAGACGGTGTTCGTGGAATTGCGAACGAAAAACTTGATGTGGAACTTGCTCTTGCAATTTCCCGCGCCGCGGGAATGATTATAAAAAACGAAACGGAAGGAAAACCGAAGGTCATTGTCGGAAGGGATACCCGCCTTTCCGGAACAATGCTTGAATCGGCGGTTGCCGCGGGACTTTCCTCCGTCGGATGCGACGTTGAACTTCTCGGAATCATTCCTACCCCGGCAGTTGCCTATCTTGTAACAAAACTCGGGGTTTCCGGCGGCGTTATGATAACCGCAAGCCATAACCCTTTTGAATATAACGGAATCAAATATTTCGGTTCCACCGGCTTTAAGCTTACCGACGAACAGGAAGAAAGAATCGAAAGCATTGTCCTCGATAAAAGCGAGGAAATTGCCCTTGCCTCCGCCGAAGAAATCGGAAGAATCGGACATAATACCGAAGCGGCGGAACTTTATACGGAGCATATCGCTTCAACGGTGGGCAATCTTTCCGGAATAAAAATCGCCGTTGACTGCGCGAACGGCGCTTCATATAAAACCGCAAAGAAAATTTTTGAAAAAGCCGGCGCAGAAGCAACTTTCCTCAACTGCGAACCGGACGGAACAAACGTAAACAAAAACTGCGGTTCCCTCCATATCGATGCTCTCGGAAAATACGTTAAAGAAAACGGTTTTGATATCGGAGTTGCCTTCGACGGCGACGCGGACAGATGCCTTGCGGTTGATGAAAACGGCGAACTTATCGACGGCGATATGCTTATGGCGATTCTTGCAAAAAGATTCATGGAAGAGGGAAGACTTAATAAAAACACCCTTATTCCGACCATTATGAGCAATATGGGACTTTTCAAATTCGCCGAAGAAAACGGAATAAGCTGCTATCCAACAAAAGTCGGCGACAGATACGTTCTTGAAACGCTTCTTAAACTCAAAGCTTCCCTTGGCGGCGAACAGAGCGGACATATCATTATTCCGGAATATATGACAACCGGCGACGGCGAACTTTCCGCCCTTATGCTTATCGAAAGCATGAAGCTTTCCGGAAAAAAAGCTTCCGAACTCAAAAAAGTAATGACAGTTTATCCCCAGGTTATGGTGAACATTGAGGCAACTCCGGAGATGAAGGCAAAACTGAACGACGCCGAAGTAAAAAGCTATCTTGATATTGAAACGGCGCGTCTTGACGGCGACGGAAGAATTCTTGTCCGTCCTTCCGGAACGGAACCGCTTATCAGAATTATGATTGAAGGCAGGGAACAGGAAAAAATAAACGCTCTTGTTCTTGAATGCGCCGAAACGCTTAAGAATCTTTTGAACTGAGGTTTTTGAAAAATGAGATACACAAAAGACTGGAAAGATTATGAACTCCTCGATTGTTCCGAAGGCGAAAGACTTGAACGCTGGGGAAAAGTCATTCTTATAAGACCCGACCCCCAGGTTATTTGGAACACCCCGAAGGAACATCCCATGTGGAAACACGCGGACGCAAGATACGTCCGTTCATCCCAGGGCGGCGGACATTGGGAATACCGCAGAGAACTTCCGGAATTCTGGAAGATAAATTATAAAGACCTTACCTTCAAAATCAGCCCCACAGGTTTTAAGCACACCGGACTTTTTCCGGAACAGGCCGTCAACTGGGATATGATGATTGAAAAAATAAAAGAAGCAAAATCCGAAGGCAGAGAAATCCGAGTTCTCAACCTTTTTGCATACACCGGCGGCGCAACCATTGCGGCGGCTTCCGCGGGAGCTTCCGTCTGCCATGTGGATGCGGCAAAAGGAATGGTCCATTGGGCAAGGGAAAACGCCGAACTTTCCGGACTTTCGGGAAAACCTGTCCGCTGGATAGTGGACGACTGCAAAAAATTTGTTGAAAGGGAAATCCGCCGCGGAAGCAAATATGACGCCGTAATCCTCGATCCGCCTTCCTATGGAAGAGGTCCCGGCGGCGAAGTATGGAAGCTTGAGGAACATGTTTTTGAACTTGTAAGCCTCGTTTCTGAAGTACTTACCGAAGAACCGCTTTTCGTTCTTCTCAATTCCTACACAACCGGACTTTCCGCTTCAACCATGGCATACGTTCTCGGAAGCGCGATGAAAAAATTCGGCGGAAAAGTTTCCGCGGAAGAAATCGGACTTCCGGCAACCGCAAGCGGAATGGCTCTTCCCTGCGGTTCCTCCGCAATCTGGAGCAAGGAATAAAAAAGGCTTCTCCTTGAGGAGAAGCTGTCAGCGCAGCTGACTGATGAGGTGCTTGACCGCTGATACACCGTTTTTTCGCGGGAACACCTCATCCGCCGCCTTCGGCGCCACCTTTTGCTCAGCCGCAGACGGCAACCCCTCTGTCTGCTTCGCAGACATCTCCCCTAACAGGGGAGTCTCCTCGAGGGGAAGGCTGAAAAGGAAGTGATTTGTATAAAAGACCCTAAATCCTATCTTGAAAAAGATTTTGCATATCACGCGGATATGCTTGACGCGTTCCTTGAGGAAGGAACACAGGTGCTTTATTCCGAAGAGGACGGAGTGATGCTCCGCATCGGAAAAAGAGGACCCTATGCAATTTCCGCAAAAACCGATGAAGCCATGAAGAAAATGGCGGGAATGATTGCGGAAAAACGCTATATGGCGGTTGTCCGCCCTTTTAAGTTCCTTCCGGAATTTTTTGAAATAAAGGGAAAACCTGCGGAAACAATGCCCTGCTACCAGGCGGCATATAAAGGCAAGGAACCGGTTCCGGAATATGAAGTTCCGGGAATTGAATTCCGCCCGCTTACGGAAGAAAATCTTTCTTTCGTCCGGAAAAATTATGACGACGATGAGGAATATATGAAAAGCCGCATCGAATACGGAATGATCGGCGCTTTTGACGAAAAAGGAAACTGCGCCGGATTCATCGGTTTTCACGGGGAAGGTTCCATGGGGCTTTTAACGGTTCTTCCGGAATTCCGCAGAAAGGGAATCGGAATTGCCCTTGAAGCAAAAAATCTTAACCGGCGGCTTTCCGAAGGAAGAATTCCTTTCGGTCACGTTGTTGTCGGAAACGAAAAATCCGAAGGCTTGCAAAAGAAAATCGGAATGGAATTTTCCGATAAAATAGTAACCTGGGTTTTCAGCGATTTTGAATAAAAAAGAAACAATATATAACGTAAAAAAGGATCAGAAATGTCTAAAAAAAGTTTTATCGAAGCAAACAGAATAAGCTTCAGCTATCCGAGCTATGAGGGCGAAATTCCTTCTCTTGTTCTCGACGGAGTCGATGTTTCAATCGAAGAGGGCGAATTTGTTGCGGTTCTCGGTCATAACGGAAGCGGAAAATCAACCCTTGCGAAACATTTCAACGCAATTCTTGTTCCGACGGAAGGTTCCGTTTCCGTAAGCGGAATTTCAACAGCCGAGGAATCGAAGCTTTTTGAAATCCGCCAGGAAGTGGGAATGGTTTTCCAGAATCCGGATAACCAGATAGTCGCAACCATAATCGAAGAAGATGTTGCCTTTGCGCTGGAAAATCTCGGAGTTCCCCCGAAGGAAATCCGGGAAAGAGTTGACGATGCGCTCAAAAAAGTCGATATGTACGATTACCGCCTTCATGCGCCGAACCAGCTTTCCGGCGGACAGAAGCAGAGAATCGCCATTGCGGGAATTGTTGCAATGCGCCCGAAATGCGTCGTTCTCGATGAACCTACCGCAATGCTCGACCCCAAAGGCCGCAGAGAGGTTATGGAAACCATAAAACAGCTCAATAAAGAGCTCGGAATCACCGTTGTTATAATCACCCATTATATGGACGAGGCGGCAATGTGCGACAGGGTCGTTGTTGTGGATGACGGAAAGGTTATAATGGATTCCACCCCGAGAGAGGTTTTTGGAAGCGTTGAAAAAATCAAGGAACGGGGTCTTGACGTTCCCCAGGTCACCGAACTTTGCCATGAACTCCGAAAAGCCGGATTCGATATTCCGGATTGCGTGCTCACCGAGGAAGAATGCGTTTCGGTTCTCGAAAAACTCCTGAAAGGCGGTGAGCGGAATGGCTGAAACAATCATTAAAACCGAAGATCTCAGCTACGTTTATTCCGCCGGAACTCCCTATGAGCACCGGGCAATCGACGGGGTCAGTATTGAAATCGAAAAAGGTTCCTTCGTGGGTCTTATCGGTCATACCGGTTCCGGAAAATCGACCCTGATCCAGCATCTCAACGGACTTATGAAGCCCACTTCCGGAAAGGTTTTTATCGGCGGGGAGGATCTTTGGGCAAATCCGAAGGATATCAGAAGATTCCGCTTTAAAGTCGGTCTTGTTTTCCAGTATCCGGAGCACCAGCTTTTTGAGGAGACCGTCCGCAAGGATATTGCTTTCGGTCCGAAAAACATGGGACTTTCCGAAGAGGAAATCGAAGAAAGGGTTCTTGAAGCGGCAAAGCACACCGGTCTGACCGAAGATTATCTTGAAAAATCGCCTTTTGAACTTTCCGGCGGCGAAAAAAGAAGAGTTGCAATCGCCGGCGTGCTCGCAATGAAACCGGAAGTGCTCATTCTTGACGAACCCACCGCCGGACTTGACCCGAAAGGACGCGAATTCATCCTTTCGGAGATAAAGGCATACCACGAAAACACCGGCGCGACCATAATCCTTGTTTCCCACAGCATGGAGGACGTTGCACGTTTTGCAAGCCACGTGCTCATAATGAACCATTCAAAAGCAGTGATGTTCGGAAAAACCCGCGAAATCTTCAAAAGGGTTGACGAACTTTGCAAAATCGGTCTTGAAGTTCCCCAGATAAGCCGGGTTTTTGCAAAACTCCGCGAAAAGGGAATTGATGTTCCGGAAAGCGTGCTCACCGTTTCCGAAGCAAAAGAAGCCGTGCTCAATCTCCTTGGAAAAGGAGGCGAAGAGAATGCTTAAAGATATAACTTTCGGTCAGTATTTTCCGGGGAATTCAATAATCCACCGCCTTGACCCGAGAATGAAGCTCATTCTTATCGTTGCATATATCGTTTTGCTCTTTGTTGCGGACGGTTTGTTCTCTCTTCTTATCGGTGCGGGAATGGGAGTTATCTTCTATGCGCTCTCAAAACTTCCCTGGAAGCTTGTAATAAAATGCATAAAGCCCATTATGCCGATTATTATTTTCACCGCCGTGCTCAACGTTTTCTTTGTTGAGGGCGAACCGCTTTTTGAATGGAAATTCATCTCGATTTCCGAAAAAGGTCTGCTCACCGCCGTGCTCATGTGCATCCGCATCATCTGCCTTATTGCAGGAAGCAGCCTTCTTACCTATACCACAACGCCCATCGCCCTTACCGACGGTCTTGAAAGACTTATGAAACCGCTCCAGAAAATAAAAGTTCCGGTTCATGAACTTTCCATGATGATGACCATTGCCCTGCGTTTTATCCCGACCCTTATTGATGAAACCCAGAAAATCATGGCGGCGCAGAAAGCAAGAGGCGCCGACCTTGAAAGCGGAAACGTCATCGAAAAAGCGAAGGCGCTTATCCCGATTCTTATCCCGCTTTTTGTTTCCGCATTCAGAAGGGCGGACGAGCTTGCCCTTGCAATGGAATGCCGCTGCTATCACGGCGGCGAAGGCAGAACAAGAATGAAACAGCTTAAACTTTCCGGAAAAGATTTCTGCGCGGTTCTCTTTGTTGCTCTCGGTTTTGCCGCGGTTATTCTTATAAATATGTTCGGTCCGGAGGTGTTCAGACTTTGAGGAACCTTCTTCTGACAATTTCTTATAAAGGCACAAATTACCACGGTTTCCAGGTGCAGAAAAACGCCGTTACCGTTGCGGAAACCCTTCAGGACGCGATGCAGATTCTTTTCAAGGGCGAAAGACCGGATATCAAAGGTTGTTCGAGAACCGATTCCGGCGTTCATGCCAATATGTTCTGCGTAAGTTTCAAGACCGAAAGCGATATGGACTGCGACCACATCCGCAGAAGCCTTGACGCGCTTCTTCCGGAGGATATCGCCGCAACCGATTGCGAGGAGGTTTCCGAAAACTTCCACGCAAGATATTCCTGCAAGGGAAAACGCTACGTTTACAAAATCTGGAACGCGCCCTATATGAGCCCTTTCTGGCAGGGACTTGCGCTCCATTATCCGAAGCCCATTGACGAAAACTATCTTGACGCGGTCTGCACCGATTTTATCGGAACCTATGATTTTTCCGCTTTCTGCGGTTCAAACGGCGACCAGGAGGATTTTACCAGAACGATTTTCGATTGCCAGGTTGAAAGGGAAGGGGATCTTGTTACCTTTTCCGTAACCGGCGACGGATTTCTTTACAACATGGTCCGCATCATGGTCGGAACCCTTCTTGAGGTCAACGAAGGAAAAATCGAAGCGGACGAAATTCTTGATATAATCGAATCCAAAGACCGCACCAGAGCGGGAAGAACAGCAAAAGCCGAGGGACTTTACCTCGATTACGTACTTTATGATGAGGAAGATGACTGACAGCATGGAATTTATTACAACAGAATTTCCGAAAAACAGCACCGTTGTCGCTCTCGGCGTTTTCGACGGCGTTCATAAAGGCCACAGGGAAGTTCTCCGCAGGGCGGTTATCTCCGAAGGACTTGAACCCTGGGTTTTCACCTTTTCGGAAAAAAGCCTTCCGACGGGAAAAGCCGGTGCAAGACGCCTTGAACCCCCGGAAATTAAATTCAGCATTATGAAAGCCTGCGGAATTTCCCATGTTTATGCGCCGGATTTTGCCGAAGTCAAAGGACTTTCCGGCGAGGAATTTGTCCGGGATATCCTTTGCGGAAAGCTCCGCTGCAAAAAAGTAGTTTGCGGAACGGATTACCGTTTTGGATTCAAAGCTTCCTGCGGAACAAAAGAAATGGCCGAATTTTGTGAAAAATTCGGAATGGAATATTGCTTCGTCGAAAAAATTTACGATAAAGGCGAAGCCATAAGCTCCACAAGAATCCGCGCCGCTGCCGAAAAAGGGGATATGGCGGAAGTTGAACTTCTTGCGGGATATCCTTTCTGCATCGAAACCGCCGTTGTTTCCGGAAACAGGCTTGGAAGAGAATTCGGTCTTCCGACCATAAACCAGCCTTTTTCCGAGGATTACATAATCCCGAAATTCGGGGTTTATGTTTCCGCGGCATATATCGGCGGAAAATTCTATCCGGCGGTTACCAATGTGGGAGTTAAACCCACCGTTTCGGATAAAAACATTCCCGCGGCGGAAACCCATATAATCGGTTGGGATTCCGAACTTTACGGAGAAAAAATCCCCGTTTTCCTGATCGATTTTGTCCGGGAGGAAATGGTTTTTAAAAACCGCGAGGAACTTTTTGCAAGAATTGCCGTTGACAGAAGCAACGCGGAACGCCTTGCCCTCCGCTGGATCCGCACAAAAGGCGGGGAAACGGAAAAACTTTTGGGAATTTGAAAATTTTTTGAAAAACAATGCAACAAAACGCCTTCTTTTTGTGACTATTATTATAGAAGATAGCCATAAAAGGAGGCGCTTTTTATGTTCAGAATTATTTCCGCGGCCGTTCTTTCGGTTCTTATGATTTTTTTATGTTCCTGCGGAACTGAGCAACCGGGAAAAACGGTTGTTCCGGAGGAACCGGAGGAAGAACCGGATTTTGATAATTTGCGGGCGCTTTGCAGATATCCGGATGATCAGTATTACAGCGACATTGTTTTTGATGAGGAAGCCGCCTATGCTTACAGAGCAACAGAGCCTATGCAGCTTGAAATCCCAAGGACAATTTATTGGGCGGAAGCTTTCGGTGAATTTGACGAACCGGATGATGTTCCAAACGAAAATATTATCGAAGCGGCGCTTAAAGTTCTGCCATGGGTTATGACCGAAAAAGGATTCGGCGGATATTACGTTGAGGGTGTTGAAGAACTTTACGAAGCCGCGGGAAAAAGTGAATTTATCCCGAAGGAATGGGTGGAGATTTTTGCGGGAAATCTTCTTGGAAAAAAGCTTGAAATTGAACACAAAAGCCTTCCGGAGCTGAATATTGAATACAACGAAGAAGCGGGAATTTATATCTCCGCGGGAACGGAAAGAGGATTCAGATATCCTTATATCACCGAAATAGAATATTACGAATACGGCGGAGGCTGCTATGTAAAATATTTTTACATTACCATTGGAATTCAGGGATTTTCCCTTGGCGACAGCGGCGAATGGCTTGTTCCGGGCGAAGTTCCGCTTTGGGAAGATGAAAGGGTGCTTGAATTTGCGGAAAGCGGAAAAGATATTTATTCCGCAGACCTTTACGAAAGAGATGACCGGAGTTTTTATCTGCGCCATATGGTGAAAGAACCGCAGGAACCGGAACTTATTGCGGAGCATATTGCCGCGCTTAACGAAATCGAAAACGAAACTTTCTTTGTGGATTTCGATTGGAGCGGGGAGAGCTGGCAAAAGCTTTTTAAAAGTAATGATCCTTTGCGCCATGCAGCGGATTATCCGGACGCCCTTATAAATTCAAAAGAGCTTTTGGAGTATCGGTCCGGGGATTATTATAACGGATATTATATCGACAGCGGCGGCGGCGAATGCATGCCGGCAAAAAACTTCAAAACAAAGGAAGAAGTTATAAAATATCTTGAGCAATGGGTTGACAGAAGCGTTTTTGATTATGAAGGATTCGGAAGCATCAATGAAAACCTCATTGAATTTGAGGGAATTCTTTATGTTTTCAGAGGTTCAAGGGGCTACGGAATTAGCTATTACGGCGATTCGGAAATTGTTGAACAGACCGAAACCGAAATGACTGCCGTTGCAAAAATTTACCGCATTGTTAAAAATGAAGTCGGCACCGCCGAGATAAAATTTGAAAAACGGGACGGAAACTGGATAATCGTTTCTGTTGAGAATAATTACTATTGATATTGAAAGGGATGTTTTTATGTTCAAAAAACTTTTTGCAATTTTGCTTGCATTGCTGATGCTTTGCTCATGCACGGCAAAGGAAAACCCGGAACCTGTTCTCCCGGAGGAACCCTTTGTTTCCGAAGCGGAAAACGAATCCGAAGAGGAACCCTTTGTTTCCGAAGCGGCGGAGGAAGTTTTTCCCGACCATATTGCCGCTCTTAACCAATTAAGCCTTGGAACCTACGGCGCAGAATTTGAGGAAGATAAATACGGAACGTTCCTTTTCAGCGAATATCCGGAATATTCCACTGATATGCCTGATGCGGTAACCTTTGAAAATGTAACCTACGGTCCGGAAGAAAAAACGATGTTCAACGGATATTATCTTGACCCGTTTGAACGCACCGTTCAGCTTGTAACAAACTATTCTTCGAAGCAGGAACTTTACGGCTGGCTCGGAAAATATCTTGCGGAAGACCTTTTTGAATTTGATTATTATATGGGCTATTTCGTTGAACTTGACGGCAAATTATATTCCGCCGCAGGCAACATCGGCAATATCGGCATCACCTATCGCAACTGCAAAATAATTTCCGAAACCGAGGACGAAGCAGTTGTTTCCGCCGATATATACTATGAATACAGCGGGCAGACGGACGGAACAGTTAGAATTCTGTTTGAAAAGCAAAACGGAAACTGGCTTATAACTTTCTTTGGCAACGAAAGTAATTACGAAGAAAACAAAGCAAAAGAAATCTATAATTCCGAAATTCATTCCGAATATCTTAATTATATAAACGAAAGAATAATATCCTATCGTGACGGAACTTTTGAACCTGTGGAAAATCACCACCCGGCATATCCGGCTGATTTTCCCTCTCTTGCAAATGTCGGTTATGTTCCGGAAGAAGCCGTTGCCCTTGCGTGGAGAAACACCGTTGAAGCCGGAAGGACAACACATGACGGCGCATTAAGTTACATTGTTGTTATCGACAAAACCCATGCGGTGATTCTTGAACCTGCGGAATTCCACGGCGATTGGGGAATATCCTATGGATTTGCCAATACCGGTTATATTGATTCGGAAAAATGGGGCTATCCGAGTGTTTATGAATGGATAAAAGACACTTATACCGATTATTATTCAGCCGTAAAAATGTCCGTCGTTCTCGGTTCTTAAAAAAGGACGCCTTTTACAGCCGATGAAGCCGAAAGAGTTCCGAAAGTGTCTGAAACATTCTGCATGAGAGGCGGAACCGCGCAATCGTTTCCGTTGAAAAAATTTTATTTATGATTGAAAAAATATTTATAAAAAACCTTTAAAAAAGGCTTTACAAAAGCAATTTTGTCTGATATAATTTTAAGGCTGACTTCTGTCAGCCGCTTAACTTTTTCCCGGAAAAGGGTTTGTCCGCTGAACGCGATTTTTAAAACGTCCGGTAGCGGTTGCCTCAAAAAGCAAATTCCGCCCTTTCCTGCGAAAAAGCCAAATAATAAAAAATTTTTTTGAGGTGAATCACTATGATGAGACAGGAAGAAAAAACCGAAGTAATCGTTGCCAACAGACTTCACGAAACCGACACCGGTTCCCCCGAAGTTCAGATCGCTGTTCTTACCAAAAGAATTGCTGACCTTACCGAGCATCTTAAAGAGCACAAAAAAGATAACCATTCCCGCCGCGGCCTTTTCAAAATGGTTGGTAAAAGAAGAAACCTTCTTAACTACCTTATGAAAACCGACATCGAACGTTATCGTGCAATCGTTGCAAAACTCGGTATCAGACACTAATTATGTCTTTTTTAAAGTCAGGGGAAAATTTTGTTTTCCCCTGACTTTATTGAGTTAATAAACCAATAATAACCATAGTGCGGCAAAAACGGCAGGCACGGAAATAAGCAGTTAATCGAGGACCCGAAGAATTTTTTCGGTTTTTGGATTTATTGTTTATTCCCGCTTCCGCTTTTGTTTTTGCCGCGCGCAAAAATTTAAAACGGAGGTATTTTTTTATGTTCGAAAATTACAGAGTTTTTGAAACCGAATACTGCGGCAGAAAAATCAGCTTTGAAACCGGCAAAATGTGCTGTCTTGCAAACGCTTCCATCCTTGTAAGATACGGCGAAACCGCTGTTCTCTGCAACGTTACCGCAAGCAAGACCCCCCGCGAAGGAATTGACTATTTCCCTCTTTCCGTCGATTTTGACGAAAAGCTTTATTCCGTAGGCAAAATCCCCGGCTCCTTCCCCAGAAGAGAAGGCCGCCCCACAGACAGAGCAATCCTTGACAGCCGTGTAATCGACCGTCCCATGCGTCCTCTTTTCCCGAAAGATATGAGAAACGACTGCGCTGTCGTTATGTCCGCAATGTCCGTTGACCCCGACTATTCCTACTGCATGTGCGGAATGATCGGCGCTTCCATGGCTGTTGCAGTTTCCGATGTTCCGTGGAACGGACCTATCGCAGGCTGCGAAGTCGGTCTTGTTGACGGCGAAATCATCCTCAACCCCACCGCGGAACAGGATGCAAAATCCGACCTTCACCTTATCGTTTCTTCCACCGACAAAAAAGTTGTTATGATCGAAGCAGGCGCAAACGAAGTTGACAACGCCACCATGCTCAAAGCAATCATGACCGCTCATGAAGAAAACGTTAAAATGGTAAACTTCATCAACAGCGTTGTTGCAGAAATCGGCAAACCCAAATTCGAATACCAGGTAATCGACGTTCCCGCAGAAATGTTCGAGGAAATCAAGGAATTCGCAATCGAAGATATCAGAAGAGCTCTTGACACCGACGACAAAAACGTCCGCGACGCAGCTCTCCAGCCCATCATCGCCGCTGTTCATGAAAAATTCGACGAAATCTATCCCGACGATATCCTCAAAATCGACGAAGCAATCTACAAACTCCAGAAATACGTTGTAAGAAGATGGCTCATCGACGACGGAAAACGTGTTGACGGACGCGGTCTTGATGAAATCCGTCCTCTTGCCGCAGAAGTCGGCCTTCTTCCGAGAACCCACGGCAGCGGTATGTTCACCCGCGGACAGACCCAGGTTCTTACCATTGCAACCCTCGGTCTTGTTTCCGAAGCACAGGAACTCGACGGCATTGACGGCGTAACCAGCAAACGCTATATGCACCAGTACAACATGCCTTCCTATTCCGTCGGCGAAACCAGACCTTCCCGCGGTCCCGGCAGACGTGAAATCGGTCACGGCGCACTTGCCGAAAGAGCGCTTGAACCCGTTATTCCGCCCGTTGAAGAATTCCCCTACGCAATCAGAACCGTTTCCGAAGTTCTTTCTTCCAACGGTTCCACCAGCCAGGGCGCAATCTGCGGTTCCACCCTTGCCCTTATGGACGCAGGCGTTCCGATCAAAAAACCCGTTGCAGGTATCTCCTGCGGTCTTATCACCGAAGGCGACCGCTGGATGACCATGGTCGATATCCAGGGTCTTGAAGACTTCTTCGGCGATATGGACTTCAAAGTTGCAGGTACCAAAGACGGTATCACCGCAATCCAGATGGACCTCAAATGCGACGGTCTTACCCCCGAAATCATCAAAGAAGCTCTTGATAAAACCGAAAAAGCAAGATTCTATATCCTTGACGATATCATGGCTCCCGCAATCGCAGAACCCAGAGCCGAACTTTCCAAATATGCTCCCAAAATGCTCACCATCAAAATCGATACCGACAAAATCCGTGACGTTATCGGTTCCGGCGGCAAAACTATCCAGAAAATCTGCGCGGAATGCGACGTTAAAATCGATATCGAAGAAGACGGTAGCGTATTTGTTTCCGGTATGGATATTGATAACGCAAGAAGAGCAATCCAGATCATTCAGACCATCACCATGGATCCTGAAGTCGGCGCAATCTATAAAGGCAAAGTAACCCGCCTTATGCAGTTCGGCGCATTCGTAGAAATCGCTCCCGGAAAAGAAGGCCTTTGCCACATTTCCAAACTCGACAAAAACCGCGTTGAAAAAGTCGAAGACGTTGTTAAACCCGGCGACGAAGTAATCGTAAAAGTTGTCGAAATCGACCAGCAGGGCAGAATCAACCTTTCCAGAAAAGACGCTCTTGCAGACATCGAAGCAAGACAGCAGAAAAAGAACGGCTGATAAATAAGCAAAAAAGGCACCCGGAAGGGTGCCTTTTTTGCTTTACTAAATTTATTTCCGGTGATATTATTGTAACTGTGAAAAGGAGGCGGGAAAATGAGATATACGGGATTTTTGATCAGAAAACTGCGTCTTGAAAAAAACTGGAGTCAGGAAGGACTTTGCAAAGGAATCTGCACCGTTTCATATCTTTCAAAAATAGAGCAGGGAAAGGCGGAAGCTTCCGAAGAAATTATTTCCGCGCTTTTTGAAAGGCTTGGAATAGATTGGGTGACTGATGAAAAACTCCTTTTGGAAGGAAAGAAATTTGTTGAAGATTGGTATGAAGCGGTTTTTTCTGCCGATTGGGACAGATGTTTTAATTTCCTTTCGGTTTTCAAAAGGAGCTATTCTTTTTTGGAAAACAGCCCTTTTGGGGTTGACATTATGCTTCTCAAAATTTTCTGCGAAGAGGAAACAAAGCCGGTTGATGAAAAATTTGAGATTTTTATGGATCAGCGAGGGCTTTCGCTTCAAAGGCTTTATGGAGGAAATTTCGAAGAAGCAACAAAGCTTTTTCCCTGCTCATATATGTTTTTCAGGGCGGGAGTTTCTGACTATGTGAAAGGCGATAACGCAAAGGCGCTTGAAAATCTCCAAAGAGCTTACAGCCTTGCTTCCGAAGAAGGAAGAACAAGGGTGATGCTTTTTTCAAAGCTTTATATTACAAATTGCTACAGCAACATCTGCGATATCGAATCAATGAAGCGGCATGGTAAAATTGCGAAAAGAATTGCCACGGAACTTTCGGAACCGGATTTGATTTCAACGGTGGATTATAATTTTGCCGCAACAAAAATTGAAGCGGGAGATTTTTCCGGCGCTTATGATTATTTTTCCAATCTTTCTGAGCCTTCCGCCCCAAGCCTTCATAAGCTTGCAGTTTGCTGTGAAAAACTTGGAAAAAGGGAAGAAGCTCTTTTGGCAATTGAAAAGGAAAAGGACGCGAAAGCGGAAACGGATGAACTTAAAAAAATTGCGGATGAAGCCTGCGAAATAATAAAATTCCGCCTTGAGAATGAAGATTATCTTTCAAACGCGGATTACGGAAAATTGCTTCTTGGGCATTTTGAAAAATGCAGAAAGGAAATGCCCATAGGCTACGCGAAATTCCATCTTCCGTGGGTGCTTGAATGGTATAAAGCCAACAGAGAATATGGCAAGGCGTTCCGTCTTGTTTGCGATTTTCCTCAAAGTTTTAAATAAAAGACGTTTATCCGGTTGTTTTGAGAAGGATTTTCCCAAAACAACCGGATTTATTTTGCTTAAAATCCGTGGTATGATTTTATCACGGAGGTGAGAGAAATGGAAAACAAACTTTGGACAAAAAACTTCACTCTCATAATAATCGCAACAACCCTTGGCGCAATAGGCGGAGCTGCGGGAAATTTTGCCCTTTCGTTCCTTGTTTTTGAGGAAACGAAAAGCACTTTTGCGGCGGCTTTGACTGCGGCGCTGGCTTTTGTTCCGGCTTTTATAATTCCGTTTTTTGCCGCGCCATGGATGGACAGGCTTCCCCGAAAACCTTTCCTTATCGGCGGCGATATGCTCAACGGAATCTGCTATGGGGCGGCGGGATTTTATCTGCTTAATTTTGAATTCAGCTATGTGGGATATCTCGGCTTCTCGCTTCTTGTATCAAGTCTTCAGACATTTGATGAACTTGCCTATAACAGCATTTATCCGAACCTTATTCCAAAAGGAATGGAGCAGAAAGGATATTCCGTGCTTGGAATGTTATATCCGGTGCTCAGGGTGCTCATGATGCCCGTTGCAGCGGTTCTTTACGGAAGCATAGGCGTCGGAATGATGCTCATAATGCAGGGCGTTCTTTCGGTGCTTGCGGCTTTTATTGAAAGCGGAATAAAAATTGACGAAAAAAACCGCCTTGGGGAAGAAATTTATACTTTTTCAATGTGGAAAAGCGATATTGCGGAAGCGGCAAAATATCTAAAAAAAGAAAAAGGTCTGCGAAGCATTTATTCCTATATGGCTTTCACAAACGGAATCGGAAACGGATATAATCCGCTTCTGGTCGCGTTTTTCAGCACAGCGGCGGGAATGACCGCGGCAATGTATTCGCTTTTTTCCGCGGCGGAATTTATCGGAAGAAGCATCGGCGGAACTTTTGCCTATAAACTAAAAATTAAGCCGGAAAAGCGTTTTTCCTTCGCGTTCCTTGTTTATATGGTTTATGAAACGATGGATATAATTCTGCTTTGGATTCCATATCCGCTTATGCTCATCAACAGAGGAATCTGCGGATTCCTTGGAATAAACAGCGCAACAATGCGCGAAGCGGCTGTTCAAACATATATTCCGGACGAACTTAGAGCAAGATTAAACGCTTTCGAAGATATGCTCTATTTTGCTGTTTCCGCTTTGCTGGGTCTTATAATAGGCGCTCTTGGGGAAATTTTGGATTACAGAATCTGCATAACTCTTTGCGGCGCTTCAACAATGGTTTTCTGTTGGCTAACAATCTGGAAAAACCGCGGCGATGTTTCCTTGGTTTATAAAAAAGAAGGGGAGAATTAAGAATATTCCTTTAATTTTGTTCCCGGATAATAGTGCGAGAGAATTTCCCGAAAATCCGCCCCTTCTTTTGCCATATAATTCGCGCCGACCTGGGAAAGACCTACTCCGTGACCATAGCCTCGGACGGTGAAAATGAATTCATCATCTTTATAACTGACGTCAAAATCCGTTGAGCGAAGGTTAAAAATGTTCCGGAGCTTTTCTCCGGAAAAGGTTGCGGCGCCGATTATGATTTTATCAACGTAACCGGCTTCGGTGCGCTCTGCGCCTTCGAACCATTCTTCCGGATAGGAACCGTTAAGTCCGGCTCCGTTTTTGTTAAGAATTTCAAGAGCGTCCTTTTTGCTTACCGAAAGGGTGGTTTCATAATCCGGCGATAAAATGTCGCCGGGACTTTTTACGGAAATAAGATAGGGAACGGCGCCGCCCCAGGCGTTTTCACTGCTTTCGGTAGTGCCGTTTGAAATTGCATGATAAACCGCAAGAGCGGGTTCACCTTCATTGGTGAGGACATAATTCATCGCTTTTTCCGCGGCGGCGGAAATTACCGACCATTTTTCTTCAAAATTTTTCCCATAAATTTCCTTTGCTTTTTCTTCGGTCATATATCCGAGTTTTTTATCCGGAGCGGCGGAAAAATCATAATCCGCCGCAAAATGTATTTTTTGCTGATAAAGTCCGCAGCTGAAAGCCGCGACCCCTTGGGCAACAAGTGCTTCGAATTCAAAATCCGCCCCCATTTCGGAAGCGATTGCGCCTTTTACATAGTCGGAAAAAGGAACTTCCGAAACGGTTTCGGTTTCAAGATCAAAAATCCGGAAAGTTCCTTCCGGAAAAAACGGTTCTTCCAAAAATTCCGTGTACGTTTCCGGAGATGAATTTTCGGAAGGCGGAGGTTCTTTTTCCACGTTTATATCCGGCGTTTTTGGAATTGCGGAAAGGGGAATGAAAAACATTGCCGCAAGGGTAACGGCGATTATTGATGCGCGAAATTTTGACATTCTGTTTCACATCCTTTTTTTAAAACTTTGGTACAAGCCTATGCAAAACAAAAAGAAAAAATTCCCGTGATAAAAAGAAAAAAGCCCGCTGAGCGGGCTTTTGTTTTTTTTAAAATTAAGGCCAATACTGAACAATGGTGTAGGAATCGGGCATTGAAACAAGGGAAGGGTTCAGATATTTGTTGAAAGCGGTGATGTTTTCAAGAACAACGGTTCTTCCCTGTTCAATTTTCATTCCGACGAGAACTGTGTTTTCGAAATAGAAAGTGATGTCGCCTGCATTGGTCGAATAACGCTCAAAGCGGCAGTCTTTTCCGGCGAAAGATTCGTTTCCGGCGGCGGTGAGTTTGATGTTTTCTGCGGAAATTTCGAAAGGAACGGCTTTATAATTTTCCGGATTTACCGTAAACATTTTTGCCTGGTTATCGTCGATATAATAATAAATTCCTTCGGAAAGAACAATGTGTTCGTGGGGAATTTCCGGTTCAATTTCGTTTCCGTTTTCGTCATACTGAGGTTCGGTGCCTTCAAGTTCGGCGGGTTCCGGATAGCTTGTTCCGGTGCGGACTCCGTTGCTTCCGTACATAACTTCGGTTCCGTCCGGAAGAACATAGGTCATAAAATAGGTTCCGTTTTTAAGCATATTGACATATCCTTCGGAAAAATATATTTCATGTTCTTCCGTTTCAGTCTCGGTTCCGAAAATTTGGGAAATAATCATTTCAACGTCGTTGGGGATAAGGGCGCCGGCTTCATCAAGCCAGCCGCTTATGGTTTCGGCAGGTGAACAGCCGGAAAAGGAAACAAGCATTACTGCGGCGAGCAATGCGGCAAGAATTTTTTTTGCCATTTTTAGCCTCCGGAAAATTAAAATTTGTTGCTTTTAAAAACTGCTTTTTTATTGACTGAAAAGTCAAATAGGTTTATATTTATAGGGTAGTGTTTTGTAAAAAGGATTACAAAAGTAATTATAGCGGATTTCTTTTCTTTTGTCACCACTTTTTACATAAACTTAATATTCTTTTCAAAAATATAGTTTGGGCAATCAGGGGGAAATATGCAGAAAATCGGTTTTGACAGCGCAAAATATTTCAGAATGCAATCTGAAAAAATAAAGGAGCGCATTGATGAATTCGGCGGAAAGCTTTATCTTGAATTCGGCGGAAAGCTTTTTGACGATTTTCACGCATCAAGAGTGCTTCCGGGTTTTGCTTATGATTCAAAGGTAAAACTTCTTTGCGAAATGAAAGACCAGGCGGAAATAATAATTGTAATCAACGCCACAGATATTGAGAAAAACAAAGTCCGCGGGGACCTCGGAATCACCTATGACCTTGAGGTAATGCGCCTTATCGACGCTTTTTCCGCCCTTGGCCTTTATGTCGGAAGCGTTATTATTGCCCAATATTCCGGACAGAGAGCCGCAGATGCCTTCCGCACAAAGCTCAATTCCCTCGGAATAAAAAGCTATATCCATTATCCTATCGAGGGATATCCCATGGACGTAAACTTCGTCGTAAGCGACGAAGGCTTTGGAAAAAACGATTATGTCGAAACAACAAGACCCCTTGTTGTTGTAACTGCTCCCGGTCCCGGAAGCGGAAAAATGGCAACCTGCCTTTCCCAGCTTTTCCATGAAAACAAGCGTGGGGTAAAAGCGGGATATGCAAAATTTGAAACTTTCCCTATTTGGAACCTGCCTCTTGCACATCCGGTCAACCTTGCTTATGAAGCAGCGACCGCAGACCTTGATGACGTTAATATGATAGACCACTATCATCTTGAAGCCTACGGCGAAATGACCGTTAACTATAACCGCGATATCGAAGTTTTCCCGGTTCTTAACAGAATTTTTGAAACCATCCTCGGCGAAAGCCCTTATAAATCCCCGACGGATATGGGCGTAAATATGGTCGGAAACTGCATTTGTGATGATGAAGCTGTTTGCGAAGCCGCAAAACAGGAAATTATCCGCCGTTTTTATGAAGCTGCCTGCGAATACCGCCAGGGAAAATGTGACGAAAACCCGATGCTCAAAATCGAGCTTCTTATGGAAAGGCTCGGAATCGGAGTTGAGGACAGACCGGTCGTAAATGCGGCGCTTTTGAAAGAGGAAGAAACGGAGCTTCCCGCAACGGCCATTGAACTTAAAAACGGAAAAATAATAGTCGGAAAAACAAGCTCCCTTCTCGGTTCTTCCGCGGCAATGCTTCTCAACGCGCTCAAGGAAATTGCCGGAATCGATGATTCCATTGATATAATCGACCCGCTTGTTATGAACCCCGTTGAGGAACTTAAGAAAAAGCATCTCGGCCATAACAACGCAAGACTTCACCTTGACGAAACTCTTCTTGCCCTTGCGGTAAGCGCACCCAAAAACCCTGATGCGGCAAAAGCACTTGCCTGCCTTGAGGAACTTCGCGGGTGTGAAGTACACTCCACCGTAATTCTTTCC
>SVMR01000030.1 GCA_015067315.1 Oscillospiraceae bacterium | reverse complement strand
CAACACCGGAAAATTCTGCACCGAATGCGGCGCAAAAAAACCTGAAGACGGCTGGACCTGCTCCTGCGGACAGGTAAACAAAGGCAAATTCTGCCCCAACTGCGGAGCAAAGAAACCCGCGGGAGCACCGCTTTACAGATGCGATAAATGCGGCTGGGAACCGGAAGACCCGAAAAATCCTCCGAAATTCTGCCCTGAATGCGGCGACCCTTTCGGCGATGAAGATATAAAATGAAAAAGTCGATTTATATATTTTTTGTTATTTTGATTGTTCTTTCTTTTTGCAGTTGCGGAGGTGGAGAAGATTTGAAAACAGCACCCGGAACTCTTAGCGGTATCTATTATGATCGAACAAACGGCTCTATTGCAAACGCTGATTTTCATATTTATGTAACACCTCATAACTTTGTCGCAGAATATTTGCCGGAAAATGAAAAAGATTGGATCTATGACGAAGATTCTTGCGGCTATATTATGAGCAAAAAGGAAGCTGAAATTTCCGAAGAGCAATGGAAAGAAATTGAGGAAACTTTTCTTGCAGTATATCCGGAAATTATCCCGATGAAGACGAAAGAAAGTTTCTTCGATAAAATTAAGAGGAAATTTATTAAAGAACCCACAATTCTTGATGGCGGAGACAAAATTTCGGTAAAAGCCGAATGGAAAACAGAAACAGGAATAATTACGGAGACTTTTTATGCGCCTTTGGGAGCAAACGGTTACAGATTCGACCTGATTCTTAAGGAACTTGCAGACCCCATAGGAAGAGAAATTCCGGAACTTGAAAAGACAAATAACTAAGGAGGATTTTATAATGGGCCTTTTTGGAAAACTTTTTGAAAAAGAAAACTGCGCTTTTTGCGGCAAAGAACTTGGAATGTTCGGCAAGAAAAAACTTGAAGACGGCGTAATGTGCGGCGATTGCCAGAAAAAACTTTCTCCATGGTTCAGCGACAGAAGAAATTCAACCGTTGCGGAAATAAGGGAACAGCTTGAATACCGCGAGGAAAACAAAAAAGCCGTTGCCGAATTTAAAACCACCCGCACCTTCGGCGAAAATACAAAAATCCTTCTTGATGAGGATGCCCGGAAATTCATGGTGACTTCCGCAAGAAATCTTTTGGAAGCAAACCCGGATGTGCTCGATTTTTCCGACGTTACCGGATGCAGAATCGATATTGAAGAGGACAGGAACGAAGAAAAACGCACCAATGATGCGGGCGAGGAAATAAGCTATGTTCCGCCGAAATATACATATTCCTATGATTTTGAAGTGATAATAAACGTCAGGAACCCCTATTTTGACGAAATAAGTTTCCGCCTCAACGGAAGCAGCGTGGAAATTGAAGTGAGGGGCAGCATTACCCCAAGACCAGAAAACAATATCCAGTACCGCGAATACAAACAAATGGGCGATGAAATCAAAAAAGCTCTTACCGAAGTCCGGGAGCAGGTACGTGAGGAAGCGGTCGCAGCGGCGGCGCCGAAAACCGCGGCAACCTGTCCCTGGTGCGGAGCGACAACCATTCCGGATTCAAACGGCTGCTGTGAATATTGCGGAGGCGCCATGGGCTGATTTTTTAAAAAATCCAAATACGGAAAACAAAACCGGCGCGGAGCCGAAAAATCGGTTCCGCGCCGGTTTTTTATTTTTATAGTATCATCACAAAATGAACAAAAAATGTTTTTTAAAAACAAATCCTTACTTGACCGCTTTTTTAAAAAAGAATATAATTAGAAAAAAGAACTTTTAAAGCTTCGCAATTTATTTACAATTCAGACCGCGCGTCTTTCTCCGTTTCCGATATAAAAAGTTTATGTTTGCTTTTGCAAACAATCGTTTGGGGAGTATGTTATGAAAAAATTATCCGCAATTTCTTTGTTTTTAATTTCGCTTGCGGCAGTTTTTTCCGGCTGTGCAAGTATAGGCGAAAAAGGCTCAAGCCCTGTAATAGTATATGCCGTTATGGCCGTTATGGCCATTCTTATGCTTCTTGCATATTTCTTTTTTGTGAAGAAAAAAGAAGCTTGGTTCACAGTTCTTTTCACTTCCGTTGCTGTTGTAAACGCAGGTTATTTTTCTCTTTCGGTTTCAACAACCCTTGAAGAAGCTCTTCTTGCGAACAGAATATCCTATCTCGGTTCGGTTTTTCTTCCTCTTTCAATTCTGATGATAGTTCTTGACGTAACAGGCACAAAGCACCGCAAGTGGGTTTCCGCCTTGCTTATTGTCATTGGCGCGGTTGTTTTCCTTATTGCGGCAAGCCCCGGATATTCCGATATTTACTATAAAGAGGTATCTTTAAAGAACATAAACGACGTAACGGTTCTTGAAAAAGTTTACGGTCCTTTGCATGATATTTATCTTTATTATCTGCTTTTCTATTTTGCCGCAATTATAGCGGCGGTTGTTCAGGCAACAATTAAAAAGAAAATGTATTCCCCGTCGCAGGTTCTTATTCTTATCGGCGCCGCTTTTATCAACAAATGCGTCTGGCTTTTGGAACAGCTTGTTAAAATTGATTTTGAGCTGCTTTCCGTTTCCTATATCATAAGCGAGATTTTCCTTCTCGGGCTTCATCTTATGATTCAGGAAGAACGCAAAAAAACTTCCGTTCCCGAATCCGCAGCCGAAACAGTGAACAGACCCGGACAAAAACTTTCAAAGGCGCAAAAAGAAAAATGCGAATATTTTTCCGAAGGACTTTTGGAACTCACCCCCGCGGAAAAAACCATTTACGGTTTTTATATTGAGGGCAAAACAACCGCCCAGATTCGGGAAAAACTGAATATCACGGAAAACACCCTTAAATATCACAACAAAAATATTTACAGCAAGCTTGGGGTTTCTTCCCGGAAAGAACTTTTGGAAATTGCAAAAACAATCAAAAACTTTTCAGTTAAACAATAAAGCACAATTTATAAACAAGAAACAAAAAACGGATAGTTAAGTTTTGGCTTAACTATCCGTTTTTATCATACTGTTTATTATTGGTCTTTGGACGAAAAATGATCCACAAGAACAGAAATCGTTTCCCTGTCTTTTTCGGAAAGTTTTGAAATTTTAAGCGAAAGAAGCTGAAGATCGCCTGCGTTTTGCTTCCCCGTAAGGATATAATCCGCGCTTACTTCAAGAATCCGGCTTAATTTAAAAAGATTTTCGATTTTTATCGCCTTGTTTCCTCTTTCCATGTTGGAAATCATCTGGATCGATACGTTCATTTTTTCAGCAAGCTTTTCCTGGGTATAGCCCATACGTTTTCTGCAAAACTGAATTCGGTTTCCGATTTCTTGTAAATTCAATTCTGTCATTTTCAGCCACCGCCAACTTAAATCTTAGATATATTATATGTATTTAAAGATTAAATTATAAGCATCCGAAGATTGACTTTATTAAACTGCGGTGCTATACTGTAAATGTAAAATCATATTCTTAAAAAAACAGCAAACTTATCATATCATTCCTTTCCAAATGAAAAATCCCCTTTTGCTTTTCGGCAAAAAGGGATTTTTCATTGATACGCAAAAACGGCAAAAATAAAAGCGGCGTCCGAGGGCGCCGCTTTTTTTAATTGTTATATTACCAGGTGGATTCTTCGAATTTAACTTCGATAAGGTCGCCTTCGGCGGGTTCATAACCCCAAAGACCGACGGTTGCATATTCGCTGTTGTAATAGCAAGCCCAGTAAACGGTCCAGTTTTCGGAATCCTGTTCAAGTTCGCCGATGCTTGCAAGCATATCGCCGTCATAAAGGGTGTAATCAATTCCGTTTTCGGTCAGATATTCCTCAATGATTGCGCCGGCGGTTTTGCCTTCGCCGATTTCCGCTTCAAATTCATAAAGAACAGCATCGTTTACACCGTCGCTGATTACGAATTTTGCGGTGGGTTTTGCGCCGCAGGCCGCAAGGCTCAGTACCATGATAAGTACGAGAACGAGAGAAATGATTTTTTTCATTTTTTGTTTCCTCCTTAAATATCTCCGCAAATGCGGAAAATTTCCACACCTGAATTATACTCCTGTTCACAGGCAACCGCAAGATTGGAATATGTTCCTTTCTTGCTATGTTTTAAATCAGAGAATTTCGGAAAGAGCGGCAAAATCCCCGAGAGAAAGTTCTTCCGCCCTTGCGTTGGGTCCAAGGCCGCATTTTTCCAAAGCTGCAAGAACTTCGTCCTTTCCGATTCCGAGACCGGAGGAAAGGGAATTTGTAAGGGTTTTTCTCCGCTGGCTGAAGGAAGCTTTTACGATTTTGAAGAAATGTTTTTCGTCCGCAACCTTAACCGGCGGTTCTTTCCGAAGGGTAAGGCGGATAACGGCGGAAGTTACGTTCGGCGGCGGAACAAAATTTCCCTTTGAAACGTCGAAGAGTTTTTCCGGTTCGCTGTAATAGTTGATTGCGGCGGAAATCGCTCCGCAGTCCCTTGTTCCGGGTTTTGCGGCAATCCGGACCGCCGCTTCTTTCTGCACCATTACGGTAAGGTTTTCCGCGCCGATGTTTTCCTCAAGAAGCTTCATGATAATGGGCGAAGTGATGTAATAGGGCAGATTCGCGCATACGACAAAAGGCATATCGCCGAAATGTTCCTTTATAACGCTTTTTAAATCGAGTTCGAGCACGTCCGCATTGAGAATCGTCACGTTATCAAATTCCCCAAGGGTTTCTTTGAGCACGGGAAGAAGCGCCTTATCGATTTCGATGCTCAAAACCTTTTCCGCCCGAAGAGCGAGTTCTTTCGTGAGCACGCCCATTCCGGGACCGATTTCAAGAGCGCAGATTCCGGGACCGACTCCGCTTTCTTCGGCAATTCGAGGGCAAAGATCCGGATTCACGATAAAGTTCTGACCGAAGCTTTTTGAAAATTTAAAGCCGTGGCGCCCAAGAATTTCGCGCACCACGTTTATGTTCGAAAGTTCAGGCATTTTTATCCTCCTAAACAAATTTATTTTTAATAATGCCGGGTTTTTATTTTGTTCAGCCTCCCCTATCAGGGGAGGTGGATTTTCCGGAGGCTTGCCGCCGGAAAAGACGGAAGGGTGGTTCCGAAAAAGGCCCCCTTGCCTAAAGGGGGCTGTCACGCCTTTAAGAACAGGTGCGTGACCGGGGGATTCTGTATGGATTATCGACTGCTTTTCGATGGTTCCACAAAATTAATGTAGGGGCTATTATCCGCCCGTTTTATAATGGTACCATCTATTTAATGTAGGGCGGGGGCTTGCTCCCGCCGTTTTTTAATTGGACGGGGTTACAATCCCTCAGTCTTTTGCCTTCGGCAAAATCCGGCTCCCTTTGCACAAGGGAGCCTGCCCTCCGCGTTTTTTTGAATATATTATACCTATTTATTATCAATATGTAAAGTTTTTTGCATATCGACTGTTTTTCCTTGACGGAACCGGCGTTTTAATATAAAATATATAAGTCAAAAACTATCTTTTCGGAGGCGAAAGAATTGATTAAGCTTGTTAACGTAAATAAATATTTCGGAAACCTCCATGTACTTAAAGATGTCAATCTTGAAGTTAAGGAAGGCGAAAAGCTTGTAATAATCGGACCTTCCGGAAGCGGAAAGTCCACAACCGTCCGCTGCATGAACTTTCTTGAAGAACCTTCTTCCGGCGAAGTTTATATTGACGGAGAGCTTCTTACCCATAAAAACAAAACCGAACTTGTCCGGAAAACTTCCGCAATGGTTTTCCAGCAGTTCAACCTCTATCCCCATATGGACGTACTCCATAATCTGACCCTTGCGCCGATTAAACTCCAGAAAAAAAGCAAGGCCGAAGCGGAAGAACTTGCGATGAAATATCTTAAAATCGTCGGGCTTGAAGATAAAGCGCATGTTTATCCGGGAACTCTTTCCGGCGGCCAGCAGCAGAGAGTTGCCATTGCAAGGGCGCTTACAACCCAGCAGAAAATAATTATTTTCGACGAACCAACTTCCGCCCTTGATCCGGAAACCGTTCAGGAAGTTCTCGACGTTATGATCCGTCTTTCGGAAGAGAACATCACAATGGTTGTGGTGACCCATGAAATGGGATTCGCAAGGGAAGTTGCGGACAGAATAGTTTTCATGGATGAAGGAAGAATAATCGAAGAAGGAACCCCGGAACATTTCTTCACAAATCCCGAAAATGAAAGAACAAAAGCCTTCCTCGGAAAAATCCTCCGTCAGTAAGGCATGAAAAGGAGATTATAAAATGAAAAAAATTCTTGCATTCATTTTTGTTTTTGCAATGCTTTTCGGCTTTGCCGCCTGCGGCGGAAATTCCGAAGTTACCCCCGAAACAATTAAGGAACGCGGCGTTCTCCGTGTCGGA
The DNA here is from genome assembly GCA_015067315.1 of Oscillospiraceae bacterium. Lineage (GTDB taxonomy): Bacteria > Bacillota > Clostridia > Oscillospirales > Ruminococcaceae > UMGS1668. Next base: position 11,732 of record SVMR01000030.1, on the reverse strand, counting down.
GTAAAGGATTCCCTTATCGGGATGGGATATCTCAACCCGGAAACCGGCGAATACGAAGGTCTTGAAATCGATATTGCCCGCGCAATCGCAAAAGAACTTGGCGTTGAAATCGAATTCCTTGTCGTAACCCCTACAACCCGCCTTCAGATGATCGATTCCGGCGATATTGACATCAGCCTTTCGAACTTCACAATCACCGAAGAACGAAAAATGAGCTATCATTTTTCCGCACCCTATTACATCGACGCTGTGGGTGTAATGGTTCTTAAAGATTCCGGAATCAACTCTCTTGAAGACCTTGACGGAAAAACGATCGGCGTAACAATGAGCTCCACCTCCGCCCAGTCCCTTAAAGATTATCTCGGCGAAGGCTATGACCTCTCTTTCGATGAATTTGACGACCATGCTTCCATAAAGCTTGCTCTTTCTTCCGGCGCGGTTCAGGCGCATTGCGTCGATACCGTTGTTCTTTCAACCTATATGGACGAAACCACCGTTATTCTTGAGGACCGCTTTGCGGCGCAGCCTTTCGGCGTTGTATCCAAACTTTCCAACACCGAACTCAACGCATACGTTGATGCGCTTATCGAAAAATGGCTTTCCGACGGAACAATCGAAGCAATGCGTGAAGCAAACGGACTTCTTCCGAGTTTTGAGGGATAACATCTTTCAAGCCTCCCTTGTTAAAGGGAGGTGGATTTTCTGACCGCTTGCGGTCAGAAAAGACGGAGGGATTCTTTCAGCAATTATCGGCAATTTTTCAAAGAATCCCATCGCCGCCGCCATACGGCGCTGCGGTCCTCTTTGCTCAGCCGCAGACGGCAGACCCCTCTGCCTTCGGCATCTCACCTAACAGGGGAGTCTCCTTTAACAAGGAGTGCTTTGCCCTCCGGGAATACTTTTTAAGGAATACGGATTCTTCGCTGAGCTCAGAATGACATCGGTATGTCATTGCGAGCCTTCGCAGAAGGCGCGGCAATCCGTTTCCCCAAAAAAACGGAACGGCGGGGACGGCGTTCTCTCCAATTTCGCGGCGACATTTTATAATGACAGAAAGGAAGTGAAAAGCTTTATGAACAGCGGAATTTTTGCCCTCTGGCGCTGGGAAGCGCTTTGGGCTTCCCGCGGGGAATTCATTGACGCATTTTTTGTGACCGTTGAAGTTTCTGTTTTTGCACTTATTCTTGCGCTTTTCCTCGGAGTTGTTTTCGGGCTTTTCTCTTCCGGCAACAACAAAATTTTAAAAGGCATCGCAAGGGTTTATGTTGAGTTCTTCCAGAACACTCCCCTTGTTCTCCAGGTGCTTTTTATGTATTACGGTCTGCTTTATGCGGGAATCGGTCTTTCGAAGGAACAGATCGGCGTGATCGGGCTTGGGGTTTATACAGGCGCATATATTTCCGAAGTTGTGCGAACCGGAATAACCTCGATTTCCCACGGACAGACGGAAGCCGCCCTTTCCCAGGGGTTCACCCATTTTCAGGCTATGAGATACATAATCCTTCCCCAATCCGTAAAAATCGCGCTTCCGCCCCTTGCAAACCAGATGGTCGCCCTTATCAAGAACACTTCCGTTCTTGCAATGATTGCCGGCGGCGACCTTATGTACCGCTCCAACGCCTGGGCATCCAACGGAACTTTAAGCTACGGACCGGCATATCTCGTCTGCGGAATCCTTTTCTTCTGCCTTTGCTTCCCGCTTACGTATTTTGCAAAGCGATATGAGCAGAAGCTTAAAAATCAGACGAACACTTCCGAAAAGGAGGCGGCCGCAGAATGATTGAAGAAATTGCCCTTATCTTTACGGATTACAATATTTCCTATATTTTCGCCGGTCTCGGAATGACCCTTCTTATTGCGGTTGTAACCCTTTTCGGCGGAACTTTTTTCGGAACGGTTCTTGCGCTTTTTAACCATTACGGAAAGGCAAGCGGAAAAATAGCTTCTGTAATCGTCGAAATTTTCCGAAACACGCCCCTTCTTCTCTGGGTTTTTGTTGCAATCGCGGCGGTGCCCCTCCGTTCGATCCTTGCAAGAGCCTTGGTGGCAACGGTTATCTTCAACGCGGCGATTATTTCCGAAATAATCCGCGGCGGACTCAACGCCATTCCGAAAGGACAGATCGAAGCAGGAAGAAGCCAGGGCTTCAGCTTCCCGCAGATTATGGTTTATATAATTCTTCCCCAGACTTTCCGGAAAATTGTTCCGACTCTCACAAGCCAGAGCATCACGATAATCAAGGATACTTCCTATCTTGCGCAGATCGGCGTTGCGGAACTGATGTTTGTTGTTAAGAAGCTTATGTCAACGGCGAACACCTTTACCGGACATTCCATCACCGCCGAGGACGTTTTCATCCTTTTCGGAACGGCGGCGGTTATCTATTTTGTGATAAACTTCGGACTTTCCGTCGCAGTCCGCAAAATGCAGAAAAAACTTGATATTAATATGAAATAAAAAAAGCACCCTTCGGGGTGCTTTTTTCAATGCAAAATGCAAAGTACATAATGCAGAATTATAAATTTAAAATTGATTGAATCGTCGTAGGGGCGACCCTATGTGGTCGCCCGAAAAAAAGAACCCGGAGGGAAAAGCCTTCCCAGAGGAGACTCCCCTGTTAGGGGAGATGTCTGCGAAGCAGACAGAGGGGTTGCCGTCTGCGGCTGAGCAAAAGGTGTCACGCCCAAAGAATAAAGCGTGACGAAAGAGGGATTACCAAGAACCCGGAGGGCAGGCTCCCTTGTGCAAAGGGAGCTGGATTTTGCCGAAGGCAAAAGACGAAAGGGTGTAAATCCTATTTAATTAAATCCGGCTGATAATCTATACAGAATCCCCCAGTCTTTTTTAACCGCAGGCGGTTAAAAAATCCAGCCCCCTTTGACAAGGGGGCCTTTTTTAACGAACAGATAATAATAACCCTTGAAAAAACCGCGGAATGTGTTAAAATAGAAACAGAACAAAACTCTCATGCAGGTTTAGAGTTTTTGGAGGCGAAAAAATGAAAAACGAACTTTTAAGCATCGGAGAAATGGCTAAAATAAACAATATTTCCGTTTCGACCCTTCGTCTTTACGATGAAATCGGTCTTATAAAACCCTGCTATATCGATAATGAAAGCCGTTACCGCTATTACAATATCCGCCAGAACGCAAGGCTTGATATGATACAGTATATGAAAGCCCTCGGAATGGAACTCAAGGAAATCCGGGAGGTTCTTGAAAGCGGCGACCAAAAGCTTATCGAATCCATTCTCATCCGCCGGAAAAAGCAGGTAAAGGAGCAGATGGAAAATCTGAATCTCCAGCTTGCGGCAATTTCGCGCACGATCGAAAGTCTTGAACGCTACCGCAAATCCCCGAACATCGGAACCATCACCATTGAATATATTCCCCACCGGAAAATTTATTCCATGCCAACTTCTGTGAACTTTTACGATTACGGAATCGAGGTTTATGAAAACGAGCTTAAAGAGCTTAAAAACAGCCTTATTGACCATAATCTTCCCCAGATTTATTACTGCAACGCCGGTTCGACAATGAAAAAGGAAAGTTTTCTTGAGGGAAAGCTGGAATCCGACGAAATTTTCGTTCTTGTTGACGATAATTTTCCCCGAAGCGATTTTGTAAAAAGAATCGAAAGCGGAATGTATGTCTGCATCTATCTCGACAGCTTTGATGACGAACCGGAATACGCAAAGCGCCTTCTTGATTACTGCCACGAAAACAATTATAAGGTTGCGGGGGATTATATCTGCGAGGTTCTTACGGAATTCAGCGTTTTTGACGACGAAAAAAGGGGAATGTTCCTGCGCCTTCAGGTTCCGGTTGTTTTCAGATAAGTTAATAAAAATTTAACAAAAACCCCTTGACTCTCAACCAGGGTTAGAGATTATAATGGTGTTAACAAATAAACACAAAAGGGGTATTTATTATGGAAAAAGTAAAAGTAGTACAGTACGGCTGCGGAAAAATGGCAAAATACATCATCCGTTACCTTTATGAAAAAGGCGCACAGATCGTCGGCGCAATCGACGTTGACCCCGCTGTTGTAGGTATGGATATCGGCGATTTTGCTGAACTCGGCGTAAAAACCGGCGTTACCATCAAATCCGACGCAGACGAAGTTCTTGATAACTGCGACGCAGACATCGCGGTTGTAACTCTCTTCTCCCTCGTAAGCGACTGCTATGATCATTTTGAAAAATGCCTCTCCAGAGGTATCAACGTAATCACCACCTGCGAAGAATCCACCGGCAGCTGGAGCACCAGCCCCGAACTCACCAACAAACTTGACGTTATCGCAAAAGAAAACAACTGCACTTTCGTCGGTTCCGGTATGGAAGATATCTTCTGGGTAAACATGATTGGTCTTGTTGCAGGCGGCGTTCAGAAAATCACCAAAATCGAAGGCGCTGTTTCCTATAACGTAGAAGATTACGGTCTTGCTCTTGCAGAAGCACACGGCGTTGGCCTCACCCCCGAAGAATTTGAAGAACAGATCGCTCATCCGGAAGTTCTCGAACCTTCCTACGTCTGGTCCTCCAACGAATCCCTCGCTTCCAAATTCGGCTGGACCGTTAAATCCAACAGCCAGAAATGCGTTCCTTATTTCTATGATTCCGACCTTTATTCCGAAACCATGGGCAAAGTTATCCCCAAAGGCAACTGCATCGGTATGGCAGCAGTAGTTACCACCGAAACCTTCCAGGGTCCGGTTATCGAAACCCAGTGCATCGGCAAAGTTTACGGTCCCGATGACGGCGATATGTGCGATTGGAAAATCACCGGCGAACCCGATACCGAGTTCCACGTTGTTAAACCCGCAACCGTTGAACACACCTGCGCAACTATCGTAAACCGCATTCCCGACGTTCTCAACGCTCCCGCAGGCGTTGTAACCGTTGACCAGCTCGATCAGAACAAATATCTCACTTTCCCCATGGAAAACTATTGCTGATTCCTTAGTTAGCCGAAAAGGCGGAGCTCCCAATCCGCCGGCAGATATAAAAAAGCTCACCGCCTGCGGTGAGCTTTTTTTAATGCAGAATGCAAAGTGCATAATGCGGAATTATAAATTTAAAATTGATTGAATCGTCGTAGGGGCGACCCTATGTGGTCGCCCGCAAAAAAGGAAACCCGGAGGGAAAAGCCTCCCTTGTTAAAGGGAGGGGGACCATCGAAGATGGTGGAGGGATTCTTTTAATTGTAAAGTCGAAAGTCAATTAGAACTCCGTAGGGGCGACCCTGTGTGGTCGCCCGCAAAAAAGGATTACCGGAGGGCAGCCTTCCCAGAGGGGAAGGTGTCACGCCCAAAGAATAAAGCGTGACGGATGAGGGACAAACCCTGTCCAATTAAAAGCGGCGGGAGCAAGCCCCCGCCCTACATTAATTTTGCGGAACCACCGAAAAAATCCGGTAATCTATACAGAATCCCCCAGTCACGCACCTGTTCTTAAAAGCGTGACAGCCCCCTTTGACAAGGGGGCCTTTTTGTAAAAAACGGGCGACCGCAAGAGCCGCCCCTGCATTGTTTGTATTGAACCCCACCGCGCCGCGGCAGAGAACGTTTTTCGGTTTATTTTATAATTTCCAAATATTCCTCAAGGCAAAGACCGTTTTCCATAATATATTCAGCCGCTTCAACGCCGACGTAGCGGTAGTGCCAGGGTTCATAGGTGATTCCGGTGATGTCCTGTTTATCCTTCGGAAAGCGGAGGATAAAACCGAATTCGGCGCAATGCTCATACATCCATTTGAATGAATCGAACTTTTCGTAATCGTGCTCAAGGTCGCTGTAATAATTCCAGTAATCCGCGGAAACAAGATCCATCGCAAGGCCGGTATGGTGTTCGCTTGTTCCGGGCGGCGCAACCCATTTTGCGGCTTCAACCTTTGCGTCCGCTTCGGAATATCCGTAACCGATAAATTCGTTCACCTTGTTTGCATAAAGCTGGGCGGATTTTTCAACAGTGCGGTAAGCGGAGCAAAGAAGCATATCAAAACCCGCTTCCTTTGCCGCCGCAAGAAGATTTCTTGCGCTTTCCGCGGCTTTTTTGTCAAGATTATATTTTCCCTGAACCGCTTCGAGTTCCGGAACGTAATCCTCCGGGATATAGTTCCAGGGGTTCACAAGAATGAGCACCGATTCGTCCTCCGGCTTCGGGATTTCCGGTTCTTCGGGTTCGGAAGGGGTTTCTTCGTGCTCAATTTCGCTTTCGCTCCCGGAAGATTCCGGTTCTTCCGCGGGTTTTATTATAACTGTGTTATCAATCGGCGGTTCTTCGTGCTCAACCGGCTCCTTTGAACAGGCGGAAGCGGAAAGCAGTATCAGAACCGCGAGAACAAAAATAAAAAATCTTCTGTTTTTCATCTTATTTCCATTTCTCCGGCGGCATACATAATTGCGGAAAGTGCCGCAACGGGCGCGGTTTCGCATCTTAAAATTCTCGGACCGAGGGAGGCAATCAAAGCTCCGTGCTCAGAAGCGAATTTTGCTTCATCATCGGAAAAACCGCCTTCGGAACCGACCATCATCGCAATTTTTCCGCCGGTTCTTTTCTCCATTATTTCCCGGAGGGGATATTCCGCGTGCTCAAAAAAGAAGATTGGGGTTTCCGCTTTTTCCATTTCGAGCACTGCGTTTTTGAAACTCAGAAGTTCGCCGACTTCCGGAAGCTTTCCGCGTCCGCTTTGCTTTGCGGCTTCGTCCGCAATTTTGCGAAGGCGCTCCAGCTTTTTCTTCATTGTTTTTTCGTCCGGGCGGGAAATACATCTTGAAGTCAGAACCGGAACGATTTTTGAAACGCCCAGCTCGACGGATTTCTGGATTATGTATTCAAGCTTATCGAACTTCGGAAGCGCCTGGTAAAGAACAACTTCCGTTTCCGGTTCGGAGGCGGAAATTCTCCTTTCGGTTATATCAAGAACGACGCTTTCCGGAAAAGCCTCGCGGATAACCGCGTCCGCTTCCTTTCCTTTTCCGTCGCAGAGAACAAGGTTTTCGCCTTTTTTCATGCGGAGGGAAAGGGCGATATGGCGGGCATCGTCGCCGGTTATTTCGATAAAATCGTTTTCGATGCTTTCAACAAAAAATCTCGGCATATTTTCTCCTCCAATCAGTAAAGCGCAAGCTCAAAATCGCCGAAATAACGGCTTCCGAGAGGATTGATATCGGTAAAATCCGCCGGATAGAAGCTTCCGTAATGGGGTCTTTTTCCGTCGCAGAGTTTATAGAAATTGCCTTTCATTCTGTCGCCCGGAACAAGATAGCTTTTTCCGAAGATTTTTTCGATAAGCGAAAGGGGAAAGGAAAAATTGGTGCACCAGTAAATTCCCTGTTCATCCTCGCCGGTGTAAATTCTTACGGAAATGGTTTTTGAAACGTCGGTTTCGTTTCCGGTCGTTTCGTCAATGAATTTGCAGACCAAAACGCCGCCGCGGTTTGCGGAAAGCCAGAAATAGCGTTTTCCGCCGTCCTCTTCGGAAAAAGGAGCGATTGCCGCGCCAACAATGCTTTTTTCTTCCGGATCAACTTCAAAAGCGAGAAGCTGGATATACAAATCGTCGTTTGAAACGCAAAGTCTTGCCTGGGCGTAGGGTTTGTAATCTGCTTTTTCAAGGGGATAATTGATTATTTTTGCGGCGGGAAGGGAATTCCAGAGCGGGTCGCCGGTTATCATGCTTATGGGGAACATTTTTTTAACTTCCTCCTTTTTTTGAAAAGGGTATGTTTTTACAAATACAGTTTATAACATAATCTTCCGCAAATCAATATTCTTTTATTCCCTTTTCGGGAAAAAGCGCCTTTAAAAATTGACATTCGACAGCTTTTATTATAAAATCTAAAATAGATAATTGTATTTTTCCCGCTTTTACGGAGGTATATATCTTGAAAAAAACAAAAATCCTTTCGTTTGTTCTCGCTCTGCTTCTTGCTTTTTCATTAAGCGGATGCGAAATGCTCGAAGATATCACAAAATTTACCGATATGGTTTCGGAACTTATTGGAAAAGAGGAACCGGAACCTCCCGTTGAGGATGAACCGGAAATTCTCGAACCCGTTGACCCGAACTGGCCGGTTTCCGTATTCGGCGCCGAAATCGAAGAAGCTCCGGAAAAGGTTGCGGTTGCTTCCCCCGCCCTTGCGGAATATATTTTCGATATGGGTCTTTCGGAAAAAATCTGCGCCGTTCCGGATTTTTGCGGTTTTTCCGGCGCGGAAACAAAAACCGATATCGGCTCCGTCCGCCTTCCGGATATGGATGCAATAAAGGAAGCCGCCCCGGAATATATCCTCACCTTCGCGCAGTATGAGGAAAGCCTTCTTATCGAACTCCAGCAGATGAATATTGAAGTTATTGTGATAAAAGCGCCCGCAAGCCTTGATGAACTTCGGAACATCTACCGTCATATCGCCGTTTTCTTCTGCGGAGCGGTTGACGGAGCGGAAAAAGGCGAAAAATACGTTGCGGAATATGATTCCGCCCTTGCCTCTCTTGCATATTCCGGCGAGCGGAAAACCGCGGTTTTTGTCCGCGCCCTTGATTATATGATGATAACCGGCGGAACAATGGAACAGGAACTTCTTTCCGCCGCGGGAATCAAAAACGCCGCGGAAAGCTTTTCCGGCTATGATTTCCCTGCGGAAAACTGGAAGGAAACCGACCCGGACGCAATTTTCCTTAACGGGGACATCCATCTTATCGACCTTGAAACAAGCGACCTTTATAAAAAGAAAACCGCCGTCAAAGGCGACAAAGTTTATAACGTCGATATCGACGTCCTCGCTCTCGGAAGCATGCGTTCCCTCGATATTCTGAAAGACGTTCTCGCGACGCTTTATGAGGATTACACCGGCGGAACTCCTTACGGTCCCGCATATCCGAGTATGTACCAAAGTTAATCAAAAGGGGCGGAAGAGATTTCCACCCCTTTTTTTGCTTTTCCAAAAAGACGAATGAGGAGCAACCCCGGTTCTATAAAAAACGGGCGGATAATATCCGCCCCTACGGTTTTGTAATTATAAACCCCGCCGCGTTACGGTAGGGAACGGTCTTGACCGTTCCTAAAAGCCTTCCCTTGGGGGAAGGTGGCACCGCAGGTGACGAAAGAGAGATTGCCAAGAAACCCGGAGGGCAGAAGGGAGAAACGGATTGCCACGCCTTCCTGCGAAGGCCCGCAATGACAGACAAATGTCATTCTGAACAAAGCGAAGAATCCGTATTTCCCCAAAAAAGGATGAATGGTAAAACCACTTCCGGGCAGATGTTACATAAAGTTGCGGAATTTGCAACGCAAAAGTTCTTGCGGCAATGGACGCTTTTTGTTAAAATTGGTTCATCAAAGGAGGCGGTTTTTTTATGACTTTCGGCGAAAAGCTTCTGGAACTCAGAAAGCGGAACAATTTTTCCCAGGAGGAGCTTGCGGAAAAGCTCGGCGTTTCGCGCCAGGCGGTTTCCCGTTGGGAAAGCGGCGAAACAATGCCGGATTCCCCGAACCTTTTGCAGATAAGCAAAATTTTTTCCGTTTCGGCGGATTATCTTCTGCGCGACGAAATTGAAGAAATCTTCCCGGAAAAGAAAGCGGAAAACACCGGAAAAACGGAAAACAAAAGAAAAAATCCGCTTTTTGTAATTTATATCTTCGGGCTTCTTGCAATGTCCGCTCTGCTTTATATAATCGCCCTTTCGGATATGGATATCGTTTATTGGGCCGCCGGAACGGTTTTTCTTCTTGCGGGAATAATTTCCGCGGTTCTATATTTCAAAAATCCGAGGATCGAAACAAAATCACCGCTTTATCTTGCGGCTTCGATTATATTTTTTGCGGCGGCGGTGGTCGGTTTCTGCATGGTAAGCAATCTCGGATTTATTATGGGAACGGGAAATCTTCTGATTTCCGTAATCCTCTTCATAATCTGGGCAAAACAATAATCCTAAAAAAAGCCGTTTTTACCAAAAAACGGCTTTTTTCTTGTTTTATCCAAAGACATATTGTATAATATTGTCATTATAATACCATTTGGAGGCAAAAAATGAGCAAAACCTTTATTGTCGAAACTTCCGCAAGACATGTTCACCTTTCCGAAGCGGACCTTAAAACCCTTTTCGGCGAAGGATATGAACTTAAATTCAGAAAAGACCTTTCCCAGCCCGGTCAGTTCGCAACCTATGACAAAGTTGATATTGTCGGTCCGAAGCGCACCCTTTCCGGCGTAACTATCCTTGGTCCCACAAGAAAACAGACCCAGGTCGAAATTTCCCTTACCGATGCCCGTTCCATCGGTATAACCGCGCCCATCCGCGAAAGCGGCGACCTTTCCGGTTCCGCGCCCTGCAAGGTAATCGGACCCTGCGGCGAAGTTGAACTTTCCGAAGGCGTTATAATCGCAATGCGCCATATCCATATGCTTCCGGAAGACGCGGAAAGGCTCGGAGTTGTTGATAAACAGATCGTAAACGTAAAAATAAATTCTCCGGAACGCAAAACGATTTTTGGCGACGTTCTCGTAAGGGTAACTCCAACTTCCGCCCTTGCGATGCATATTGATACCGACGAAGCAAACGCCGCAGGAATCTGCGGTCAGGAAGGCGAAATCGTCGAAATCTGATTTTTTCGGTACATAACAAAAAACACCCCGCATTGCGGGGTGTTTTTTTATCTGGCGTCCCTAGCGCGATTCGAACGCGCGGCCTTTCGCTTAGGAGTATGGCGTACCGTTTCGTACGATATTCAAGTAATAACTTTTCGTTACACTTCATACGCGCATGTGTCATTATGTTTATGAACAAAATGCCGTAAATACCGCAAAAATACGCCTTTTTACAGGTGGTTCGTACCGTCCTATTAGCAAACTATTAGCAAGACGGGTTTGCTTCTCGGGTGCAGCCATCCTCCATTAAGGCTCTAACGGAGGTTATTATCGTGAACAATTATACCACAAAAATGCCAAAACAACAAGAGGTCAAGACTTATTCGGTTTCAGATATACAGCAAATGTTGAACATCAGTAGGAGTTCAGCATATCAGCTCACCCAACAGGGTTTCTTCAAAGTGGTGCGTATCGGAAAGACGATCCGCATATCCAAAAAGTCATTTGACGAATGGCTGGAAGAAACGGGAATTGAATAAACCGCGCTAACGCCATAAGACGAAAAATCTTGTGGCGTTTTTTTATGCCCAAAAGACCCTATCAAAAAATGTATGAATTAGGGTGGAAAAACCGCCGTTTGTTCCTCTGTAACCTTCGTTCCGTGATGGGCGTGGGTGTTTTCCTATGCGGAAGATAGCGGAGGGATACAGACGGCGAAAACACCGAAAAACAACACTTTTCATTTTTACAGGAAGGAGGTACAGAAATGGCAGTATTCCGCATAGACAAGACCCGTGATTACACGGTCATGTCAAATCATCATCTGCGTAACACGGAATTGTCCCTGAAAGCGAAGGGGCTGCTCTCCCTTATGCTCTCTCTGCCGGAGGAATGGGACTACACCACAAAAGGTCTCGCCCATATCTGCAAGGATGGCGTGGACAGTATATGTGCCGGAGTGCGTGAGCTGGAGGAACACGGGTATGTGATCCGTGAGCGCGTCCGAAACGAAAATGGTCAGCTCGGAGCCATCGAGTACACCATTTTGGAACAGCCCATAGAACCGTCACCTAAACGGGAAAAACCTAAACAGGAAAATCCAGTTCAGGTAAATCCAGTCTTGGATAACCCTGTCTTGGGAA
>SVMR01000029.1 GCA_015067315.1 Oscillospiraceae bacterium | reverse complement strand
GACCCCTTGTAGACTACAAGGTTGATAGGCTCAATGTGTAAGCATGGTGACATGTTTAGCTTGCGAGTACTAATTGGTCGAGGACTTGATCTTTTGCCAAGAATTTCTCTCTCTTCGAGATATTCAAATTATTCTTTCTCATGCGTCTTTTTCAGTTTTGAGGGTTTTCCTTTATGGGGAATCATCTAAATCCGCACCATTAGCTCAGTTGGTAGAGCAGCTGACTCTTAATCAGCGGGCCCCGGGTTCGAGTCCCTGATGGTGCACCAATCCGGCCCGATGGTCAAGTGGCCTAAGACTCCGGCCTCTCACGCCGGCAACGAGGGTTCGAATCCCTCTCGGGTCACCAATATAGTCGGTGTTTATTACAGCGAGGATCCACCTGTTCCCATTCCGAACACAGTAGTTAAGCTCGTTTGTGCCGAAGATACTTGGAGGGCAGCCTCCCGGAAAAATAGGTCGATGCCGACACAGCGCAGTCTTCTGACTGCGCTGTTTTTGTATATAAATATTTATTGATATTCCGGAAAGAAGCTTTCTGGTTTTTTGTTTTTGTGGTATAATGGTTCCAGGATATTTCAGGGAGGCGGAATGATGGACGGAAAACTTCGCAATATGACGGCGGTTTATCTTTCGAGAAACGGAAAAATGCTTATGCTTTACAGAGTCGGTTCAAGGGTTGTTTCTCCTTCCTGGTGCGGAATCGGCGGACATTTTGAAAAAGATGAACTCAACGACGCAAAAGCCGCAATGCTCCGTGAAATGAATGAAGAAATCGGAATTTTTGAGCACGACGTTGAAAATCTTGAATTCAAATACGTTACACTCCGCTGCAAAAACGGCGAAATCCGCCAGAATTATTATTTTTTCGGAGATTTGAAGGAGAATGCCGTGCTCAAAAGCGATTGCAGCGAGGGCAGCCTTGAATGGGTGCCTTTCGATTCCGTGCTCAAAAAAGAAATGCCCTTCACCGCCAAATATATGCTTGAGCATTATATGAGCACGGGTAGATTTGACGATAAAGTTTATGCAGGCGTTACAACTCCGGATGGAATAGTTTTTACTGAACTTGAGGATTTTTCCAACGATAGAGCATGATTCAAAAAAAGCCCGCAAAGCGGGCTTTTTTTTGAATCTTTTTCCGATTTTATTCCGAAATAGAATAAAAAAATTCATATTTTTGATGTATAATAATGCTGTATTAAAATTTTTTTGAAAATTTTAAAATTTTTTCAAAATTTATGCAACAAAATCGCGATTTTTTCGCACTTATATAGTGATAGCCATGATTGGTGGTGTGGTTATGAAAGTTAATAAAGAATTGGTTGTCAAAGCGTCCCGGGGGGACCGGGACGCTTTTTCCGATTTATATTATTCCTGCTATAACGATCTTTATAAGTTTGCGCTTTATACTCTCGGCGATGCGGAAGAAGCCGCGGACGCCGTTTCGGATACATTTGTTGAACTTTGGCGAGGAATCGGAAAACTCCGGGAACCTTCTTCATTCGGTTCCTGGGCATTCAAAATTTTAAGCGTCCGATGCAAAATTGAAGTTAAAAATATGATTAAAAGACGCGAAACATATAACCTCGATGATCTTATAGAAACTCCTTTTGAAGGTTCGGAAAATATTGAAGAGGATATTTCTGAAAACGCAAGTCTTGCTTCTGCGCTTTCAAAACTTGAAGCGGACGAAAGGATGATAGTAATTCTTTCGGTGCTCCATGGATATACAAACAAAGAAATCGGTGAAATGATCGGCAAACCGCAGGGTACGGTGGCTTCGAAGCTCCACCGTACATACGCAAAATTAAGAGAAATGCTGGGAGGTGAGAACAATGGCAGAGCATGATGAAATTAATTTTGAGCAGGAACTCCGCGAAAAGTTTCAGAAACTTGACGGGGAAATAAAAATTCCGGAAATACCTGATGTTAAGGATATTTTTGAAAAAGCCGAAGAAAAGAAAACAAACGCCGTTCCATTCAAAAAATATTCAAGATATGTCGCTGCGGCAGCGGCTGTTGTTCTTATTTGCGTCGGAATTCCCGTTGTGAAGGCTTTTTCGGAAGTTTCTTTGGACAGGGCTCCGGAATCCGCTAATTTGCTTTCGGATGTTTTTGACATCGACGGAAAAACCTTCGATTATGCAAAATCCGAAGAAACAGAAGTCGTTATCGAAAACGAACAGGAGGAACCGGAAGCAAAACCGGGAAACGAATCGGAACATAAAGACAATTCTTCGACAGAAAGTTCCTCGGTTGCGGGAAACGGAATTCTTGATGAGGATTCGGTAAAATGGGTTCTTGCGAATTATTTTACAACAAACAAGGAAAAAGGCAAAAAGCCCGAATCTTCCTCGACCCATAGACCGATTGACGGAAAAGACGACATAAGAACTATCAAAAAAGAAATCGACGAAAACCGAAGCATACTCGTTACCCTTGAAAATGAAAAAATTTCGGTAAAACTTTTCGATGTTTTCGGAAAAGATGAAGCGGCGGAAGACACGGTACTTGAAGAGGTAATTGTTTCCGAATTCTGGGTCGAAGGAATTTTTGAAGGTTCTTATTTAAGCGGCGGATATTACATTATTAACCTTGTAAAACCTGTTGCTCCGGAAGAACTTGAAGAAGAGAATTATCTTCCTAAATTCGGAACCGGCGAAGAAGAAAACACAATTCCGGAAGAAAGCGTTTTTATTTCCGAAGAAGTCACCGAAGGAATAATATCCCTTATCGTTGAAATAAACGTTGCAACCGGTGAATATAAAATTTACGCAAGCCTTGTCTGATTAAAAAGGTTGCCGCTGCCCTTAAAAAATGGCGGCGGCAATTTTTGTTTATAGGAGGAAAACATGAAAAAATTTTTAGTTTTATTAATTGCAATTTGTGTTTTGTTTTGCGGCTGTGTAAAAACCGAACCGCAAATCGATCCGAACCTTATAAAAATCGAAATCACTTACAGCGATTCCAAAAACATAACTTTTGACGTAATAAATAACTCAAAAGACAGCATTGAATTCGGAAGCGAATACAGCATTGAATATCTTGAAGGAAAAGAATGGATTCCTGTTGCTGAAAGAACGGAAACTTTTTTTGATATGATGGCACATATTCTTGCTTCCGGCGGAAAAATGAATTTCAGTTTTGATATTGCGGCAAGATACGGCGAACTTTCAAGCGGAACATACAGAATTGCAAAGGATTTCACTCTTCTTAATGAAGACGGAATTCCCTGCGGAAGCCAGAGAGCTTTTGCGGAATTTGAAGTTACAGCAATCGAAAGGTAAGACAAAATGAAGAAAATAGTTACAATATTATTAGCGCTGCTTTTCCTTTGTTCCTGCGGCGAAGGGGAAACAGATACCAATCTTCTTCCCCTTGAAATAACCGTTAAAAGTGTATCCCAAACCGAAATAGTGCTTTCGGCAAAAAACCTAGGGGAAGAAATAATTGTTCCCGACGGAGCAGATTTTTACAAAATTGACGGTGACGAAGAAATATTGCTTGGAAAATACGACGGCTATCTTTCGGAGGATAAATTTTCCGCGCAGCCAGGGGAAAACGAATGGGTAATGGATATTCCGAAACTTTTCGGAACTTTTCCTTCTGGAAAATATAAAATGATATTCGGCGGATTTTCCGTCGGCGAAAGATATAACGGAAACTGGTATAAAGAAATTGAATTTGAAATCCCCGGTGCTGAATCGGAAGAACTTAACGTAACCGCAGAAGCGGAGGATTGTGATAATATTGATATCAAAGCGAAAATAACCAACAACAGCGAAAAAGAAGTTTTTCTTCTTGAATACAGGGAGATTTTTTACGAAACCGAAAACGGATTCGAAAGATTTGAACCCGTAAGGGGACTTCATTTCGGCGATATAAAAGCAAAAATCCTTCCGGGGGAAAACATCGATACATTTAACAGAACGGACAGAGGCTATGGTGTGCGCCCCATTGGAAAATATAAAGTTGAATTTTATGTAGAATATGATTCAAACGGAAAAACCGCATGTCAGGCTGTTCCGTTTGAATTTGAGATAACAGGTTTTGAGGAATTCAACATTGTTCCAGTATGGGAAGAATCCGTCAGTATTTCCGGAACGGTTTTTAATACAAAATTTTTGAACGGTTTTAACAACAAAATCCGCTACGGCGAAGATTATTTTATCCAAAAGCTTGAAGGCGAGGACTGGATAACGGTTGAACCTCTCGGAACTCCCGGTTTCGATACTGTGCTTTATACTCTTAATTCGGGCGAAACCGGCGAATGGACCGCGGATTTGAGCCTTATATACGGCGAAATCCAAAAGGGAAGCTACCGCCTTGTAAAACCGGTTTTCACCGATGCGGATAATTATACAAACGGAAAGCATTACGTTTTCTTTGAATTTGAAAAGGAATAAAAAATTTTTTTGAGGTGGGTCAATGAAAAAAATTCTGGCATTAATCCTTGCGCTTGTTTTCTTGTTTTCCGGCTGCGGCGCCGGAAACAAATCCCTCGGAGTTTCCGAAGAAAAAATAACCGATACGGATATCATAAAAATGAAAACAACCGAAGTAAGTTCGGAACAGATTGCTATTGAAATAACCAACGAAAGCAAAAGCGAAATCGGTTACGGCGAAGCTTATTCCGTCGAATTCAAAAAAGACGGGGAATGGCATATTCTTAAACCGAAAAGCGAAGCATCTTTTATCGAAATCGGATACATACTCGAAAAGGAAAGCACCTGCACCTGGGGAGATAAAATAAGCCGGATTTACGGAAAGCTTCCGGAAGGGGAATACCGCCTTCTGAAAGATTTTACAATTTATGAAAACGGAGGAACCGTTGCGGAAAACGTAACTCTTGCGGTGCAGTTCAGAATCGGCTGAAAAAACATCAATTAGTAAAATAACCGAAAAAAGGAGGTTTTGGCGATGAAAAAATTTTTAGCGGTTTTGCTTGCTGCAATAATGCTTTTCAGTTCCTGCGCAAATTCAAAAGAGGAAACGGAAATTCCGGAATCTTCCTCAAAAACCGAAGCGGAACAAAGTTCCCTTCCGGAAAAGGAACAGGAATTTTCCGGTGTGGAACTGACGGAATATCTCCGGGAAAATTTTCCGGAAATCGACGGTTCAACTTCGCTGATACCTCTTGAAGCGGGAATCCGCGCGGAAATTTTCGGAAAAACAATCGAGGAAGCCACAAAGGACGTTCAGCATTCCGGAACATGGAATTCCTTCTATGACCTTGTAAAAGGAAGAAAGGATATGATTTTTTCCTGCCCTCTTTCGGAAGAACAAAAGGAACTTGCAAAAGAAGAGGGAGTTATTCTTGAAGCAATTCCCGTTGCATACGAAGGTTTTGTTTTTGTTGTAAACGCAGAAAATCCGGTTGACACTTTGACGCAGGACCAGCTCCGGAAAATCTATTCCGGCGAAATAAAAAACTGGAAGGAACTCGGCGGAAACGACGCGGAAATAGTCGCCTACCAGCGCAACAACGATTCCGGAAGCCAGAACTATATGATCGAATTCATGGGCGAAACGCCTCTTATGGATGCTCCGGAGGAGGGAAGACCGAGTTCAATGGTCGGTCTTATGGATGCGGTTGCGTATAACGACAACGCGGAAAACGCAATCGGCTATTCGGTCTATGCCTATGCGGCGGATATGTACGGCGGCGGAAACGATATTAAGTTCATAAAGGTTGATGGGGCGGAAGTAAGCAAAAAATCAATGGCAAAGGGCGAATATCCCCTTATGGGATACAACTATGCGGTTTTCGATTCCGAAGAACCGGAAGATTCCCCGGTGAGAAGGCTTGTTGAATGGATGACTTCCGACGAAGGACAGCTTGCGGTTGCAAAAGCCGGATACGTCACTCTCCGGGATATCGGTTTTGAATATGAGGAAAAATATATCGAAAGCTATTCCGCAGTCGGAGCGGGGATTCCAAAGGAAGAAATCCCAAGCTATGAATATATAATCGGGGCTGGAAGAGAGGAATTTATTCCCCTCGAAGTTCTTGTCCATCCGGACGGAACGGAAACATATTACCTCGAAGCGCTTTCAAATAAGGAACTTGAAGCAAGGGTCAATGAATTCATCTGCGAAAGCATAAAGAAAAGCGAAGAGCTTCTTCCGAAGATGAAAAGCGATCTTGAAAAAGCCGATATTGCAAACGGAGGCAGTTCCCATATTTTTGCGGAATTTGAAAATCTGCTGAATTTTTTCGGCGATTCGGAAGTTGTTCTTGCCTATGAAAAAGGCCAGCCGGCTTCGGTTTATGTAACGGCAAAAAACGGATATCTTTCCGTAGCGGTCGTAATGGAATACCGTTATCACAAAATTGAAATGTCTGAAGGTTTAAAGCTTTCCTATAATACCGAAACGGCGGTATGGGATATGAAAACCGGAAAACGCCTTTCGGCGGAGGAACTTTTCTTCGAGGGAACCGATATCGGAAAAATTCTCAATGAATATATGCGCCTTGCGGTTTACCAACCCGCAAACGACCTTGGAAATTATTATCCGATGAAGGCGGATTTTGTAACAATGCCGAAGGAAGGCTGGAACATCACCGCCGACAGAATCTGGTTCGATTTTAATAACCCCTATTTTGAGGGCGGAGTTTCCCTCGAAACCGATATCTTCCTCGAAGAATATATGGTTTCTTCCGTCCCGTATGATATGGAAGGCTGCTTCATCGGAATAAACCCGGTTAAATATTTCCGCGGCGGCGAAAGAAATATCAGATATAAAAGAGTTGAGGAAACGAAAGAAACAACCGAAAAATACGGAACGCCTTTCGGCTATGCGGTTTTGCGGAATCCGGAAGAAAGCAAAGCTTATGAAAAAATAAATTCCGCAATAGAAAAATATATGGAAAAATATTTCCGCCTTGAAACGGTAGGAAAAGAACTGGACAAAAAAACCAAGGACGGTTTTTATAAAGCATGGGATTTTACGGATGCAAAGCTTTTGGGGAACAGATATTTTATGGTAATGCTTCCGGCAGTATCGGTATATATTGACGAAAATAACCGCGAATATTACAGCAAAACCCCGACCATTATTTTCGATATGGAAACGGGAGAGCGGATTGAATTTACCGATATGCTCACAAAAACAGGAAAGAAAAGGGCAAAAACCGAAGGATTCGATAAATTCGATATAATCGAAGGATTTTCCCTTGACGGAACAAAAATAAAGGTCAGCTTTGTTGAAAGGAAAACCGGAAAAAGGGTTGATATTGTCCTTAATGAAGAAGATATAAAATGGTAAGGGGGGGCTTTTATGAAGAAAATTCTTGCTTTTGTTCTTGCGGTGCTCATGGTGCTCACCGCGTGCTCAAAAAATCCGGAAGAAACGGATGATCCGCAGTTTCGCTATAACGAAAAAATTCCGAAGACCGAAGCAACCCGTTCTCCGGATGAGGATGCTCCCGCAAAAATAAAAATTCTTTCCGCTTCGGAAGTCGGAATCACGGTTCAGATAAAAAATATTTCCGAAGAGGAACTTATTTTCAGCGAGGATTTTTCGATTCAGTTCAAAGAAGACGGAAAATGGTATAACCTCGAATATGTCGCCGATGAAGTCTTCTTCACCGAAATCGCATACATGCTTAATCCGGGGGAAAGCAGGGAATGGTACGGAAATTTCACCTGGATTTACGGAAAACTTCCGGAAGGGGAATACCGGATTCTAAAAACGGTGAATACCGCCGAAAAATTTGTAATCGGCGCGGAATTTTCCCTTCCTTTTGTCCAAAAAGAAGAGGAACCCGCCGAACCGGAAATTGTTCCGCCGGAACATCTTGCATATCTCCGGGAAAATTTTCCGGAAATCGACGGTTCTACTTCGCTGATACCTCTTGAAGCGGGAATCCGCGCGGAAATATTCGGGAAAACAATCGGCGAAGCAACCCTTGACGTTTCCCATACCACAACCTGGGGTTCCTTCGAAAATCTCCTTGCGGGAAACGTCGATATGATTTTTACCTGCGAAATGTCCGAAGAACAATGGAAAACGGCGGACGAAGCGGGAATTACCCTTGAAGCGATTTCCGTAGCAATGGAAGGTTTTGTTTTTGTTGTAAACGCCGATAACCCGGTTGACGTTCTTACGCAGGAACAAATTCGGGATATCTATTCCGAAAAAATAACGAACTGGAAGGAACTCGGCGGAAACGACGCGGAAATAATCGCTTACCAGCGGAACGAAGATTCCGGAAGCCAGAACTATATGATAAAATTCATGGGAGAAACTCCCCTTATGGATGCTCCGGAATATAAACGCCCCGGTTCAATGGGAAGCCTTATGGATGCGGTTGCGGTAAACGATTATGCGGTCGATTCAATCGGCTATTCAGTCTATGCCTATGCGGCGGATATGTACGGAAACGGCGACGAAATAAAATTCATCAAAGTTGACGGAATTGAACCGAACAAGGAAAATATGCTGAACGGAACCTATCCTCTTCTCGGTTACAACTATGCGGTTTTCAGTACCAAAGAACCGAAGGGCGGCGCGGTAAGGAATCTTGTTGAATGGATCGTTTCCGATGAAGGACAGCTTGCCGCCGCAAAGGCGGGTTATGTAACGGTTCGGGATATCGGTTTTGATTACAGCGACAGCTTTGAACTTTTTGAAGCAACGGGAACGGGAATTGAAAGACCGGAACCTTTTGAACCTTCGCGCTTTGAATATCTTTACAGCGGCGGCGCGGAATATATTCCCCTTGAACTGGGAACCCATTCCGACGGAACGGCAGCCTATAAAATAAAATTCCTTAAAAACAAGGAGCTTGAAGAGGAAATCAACGCCTTTATTCTCGAGAATATAAAAAAACTCGAACTAAAATATGAAGAATATTCCGATTATCTTGAAACGTTAAACGACGATGGGGAATGGGAAGAATATCAAAAAGGATTTACCGAACCTTATTACAGCGCATATATCAAAAGCCAGAAAACGGCGGTTATTGTAAAAGCAAAAAACGGCTATCTTTCCGTTGCGGTAACTCTTCCGTATCTCTATGCTGTCCAGGACGGCGCGGATCTCTTCTATGATACCGAAACGGCTGTCTGGGATCTTATTTCCGGAAAACGCCTTTCGATCGAAGAAATGTTCTATGAGGGAACGGATATAGATTCCGTGCTCAACCAATATCTCAATTTTGCCTGCGTTGACCAGGGAATGACCGAATTCAATATCCGCCATGAAATGAAAACGGATTTTGCCGGGCTTACCAATGACGGCGATTGGCATATTGACCTTGATACGGTTTATTTCGATTACGGAAACAGATATTTTTACGATTCCCCGGGTTTTGATATTTCCGAAATTTCCGGCGCAATGGTGACCGAACAGCCGAGGGATATGTCCGATTGCTTCACTTCCGAAAGCTATAAAACCTTTACCGAAACGAAGCTTAAAACAGTCCGGAAAACCCTTGAGGAAAAACCGGAATATATGGAAAAATACGGAGGATATGAATACAGCCTTCTTGACGAAAAGGTTTATCCGAATGCCGGAAAAATAAACGCGGTAATCGAAGAATATGTAAAAGAAAACTTCAAAAGAGAAACCGTTCTTGAATTCTATAAAGAATACGGTCTTTCGGAAGACGAAAAAGCGGAGCTTTTTATCTGGGACGGAGGATATTTTGAGTATTTCGGAAACCGTTACCTGATTTTCAGATGCAGCTATCTCCATTCCCAATGGATAAACAGGGGTTATAAAAGCATCTGGTACGACAAAAACGCATATCTTTTCTTTGACCTTGAAACAGGCGAACAGATAAGCTGGAAAAATATTTTAAGCGAAAAAGGAAAGGAAAGAGCAGCAAAATATCCCGAACTTAAAGATAATTTCGTTTCCGTCTTTCCGACGGAAAACGGAATTGATGTCAATTGCAACGAACTCGGAAAATCATATACTTTCAAAAACGACGAAATTAACTGGGAATAATTTTTTAAAAGTGGGAAAAAAGCCGCAAAGCGGCTTTTTTCTTTTTTTATATAATATTAATATAATATTAATTGAAAATTGCCGGGAAAAGTTATATAATATATCTTGGAAAATATAATATCGGATTTTTCGTTGTATATAAAATGGCTTGAGTGTGCGATTTTTCGCATATTTAAGCCGTTTTTTTGTTGTTTTGAAAATTTAACAAGTTCACGTAACCTTACATAACCTTGCATAAGTTATGTTTTAATTGGCGTAAGTTTTGGCGTAAAATCAGGCGTCAAAAACTGGTCGATTGCAACGATATTTTTACTTTTCATTTCGGGGAAAAAGTCCGTGTAAGTATTCATTGTTGTGGAAATATCGGAGTGTCCGAAATAGCTCTGAATAACTTTTGCCTCAACGCCGCTTTCAAAAAGCCTTGTAGCAAAATTGTGCCGGAAGGTGTGGCAGGTTATATGAGGAATAATAATGGGGTTATCCTTGCTTGAAAGGGCTTTTTTATTACAGTTATTAACTATTCTCTTTATAGCCATGTTAACGTCGATGCTGCTTCGGGGTTTCCCGTTCTGACTGATAAAAACAAAATTACTAAAACCGTTGACCTCAGCGGTGCATTTAAGTCCGGCTTCTTTTTGATAACTCTTTTCTGCTAAAAAAGCATTTTTTACTGTTTCGGACATGGGAACAGTTCGCATGCTCGACGGCGTTTTTGTTTGATGTATTTCAGGAAAAGTTTTCTTTTCTTTAGTTACATAGAGAATGGTACGCTCGATGCGGATAATATAATGTTGAAATATTCGGCAAAGCTAATCTTTATATTTTCCCCATGTACCGGCTTACAATCAAATAACCGTTTTATAAACAAAAAAGCTCCCTTTCGGGAGCTTAATTTTTAATTGTTTTCGGAAAGGTAGCGGAGAACATCTCTCGCCCGATCAAGGCTGATTTTGTTACCTCCACCGTGCTTGAGCCAGGAATTCAGATTTCCGGGGTTTATCTTCAGATCGGTGTACAGGCGGTAGTTGGTCACACCTTTTTCTTTCTGTAAACTAAGAATTCTGTTCCGCATCATTTCCTTGGTCATATCATCACTGTAGTGGCTGTTCTTCTTTGCAAGATAGCTCCTCCATACTTTCTGGTAACCTTCCGGGAGCAAGCCTTTACCCATAATATCTTCAAGGGTATTACCCTCAAGAACGGAAAGGGGATGTACATAGAATTCGACTAGTCCGAAACGTTTTGCGGCGCGAAGAAGAATATCTTTTTTGTCGGAAGCCAATGCATAAAGCAAAAGCGGTTCACGAAGACGAGGGTTATCGGATGCAGCTTCCTTTGCAAGAGTGAAAACTGAGGTTGTGCCGGATTTTGATAAAGAACGTACATATTCAGTTGAAAATCCCAAAAAGGTGAGTTCTCTCACGGGCGGTACCTCCTTACATATTCTTCGTAGTTATACAAAAATTCGCTGTACCCTCTGTCGGATATATTAGCTTTAAGTTCATCTTCATCGGTTGCAAGCTTTTCAAGAAGATCCCAATCAAGCGCTTTTATGACTTCGGGGCAGATAACGTCCTGCCGGTCTGTGTCGCGGTAAGAACAAAGCTTTGCAATTACGATGTCTTCAAGAGAAGCGGTGTAAAAATCAATTTTCTTGCTTTCAATGTCAAGTTTGTGCAAGCGGTCTTCATAGTTGTACGGGAAATTATTGATATATGCGGCAACCTGTGCGTTGATATCATATCTCTCAAGAAACGGCATGAGCTCCCGCGAAACGCTTAGAGCATCAATATCCAAAGTGGCCCGGTCGATGGTTTCCAAAAGGATAAGAGCACCTCCACCGACGATTACGAGGCGGAAACGACTGTTGTCTTCGTAAAGAAGAGAAGCATCTTCATCAAGCCTTTTAAGGCGTTCCACAAGCTCTTTATATTCCATAAAAACACTTCTTTCATAAAATAAATAATACTATTATTCAAAAATAATTTTATATCATATAGTCTGATTTGTCAAGAGTACGGATAGTGGCTTGAACCGCCGTGACTTTAATGATGCGGAGCAAAAGCTTTGCGGTGATAGGGGTGGCGATAAGTTTTGAAAAAGGCGGTTTGAGCCTTAAAATTACAGTTTTTCATAGAGAATTCCTCCATTATAAATATATTTTTGCAATAAAAAAGCTCCCGGTTCGGGAGCAGGTTTAATAGGGTGGGGGGTGGTTTTACATTATACAAAACAGTGCGGGCAATCCACCATTACGCAGCCAAATGCGCCATGAATTATATCGGCTTTGGAAAAGGTGATTTCTTTTCCGCATTTTTCGCATTCGGCGCGATAAATCGGTTTCGGTTCGTCGCTGTGGCTGCTGATTTTTGCTGTTACTTTTTTCATGTTAAATCCTCCGTAAGGTCTTGGGCTTATGGGCTTACGGTTGCGTCACTTTCTTTGGAGCAGGATTATATTTTACCACAGATTTCAATATAGTTTTGCCGCCGGCAAACACATTTTTGTGTCCCTGTAAGGGCCTCACCGCAAGGTAAGTTTGGCAAAAAAACAAAATATTTTACCGAAAACATTGTTTTATATTTTTTTAGGGTGTAATATAACATATATATGTTTGAATTAAAGGAGGTCAAATTCCTTGAAACGTTTTATTTCATTTATTCTTGCTTTTGTACTTGCTTTTTCAGCAATACCTTCTTCAGTAATTGAGGCAAACGCTCTTGTGGTAATAGAGCCAGTAGTAGTTGCAAGCGGCTATTGCGGAAATGAAGGTGATGGAGTAAACCTTAAATGGAGCATCGGCCTTAACGGACTTCTTACCATAAGCGGAACGGGCGAAATGAGAAACTATTCCGACCCTTCCCTTGCTCCGTGGAACGGTTATTTGGAATCAATTACAGCGATTGAAATTGAAGACGGAGTTA
Source organism: Oscillospiraceae bacterium (assembly GCA_015067315.1). Classification (GTDB taxonomy): domain Bacteria; phylum Bacillota; class Clostridia; order Oscillospirales; family Ruminococcaceae; genus UMGS1668. The sequence goes on along the minus strand of SVMR01000029.1, from coordinate 6,010 downwards.
CAAGCATTGGTGACAACGCTTTCAGCAAATTTGAAAATATTGAAGGAAAAGTTGATTTTCCGGAAAGTATCGAATATATCGGAGAAAACTCTTTCAGAAACTGCGGAATAAATGAATATCATTTTTTTGGAGATGCACCGTTTGTAATTGAAGCGGATAATGAAATTGCTTCTTTTGATGTGAGCGAAGATATAATTTATTTTGTCGGCGAAAAATCCGGTTGGGAAAAAGATTCCGAAGGAAAATGGAACGGATATAATATCGAATCGCTTTATTATGCAAAAGGTTATTGCGGCGCATCGAACGGCGGAAAAAACCTTGAATGGACTCTTACCGAGAACGGAACACTTACCATAAGCGGTAAAGGCAAAATGACGGATTACGATTTGGATAATAAGATAGCGCCGTGGACAAAATATCCTGATATGCTCAAAACGCTTGTACTTGAAGAAGGAATAACAACTATAGGTAATTTTGCTTTTTGTGAGTGTGGTTTTACCGGGGAACTCATAATACCAAATGGTGTAACAAACATAGGAGAGCATGCTTTTGCTTATTCGGATTTCAACGGAGACCTTGTAATACCTGACAGTGTTATTGTTATAGGTGGCGCTGCTTTTAATGGTTGTAATTTTACCGGAAGTCTTTCAATAGGTAATGGTGTTACAACAATAGAAGAATATGCTTTTCTAAGTTGTTCTGAATTTAGCGGAAATCTTACAATAGGAAACAGTGTAACCACAATAGGCGGAAGTGCGTTTGGAGACTGTACCGGTTTTACCGGAAATCTTGTTATTCCAAAAAGTGTAACTGCAATAGGAGGAGACTCTTTTGGAAGATGCGGAATAGATAATTATTATTTCGAAGGTGATGCACCGGTTGTTTCTTCGGCAACAGCGGAATATCCGTCTTTTGACGAAGTCGATATTATCCATTATTACAGCTATACAAACGGCTGGGAACTTGACGAAAGCGGAAAGTGGAACGGTTATAATGCCATTGAAAGAGAAGCCGGAATTGAAGGAACTTTTTCTCCGAACGGTGCAGAAGGAACGGAATTCAGCGTATTTTATAACGAAAAGCTTGAAAACGGAAAATATTCTGTAACTCTTCCGGATTGCTATTTTGTAAAGACCGATTCCTATTTTGACAGCTGGAAAATCAACGGAAAATTCTATTCCGCCGGAGAAACCATTGAAGTTTCGGAAGATTTTTCCGCTGTTCCGAAATGGAAATATTTCGGCGAAAAAACGGAATATATTGTAGAAGAAGCGAATAGCGATGAAATTTTTGTTGAACCAAAAGGCAAAATATATCACATTTGTTTGGATTCTGAGCAGCCTTATGAAAACATCGAAATTGCTTCCAATGGAATTGTTGAGGCAAAATATATCGAATTTGACCCAAAAACTATGTCCGTAAGCGGAGCTCTTTCTGCTGTTTATAAAGTTTATGATAAGGACAAAAAAATCGATATTGCGACCGGACTGAGCTATGAAGAAGCTTTTGCCAAAGCGAACGAATATAACGCCTTGAATTTCTCCGCTTCCGGAATTATTGTTGCAGAAAATTATGTACATATCATTGAAGTAAAGGTCGGAGAAAACTACAGCGCGGATTACAAAGAAGGCAATTTTAAAATAAATGCGACACTTGACGGAGTAGAGTTAAGTGGAAAAATAACAGTTATTTCCGATGTTTATTTAAAATATGTTGCAGATACTCTTGAAAGCTCAAACGAAGTCAATGCAGATGCGGCTTTCCTGAAAGAAAATTTTATAAAACTGGAAAGCGCAAAAACGGTAAAATCTACTGATAACGCTGCCGAAACAGAGGAAGATGCCCCATATGATTTTATTGTTTCCATAAACATTGATGAATGGCCGGATAAAACCGTTTATCGTGTTGGCGATACCATTGACCTTACGGGAATGGAGGTTACTGCTGTTGCCTATAAACTCAACGAAGAAACAAGAATGTACGAGCCTTTTGAAACCGATGTTACCGACCTTTGTTGGGCAGAACCTTCCATTGTAAAGTCAGGCGAGGCACAGAATATAAGCGTATATCTTAAAGCTCCGGGAGACATTGAGGGGCATTTGAAAATTTTTGAAGACCATTTCAGAATTACCGTAGTAGACGAGTATGGAAACGATTACGAATTGGGAGAAATCGAACCGATTTATGAAAACCTGGAAATGAACTACGGAAAAGATTCGGGTTATTCTGCTTATTTGGGTAATGATCAGGCAGCAAATGAAGACACTCCGGCAACTGTTTTCCAAGCAAGGGCATTCAGACTTGTTTCCGGCGGAAAAGTTGTTGTAAACGGTGATAATTTCGTTCTTGAAATTCCCGAAGTTTCTGAAAACCAAAACGGAATCAACTTCTACCACGAAACAACACCGGTTTCGATAAAATTCTTCTCGGATACAATCATGCAGAGCGATTATACGATAAACTGGAATCTCGGAATGAATTATTACGAACTTCGGGAATACTTCGGGATTAAAGTTGAAGAAGATGACGTTGTTTCCTACTATATTTATAACGATAACAACGAATGCCTCGGCAAATATTCGGTTGACTATATGACAGCCGATATAGAGGAAGAAGCGAGTTTCTTCATCAAAGAAAAAGCCGGAGAAAAACTGTGCGGTTATACCGTAAGCATTGAACCGCCGGAAGGGTCTGAAAACGTTCCGGAAATGAATAATATTGCTTCCGGCTATTGCGGCGGAGAAGGTGACGGAACAAACCTTATCTGGACACTGGATTCCGACGGAACACTTACAATTTCCGGAAACGGAGCAATAGAAAACTATGAACTCGATTACGTAAATAATGCATGGGGAACAACTGCTCCGTGGTTCCAATATTCTGATAAACTGAAAAAACTTGTTATAGAAGAAGGCGTTACAATCATAGGAAACTATGCTTTCAGATATTGCTACGGTTTTACCGGTGACCTTGTAATACCTGACAGCGTAACTACCATAGGAGATCATGCTTTCGATGACTGTTCCGGATTTACCGGAAGTCTTGTTATTCCTGATAGAGTAACAAACATTGGAAATTATGCATTTCGAGGTTGCAGAATTTATGATTGTTGTTTTGAAGGCGACGCTCCTTCAATAGGGGAATATTATTTCGGGTATGATCCAGATAGTAAAATAGTTTATTATCCCAAAGGCAACGATACATGGATAATTACTGGTGGAAAATGGGATATATATACTGCCGTTGAATGGGATCCGGAATGCCCCGTTGTTTCAGGCTATTGTGGTGCGGAAGGGAACGGAACAAACCTCCGTTGGGAAATCAGCAAAAACGGTGTTCTTACAATTTCCGGAACCGGTAAAATGGCAAACTTTGCTTCCGAGTATGAAAATAACAGATATATCACAACCGCACCCTGGGGAGATTACAGATACAGAATAAAAACCCTTGTAATCGGGGAAAAAGTGACCAATATTGGCGACTTTGCTTTTTATGGATGTGATAATTTAAGAGGGGACCTCGTAATTCCAAACGGAATAAAAACCATCGGAAAAAGTGCTTTTGGAGGGTGCTACGGCTTTAGAGGAAGTCTTCTTCTTGGAAATATCATAATCAGCATCGGCGATGGTGCATTCTCCGACTGTTCAGGATTAAACGGAAACCTTGTAATTCCGGAAAGCGTAATGGCCATTGGTGAATATGCTTTTTTCAAATGTTCCGGATTTATCGGAAGCCTTGCAATACCTGATAATGTTATGATAATCGGAAATTATGCTTTTACTGATTGTACCGGTTTTAACGGAAATCTTACCATAGGAAACAACGTTGAAGAAATAGGAAATTGTGCTTTTGAAAATTGTTCCGGATTTACCGGAAGCCTTGTAATTCCCAATAATGTAAAGTACATTTATTGGGAAGCTTTCAATAATTGTTCAGGTTTTGATGGAAGTCTTACTCTCGGCAACGGTCTTCAATATATTGGAGAACATGTATTTTACGGTTGTTCCGGGTTTAAGGGAAATCTTATTATTCCAAACAGTGTTACTTCCATAGGATGGGGATCTTTCTCCGGCTGTTCCGGTTTTGACGGAACCTCGTTTTCGGATGTAGTCTTGAATATATCGGAGAATCGGCATTCGATAATTGTTCCGGTTTCAAAGGAGATCTTATAATTCCGGATAGTGTAAGCTGGATAGGAAGCGGCGCGTTCTATTACAGCACCGGATTTGATGGAAAACTCGAAATCGGAAGCAACGTGCAGGAAATCGGCTCAAAAGCATTTTATAACTGCACAGGTTTTACCGGAAGCCTTGTTGTTCCGGAAAACGTAGGTTATATTGGAGGCGGAGCTTTTTATTACTGCGGAATCAACGATTATTATTTCAAAGGAAATGCGCCTACTGCAACCAATATTTCTTCTGGAGACCGCTCTTTCGATTTTGATGATACAATTTATTATCCTTTTGGAAACACAAGTTGGAAAATCACGAACGGAAAATGGAACGGATATACCGCAAAGGATTGGACACCAAAAACGGATGCATATCTCACCGTTTCTTCTGGAATAATTGCACCTGGAAAAACAAAAAAGTTTACTGTTGATTTAAGCGAACATCCGGAAACTGCGATGATTCAGTTCACTCTCAAATATGATCCTTCAGTTCTCGAGGTCGTTTCTTGTTCCGAAGGAAACATTATTGAAGATGCCACTGTTAATTACAGTATTGGTGGAGAAATTTCTTTCGTTTGGGAAAGTCTTGATGCTTTGAAAGAAGCCGGAACTATTCTTGAAATTGAATTCAAAGCAAAAACAGGAATTAATCCGCAGAAAACTGTTGTTGGCATTGACAGAAACAAAACTTTTGTTTTTAAGTGTGCAGATAAAACCGATATTGCGATCGATATTTCAGACGGAATTATTGTTATTACAAAAGCGGTTTACGGCGACATAAACCTTGACGGCGTTGTTGACGTGATGGATGCTTACACAGCGCGTCTTGTTGCGGCAAAACTGATTGCTCCGACAGAAGAGCAGATATTGCTTGGTGACGTTGACAATGATGGAAGAATTACCGCCATCGATGCGAATATAATCCGTAAATTCGTTGTAAAAATCATAACAAAAATACCCGTTGAAATGTGATGCTCAAAAGAAAAATTCCGTGCTCAAATTTGAGCACGGAATTTTTTTATCGGTCGAAAGCTAATTTGTACTTGAAACAAATCCTTTCATAACTTTCTCATAAGCTTCTGCGGTTTGCCGAATATTTGGGAGAATTTCTTCTTCACAAAGTTCCGGCGGCCCAACCCAGATGCTTGTCCGGGTTATTGGATTTCCGTTAGAATCATTTCCAAGATTGAATTTGATTTTGAAAGAGCGGGAGGCGTTTTTGTTTGTTCTTTTTAATTCCTGAATATATGGCATGTTAAAAACCTCCTTGTTGGATTTTTTGTTTTGGTTTGGCGTATGAAAATTTAAATTAGGCATTAATTGGCGTAAATGTGGCGTAAATAAGAGAAAAATCCACTTTTGACGGTTTAAAAACCGCATAAATAAGCCCCTTGAAAATCCCCCAATATATACAGTATAATATATATTAAATATTTATTGTTTTCCGGAGGTTTTTAATAATGAAACGGTTTTGGAAAATATTTATATGCGCCTTTGCGGCGATTCTGATTATCTGCGGTTTTGAAACGGAAGCAAAAGCCGCCGCAGGAGGAAGCTGCGGTTCGGGAGTAAACTGGAGTTATGAAAACGGAACCCTCACCATTTCCGGAAGCGGAAGAATGAAAGATATGAGCCGCAACACTCAGCCATGGCGCTCATTTAAAGATTCCGCCACAAACATTGTGATAGAAGAAGGGATAACTTATATCGGGACGGAAGCTTTCTATGAGATGGCGAACGTAAAAACCGCCTCGCTTCCGGATACCCTTACCGAAATAGGCGATGCCGCTTTCTGCTGGTGCGAAGGACTTCAGACAATTGATATCCCGGGAAGCGTAA
>SVMR01000028.1 GCA_015067315.1 Oscillospiraceae bacterium | reverse complement strand
GCAACCGATTACCGCGCCCTTGGAAAAACCATTCTCGCCGAATTCAAAAAATATATCAACAGCATAAACGAAAAGAACCTTAAACAGGCAATTAAGGAAAAATCGAAGAAATAACAAAAAGGGAGCTGTCATAAAAATATGACGGCTCCGTTTTATTTGTTGAAAGAAAGTTTTTTAAATGAATTTTCTACCTATAATCCTCTATTTCCACATTCCATTCCCTCATTTTAGAAAGGAAATTGTCTTCATTTACCTGAAATTTAAGTTTTGCGTATGAAGCGTGGTATTTTTCAACTTTTGTAGGAACCAAACTGATAAAAATATATGAAAATGGGAAAATTGCAAAAAACAACGAATACAATTCCGGATTGAAATTTTTAGGCTTTATTGTATTGTGCGAATATAGAATTACGCCATTCCATTTAAAACTTCCTCTAGGAATTACAGTTATAGGTTCTCTGTATGATTCAAGACGTTTAACACAAAACTTATCCCAACCATAAGTCTTTTTGTATTTTAAAAAAGTAATCGTACAACCGTTTTCGTTCAAAATTATAGTTCTGCCAATTGAAATAGTACATTTTATATAAAAAATAATTAAGAAAACAAATGAAGATATTAAAAAAATTTTTCCGCTCAAGTTTAAATTTTGGTAAAATTTAAGAATAAATAATATAATAACAAGAACTATTGAAAAACCAATTCCGAAAACTTGGAATTTTACGTCATCACTATATTTTACTATCATATGGATACCTCACATAAGCAAATACATCTGTGTGTTAATATTATTTTTTCCACCTGGTTTAAATCCACTGCTTGAACTAGCACAAGAGTTTGCTGCTTGAACAATATCATTATTTGTAGTACTGTTTGAAGTTTGGGTGGTTACAGCAGAAACAACGCAAGATTGTCCTGTGCCAAAAGACACTCCTACCAAAAGTTCAGTAATTCCCTCATAAATATCCATACCGTTTGATACTGCGTTTTTGCTTGCTATTTTGCTTACACCAGATGATATGTTACCAATACTAGTAAAACTTGCAACAACGTCAATTCCTGCGTTAATTATTGCTTCTCCAACAGTAGAACCACTTTGATAGCTATTTACTCCGGTATAAAGTGCGCTTATTCCTGATGATATGGCTTGTCCTACTGGTCCAAACGCACCAACGAAAGCAGTAGCCGCATCGATACCGAAATCAATCCAACCATATTCGCCACCTGTTGCATAAGATGATATTAAATTGGATGTAACATTTACAGCTAAATTAATTCCAAAATTTATAGCGAAAGTAGCAAGTGTTATAGATTTTCCATTAATATCAAGAAAAGAAATAGGGTTATTTATTCCATAAACATACAAATTTCCGCTTTGCATAACTGCCGAAATATTCGGTCTGTATGTATAGTTTGTAAGTCCGAGGGAATCTGTTTGATTTATGGTATCCCCATAAATCATGTTTGCGGTGTTCCAATGGGTGTCCTGCTGTGTGAATCTGCCTATACTCGGGTCATAATATCTCGCCCTGAGGTAATATGTTCCCGTTTCCTTGTCAAAGTACTCTCCGCAGTAACGGAATGGGTTAGTATCAGTCGCACTCGGTTCTTTTTCGTTGCCGAAAGCATCATAATCATAGCTCTTTGTTACAGTTTGAGCACCGTTGGTAAGACCCGTTACATCCCCGTGAGCATTGAAAATGTAGTAGCTCGTGCTTGTGCCATTGTCCGTGCTCAAAAGGTTCGCACCGCGAAGATATGTTGCCGTTATTTCGCCGTTTTGGGATTCCGCAACTACGTTTCCGCCATCAAGCAGGAAGCTGGTGCAGGTTCCTGTTACACTCTTTGCGGTTCTGATGCCGTTTGCGTTATAAGCGTATGCGGCATAATTTCCGTTTGCGTTGTAGGGTACTATTGAAAAAACAATAGTACCCTAAGTTTACAATCACATCGGACATTAAAAGATTATTTGTGCAAAGCACTCCACTTATTATAAAGTACTATTAAATCTTTTTCATCGGCTGTTTTCTTCAATAATCTTGAAGCAGGTGTACCTACGATATGGATTGGATCCATTTCCATTGTACTTGGTGGGGTATAAAAACCTTTTAACACGGGATGATTATAAAAAAAATTGTTTTTCGGTTTACTACCGATTCCCCATTCTAAAGTTCCAAGTTCATCGTATAAAAGCTGTCCAAAAAGCATTCCTATATCTCTCACAAAAAATTCTGTTACAGGAGTTAATTTGTAAAGCACTTCCCAGGATTTACCGAACCTTTCAACATAAGGACGATTCGCTTCTCTTTCTTCTGCAGAAGTTTCTTCCAATCTTGCAAATTTTAAAAACCATCTCCAAACCAAAAGGAGTTTTATTTCCGGGTCTGTAACAGTTTTGGGGTCATATCCCCAATAAATAAGTGCTTTATTAAGAACATATTCCGCCCTTATCGGAACTTGTTCTACAAACCAATCAAAGTATTCCTGCGCTTGTTTCTTGTTCCATTTTTCATATTCAAGAGGAAAAGGAGGAACAGCAAATTCATATTCAAATCCGTTTTCATTTATTTTAATTTTTTTAGTTTCCATTTTTTCACCTATCAATGAAGCACAATATTTATACGGTTTTCTATAAGTTTGTTTTTTAAAGCTTCGGAAGGGCCACCTTTTCCTGTTATATTGCTCACATAAAAGTGCCATTCTATATTATCCACTACTTCCATATTACGCAAATAAATATCTCTATCAATCTCTGACTGAATAAATTTACTTAAAGAAGCATATCCATATTTTGATTCCGCAGCAGTTTTAGTTGCAGGGTTATATGCATCCCAGATTCTTTTGTTTGTATTTGTTTGAAATGTCCTTGCTTTATTTCCAGTGGATGTATCTCCAATTAATTTTCGCAAAGATTTTTCTGCCTCTTGCCATGAATTGACTTCTTCTATACCCAAAGCACCCGAAACAGTCCCAAGTTCCTTTTCAGCAGCGACCGGTTTTAGTACAACATCACCGACATTTTTAGCATCATGAGCATCATCGACTGCATCAGTAATATTATCAGCAATTCTTACAGCTCTTGTAACTTCTCCAACTCCTGTTACAAAAGGAATAAGGTCAACTGCATCTGCGGCAACACCGACCCAAAGCCAACCATCGGTTGGGTCTTCAAGAGCTTCTATGAAACTTGCACCGAGTGAGACAATATCGAAGATTGTTTCCCAAACGTTTCCGCTTGGGTCGCAGTACATAACCGGATTGTTCGCGGAATAGGTGTAATAGTTAAGACTAAGCGGGTCTATAACATTACCGGTCGGCAAAGGCCTTTCGGTATAGCGGACGCTGTCTTGAGAAGTAAACCTACCGATAACCGGGTCATAGTATCTTGCTCTGAGGTAATATGTTCCCGTTTCCTTGTCAAAGTACTCGCCGCAGTATCTGAATGGGTTCGCATCGGTTGCGCTCGGGTCTTTTTCGTTGCCGAAAGCGTCATAATCGTAGCTCTTTGTTACAGTTTGAGCACCGTTGGTAAGACCAGTTACATCCCCATGAGCATTGAAAAGATAGTAGCTCGTGCTCGCTCCGTTGTCCGTGCTCAAAAGGTTTGCGCCACGGAGATAGGTTGCGGTTGTTTCACCATTCTGCGATTCTGCAACAACATTTCCTCCGTCTAAAAGGTAGTCAGTTGTGGCTGTTCCGACTGTTTTGGAAGTCCGGATTCCGTCAACGTTGTAGGTGTAACTGCTCGTTACTCCTGCCGTAATGGAAGAAACAAGCTGGTTCAGGTTGTTGTAGGTGTTCGCCTGAGTTCCTTCGGGAGAGGTTTTCGCCACAAGATTACCGTTGTTATCGTAGGTATATGTTGTGATTTCCGCCGCTCCGCCTTCGGTTTTAACTTCGCTCGTAAGTTGATTTACGCTGTTGTATGTGTAATCGATTACATAGCTTTCCGTTCCGGTCGCGGTAAGCTTGGTGCGGTTTCCTGCGGAATCATAAGTGTAACTTAATGTTACACCATTGCTTTCGCTCTCGCTTGTAAGCCTTCCGAGTCCGTCATAAACATAGCTCGTTACCTTGCCGGTGTTGTCGGTTTTGCTCTTCTGGTTTCCGGATGCATAGTAGGTGTATGCATAACTGGAAAGAGTTGCTCCGCTGCTATTCTTGTTGGAAAGGTTCGTTACCCAGTTCGCAAGGTTGTACGAATAAGTCGTAGTTACCCCGTTGCCAAGGGTCAAAGTAGCACGATTTCCGTTTGCATCGTATGTATAGGTTGCCTCTATGGCTCCGTTTTCAGAAACGGTCGAAAGACGATTCAGGTTATCGTAACTGTAACTAATATTATGAACCGTTTCATCGCCTTTTTCAAGAGTGAAACCTGTACGATTTCCGGCAAGGTCATATGTATATGTTTTACAATAACTTGCGGTTTCGGTCGTTTTTTGCAAAAAAAGAGAGCAGATATTTAGCTGCCCTCAAGTTTAAGAACTTTTATTCCGTTTTTGAAGATTCTTTGTAATAATCAGGGGGAGAAACCTCTTCAACTTTTACAACAGTTTGCAGTACGCTGTCTGGTAAATAATAAATAGCGTACCATTTTCCATATTCAGGAGTTCCGCCAAAAACATTAGCTAATTGTGCAGCTCTAAAAACAATTTTTAATTCACCTTCTATATGACTGTCAAAAGTATATTCACCTACGGAATTTTTTCCACTTTTACTATAATCAATATATTCGCCAATATAAACTTCAATTTCCGGATTTTCAGCTTCTTTTAAGTTGTTTATACCGAAACACACCAGTATAATTCCTGCAATTATAGCAAAAATCGTAACACTTGTTCTGTTTTTATCATTTTTGGAGAAAAGTGGCATTGCAATCATGATAATTATTCCCATTACTATAAAGAAAAGTGCATCAGAATAAACATCAGTAAAATTAAACATTCAACCACCTCACATCAACAATTGTTTTTGGGAAACTAAAACAGGTTTTCCGGCGATTGCGCTTTTATAAACAGATGGAAAGCTTTTTTATTCCGCTCTGTCGCATCTTATCGCGATTCTGTAAGTTCTGGTTCTGTTGCAGGTGAAAAGGGTGAAATCCCATTCCCCGCTTGTCATTTCTTCAATGGCTGTCGGTGGAAGGATCTCCTTTGCCCCTATAAGATAGAGAAATTCGTTTCCGTCAACGTCCCTGAATATAACCGAATCGCCCGCAGAAAGGCTCTCAAGCTCCTTAAAATGGGACTTATAGTTATGTCCAGCAATGACCATGTTGTCAAGATAAACCGAACCGAAATACCGGCATGGGGCAATTTTAAGATTCGGATAGCTCCATTCGCTTATTACCGGAAGAACAAGTCCGATTTTCGGGATTTCAAGGGTTCCGATATATCCGACGCCGTCGATTTCCGCTTCCGGCATATCCATCTTCGGGTTCAGGATATAATCCGGAATATTTTCCTCCGCGGCGTTTTCGTAAATCTCAAAATCCTGTTTTATAATAATTTCATTTTCAAGGATTTCCGTCGCTTTTGCGGAAGAAATTTCCGCGTTTTTTTCTTCAATATGGTTATACAGCGAAAGTCCCGCCGCCGCAAAAATAAAAACAATCCCGATTGTTATTAATCCGATTCCTCTTTTATTTTTCATGGCCGCCTCTTCTGCGGATAAATCCCGCCGCAACAAAAAGAATTCCCGCTCCGTAAAGAACCGGAACCGGCCAGAGAAGCTGTCCGGTCTGGGGAAGCTTCGGTTCATCCGGTTCGGGTTTTTCCGGTTCGTCCGGGTCTTCCGGGCCGTCCGGCGGAATTTCGGTACCGATACTGTTCGTAAGAACAAAGGTTATTCCTTTTTGTTCGATTTCGACTGTATATCCTTCCGGAACTTCTTCGGAAATAACCCAGCGGTGTCCTTCCTCAAGCTTATCCCATGTATATCGCCAGTTGTTTTTCTTGCTGAGTTTTACCGTATCGTAAATTTCCCCGTCGCAAAAAAGATGCACCGTAATTTCCTTCGGGCGAAGGAAAGGATAATCCTCGTCGTTCCAGATTTTAAGAACCTTTCTTTCAATGAATCCGTCCGGTTCGGTGTCGGGAACAAAGCTGTATTTCGGTTTTACCGAAATATCGTAATCCCATATATTTTTCTCATCATCAAGCGTCGGAATCTGAACAATCACCGTTTCGGAAAAATATGTGAATCCGTCAAAAAAAGCCGTTGTTCCAAGAATCAGATAAAGTCCGGGTTTAAGTCCGGAAAGAAGCAAAATTCCGTCGGAACCGGTTTTTCCCTCCGCTGTGGGGGCGATTTTTTCCCGGATTATATATCCTTCAAGGGTTGAAGCAAGAACGCGCCATGCTTCGTCGTTTTTTCCGGTTATGTTAACGTTAAAATCCTTAAAATCCTCTTTTACGGAAAATTTTCCCCGTTCGTCGATATCCGCAATAAGATAAACGGAAAATTCCGCATCCGGAATGGGTTTTTCGCCGTCGCGGAAGATTATTTTAATGCTCGATTCCTTTTCCGTTTCAATATTTCCCGCCGCGCCGAAAACGGTTATTCCGGAACAGAAAACAATTATAACCGCAAGAAAAAAGGAAAATATTTTTTTAATCGTTTTCATCGCCGTCACCTCCGTATTTCGGTTTTTCGTTTTTCGGGATAAGAAGCATTATAAAGAGTATCAGCAAAATCGGCGCCGCAACAATCGGCGCAATTATAAGCGGTTCAATCTGCACCGCTTCGGAAACGATTCTTATATTTTTCGCTTCCGCCGCGTTTTCAATTCTTTCCCCGCGGACAAGAATTCTGTGGGTGTTTACCGCATAGGGAGTGCAGGTTACAAGAGTGCAGTAATCCTTTCCTTCCTCGATAAGAAGTTCTTCGGTTTCGTGGGGTTCAACAATAAGAATCCGGTCAACCTCATAGGTAAGAACTTCGTCGAGAATCCGGAGAACAAAAATATCGCCCACCGCAATTTTATCAAGATCGGTGAAAAGCTTTGCGGAGGGAAGTCCCCTGTGTCCGGAAAGGACGCAATGGGTGCTTTCGCCGCCGACGGGAAGGCTTGTCCATTCAATATGTCCCACCGCAATCTGCAAAACCGCGTCGCTTGTTCCGTGATAAACCGGAAGAGTGCAGCTTATTGAAGGGATTTCGATATATCCCATGATTCCGATTCCGGAAATGTTCAGAAGTTCGTTATATTCCGCCTTTTGTTCGTCGCTTAAAAGATATTGGTTCCTTCTTCCAAGGAGGCTTTCGTTATAAGCCTTCGCTTCCGAAATGATTCGGTCATATTTTTCCTCGTCAAGGTTTTCAATTTGCTTTGTATAGTCAACAATAACCTGCGACTGGGTAAATGAGTTCCAATAGTTGCTTAATGAAGGATAAAGAAGCAAGGACAAACCTGCAATAAGCACCAATATTAACAATATGTTCGTTTTGTTCTTCATTGCAGATCTCTCCTTGCCGCGCCGCTCCCGAATTTTCGACAGCGGCGCGGAGTTATAACGCTTACTGTAAAAATTATAATCTGACTATGCGCCGATTATCTGTTGCCCATGCGTTTTTTGGTTACGAGGAAAACGATGGAACCTGCAACAAGGATTCCGCCAACAACATAGAAGAGGGTGGTACCGATGCCGCCGGTTTCGGGAAGCATGGAACCGGTTTTGTTGACTACGTGAACGCCGGAACCGGTGGAGAAGATTCCGTCATTGAAAATTGAATCAAGGTTTCCGTCGGAAATGATGAATTTCTGGCGTGCGGTAAGTTTGTTGTAACCTTCGGGAGCAACAGTTTCTTCAAGATAATAGGTACCGTTGTCGAAACCTACAACTCTTACCTTACCATCTTTTACAACGATTGAAACACCGCTTTCGTCTTCCCTTGCTCTTCTGTAAGTTTTGCCGTCATCCATAAGAACAACTTTAACTTCGTTGCCGCCGGTTTCATCATCATAGATTTTGAATTCCGCACCGTCGATAAGGGTGTTCTGGCTGTCTGTTTTTACGATATCAAAACCGTAGGTTTTGGTTGTGGTTTCGTCAACAGTGGTGAAATGTTCTTCACCAAATTCAAGTACCGCACCGTTGGTGTTGCCGTCGCCGCTGATAATTGCGTTTTTGTTAACCATTGCTTCATAATAAACGATTATTTTATCGTTGGTTTCAAGATTGTCGCAGAATTCCTGAGTAAATACAACTTCAAAAGTGCAAGGTTTTTTAACTCCGCCTTCTTCAACCAATTCGCAGGTTCCTGCACCTACCGAATAATCAGCGATATCAACGACATCGGTTGAAATGCCGGGTTTAACATGCTCGATTTTGCTTACCTGTTTAAAAGTAAGGCCCTCAGACATAATATCGTGGAGAACGAAGTTTTCTGCGCCTGCATGAACGCTGATAGTGGTACGGAATTTAACAATCTGGCCGATATCAGCAGAGTTTGCATCGCCCCACTGTGAAGTAGAGTCTTCTTCTACCTGTTTGTCAACGGTAGGTTTCTGGTTTTTTGCATTAATGGAAGCATCGGGGTTGGTGGTGGTAAGACCGCAAAGAGCACCCATGGTGGAGTCGATGAGGTAATAACCGAGTTCAAGATTGGAGAATTTAAGAGTTGTACCGGTAAGTTCTGAGTCGCCGCTGTTTTCGGTGGATTTCAAGGGTGCGATTCCGTTTGCTTTTGCGTATGCAAGAGCTTTTTTTGCAAATGCTGCAACGGTATCGTCGTCTTCTGAAGCTTTCCAGGTTACATAACCTGCATCGTCGATTGCAACATAGGAAAGGGCTTCGGAAGTTGCGAAGAATCCTGTCCAAGCGGAGTTTACTTTGTAGGAATATGCGCCGGAAGCGGTGTTATAGCTTTCAAGGTCGAGGAGCTTATAAATTTCATAAGTGTTTTCTGCGCTTGCTCCGTTGATGGTGATGGAACCGGTTCCTGCGGAAAAAGCAGTGATGCCAAGGGAGAGAACAAGGATTATTGCAAGAACGAGGCTTGCGATTTTTTGAAGTTTCATTTTTTCAAATTCCTTTCTTTTTAAATTTTTATTTCCGAAATTTCAAAAACTGTTTTGGTGCGCTTCAGGAAGAATCGTCCTCCTTTCTGCGCTTTTTAAATTTTTGCCTGTATATCAGGCCGGAACTTGCCGCAAGAACAACAATTCCGCCCGTGATACCGATAATGTTTCCTCCGCCGCCGGTTTTCGGAAGTTCATAACCAAGGTTATAAACGTTCGTGACCGTTGTTTCGAAGGAATTTTCGCCGGTCTGGATTATTTCGCCGTATTCCGTCCGCCAATCCTTCGAGAAGAAAACTTCCTCAACGGAATATTCGATTTCCGTTCCGTTCATGTTATATTTCGGAAGTTCGGTGAAGGTATATTGCCAGCCGTTTTTAAGATTGAGAACCGCTTCCATTCCGGTTTCCGTTCCGTCGCCCAAAAGCTTGAACGTAATAAGAAGCTGTTCATAATCCTCTTCCGTTGCAAGGGGACCGGTGTCCCAATGTTTTTCGACCCTGAACGAAACTTTTTCCGCTTCGGAAATCGGAGTGTTCGTAATAAGGAATCCGTTTTCAACAACCGTTTCCTCGGAGATTTCCTCATAAAGAACAACCGTGGGTCCGCCCCATTCCCCTGCGAGAACCGTTTGTCCTTCGCCCCAGGTCATATACCAGAGTTTTCCGCCTTCGTTATATGCAATCATATTGTTGACGAAGGAAAGATTTGTTCCGCCCGGCGGACTTTTGCTTACGCTGAAGAACCGGTTTCCGCCGCTGTTGGAATAATAAAGCGTAAGTCCGTGATCGTTTGTCAGCGAAACGGTGTTTCCTTTCACATCTGCTGTCCATTTTCCTCCGGAGAAGAACTGCGGAATGCTTATGTTCCAGTTTCTTCCGATGCCCGCGCTTTCCGTTGCGTAAAGCGGAGCGTTGTTTGAAACGATTACGTAACTTTTTCCGTCCGTGAAGGAAGAAACCTGTTTGAATTCTCCAGTTCCGCCGGAATCGGCTTTAAGAACGCTTATGGTTCCGAAATATCCGGGAACCGTTCCTTCCTCAACGGAATAGGTTACTTCCTTTCCGCTGTCGCCTTTAACAGGAAGGTTCTTCCATGTATGCGTCCAGTCATTGTTTTCGTTTAGAATTGCTTCCTGTATCCTGAATCCGTTTGCAAGGATATATACCGTTACGGAATCCTTTGAATGGTCGGCGCCGTCCGCCCATTCTTTTTTGACCGTTACCGAAGTGACTTCGTCGCCGTAATCTTCCTTGCCGTTCGTTGCAACAAGATAGGCCCGGTGGTTTTCAACGTCGATTCTGAATCCGTGAACGGTAAAGCCACCGGAAAGGTCGCTTCCGTTTCCGTTCGGGTCCGGAATTACGTCGAAGGAGGCGACGCCTTTGCTGTTGAGCTTCATTACGATAATTCCGTTTGCAACTCCGTAACCGCCGTTCGTCGGATATTTCGTTTCTTTTATGTAATATGTGTTTCCTGCCGCAAGTCCCCAGAAGCTCGCCTCGCCGTCAGTAACCGCAAAGGTGCTTCGCGGAGTTTCGCCCGCTTCATAAGCTTCGTGGCTTGTCCAGAGGGAAGCTTCGTCCGTACAGGATTTGTTTGTATAAACGGTGAATTCCGCTCCGTCAAGAAGCTGTCTTGTAAGAACGTCCTCTTTCATGAGAGTAAGTCCGTATCTTGTGCTGATGTTGAATTTTATCCTGCAGTTGGAATCTCCGCCTCCGCGTTCAAGATAATACATTGTAAGAACGTGTTCGCCGGGTTCAAGATCTGTAACCCCGGTTTTTCGCGAACCGTTTACGTAAACTTCGCCGGTTGAAAAGTTTATCGAACCGGAAACCGCCTGGTGGATACCGCCGATATCGAGAACAAGCTCTCCGTCAACAAAAACCCAGACGTCGTCGTCGCCGGTAAATTCAAAAACAAGTTCCTCGCCGTTGATTCCCCTGTTGACCGTGTTTCCGTCCGAATCCAGCTCTCCGGGCTTGTTCGCAAGATAGAACTTGATATCCGTCTGCATTCCGAACCAGTATTCCGCGGAAACTCCGCTTCCGCCGGCATATTCATAATGGGTCGTTCCTTCATATTCTCCGTACTGTCCGCTGTCGTAATATGTCAGAACCGGTCTTCCGTTCGTGTTCACATAGGGCGAGTTGAGCGGAAGGAAGTCCGCGGTATGGGCCGTATCCGCGCTTGAAAGATAATCGTAAATATAGAATCTTCCGGCGCTTTGGTTATAGGAAGCCGCGTGATAGTTTGAATCGTAATAATAATATCCGTAATATTCCGTGTTTGCCGGGTCGTCGCAATATTGGAAAAGATGGTCGCCTGTTCCAAGATAGTTTTTTCCGGGAACTTCCGTTCCGGTTCCGAAAAGAAGTTCAAGCAAGGAGGAATTCATGATTCCCGGATTTTCCGCATATTCCGTATATCCGTTGATTCCACTTGTTCCGTTGTTCGGGCTTGTGAACATTCCCGGGTTCCAGTCGCGGAAAATAAAATCGTTTGCATCCGTAAGGTTCCAGGTTTCCGAATGTCCGCTTGCGTTCACCGTAACTTTCGCCTCAACGTAGGGCAGGTTGAAGAACGGGCTGTAATCGAAAACCTTTGTTGTAACAAATTCGCTTGTGCTTACGGTATTTGCCGCCTCGGCGTTATACTGTCCGATATCGTAGGTATATGGCACCCAATCCGGATAGAAGACAGTGCTTTCGGTAATTTCCGCCTCCGCGCCGGCTTCGTAATATTTCTTTCCGATAATATCGTACCAGCCCCGGACTTTATAGCGGTAGCTGTCCGGGCTTTTCCATTCCGTCGGAAGAACAATTTTTCCTCCGCTTACAACAGTATGGACGCTGTTTTCCGAACCGGAAAGGAAGGCCGCTCCGCCCCAGGTTCCGTCAAGCCAGACGTAAACTTCCGTTCCGGAACTGTACGTTCCGAAATTATAAACCGCCGCTTCGGAGGAATCGGAAGTATGCACGAAAATTTTGTTTTCCTCGTCAAGCCTTGCATAGTCCGAACTGTTGCTCCGGATTTTTGCTCCGCCGGAACTTTCCTCAACAAAACCCGAATATGCGTTCGTCGTGGTAACTCCGCTTCCGTTGTTTCCGAAGGCATGAAGATATCTTCTGGAGGAGGCGTTTCTTATTCTGTAACCGCCCGCTCCGTCGGAAGCGAAGCTCCAGAGTATCTCGTTTCTGTTGCTGACGTTCGCAAAAATCGTTCCGTCATTGGCAATGCTTATCGGAACGGCTCCGCCGGAACCGCTTATTGCGTAATATCCGTTTTCGCCTTCGGTATAAATTATAAACTGCTGCCAGGAATTGAACATATCCGCGCTGTATTCCGCGGTTTTTCCGATTTCCGTTTCAATAAGGAAGGCAACGGACCAGATATATTCAAGTTCCATCAGTTTTTCGCTGTTCGTGACAAATCTTCTGTGATTTTCCGGAAGATCCATATAATATTTATAGGCGAAACCGACCTTCTGATAAATTTCGGTTAGCCAGGCTTCCTCGCCCTCATAATCTTCCGCATCCTCGAATTCAATTATTTTTGCGTCAATTTCATCCGCCGTCGGAAGGGATTCTATCATTGCGATAACTTCTTCGATCCGGACTCTTTCCTCTTCCGGAAGGCTTTCGAAGGAGATTCCACATTCTTCCGTGTGGATATGTTCCTCAATTTCGCAGACGAGGTTTCCGTCTTCGCCATAACATTCTTCCGAATGTTCGTGCTCATCGAATCCGCAGAAGTATTCCGCTTCCGGTTTTTCCGAAAGGCATTCTTCACCGTGAGCATGTTCCTCAATTTCGCAGACGAGGTTTCCGTCTTCGCCATAACATTCTTCCGAATGTTCGTGCTCATCGAATCCGCAGAAGTATTCCGCTTCCGGTTCTTCCGAAAGGCATTCTTCACCGTGAGCATGTTCTTCAATTCCGCAGACGAGGTTTCCGTCTTCGTCATAACATTCTTCCGAATGTTTGTGCTCATCAAGTCCGCATTGATATTCCGGTCCGGTTTCCTGTTCCGGCTCCGGTTCTTCCTGCTTTTCCTCAAGGCAGGCTTCGCAATGTATATGTTCCTCAAATCCGCAGAAAAGATTTCCGTTTTCATCGAAGCACCTTTCCTCGTGGATATGTTCTTCCAATCCGCAATGATAGGGCGAGGGGATCGCTATCGCCGCAAAACCGCTTACCGTTCCGTCCGTTTTCGGTATCGCGGCGGGCCGGACGCCGTCGCCGTAATCGCCGATCACCGTTTTATATTCGGTTTCGGTTATTTCAATGATGATTCCGGCTCTGTCCGGTTTTCCGTCGGAGTTTTCGTCGAAGAAAACCAGATCGCCCGGAAGCGCCTCATGTTCCCCGGAATTTCTGTAAATGTCCGTTTCCGGCGATGAAAGAATTCCGATCCAGTTTTCAATATCCGCGTCAAAGGGGATTTCCGCTTTTGCGTATTCAAGACAAAAACCTGCGAAAAGCAGATTCCAGTCCGCATAGGGTTCGCCGTACCATTCTCCGTAGCGGCTTCTTCCTTTAACCGTTTCGCCGTCGTCAAGAACAATGTAGTTCTTCGTGCTTTCGTGATAGCCGAGCTGGCTTTTTGCAATTTTTATAAGATTTTCGGAAACGGTTTCGCCCATATCCTCCGAAGAAAAACTCGCCGTCCATTGTTCTTCCGTTTCAACGTCCGCCGTTTCGTCGGAATAGCAGGAAAGGCTGTGGGAATGTTCCTCCGCTTCGCATTGAACAATTTCTGTTTTATAACATTCCCCGCAGTGGATATGTCCTTCCGTTTCCGGAACTTCGCAAATAAGGGAATTTTCACAGCATTCTTCCGAATGCAGGTGATTTTCCGGTTTTCCGCAGATAAGTTCTTCTTCCGAATAACATTCTTCGGAATGAACATGGTTTTCTTCCGTTTCGCAAACAAGAAGATTTTCAAAACATTCATCCGAATGGAAATGGGCTTCTTCCTCCGGAATTTCGCAGACAAGAATCTTTTCTTCTTTTGCAAGACAGGCTTCCGAATGGATATGCTCCTCTTTTCCGCAGAAAACCTCTCTTTCCTGGGTAATTGCCGGAAGGATAAGCGCATAGGTAGTGCAGAAAACAACAACGGCGGAAAGAACGGAAAGAACTTTCATCCAGATCTTTTTGCGTTTGTTTCTTTTTGCATATTTTTTCATCCGCTGTTCAAGATTGCTTTCCAAAATGCGCTTCCTCCTTTCCCGCAAAATGAATTATATGCCGTGCTTACGGCATATAATAAGGGATATCCCTTATTATATGCCGTGCTTACGGCATATAATAAGGGATATCCCTTATGTTTTTTTATTCAAGCGTTCCGAATACCTCAAAGGGCCAGACCCGGAACACGATTTTTCCGACTATCTGTTCTTCGGAAATACAGCCGACAGCGGAAGTTCTGCTGTCAACGGAAGTTTTTCTGTGGTCGCCCATCAAAAAATATTTTGAATCCGGAACCTGGTAGGGATATTCAATATCGCATTCGCCGAATGCTTTTTCCGAAACATAGGGTTCATAAAGTTCCGTTCCGTTTACAAAAACCGTTCCGTTTTCGTCAACAAGAACATAATCCCCCGGCCCCGCAATCACTCTTTTTACAAGAAGCTTGTTGCCGATATAGAACGCAACAAGATCTCCCTGTTCAAAATTTTTTCCTTTTACCGAAATAACGATTTGTCCTTCATCAATTGTCGGGGTCATTGAAGAACCGTAAATCTGAAGAACCGGCATCCATAAAGTTGCCACAAGAACAGCAAAAGCCGCAACTACAACAAGAGTATAGACGGTACTTTTGAAAACGTTAACATATTTTCGTTTGTACTCAACTCTGTCAAGTTCGGCTTTTAATTCGTTTATTTCGGGTATTGCCTTTTTAACCCTTGTTTTCATTTTTCTTCCTGTTCTTTCCTGGAGTAAACCGTTGACAGAAGTTCGCGAAGTCCGGCGTGTTCGTTATAGAATTTTTCAAGCCGTTTTGAAACGTCTTCCCAATAAATTCTCGATTCTTTTTCCGCTTTTGCAACCATTGCGTCGCATTTTTCTTTCGTTTCAAGAATCTGGCGTTCGCATTTTTCCCTGGTTTCTCTCTCTTTTATTCTTGCGAGAGCATCCTGTCTTTCGCTGAGATGTTTTATGTTTTCAAGATATTGCTGGCTTGCGGCCTGGGCTGCTTCAAAAACACCGTTGATTTTAAGCGCCGCTTCAGCAATGGAGCCGGCTTCGTTAAGCTTTATTTCCCTTTCGGAAATTTCAGCTTTTGCCTTTTCAAGTTCTTCTTTAAGAACCTTCATCTCTTCTCCCTGGTCGATGAGCATGCGGAGAAGGTCTGTTCTTGAAAGTTTTTTCATCTCTTTTTCAGTCAAAGGATTCATCTCCTTTAAAATACTTAAATTATAAACTTACAAAAATTTATAATAATTATTAATTATATAAATATACATAAGTTAACCATACCGCTTTTTATCCCCATTGTCAAGCCTGCTTTCAGCAATTTATGGAAATTTTTCAACTTCTTTTAAACAAAAAAGGACTGCCGTTTTTAAAAATCGGCGGTCCCTTTTTTGCTTTTGTTTTTTGAGCACGGGCTTTTTCAGCATTTGAGCACGGTGCTCAAAAAAGAGGAAAGCAATATTTACCGCTTTCCGCCTTTTCGTTATTCAGCGAAAAACAAAAAGGCAAATCATATTTTAAATATGAAAAAAATCCGAAATTCCCACCCTTTTTCCCACACTTTTTTGTAAAATCCCACACGCGGATTTTGGCTTGGTGTGGGGATTTGTTTCTTCAATAGGTTTATAATAATATCAGCATCAATGCGGAGCAGTTCCTCTGTTTTTTTGCCGATTGGCCCCGCGGCAGCCGTTGTTGTATTCATTGCCGAAACTGCGTTTATCATAAAAGAATTTTTAAAAAATAAAAACCGCTTCCGTTTTTTAAAAAGCAAAAATAATTTTCGGAAAGGACGTGAAAAAATGGCAAATTTAAAAAAACTGACTATTCTTCATTCCAACGATCTCCACGGAGATTTTATGGCAAAAAAGGTGGATGAAGAACTTCTCGGCGGAATATCAATGCTTTCCGGATACATAAATAAAGTTCGCCACGAAGAGGAAAACGTCCTTTATACCATTTCCGGGGATATGTTCCGGGGTTCCATAATCGACAGCGAATATAAAGGCATATCCACCGTCGAAATTATGAATATGCTCACCCCGGACGTTGTGACTCTTGGAAATCACGAAGTGGATTACGGTCTTGCGCATCTTCTTTTCATCGAAAAATGCGCCCAGTTTCCGATAATAAATGCCAATATGTATATCACCACAAACGGCACAAGGCTTTTTAAATCGCATATAATTCTTGAAATCGGCGGGATGAAAATCCTTTTCATCGGACTTCTTACGGAAGAAGTTCTTCATTCCACAAAACAGGACCGCATCATCGGTTCCTTTGTTGATGTTCACGAAGCCGCGAACGAAGTCGGAAGGATCTGCAACGCATATAAAACCGAGGATATTGATTTTACCGTTCTTCTCACTCATATAGGTTTTGAAGCGGATAAAAAACTTGCAAAATCCCTGGATCCCCGCCTGGGAGTTGACCTTATCATCGGCGGGCACAGCCACACTCTTCTTGAAAAACCGGAGGAAGTCAACGGAATTCCGATAGTCCAGGCCGCCTGCGGAACAAACCAGATAGGGCGTTTTGATATCATAGTGGATACGGACAGCAACTGCATGGAAAGTTATGAATGGAAGCTTATTCCGATAGATGACGATTACTGTCCAAGGGATTATGACCTTGAGGAAGTTATCGAAAAATATAAAGTTGAAACCGACAGAAAATACAAACGCATTGTGACACGCTTTGCGGATAAATATACCCACCCCAGCAGAGAGGAGGAAACCACCCTCGGAAGGCTTTTTGCCGATGCTTTCAAGGATTCTCTCGGGCTTGATATAATGCTGGTCGGTTCCGGAAGCATCCGGGGAGAAAACCTCGGTCCGATCGTGATGCTCGAAGATCTTATGCAGATATATCCATATAACGACGAAATTTACCGCATCACGGTTAACGGAAAACAGCTTGAAAGAATGGTGAAACATATTTTCAGGGAAGGCTCCATGAAAGGTCTTACGGAATTTTATCAGTTTTCCGAAGGCTTTTATGTGGAATTCGATTATGACAACCAAAAGCTTATAAACCTTCTTCTGAACGGCGAAAAAATCGATTACGAAAAATTCTATTCCGTCGGAATTTCCGCCTTCCATTACAAAAATCTTGAGGATTTTTTAAACATAACGGAGGACGAAATAAAAACAAACCGGGAACCAAAAGTTGTTGCAACAAAAAGCACCGACGTGCTCGAAGAATATTTCGGCAAAAGGGAACTTGTAAAAGTTTCCGATAAGAAAAGAATGGTTGTAAAACAAAGCTTCTGCACCAAAAACTGAGGTGAAAAACCATGAAAAGAAAAATTTACAGTCTGGCGGTGATTTTTATTATGTTGGGTCTTTTGTCTTTTCTTTTCGGCTGCGGAAAAACCAAAAAGCCGGATTATCCTTTCGATGCCGAAAAGGCATATCATCAGTCCCGAAGCGGACTTATGGCCGGAGCGGATTACGTGATAAAAACGGAACCGGAGGGAATAGTTGAAGTTTACAGCTATTCAAAACCCGTCGATGATGACGGCGACGGAATGAGGGACCGGGGCGCGGATATCTTTTATGTCGGAACTTCCCCCGGCGAAACGAAGGTCACCGTCACAAAGCGCTATCCCACCTGTCTTCCGGAGGAATTTTCCTTTTTGCTCTGCGTCGGGGAAGATCTTTCCGTAAAAAGAAAATCCTATGCCCTTGATTATTGCGGCGAAAAACCGAACTATGAAAACGCCGAAGATTTTTACACCGCGGGAACGAAAGTTATTCTTTATTACAATTATCATGATCCGGACAGGGAATACAAATTCCTTCTCAACGGAGAAGAACTTGAACATGAATATATAAACGAACAGCTGAAAATCTCTTTTTATATGCCGGAAGGAAATTCCGTACTTGAATGCGTTTCGTGGTATCCTTCCCCATATTTCAGATGAAGCTCCGCAAAACATTCAAATGATTTTTAATTAAAAATATAATGATCGGGAGGCGAAAAAATGAACAAAAAACTTTCTTTGATTCTTTCCTGGCTTTTGGTTTTTCTGATGGTTTTCTGCTCTGGCTGCGACGTGAATATCAACATAAACAGTCCGGAAGACAGTTCAAAACCGGATGAAACCCCTTCGGCGGAATCTTCTTCCAAGGAAACCTCTTCCCCGGAAAATTCTTCCGAATCCGAATCTTCCGGAAGCGGATCTGTTTCCCCGGGAAAAAGACCTTTTAATCCGGAACTTGGCAAAACGGAACAGGGAAGCAGCCGGAGCGCCGATTCCTATGAAGCTTTGATTGACAGCCTTTATGATACCGAAAGCGCCTTCGGCGAAGCATTCATTGGATATATCGAAGGTCCGATGGGCACCGGTTATGAGGAATTTTTTGAAGAGCGGGGATATATGGAAAAATATCCTTTCATAGCAGATATTCCTTATGAAAGATACGTTGAAACCGAAGGAAACGAACTTTACTGCATTGTTCCCCGGGACAAAGGCGCTTCCGTTTCCGTAACGGAATGGATATATTCCCCCACCGGCGGAACTTACGGAAAAGTTCTTTATAAAAGCGATGCCGGCGACCCGATTCTTATAACCTGCAACAAAGACAGCAATATCCCCAACGTAAAAGTCGTGATTGTGGATTCGGCGGGAAACGTTTTTGAATTCAGCCCATATTTCAATTCCTGGCTCGGATGGCTTGAAGTATATGAAACTCCCCAAGCCCATTCCCTTGATTTTACGGTTTATGAAAATTCCGCGATGGATGATATTCTTGTTTTCAGCGATCTTATCGGCGATTGGGCGGGATTTTATACGACCCCCGAAGGCAGGGAAGTTCAGTTCCATTTTAATTTCTACCGCGCCGCATACGGCGAACCCTGCGTGACTTTCTGGTACGGTGAGGAATACGGAAAATATAAAGAATATTACGAAGGCTATGCCTATGAACAGTATGACGAAAACGGCGATTTTACCGGAAGCCTTATTCTTGAACTCACCCTTACCCAAGGAACAAATTCCGCGGAAAAAGGCCCGATTCTTCTTATGTCAACTTATGAATTCAGAAGAGCGGCCTGGGATGAAAACACAGTTATCGTAAGCCGCACCGGCGGCGGAAACCTTCTGGAAGAATACGGAATCGGCTTTTTCGAAGTTTCCGTGACCATGGGCTGAAAAATAAGGAGGTTTTGATATGGGACTTTTTGATAATCTTAAAAAACAGGCGATAAACGCCCTTAAAACAAACGGAAACAAAATCGGAAAGGAAATCGGAAGCAACGTTAAAAACGCGGTTAGAACCGCCGCAAACAAATCCGTCGATATATCTTTCCCCGGCGTTCCGGAAAGTTACGATGAATTTGTTTCCCTTCCGGAAGCAAAAATGGAAACTCCTTTTGAAACGGCGGCAATGACTGTTCTTGCTTTCTGCGTCTATCCCAAAAACCGCGAACTTTCCTTGAGCATGCTCAATTTTCTCCGGGGTCCGAGACCTTTAAGCGGAATTGACGTCAGCTTTATCCGGGACAGATTCATGGATAAGGATTATGTTCCCCGTTCCTATTTCAAAGGAGCAAAACCGGAAAACGATTATACTCCCGATCTTCCGCTTAAAATAACCATCGGCGATAACCCTTACAGCTATGAAAATTCCGGTTACGCAAAACTTTTTGTAACTTCCGGAGGGGCCGACGGTCAAAGAGAGATACTTCTTCGGGAGGCAAAGGACGGAAAATGGTATCTTTGGGATCAGTTCATTCTTTCGGATATCAGAAAACCCGAAAGCGAAAATCCCTGGGCATGATCAAATAAGCATCTGAAAAAAGGAGAGTGTGATTTATGGGACTTATTAAAGCGATAAGCGGAGCAGTCGGCGGAGTTCTTGCAGACCAATGGAAAGAGTATTTCTATTGCGAAGCAATCCCTGCGGAAGTTCTTGCAACGAAAGGTGAAAAAAGA
>SVMR01000027.1 GCA_015067315.1 Oscillospiraceae bacterium | reverse complement strand
TTTACTTTTGGAATTTACTCAAATGAATACAAGGGTTTAATTCTTCTTGTTTCTTCCTGTTGTTCAATTTTCAAGGTCCTTTTCATTTTCCCGTCACTCGAAGTGACAGCTTTGTTATTATAGCAAACTTAAAATCAAATGTCAATACCTTTTTTCGATTTTTTTTGCTTGAATTTAAAAAAATTTTTGCTATACTATTATTATAAGTTTGCGCCCGTAGCTCAGTGGATAGAGCGCCGGCCTCCGGAGCCGGGTGCGTGGGTTCAATTCCCGTCGGGCGTACCAGAAAAGGAAAAGCTCTTTGTCCTTTGGACAAAGAGCTTTTCCTTTTCAACGAAATAAATCCCAAAAGAATGCCGCAAAGATAATATGCGCCGCTGTCATGGTTAATATTTTGCAAATAAAGGAGCAGACCTTTCGGCCCGCTCCTTTATTTTTTTATATATATTCCTTTTTCTCTTTCAAGAATCCTTTCAGAAATCATATCCCGGCGAATGGTACAGAAATCTTCGTGATATTTTTTGATTATTTCATTAACTTCCTGCTCAGGATAATCTTTTCCATTTTCAAAATCTTTTGCAATCTCTTCAAGAACGATTCTTTCTTTTTTTCTTTGCGCCGGAATTGATTTAAGTCTGCCGTATTCAAAAAAGCTTTCAATAACTTTTTTGCGGTATGCCTCTTCCCTTTCTTTCTGTTCGTTTTCTTCCGGGGAAGCTTCTTCGATTATATCCATCAGGGAAATCATAAAAACATTTTTATTAATTGTATATATAGTATAATATTGTTCTTTTCTTGAAGAAACCGCTCCCGCGTCTTCCAGTTTTTTAAGATGGAAAGAAACCGTTGCCGGAGTAAGATCAAGCTTTTTTGAAAGAAGTTCAACATACATTTCTTCTTTTGCAAGAATTTTAAGTATCTGAAGGCGGGATTTATCCCCAAGACACTTAAAAAGTTTAAGAGCAGCTTCCTCTTTCATCTTTATTCACCCCGTGTTTCAATAAATTTTTTCTTTATTTCCGCAAGAACAAAAAGTTTTGCTTCTTCTGCGGCGATTTTTTTGGAATCGCCGAATTTTTTTGCATTCTCCGCCGAAGAAGACCAAATCTTTTCAAATTCATCAAGCTTATTTATATACTCATTATATAAATCATCCTGCGGTTTCGTTTTTTTGAAAACGCCGAAAACCGTTTTGCAAACATCATATACGTTGCTTTTTATTTTAACAAAAACAGCATCGTCATGTCGATAGTTTTTTTCAAGATTTTCCGCTTCCAAAGAATTTTCCGAAATTTTGCTTTCCAGATATTCAATAAACATATTCTTTCTTCCTTTATAATTCAATTTGATGTACATCTAATTGAATTATATCACCAAATCCGTCTTTGTCAACATTTATTTTGATATATATCTAATCATTTTTCAGATTGCCGGTATCTCGTTCGTTTTTTCTGTCATGCGCCGGCTCGGCAGCATGACTGAGCTGGCGTTTTCCCTCTCCGCCCCTGCGGGGCACCTCTCCCATAGGGAGAGTCAAGAATATCCGGCAAATTTCAATAAATACAAAAAACAGTCCCGACAAACAACATGCCGGAACTGCAACTGTTTTATAATTTTCCGCCTCTTCCGCGGAACTCTTTTTATATTTCCTTGATATATCCTTCTTCGTTTTTGGAAAAGCCCATTTTTTCAAGATATTCCGCGTGTTTTTTGTCCGCGGTTTTATAAACAAGCTTTTTGATTCCCTTTTTATTGAGTTCATCATAAAGGAATCTTCCGACGGAACAATCTCTGTACATGGGAGTTGTATATTCGAGGGAAATTTCAATTTCGTCCCCGGTTTTTTTACCGAGAAGAATTCCCGCCGGGTCCGCGTTGCAGCAAATTATGTATGCGGTATCATAAAGCTCCGCAGTATTTTCAAAATCCGGAAAATAAAGTTCAATATCCTTTTTATAATGTTCAACAAAATATCCCGTGAAGGAATCTTCCGCTTTTACTTCAACAAGATCGTACTGCTTTGTAAATTTAACGAGTTTTATAATATTATAGATGTTTACTCCGACAAGAATCACGTTAAGAATCGCAGTCGGATAAGTCTGGATCGCAAAAGCATAAAACGTAAAAATAATGCTTCCGACTGTGTTGATTATTCTGAGCTTGATTACCGATGACATAAGCATCGAAACAAGAACAAGTACAGAACCGAGATATCCTATGAGTTCAATTACAAAATCCATTTTCCCTCTCCTTATTTAATATATTGTATAAATATATTAATATATCTATATTAACATATTATCTGTAAAGACCTTCAACGTCAACAAGCTTGAGTTTCATGTTTTCAAGATTTCTGATTTCTCTCGGGAACTGTTCAATGGAAAAAAGCATATCAAAACGTTCCCAATATTCCGGGAAGAGTTTGTCGTTTTTGCGGAGCCGGGAAAGAAGCTGTTCTCCCGGTTCGGAAAAATTCCTGCGGTATTCCGCAAAAAGAATCTGGCGGTTGCGCTGGTTTGCGGCAACAAGCTTTGCGTCGGAATATTCCTTAAGGGAATTCCAGTATCCTCCGACCACGGAACCGAGGAACGGAAGCATACCCTGTTTGTTTTTTCTGAGCATATACTGCATGCAGACCTGCTCAAAAAGTTTTCCGCCGATATATCTGTCGATTTCTTCGGAAAGATTTTCAAGAACCGGTTTTTCCGCCACAATGGCCGTTTTGTTCGGGAGAACAAAGCGGAACCAGAACGCAAGGGCTTTCGAACTTATTGTATAAATGCCTTTTCTGCTTGCCTTGTTTTCTTCTCCGAAAGGAATATCCCTTGAAACGATCTCCATCTGGAGAAGGGTCAGCAGATATTTGTTGACTTTTGTGGAACTTTCGCCGGTTTCCGCAACAATTTCGTTGATTCTCTGGCTTCCTTTTGCAAGAGCAAAAAGAATGGAATTATAAAATTCCGGCTCACGGAGTTCATCAAGAAAAAGCATCGGCGGTTCACGGAAAAGCGGGGATTCCTTTTTAAGAAAAATATTTCTGATATTTTCCTCAAAAGTTTTTCCGCCTTCAACAAGCCGGAGATATTCCGGAATTCCGCCAAGACAGCAATAATATTTCATTTTATCGATTGCGGAGGTTTCCTTCGGCAAAAGTTTTGCGGAATCAAGATAATCCAGTTCCTCAAGCTTATAAATCACCGGTCTGCGCATTGAAACCGCGGAATTTTCCGCAAGAATCTCGTTTTCTGTAAAGCAAACCCTTCCGCATCCCGCGGCCACAAAAATATTGCTGTTTCTCCATTCGTTTTCAAAAGCGCCGCGAAAATCCTTAAGAATCGTCCTGTCTTCAAAAACAAGGTCGGCAAAATCGTCTATTGCAAGAAGGAATCTTTCGTCCTTTGCAAATTCGCCGATTCTTTTAAAAGCAACTTTCCATGTAGGAAAATCCTCTTCCTCACCGGAAAATTCCGAAACCGCTTTTTCAAAAAGCCGGAGATTCATAAAAGAATTCAGTTTTTCCGCAGAAAAGAAAACCCCTCTTTTTCCTTCGGAAAATTTTGAAAGAACGGCGGTTTTTCCGCTTTTGTGGCTTCCGTAAACAACAACGAATTTTGCCCCGGCAGAAGCCCAGTTTTTTTCCATGGAATCAAGTTTAACTTCTCTTCCGATTACCATAGATTCGTCCTCCCCTTTTTATATATTTTAAGTTATAATAATTACGTTGGGCCTACATTTTAACACCGCAAAAAGCTTTTGTCAACAAAAACCGCGAAATAATGCGGTTTTTTCTTTATATAAACAAAAAAATCCCCTTCGGCGGAGAGTTCCGAAAGGGATTTTTTCATTTATACTGTTTTATGAAAGGAAAGGAAAAATTATTTTCTCTTTTTAAGAGCAAGAGCCATTCCTGCCGCTGCGGAAACAACAGCCATTGCTGCGGAAACTCCGATGAAATCTTCCGCGCCGGTGTTGGGGTTCTTTTCGCCGGAAGAACCGCTGTTGCTGCCGGAACCTGCGTTTCCGCTTCCGGAACCGGTGTTGCCGGAAGAGGTTACTTTGCTGCCGGAAAGGATGTATCTGCCGAGAGTGGAACCGCCTTTGCGGACAATTTCGATCTCAACTTCATCGTAAAGATTTACTTTGCTGTAATCTATAACAAGTTTGGAATCCTTGCCGTCAACGTTGAGATGGAAGGTTACTTTTTCGCTTTCGTCGGTGTTTTTACCGAATTTCTGAAGAAGTTCGCCGTAAGTGCAGCCGGGTTTCCAAGTGATTGTAAAATCGGTGGAAATGGTCTGGGTTCCGTAAAAATCAAGGTAGTAGTTGTCGAATACCTGTTCGCCGTCAACTTTTTTATATTTTGCGCCGCTGTCGTTGAGGAAGTTAACGCCGTTCTGACCGGCGGAAACTTTCGGAATATCAACGATAACGGTGGGGTTTTCGGTACTGTCAACAAGGGTGATGCCTTTGTCGGCAATGGAACGGAAAGCGGTTGTGGAAATTACAAATGCTTTGGAAGAAGACATTCTGTCCTCATAAAAATCCCAATAACCGAAATCTTCCTTGCCGGTCATTTCGTTGATGGGGAAAAGTTCGCCTTTTGCGTTGCTTTTGTAATGTTCTGCGTAATATTCAACAGTATCCTTGGAAGCGATTGCAACGTCGGCAATTACGTCGTTTTTAATACCCGCATAAGCTTTGCCGTCTGCTTTGCCGGTTGCTTTTGCCTGGAAGGTACCTTTTGCGTAGTTGGTGCCGAAGTTGTTGTCAACTTTAACTTTTACGATATAAACGTCCTGGTTGCAAACTGCTTCATAACGGGTGGTTTTGCCTGCGTCGTTAAGGAATTTTGCAGCTGCGCGGACTTCAATATAGTCGGTGCTGAAATTAATGGTTTCAACGGTTACAATGGTCTGTTCGGTTTTGTCGGAATTAAGTTCGGTTTTTGCTTCCGCAGTGCCGCCCATTGCATAAGTCACAACAGGTTTGCCTTCTTCGGTAACGGTGAAAAGGCCGGTTTCTTCGTCATAAGTACCTTTGTTGGTAACGGTTGTAACTTTGTCATAGCTGATTGCGGAACCGCTTTTGGAATCGTTGATGCTGAAGTTGATATCTTCGCTGATGGATTCCCATACTTCGTCGTTTGCGGAATAAACCGCAGGGTCGTAATCAAGAACGGTTGCGGAAACAATTCCGGTGGTTTCAACTTTAACGTCTTTAAAAGTGTTGGGTTTAAAAATCATGGAAAAATAAACAACGCCGCCCATACCGTTGGTATAGAAGGTAGAAGTATTGCCGGTGCTTGAAGGCGGTGCTGTCCAGATATCGGAGTTGGAAATCTTGATATAAGTGCCGGAAGCACTTCCGATTTCTTCGGTGAGGTCTATAACAGGGATGTCAGCAAAAGAAGTCACACCCATTGCCGCGGTCATCATAACTGCGAGCAAAAGAGCAAGAGCTTTTTTCATGTTAAACTTCCTCCGTAATTTATTTAGCTTTCGGGCAAAAAACCTTCCTCTCTCCGAAGGAAAGTTTTCCGCAGGAACGATTTTACCGTTTTTCTGCCCGAAAACCCAGCATTTTTTCAAAATCCGTCAATTTTCACTATTGAAAAAAGTTTTTCCGGATTCTTTTTGTGCCGGATTTCGCTTTCTTTCCGGAGTATATGGAAACAGTTCAAAACCCTTCCAAAACAGTATTTTTCTTCTTTCACAGAACCATCAAAAAAATGAGCACGCCTCACAAAAAAGCGTGCTCAAAAAAATCCGGTTATTTCATGCGATTACAATCATTGTCTTTTCCGGAAGAATTTCATCCGAAAGATTGTTTTCCTTCATAATCCTTTCTTCCGAAACCTTATATTTTTTTGCGATTTCCCAAAGATTTTCGCCTTTTTCGCCGAAGAAAAGAACCATTGCGGGTTTTTCGGCGGCTTTTTTATCAGGATCCACCGAGCACGCAGTCACCGCCTCGGTGCTCAAAGAACAAAAAGCCGTTCCGTCAATGAGCACCGAAGAGGAAATTTCCGCTTTTCCGTCATTCCCGAAAGAAAATTCCTCTTCCCGGATTCCGGCGCAAAGATTATAAAAAGCAATTTCTTTTCCCGCCGCCGACGAAACAATTTCTCTCGAAATTTCTTTTTCAAAATAAACCGGGCTTCCGTCGGAATCCTTTGCGAACATACAAAGATCCGCATTGAGGAGGATTTTTCCCTCCTGCCCGATTTCCGGAACTTTCGGTTCCATCCAGATATCGATAACTTCTTCCGCGGTCTCCGGAAGTTCGAATTTTTCAAAAATTTTCTCACCGACAGAAACCGGAACAGCTTCGTTTATTACAGAAATCTTCGCCCGTTCAACCTTAGATTCAAAATCCGCCGAAAACATATCCGAAACAAAATCCGTTTTCGCTTTCCTATAAACCCTTGCAAAAATCCCGATTTTCACCCGGACGTTCAAGTTCTGTCCGTCGTCCGAAGGCGAAATTTCAGGAAAATCCGCGTCATATCTCGCGTCGCATATATCGCTTTGCAAAATTCCGTCCGCATCGACCATTCTGCTGACCGGAAAAACAAACTCCGAAAGGAAGGGACCTTTTTCCGAATTTTCTTCGTTTTCTTCCGGAACCCATAAAACTTTAACCCGAACTTCGCCCTTTGTCACAATTTTATCCTGAATAACGTGGCATTCCGTAACTTCGCCGAAAGCGGAAGAACGGATTATTCTTCCGAAGGGCGGCTTTCCGTAACCGAGTTCGCCTTTTTCCTCAACCGTAAAATTTTTCAAAAACTCACCGGTTATAAAAACCGTTTCAATGCTTTCGTTTTTACAAACGGCTCCCGCTCCGGAAGCGGAAGCAAGAATCTGCTTTTCCTCCGCCTGAATGATTTTAAGAACAGCCTCAATGCTTCCGTGAAGGTCGATTCTTCTTTTGTTGACCGCCTTGCATCCGATTTCTCCGACAAAAATTTCCGCTTCCGCCGCCGCGGCTTTTCCGCCGCATTCAAAGCTGTGTCCGAAAGGCTGGAGCTGACTGCATGAACAAAGTTCCCCATCCTCCGAAATATAGCTGACTTCTATATTCACGTTTCCGGAAACAGTTTCCTTTCCGCCTTCGGAAACAACCGGGTTTTTAACGGTTTTTGCTTTATATCTCAAAATTTTCATAACGTCCGGAAAATAATCCGGAAGAATTATCGAACAATCGACCGGAATAACCGCCTTTTTTTCCTCGCTGTTTCCAAAGCAAAAAACTTTCCGGAAGTTTGTATCAAGTTCCATAAAAATCCTCTCCTTTTCGTTTTCTTTTCAAAATCTATGCGGAGGAATTTTTATTTAGAACAAAAAAATAAAACTGAGCGATTACAATCATCAGTCATTTTTTGTGCCTTGCTTCGGCGCGGCAGCGCCCTTGGCTCTCCCTTTGGGAGAGCTGTCACGCAATCGGCGTGACTGAGAGGGTATTTCCCTCTCCGCCCCGTGGAAGGCAAGAACATGCAGCAAATCAATATACAAAAAAGTCCCGGCAGACAATATGCCGGGATTTTAAATGTTTTATAATTCCCCGCCGTTCCGGGGATTTTATATTAAATTTCCGCCGTGTGCATCGCAATTCCCGCTTCGGTAATATCGATTATTCCGTAACTCGGTCCGCCTTCCCTCGGTCTTCCGCAGCTTCCGGGATTCATAATATAAAGTCCGTTTTCATAATCCGTCATCGCAATATGGGTGTGCCCGAAAAGAAGAATATCCGCTTCGTTTTTCCTTGCAAAAAGCTTCGCCATATAAAGGTCGCCCTTAACTCCGAATCTTGCTCCGTGGGTGAAAAAAATCGTCTTTCCGCCGAATTTTATAATATCGTAATCCGGCTTATCCGTTCCCCAATCGCAGTTTCCGGAAACGAAATAAATCTTCTTGTCGTAATAAACATATTGAATAAGTTCAAGTTCCCTTTCCCCGTCCCCGAGGTGTATAAAAATATCCCCGTCTTCCTTATGGCGCTCCATTATCCGTTCAAGAACGTCATAATTTCCGTGACTGTCTGAAAAAACAACCGCCCTCATTTTTCCCGAAAAACCTCCTTCGCCGGAATATCGCAAAAAGCATTTTCATATTTTTTATTATATTCCGCTTTCGGCTTTTGCACAAGGCGGATATCCGAAATTTTTTTACGAAAGGCGGAATTTATCTTATGGATTTCAATCTCACCCCCGAACAGCAAAACGCTCTTCTTGATGCCGCAAGCAAAAAGCTTGGAATAAGCAAGGAAAAGCTTGCAAATGCCGCAAAAAACAATGACCTCGGCGTTTTCGGGAACATTGCCGCGCCGAAAATACAGCATTACGCAAACAGCCCCCGGGAGTTGGAACGCTTTCTTTCTGACCCGAAAAACCAGGCAATCATCAAAAAACTGATTGGAGGCGGCTGATATGCCGGATCTTTCGGAACAGCTTTCCGCAATTTTACAAAACCCTGAAGCGCAAAGAAATATTCAGAATCTTCTTTCCTCCCTCGGGCAAAACAGCGAATCTTCAAAAAACCGGAATTCCGGCGCGCCGCCTTTTGATTTTTCCGCGCTTTTCGGCCAGAATCAGCCGAAAAATCCCGAACCGCAAATGCCCGATTTCGATATCAATATGCTTATGAAATTGCAGGAGATTTTTTCAAGAATGTCCTGCGACGATTCCAACGTAAATCTGCTCCGGGCGCTGCGTCCCCATCTTAAAAATCCCCAGAAAGTTGACGGCGCAATAAATATTCTCCGGATTATGAGCATTCTTCCCGCCCTTGAAGAAAGCGGAATCTTCGGGGGTGGTCTGTTCTGAAATGGCACCACAACGATTATTCCGAGGAGGCGCTTTCCGAAATGCAAAAGGAAGCTGAAAAAAGAGTTCGGGAAATGCAGTCCCGGGCAAGGCTTGTCGGCGGAAGCGAAAATGCTTTTTCCGCCCCTGTTCCGGATAATTTTCAAAAAGCAAAAAATCCTCCGCCGGAAAATCCCCTTTCTTCAATAATCGGCGGAATCGATAACGACAGGCTCGTTATCCTTGCCCTTCTTTGGATTCTTTGGAACGAAAAAGCGGACCAAAAACTTCTTCTTGCGCTTTTATATCTTCTGCTTTAAAAAAATCCCTGCTTTTTAAAAAAGCAGGGATTTTTGTTTTTATTTCTTTCCGATATAAACAACAGCGCAGGCGCCGGGACCGATATGGGTTCCGACAACGGCGCCCACCGGAATAATTCTTTCTTCCGGAACAGAAACGCCGATTTTTTCAAGCCGTTCACGAAGAATCTCGCCGTTTTTTCTGTTTTCGGTAAACATAATATAAAACGGAAAATCCTCGTCCGGCATATCTTTTTCAACATGCTTAACAACAAAATCAATGCCTTTCGAAGTTCCCATGGTCTTTGCGGGAATTTCCGGCCTTCCTTCTTTGCTGACATGCATAATCGGTTTTATATGGGCAATGCTTCCGATTTTATAAACAGTATTTGAAATTCTTCCGCCTCTGTGAAGATATTCAAGGGTATCCATTACTGTATAAAGAACAACTCTTTCGCGGATTGCGGTAACTTTTTTAACAATCTCCTCCGCGGATTTTCCTTCGTCACGGAGGCGGACCGCGTATTCAACGGACATTCTTTCGCCGCCGGTTCCGTTAAGGCTGTCGATTACAAAACATCTTTCATAACCGGAAAGTTCCTTTGTTGCGGCAACGCTCTGATAAGTTCCGCTGAGTCCGGAAGAAATCGTGATTATTATAATATCGTCGCCCTTTTCCCTTGCTTCGTCAATAAGGTCAAGATAATCCTGGGGCGAAGGCTGGGAAGTTCTCGGCATATCCTTTTCCGTTTTAAGAAGTTTATAAAACTCTTCTTTTGTAAGATCGATATTTTCCTTATATTCCTTTTCCCCGAAAATTACCGAAAGCGGAACCGCCTTTATATTCTTCTGTTCAAGTTCCCAAGGCTCAAAATCCGCCGCGGAATCTGTAACTATTCTGACCAATCTTCTCATCTCCGTTGTTAAGAATAGTAACAGTTTATCATAAACTTGTTAAAAAAACAATAGAAAACGGATAAAAGTTTTTCAAAAACCTGTTAAAAGATATTTAAAAACAAAAATTATCTTTTAAAACGAAAAACGTTGTCAATTTCCGCATCCCAAAAAGCCTCAAAAGCTCTGCGGTACATCGCTCTTGCGTGGATTCTGTCATGCCATATAAACCGGCGCAAAACCTTCCGGAGTGACCATTCCTCGCCGTAGCTTCCGTCAAAAACCCTGTTCAAAAGAAAATCTTCATGTTTTTCAAGTTCCTCAAAACCTTTTTGGCGGCATGAAAGAATATCCGGACCGTTTTCCGCCGAAATTCCGATTTCCCCGAAATAATATTCCGTTATATTCATGCAGTGGTTATACATCTCCTTTGCGGTTGAAGGAATTTTTCCGTAAAAAGTTTCCCTTTCCGGAACAATCCTCATCTTTTTATCTGGAACAGAATCGTACATTCTTTCAAGATCCATTGCGGAGCGAAGAGCAAGAATTTTAAGCTTCTGGTATTCCTCTTTTGTAAGCGGCTCTCTTTCCGAATCAAAAAGAATATCCGAATCCGCATCTGAAACATTAAGTTCCGTTTCCTTCTTCTGAACAAGTTCAATTTCTATCGGGGAATCGATTTTTGCTTCGCCGTTTGCCCAATCGAGATAACTTTCAATTTCCTTTTGAAATTTTGCAATCGCGTTTTCGTAATTCCTTCCCCGAACAAATGCTCCGGGAAAATTTTCCGCATAAACAAGACAACCTTTTTCGTTATATTCGCAAACAGCTTTTACAATCATTTTTCCGCCTCCCGAAAAATTATAACAATATGATACCATTCCTGCAAAAATTTTTCAACAAAATAAAAAAAGTCCGGAAAATCCGGACTTTTTTTATTTAAAGATTCTCAAAAATCAATTCAAATTAAAATCTGATTATTTTTTAAGAACAAATGCTGCTGCAGCAAGAACTGCAATTGCACCGATTGCGGAAACGGGAGCACCGGTGTTGGGGTTGGATTCTTCTTCGGATCTTTCGGAAGCTGCTGCAAGATCAGTGATGCCGCATTTTGCGCAAGTACGTTTCATGAATCCGTCTTTATATTCCCAAGCGCTCCAATCGTGGTCGCAGCCTTCGGAAGGTTCAGAAGGTTCGGAAGGTTCGGAAGGACGTCCGTTGGGATATTCAACAATGCCGCCGCCATAGATGTTGCCGCCATATACATAGAAAGTATAGGTGTCGCTCATGCCGTTGGAAGCAGTTGCGGTGATGGTTACATTACCAATGCCGTCATGAGTGGAAACAAGAGCTTTGTAATAAGTTCTGCCGGTTTCCGGATCATATCTGGTTTCGCCGGTTGCTTCAACGGTTGCAGCGGATTCATCGCTGGAAGTCCAGGTAATGGTTTCTTCATAGATGCCTTCGGGAGTTACATAAGCTTCAATTTCGAAGGTCTGCTGGCCGAGTACATATGCAACGTTGCTTTCAACAGTTACAGTCTGAGCTTCGGGAGTGTTGTGAACAAGGCTGAATTCATAGCTGGTGTAAAGGTTCTGTGCATAGTCGTATGCCATAAGAACTGCGCTGTCGAAACCTGCGTTTACAATGCTGGTTACGTTGAAGGTAAGGGAGCAAATTGCGCCTGCTTCGGTTACGATATCGTCAATAGTAACAACATCGGTGAATGCATAAACGCCGTCAGCGCTGAGGATCTGGAAGCCCATTACGTAATGGTTATCGTAAAGTGCGATGGAAACATAGTGATTTCCGTTTACGTTGTCATATCTGGTTCCGAGAACTTCAGGAGCGGTGTTGTCGATGTAAATCGGGAAGGTATGGTTCTGGGTTCCTGCGGGGCTGTCGGTACCGTCAACTTTTGCGGTTGCGTTGAGGTAATACTGACCTTCTTCAACATAGTAAAGATTGCCGTCGGGACCAATTTCAACGGGCATCCAGCCTTCATAGGTAGGACCTGCCATGTTGTTGATAAAGCCGCCGGAAGAATAATAGAAGGATTTGATTACGTTTTCGAAGGTTACTTCGGGTCCGTAATAATAAATGCTTCTGCCGTCGGAAGAGAAGATGTCAATAGCTTCGCCGTCTTCATTGGTGATGGTGTAGGTAAGGGTTTTGGGTGCACGGAGGAGACCGTAAAGAGCGGTAGGATAATAACCGTCCATAGTCATGTATGCGGAAGCAGCAATTTTTTCTTCAGCAGTTTCGCCGGTGAACATGTTCATACCAATGTAGAAACCGCTGCCGCTTGCATCGAGGCAGGTCATTGCGCCGGTGTATGCGGAAGCATATTCATCGTCATAAATGGTTGCGTCGAAGATGGGTGCTGCGCCCCAATCGCCATAGAAGCCGAGATAAGGAACGGAAAGGTCAATTCCGTCTGCGTTTGCGGATTCAAATACGATGAAGCCTTCCATGAAGGTGCCGTTATAGCAATAATAATCAAGGAATGCTTTTTCGTCTTCGGTAAGGGTAAGGGTTACGGAAACAGAAGCTTCGCCGCCTGCGGGAACAGTGATAACGTCGTTGGTGAATTCAACGATCATTTCGTCTTCGGGCATTACATACTGATATTCAAGCATATAGATATCAACGCCGTCGGAAGTGAGTTCGGAAGTAAGCGGAATTGCGTTCATGTTATAAGTAAGTTCTTCGTCGCCGAAGTTATGAACAGTAAGATCGATGGTATAAACGCCTTCTGCACTGTCGCCGAGTTCTGCTTTCGGACGTTCGCAGCCGTCAACGGTTACATAAGCTTTGGTGTTGATTGCGTTGTTGATCTGTGCAAGACCTGCGCCCTGTTTTCTTACTGCGTATTCAACGCCGTATTCATCCTGTACGGGAACTGCGGTGTTCATGATAAGAGTATTGATGAGTTCGCGTTTTGCGGTTTCGGAATAACCTGCAAATTCTTCATCAACATACTGCTGCATAACTGCTGCTGCGCCTGCCATATGAGGTGCTGCCATGGAGGTACCGCTCATGGAACCGTATGCGCCGCCGGGAAGGGTGGAATATACGTAACCGCCGGGAGCAGTGATTTCCGGTTTGATGGAAAGGTCCGGAGCAGGACCGATGCTGGAGAAGGTGGACATAAGTCCGCCGTCAGAAACAGCTGCAAAGGTTTTGTTTTCGCTGGAAACGGAGATGGTTTTCTCTTCCTGTGCAAGAAGGAATTCGCCGTCTGCTTTGGTTACAAAAATTGCGGGGATCTGGCCGTTGCTCATCATGTTGATACGGTCGCCGACAACGTTGTCATAAACGATCATACCGATTGCGCCTGCTGCTGCTGCATTTGCTTCTTTGTCGGTGAATGCAAGCTCGCCGCGGACGATAAGAGCAATTTTGCCTTCCACATCAATTCCTTCAAAATCTTCGGGAGCGCCAAGACCGGGGATTACAACGTATTCAAGGGTCTGGCCGTCGAAGTTTGCAACAAAGTCAAGAGCGGTTTCAACGTTGGAATCGTTGTAGCAGATCTGCTGGCCGTTGGAGATGATGTAGGAGATGAAGTTTGCGTATTCGTTGACGGATGCAACGGAAAGAGGTGCATCATAGGTGGAAGGAGAACCTACGATACCGGTATCGGGCTGGGTTGCAAGAGCAAGTCCATAGAGAGATTCGGTGTTCTCAATGGAGTTGTTCTCGTTACCTGCGGAGATCATGAGGTTGATGCCTGCTGCTTTAATTGCAGAATAAACAGCATCGGTTTTTTCGTTTTCATAGGTGAAGCCGCCGGGAGTACCAAGGCTCATGTTGATTGCGTCAACGCCGAGGATAACTGCGTCTTCAAGAGCAGAGAAGATAACTGCGTCGGTTGCGCCGCTGCCTGCATCGTTGAAAACTTTCATCATGATGATCTGGGTGTCGGGAGCAACACCGCTGAAGCTTTCACAATCTGCGCCGACAGTACCGGAAACATGAGTTCCGTGGCTGTTGGGGTCATTCATGTCTGCATCGAAGGAAGTGTAGTCAAAAGTGAAAGGAATCTTTGCGCTTTTGTAAAGTTCGCTTGCGGGAGCGGTTGCGATAAGGTTGCCGGAAGCAACGATTTCTTCAATGTAGCTGTAATCGAAAGCGGGATCTTCAGGATCGTTTGCAAATGCTTCGTGGTTAATGTCAAGACCGGTATCAAGAATTGCGGTAACGGTGCCTTTACCGGTATAACCGTTTGCATTTGCGCTGTCGGAATCGATCATTGCGCCGCTGGTGATGGATGCGAAGTTGTAATCATCAAAGGTTACGGGAGCATCATAAGTGTTGGAAACATAAACTGCTTTTACGCCGGGAAGATTTTCAAGGAAAGTCTTTGCTGCGTAAGAACCGGTTACTGCAAAACCGTTCATAACAACTTTGTAGGAAGCGTCAATCGAAAGATTGTAGCTGTTGTTGACTTTGATGCGGTTTGCAACAGTTTCCTGTTCGCCGGCGATGCTGTTGAGGGTTTTGTTGCCTTCAAAAGTGGTAAGGAATTCGGAAGCGGATTCGGAATCGGGTTTTGCTTCAAGAACGGATTCGCCTTCGAGCTCAACGATGAAGGTAACTTCGGTGTCTTTGTCAACGCCTTCGAATTTCTGTTCTGCGTTTTCAAAAACATCTTTAATGGTTTCGTAATTTTCGGAAGGGTCTGCAATAATTGCGTTCTCGGTATCGAGAGCAATTACGCCGTCGAAATTTGCAGATGCTGCAAATGCTTCAACTCCGCCGGCAAAAGCCATGGAGAGAACAAGAACAAGTGCAAGGCATCTTCTTAAAAAGCTTTTCATTTTTTTCCTCCTCATTTTTTTCAGCAAAACAGATATTATTCTTTTCTGCTTTTTAAGCAGAAAAGAATGGGATATCCCATTGCCTGAAATTTTCCTGTTTTCAAAAAAATCAAATCCGCACCTCCCTTGCGGAAAGAATAATTTTGCAAACGGAAGTGTTATATATTAAATATAATATATAAAATATATATTACCACTATTGTTAAATTTTTTCAACACAAAAACATCATAAAACCCGGATTTTTCCGTATAAATTTTCAACAAAATTCAATAAAAAAACTCCCGGAAATTTTAATTCCGAAGCTTTTTTTGTTTATCGGCAGCAAAAGCAAAATTTATGCCGAAAATTCAAAAAGGGCACAGCCGCTTGCCGCACCCTTTTTGAAAAAAACAGAAAATAGAAAGTTGGGAATATTTTATTTCGGAAGATCGCTTCTGTCGGTATATTTTGTATGGAAAAGTTCATGGGCAATTCCTTCGCCGGGAGCAACTCCCAGTTCTTTATAAAATTCGGAAATTGCCGGGTTCTTGTGGCTTTGGCGAACGGGACATTGTTTTGCGTCAACAAGATAGGTCGCCTTGTTGCGTTCCTCAACCTTTTTCCAGTTGCGGTAAGCGTTTCCGCCGCCGCCGACACAGCCGCCGGGACATGCCATTATTTCAATGAAATGATAATCCGCGGTGCCCGCTTTTACCATTTCCATAATTTTTCTTGCGTTCGCAAGTCCGGAAGTTATGCAGACTTTAACGGGAAGTTTTCCGATATTAACCGTCGCTTCCCTGGTGTCCTTGAATCCCCGGACCGCGGTGAAGTTTATGTTCTTGAGTTCGTGACCGGTGAGAATTTCATAAACCGTGCGGAGAGCCGCTTCGGTAACGCCGCCGGTTGCGCCGAAGATAATTCCCGCTCCGGAACCAAGACCGAAGGGCAAATCAAATTCCCCTTCCGGAAGTCTTCCGAAATCAATGTTCGCTTCGCGAATCATTCTTGCAAGTTCCTGAACGGTTATTACGCAGTCGATATCCTGATATCCGTCGCGTCCCAGTTCCGGTCTGGTCGCCTCATATTTCTTTGCGGTGCAGGGCATGATTGAAAGGCTGTAAACTTCCTGGGGTTTCTTGCCGAGTTTTTCCGCATAGTAAGTTTTGATAATTGCGCCGAACATACCCTGGGGGGATTTTGCGGTTGAAAGATGGTCAAGCTGATCCGGATACCACGTTTCGCAGAATTTTACCCATGCGGGGCTGCAGGAAGTTATAAGCGGAAGGGTTCCGCCGTTCTGAATGCGGTTAATAAGTTCCGTTCCCTCTTCCATAATGGTGAGGTCAGCAGTGAAGTCGGTATCAAAAACCGCGTCAACGCCGAGCATACGGAGAGCGGTTATAAGTCTTCCGGTGCTGATCGTTCCGACAGGTTCGCCGAGCGCTTCCGCAATGTTTACTCTGACAGCCGGAGCAACCTGGGCAACAACGGTAAGGTTCGGGTCAAAAATCGCTTTCCATGCCTTCGCGGTATCGTCCTTGATTGTAAGAGCACCGGTGGGGCATGCCTGGATGCACTGACCGCAGTTTACACAGGCGGTTTCCGCAAGGGGACGGTTGAATTCGGTTGTATAAACAGTTTCAAATCCGCGGTTTTCTTTTGTAAGCGCGTTAACGGACTGGAAATTGGTGCAGACCCAGGCGCATCTTCCGCAGGCGATGCATTTTGAAGGGTCGCGAACGACGGAAGGGCTTGAAAAATCGCGGAATTCGGAGCGGGGACTCTGGATATAGCGGGGCTTTCTTGTGAAGTTAAGGTCTGCGGCAATCTGCTGAAGTTCGCAGGTTCCGCTTCTGTGGCAATGGAGGCAGTCCTGGGTATGTCTTGCAAGAATAAGTTCAAGGATGTTGGTTCTCGCTCTTCTTACTCTCGGGGTGTTCGTATGCACAACCATTCCGTCGGTGCATGGAAACGCGCAGGAAGGAACAAGAAGGCGCTGCCCCTCAACTTCAACAACGCAGATTCGGCAGTTTGCCTTAACGTCCTGGTCCGGGTGATAGCAAAGGGTCGGAATTTTGATTCCTATCTGCTGGGCGGCTTTGAGTATTGTGGTTCCGCTTTCAACTTCGGCAACAATGCCGTCGATTGTGACTTTAATCATTTTTCGTCCCTCCTTGCCATTGCTCTTTCAAATACTTCGGGGAAGTTTTTAACCGCTGTGACTATCGGAGTCGGCGAAGTCTGACCCAATCCGCAAAGGGAAGCATCCATCATTGTGGAAGCAAGGTCGTTTATCGTATCAATATCCTTCGGGGTTGCGGTATGGTGGCGGAACTTCATGATAAGTTCAAGAAGACGCTTGTTTCCTTCCCGGCAGGGAGTGCATTTTCCGCAGGATTCGTCAACAAAAAATCCCGCAAGGCTTGCGCAGACTTCGATAAGGTCCTGGTCCTCATCAATGAACATAAGGTCGCCCGCGCCGAAAGTTGCGCCAACCGCGGCGCAGGATTCAATATCCATAGGAGTATCGAGAAGATCCGGACTTATAATTGCGCCGGAAGCGCCGCCGGTCTGAATCGCCTGGAGTTTTTTTCCGTTGGGGCAGCCGCCGCCGACTTCTTCAAAAAGTTCCCGAATGGTTATGCCTGTCTGGAATTCATAAACGCCCGGACGGCAGATATTTCCGCTGAGGGTGAAAAGTTTCGTGCCGGAAGTTTTCGGCGCGCCGATTGTTTTGAAGTTTTCGGAACCGAGGGAGAGAACAAGCGGAACGTTCGCGAAAGTTTCAACGTTGTTTACAACGGTCGGCATTCCGAAAAGACCTTTCTGCGCCGGGAACGGGGGTTTGAATCTCGGTTCGCCCCGCTGTCCTTCAATGGACTGCATAAGCGCGGTTTCTTCTCCGCAGATATATGCGCCCGCGCCCATTCTTATTTCGATATAAAAATCAAAATCGCTTCCGAGGATTCCTTTTCCGAGGAAGTTATGTTCTTCCGCGTCGGCTATGGCTTTTTCAAGAAGATTGCGGACATAAGGATATTCCGCGCGGACATAGATATAGCCTTTGCTTGCGCCTACCGCTCTTCCGGCAATGGCCATTCCTTCAAGAACCGCATGGGGATTTCCCATTATAAGGATTCTGTCCTTGTTGGTTCCGGGTTCGCCTTCGTCAGCGTTGCAGATTATGTATTTTTGAGGAGCTTCGGTATCCCTTACAAAAGCCCATTTAAGACCTACCGGGAATCCCGCTCCGCCGCGTCCCCGAAGTCCGGAGTCCTTGAGCATACCGACAATTCCGTTCGGGAAACTCAGGGCAAGGCGAAGGGATGAATATCCGCCGAGTTTCGCATATTCCATTGAACTTATGGGGTTTATTTTTCCGATATTACGGAGCATCATTCTTGTTTCCTGCATAAAATCCGCCCCCTTATCTTATTCTGTATTTTGCAAGTATGTTCGGAACCTGGTGGGGACTTACGTTTGTTATAACGTCATCATCGACCATTATATTCGGGGAACCATCGCACATTCCGAGACATTCGCAGTACTCAAGAGTAAAAAGACCGTCCTCGGTGGTTTCGCCGACTTTGATTCCAAGCGCTTCCTCAA
The DNA here is from genome assembly GCA_015067315.1 of Oscillospiraceae bacterium. Taxonomy (GTDB): domain Bacteria; phylum Bacillota; class Clostridia; order Oscillospirales; family Ruminococcaceae; genus UMGS1668. The sequence goes on along the minus strand of SVMR01000027.1, from coordinate 3,080 downwards.
AAGCGGAGATAACCGCTTTTGCGCCTTTAACGTGGCAAGGCGCGCTGCGGCACATTCTGATGATATGAATGCCCCTGGTTTTTTGGGAAAAGAAGGCATAAAAAGTGGAAACTCCGTAAATTCTTGCCCTGGGAATATCCATGCAATCCGCAATGACCGAAGCAGTTTCTTCCGTTATGCAGTTTCCCGCAAGCGGCTGAACGGCGCGAAGAACTTCGATGAGCATATCTTCGCGTCCCTTCCAGGGCAAGGCAATTTCTTTTATTTTTTCAACCGTTTCAGGCGAAAGAACGCCCTCTTTTTTAATTTCCTCCATCGACCCACCTCCAAAAAACAATAATTTAACGTTAACCTGTATCAAATATAACAGTTTTTATAATAAAATGTTGAAAATAACTGTTATATTTTAATATCTTTCATTAAATTATATACCATTATGTTGAAAAAGTCAACAGATTTACATCAAAAAATTAACATTTATGGATATATTGTTCCCTCCGAATCGAAATGATATGGGAACATAATCAAAGATTGTCAGAAACCCCCTTAAAATCCAAAAATCGGCATAAAAAAATCCGCTCAACAATTCGCATTGTTAAGCGGTTTTTCATTGGTGAGCCATCGGGGATTCGAACCCCGGGCACCTTGATTAAAAGTCAAGTGCTCTGCCAGCTGAGCTAATGGCTCATTTGTTGTCGTTGTTGACAGCTTGATAATTATAACTTATATTTTTTAAAATGTCAATAGGTTTTTTATATTTTTTTGCAATTTTTTTAATTTTTTTATTCTATACGCAAATAAACCGTTTTTTAAAAGCAAATCCGATAAAAATCAATCTTTTTATCGGATTTGCTTTTCCGTTTTCCAAATAAAATTTTTCTTCATCCGGTAAGTTTTTTCCGCAAAATCTCAAGAATTTTCTTTTCCCTTCTGGAAACCTGAACCTGGGTCATTCCAAGCATTTCCGCCGTCTGTGTCTGGGTCTTGCTTTCGTAATACCGGAGTTTTATAAGCATCCTATCCTTTTCGTCAAGATCCGAAACAGCTTTTATAACCGAAAGCCTTTCCGTAATTTCGTCCTCCGGGGATTCAACCGGAACGTCAGCCTGCCCGCCGCCTTCGTCTTCCCCGATTGTAAGCGAAACAACCGGCGCGGCGGCGCAAAGCGCTTCGGTGATATTCTCTTCCGTTTCCGAAAGAATTTCCGCAAGTTCCGAAACAGCCGGCTCCCTTCCGTTTTTGAGCACAAAATTTTCCCGTTCGCGCGTTGTCTTAATCGAAAGTTCTTTAAGACTTCTGCTCACCTTAACCGTTCCGCCGTCCCGAAAAAGCCTCCGCATTTCCCCGAGAATAACCGGTACCGCATAGGTTGAAAAACGAACTCCCCTTTCCGTATCAAAAGCGTCAAAGGCTTTGACAAGCCCCATGCAGCCTGCCTGATACAAATCCTCATATTCAATTCCCCTTCCCGCAAAGCGATGGGCGCAGGAATGAACAAGTCCGAGATTTTCTGTTATAAGTATTTCTCTGTCAACCGGGTTGTCAGCAATTTTCGTTACCGACATATTATTTTCCTTTCGACACGATGGATTTTTCAAGGGTTACGCTTGTTCCCTTTCCGGGGTTGGAACGGACTTTCATCTTATCCATAAAGGATTCCATAATCGAAAAGCCAAGTCCCGCCCTTTCCCCTGTTTCGCAGGTTGTAAAAAGCGGTTCCATCGCCTTTTTAAGGTCCAAAATCCCGCATCCTCTGTCCCGGATATTGATACTTACAAGGGCGCCCTCGAATATTTTTACGTGTATGTAAACCTTCCCGATATCGTTTTTATAACCGTGCACAATGCAGTTTGTAACAGCCTCTGAAACAGCGGTTTTTATATCCGAAATCTCTTCAACGTTCGGGTCAAGAACCGAAACAAAGGCCGCCACAGCGCTTCTGGCGAAGCTTTCGTTGCATGAACGGCTTTCAAAAATCAGTTTCATTTCATTTATCGGCTTCACGCAAAAGATTCCTCCTTTCTGTTTTCCGAAGAAAGCAATTTTTCAATCCCCGCCATACGCATAACTTTTTTAATCGAAGCCGGCGCGTTTTGAATAAAAACCCTTCCGGAAATATTTTTCATAAGCTTATATCTTCCCATAACAAGCCCGATTCCCGAAGAATCCATAAAAGTCACCCCGCCGAAATCAAGAAAAAGGAATTCCGGATATGCGCTTTCAACCGCCTCATCAATATCGTTCCTTAATTTTGCCGCATTATGATGGTCAATTTCCCCGGATATATATGCTGTTACGCTTTTTTCGTCAATATCTATTTCAACCGGCATTTTTTCACCTCCAAAACAAAAAAGCCTGTCCGTATATATAATACAGACAGGCTCTTAAAAAATTTGTCATAATAAGAATTAAACCAAAAAAATACCTCCGGATTTCTCCGGAGGCATTTCTTAAGAATTATGCTCTATTAATTACACAAGCTCAATGATAGCCATTTCTGCTGCGTCACCGCGGCGGGGGCCAATTTTGATGATTCTGGTGTAACCGCCGTTTCTTTCGGCGTATTTAGGTGCGATCTCGTCAAAGAGTTTCTTTGCAACTGCTTCCTTGGTTACGAAAGCAAAAACCTGACGTTTGGAATGAAGATCGCTATTTTTACCAATAGTGATCATCTTCTCAGCCATAGCGCGAACTTCTTTTGCACGAGTGACGGTGGTTTCAATCTTGCCGTTTTCAAGCAGATAGGTGACCATCGCGCGGAGCATAGCTCTTCTGCAGTCGGTAGCACGACCGAGCTTTCTAGTTCCGGACATCGATATTCACTCCTTTTTGATTCAATCAATCTTCTTCCTTGTTGAGGTTGAAACCAAGAGATTCAAGTTTAGCAACAACTTCTTCAAGGGACTTCTTACCAAGGTTACGAACTTTCATCATTTCGTCCTCGGATTTGCCGATAAGGTCTTCGACAGTGTTGATTCCTGCGCGTTTGAGGCAGTTGAAGCTTCTTACGGACAGGTCAAGTTCTTCAATGGTCATCTCAAGGACTTTCTCTTTGGAGTTGTTGTCCTTTTCTACCATGA
>SVMR01000026.1 GCA_015067315.1 Oscillospiraceae bacterium | reverse complement strand
CAGCGAATTCAGCTTAAAACAAAACTGACTCCCCTCGAAAAGAGAAGTCAGTTCATTGCTTAATTCTCAATATTCACTACCACAGGGGGCCTTTTTTGTGCTGTCCGCACAATTTGGGGCTGTGCAGCTTTGCGGAGCTTCCTTTTTTATTCGGTTCTGTTGATTGATTTTTCGGAAGAAAAACCTTCGGGATATCTTTTCTTCAGCTTTTCGATGTTGCGTTCAAGAACTTCCGAAAGATCGGTTTCAAGGGCGGTTGCCGCTTCCGCAAGATACCAGGCGACGTCGCCCAGTTCTTTTATAAGCGCATCACGGTCGAGTTCGTGACCGTGGAAAAGATGCTTTTTTATAATGTCGCAGGCTTCGCCGCTTTCGCCGCAAAGACCCATTACGGAGTTTGTAAGCATTTCTTTTTTGTCGAGTTCCTTATTGAGAGTGACCATTGCGAGCTTCTGATATTCATTTATTTCCAAAGGAAAAACCGCCTTTCGGGTTTGGATTCAATGAGATAATTATATCCTTTTCTTCGGGAAAAAGCAAGAAAACCGCCCCTCGAAAAAGCGGTTTTTAATAGATTATATTATAAAATATTATATTATAAATTATATAATATACATACAGCAAAACCCAAAAACGGCTTGTTTATGCGGTTTTCAGCCGGGATTCATTGAATCGTACCAGACAAAGAAAGGAAAATAGCGGTAATAGACTCCGATATGTCTTGTTGTGCCCATTTCGCCGGAAGGATTCGGTCCGCCGCTGAAATAAACGAAATAACTGTCGTGGGCAGGGGAATATTCGGCGTATTCGGCATGGTAATATTCGCCGTAAAGCACTTCGTTTTTCATATATCTTTCCGCGGAAATTTTTGCCGCTTCCTTCGGAAGAATTCCGGAAAACCAAAGGATGAAAAAAACGGCGCAAAAAATTCCGAGAAAGGCGGAAATCAGTTTTTTCTTTTCCAAAATCCCCACTCCTTTTAAGTTTCTTCGGTTCAAGTTTAACAAAGGTCTTCCGGAAAAACAATGCTTTTAATAAAATCTTAAGAAAGTTTTAAGAATTGAAAATCCGCTACCGAAAAAGACGGAAGGACGGTTCAAAAAAGACCCCTTGCCTAAAAGGGGCTGTCACGCCTTTAAGAACGGATGCGTGACCGGGGGATTCTTTTAAGCCTCCCCTATCAGGGGAGGTGGATTTTTCGGCGGCTTGCAGACGAAAAAGACGGAAGGGTGGAAACGTTTTTTGCGGAACGTCGGGGACGACGTTTCCTACCGTGACGCGGTGGGTTTAATATAAACAATGTAGGGGCGACCTACCCCAAGGGTACTTCCTCGCACTTCGTGCTCAGGGCGCTATGCGGTTGCCCGTTTTTAAATTGGACGGGGTTTTCTCTCCCTCAGTCAGCTTCGATGACAGCTCCCTCGCCAGAGGGAGCCTGCCCTCCGGGAATCCTTTTTTCGGCGGGAGCAGGTGCCCTGAGCGAAGCGAAGAAATACCCTTGGGGTACCCCCGCCCTACACTTTCAGCTTAAAAGAATCCCTCCGGCATTTGACAAGGGAGACTAACAAAAAAGCCTCCCTTTCGGGAGGCTTGGATTGTTCGAAAAATTATGCTTTATCGACGGAATCGATGTATTCGGTAAGTTTAAGAACGTTGTTGGAATAACCCCATTCGTTGTCGTACCATGCAACAAGTTTTACGAAAGTATCGGTAAGAGCGATACCTGCTTTTGCGTCAAAGGTGGAACCGTGAGGATCGCCGAGGAAGTCGGAAGATACAACAGCGTCTTCGGTGTATGCGAGAAGACCTTTGAGTTCGCCTTCGGAAGCGGCTTTTACTGCAGCGCAGATTTCGTCATAAGTTGCGGGTTTTTCAAGGTTAACGGTAAGGTCAACAACGGAAACGTCGATGGTGGGAACGCGGAATGCCATACCGGTGAGTTTTCCGTTAAGAGCAGGGATAACTTTGCCAACAGCTTTTGCTGCGCCGGTGGAAGAAGGAATGATGTTACCGCAGGAAGCACGGCCGCCTCTCCAGTCTTTTTTGGAAGGACCGTCAACGGTTTTCTGGGTTGCGGTAACTGCGTGAACGGTGGTCATAAGACCGTCTTTAATGCCGAAGTTATCGTTGATAACTTTTGCAAGAGGAGCAAGGCAGTTGGTGGTGCAGGATGCGTTGGAAACAACTTCCATGTCGCTGGAATAGGTGGTGTTGTTAACGCCCATTACGAACATAGGAGCGGTTTTGGAAGGAGCGGTGATAACAACTTTTCTTGCGCCTGCTTTAAGGTGAGCCTGGCAGGTGTCAACTTCCTTGAAAACGCCGGTTGCTTCGATTACGTATTCAACGCCGTCAGCTCCCCAGGGAATTTCTTCGGGGTTTTTGAAACCGTAAACTTTAACTTCTTTTCCGTTGACAACAAGTTTGCCGTCTTTTTCGGAAATTTCGCCGTTGAATCTGCCCTGTGCAGTATCATATTTTGCCATGTAAGCCATGTAATCGGGATCGATGAAAGGATCGTTTACTGCAACAATTTCAAATTTTTCGGGCTGTGCGGCAGCAATGCGGAAAACAAGTCTGCCGATGCGGCCGAAGCCGTTAATACCAATTCTGATCATTTGGGATTACCTCCATAAATCAATTTTTTACAGATATCATTTTATAATATTTTTTTAATATTAACAAGAGATTTTTGATTATTCTGCATTCATTCACTAAAAAATTCTTTCCGAAGCATTTGTTTTAGTCAAGTTGACAAAAAGGCTTGTTAATTTTAAATATTCAAGATATTATATTTGTATAAAATTAACAGTTGGTGGGATATATGGAAAACAAAAGACTTAAATCGGGCAAAAATATTTCAAGCGAAAAGGCGGCGAATCTTTCGCTTTGTGCAAAAGAACAAATTTACGGATACGTTCACAGCCAGTTTTTTGAAACGCTAAAACTTCCGGAGAATTGTTCGGAAGTTTCCGGCGAAATAAACAAAGCGGGATGGATGATTCTTCGAAGCGCCCAGGAGATGAACGAATATTTCGAGGCGGTTTCCGGAACGGAAAATTATAAAAATCAAAAGACGGAAATTTGCGGAACAGTTTCAAATCTTTGCGAAAAAGCGGAACCTTTTCTTGAAAAGAAGGGGATTTTGTTTTCCTGCAAAGTTCCCTGGGAAAATATTTTTGTGAATGTTGACAGAGAAAAGCTTTTCTATGCTGTTCTGAATCTTCTCTTGAATTCGGCGGAAAACCGTTCCGAAAACGGAAAAATAAAAGTTTCCGTTTCAAAAACAAGAAGGTTTGCAAAAGTAACCGTAAGCGACAACGGAACCGGAATGGATGAGGAAACTCTCCGGCGCTGTACCGAACCGTTTTTCATAAAATGCGAAACACCCGGAAGAAAAAGAATGGGGCTCGGGCTTACCCTTGCACATCATTTTGCATTAAAAAGCGGCGGAAGATTCAAAATACAGAGCAAAACCGGCGGAGGAACTTCCGCTTCGATTCTGCTTCCGATTTGCGAAACGGAAAAATCGGAACTTATCGCGGGTTCTTTTTCCGCGGAAATTCCCGGCGGAGTTTTTTCGCCTGTGGAAATCGTTCTTTCCTCTCTGAAATAACAAAAAACCGGATATCCGCGGGCGGATATCCGGTTTTTTTCAGTTTATTACGGTTTCGAGGAAATCTTCAAGCGCTTTTTCGTCGGGAAAATCGCTTTTTCTTCTGTCCGCAAGAATTTCAAGGGGAGTTTTTCCCGCAACGACAATTCTTTCGCAAAGGGAAAAAGCTTCCTTCGGGCTGTGGGTGATAATAAGGGCGGTTTTTCCGGAAGTTTCCGTCTTTATAAGTTCAAGAATTTCCGCGGAGGTTTTTATATCAAGTCCGCGCAAGGGTTCGTCGAAAAGAAAATAATTTCCGCCGAAGGCAAGGGCTCTTGCGATTGCGAGGCGCCGGCACATTCCGCCGGAAAGTTCCTCCGGATATTTTTCCAAAGAATCCGAAAGCCCGACTTTTTCAAGATAAAGAAGCGCTTTTTCTTTTCCGATATTGACCGCCGTAAGGTTTTCAAGAACGTTATACCAGGGAAGAAGCCGGTCTTCCTGAAAAATAAAAACCGGTTTTTCGGGGAAAGAAACAATTTCGCCTTTCTGCGGTTTCAAAAATCCCGCGAAAAGTTCAAGAAGGGTCGTTTTTCCAAAACCGGAAGGACCGAGAACTGCGGTTGTTTCCCCTTCGTTTACTGAAAAAGAAAAGTTTTTCAGGATGTTTTTTTCGCCGTAGGAAAAATCAACGTTTCTGAATTCAGGCATTTTTGCGTCCCCCTTTCGAAGTAAGCGCAAGAATCGCTTTTTCAAGCAGAACGCTTAAAATTACAACCGCGGAGGTAAGGGCAAAAGTATCGACGGTATTGAAATAGATTTTTGAATCCTGAAGCGCCGCGCCAAGGGATTTTCCGTGGGGGCAGATTACTTCCGCGGCAATTCCGGCTTTCCATGCCATTCCGACAGCGCTGTTGAGGGCGGCAATAAAAAACGGCTTTACGGAAGGAACGGTTATCCGAAGAAAACTTTCTCTTTTCGAAAGTCCGAAGGCCTTTCCCATCTGCAAAAGATCCTTATCGACGGAAAGAATTCCCTTTTCCGTGTTTGCCCAAACTGTTGGAAGAACTATGAGCATGGCGGTGAATGCGGGAACGTTTTCAACGCTGAGCCAGAGTATTGCAAGGATGATAAAGGAAGCGACGGGAGTAGATTTTATTATATGGATTGCCGGAGAAAAGAAGAAGCGCAGAAGTTTTGATTTTGCCGTGAGCACCGCAAGAACGGTTCCGAGCACCGTTCCGAAGAACAGACCGGAAACAACCCGCAAAAGGGAAGTTGCCACGGAAATCCAGAAATCCTTGAGCACGACAAACTCGCAAAGCTTATTGAATACCGAAAGGGGAGAAGGAACAAGAATGCTCTGTCCGACGGCGAGATATATTATTTCCCAAAGGATTATCCAGAATCCCGCAGCGGCGACGGAATAAAAAGCCTTTTTCATTCTCCTTCTCTCTCCTTTCATAATAATCGGTGCTCAGAAAATCAGCCGTAAAAATCTTCCGCGGGAAGTTTTCCGCCTACGAAGTTCGGATTCGCTTCGAAAAGAACGGTGAGGAATTTTTCGAGCACGGTTTTGTATTCTTCGCCGTGGAGCCATACGATGTTGCATCTGGGAATTGCGCTTTCGGCAACGACCGCGGCGGCAATTCCGTATTTTTCTATAAGAAGGCCGGCTTCGGCGGGTTCGGAGTTTGTGAATTCAATGCTTTTCGCATAATCTTCAACAAATTCCGCAACTGCTTCCGGGTTCTGTTCAAGGAATTCTTTGCGGACGGCGATTCCGCCCATGGTCATATCTTCCCCGGTAAGATTTTTCCATTCCTCGGAAAGATTGAGCGCAACGCGGAAATTTTCGCTTTTTGCCATTACGTTTGTAACAAAAGGCTCCGGAAGCATTACGATATCGTATTCACCGGTGAGGGCAAGAGTTGCGGCTTCGGTATGTTCGCTTGCAAAATGAATATCTGCGCCGATTCCGCTTTCAGCAATAAGATGAACGAGCACGGCTTCTGCGGTGCTGCCTTTTCCGGAAGCAAGAATGGTTTTTCCGTCAAGATCCCCGATGCTCGAAATGCTTTCGCCGTTCTCAAGAATATAAAGAACGCCAAGGGTGTTTACGCCGAGGCAGACGATTTTGCCTTCGGTTTTGTTATAAAGGGATGCAATCGCGTTGGTGGGAAGGGCGGCAATATCAAATCCGCCCTGGATAAGCTGACCGGTAAGTTCATCCGCTGCTCCGGCAATGGTGAATTCATAGCTGTTGAGGGTAAGTCCCTGCTCATTCTGATCCATAAGCCATGCGGCACCCATTCCGGTGGGTCCTTTGAGCATGCCGACTTTAACTTCGGCGCCTTCAAAGGCGGGTTTGGAAGGTTCTTCCGGTTCGGAAGGAACCGCGGGTTCATCGTTTTCGGGTTCAACCGGGGTTTCGGGTTCGGCCGAGCACGCGGCCATGCTCAGAATCATAATAAGCGCAAAGATAAGGGAGATCAGTTTTTTCATTTTTGTTTCCTCCATATAAAACAGCCTTTCAGGGCTTTAATATAACGATTTTTTTGCCTTCTTTTTCAATGATCCCTCTTTCGGAAAGGGTATCGAAAGCGCGGTAAACGGAAGCTCTTCCGATTCCGAGCATCCCGGCAAGTTTTGAAACGGAGCAGGGAAGGAAGAATTCATTTTTGCCTTCGGAAAAAGTTTTTATCCAGCGGAGAAGTTTTTCCGCCGCTTCCCCTTCGGAAAAAGCGGAAAGCTTTTTGTTAAGAAAATGAATCTTTTCCGAAAGAAGAACGACGTATGCCTTCGCAAAATCCGGCGATTCAAAAAAGGCTCTTTCGATTGTTTTCTTCGGAAAAACCGCAAGCCGAAGCGGACTTTCGGCGGTTATTTCGGAAGGATATTCCTCCTCCTCGAAAAAAAGGGTTGCCATTCCGAAGACGTCTCCTTCGGAAAACCGGTTTATAACAGTCCGCCTTCCGTCAAGACCGATTTTTGAAACGGAGGCGCCGCCTTTTAAAACAAGGGCAAGACAGCGGCTGAAATTGTTTTCGGTCATAATTTTTTCGCCTTTTTTTGCGGTTATTATTTTCATTTCCGCCTTAAAGCGTTCAATTTCGAGTTTTGAAAAAAGCTTGCTTTTCAAAAAAGCCTCTCTGTCGCCTGCTGTCATAAAATCCCCTCTTTTCCGTATCAAATGATACAATATTTTGCTGTGGTTGTCAATATATTAACAGAAAAACAACAAAAAAATACCGGCGGAATTTTCCGCCGGTATTTTTTTGAAAAATTTATCTTGTTCCGTGAAGGTTGAGGAATTCGTCTTCTCTCGGTCTTGAAACAATCTGGGTCCAGCAGGGGAAGAAGCCTGCGGAATTTGCGGTGTTGGGAGAAATTTTGCAGAAAGGACCGCCGAAATAAGGAATTTTGCCTTTTGCAATAACCGCGTCCTTGATTACGGCAAGAACGTTTTCGCCCGCAAAGCCGAAGCGTTCTTCCTCCGCAACGGCAAGATTTATTTGCCAGAGGGAATCGCCTTCATCATAAGCGCCCGCAACGGCGATTGTTTTTCCGTTTTTCTTTGCCCGGAGCATGAGGACTATCGGACCGTGGCTTTCAAGATCGAAAACTTCCGCCGCAAGGGGTTCGCTTTTGAATTTATCAAAACCGGATTCGATTATTTCAATATCATATTTTGCATCGGTTTTCGGAAGGCTGAAATCAGGAACGCTGTACTGGTACATATCGTCGATTGTGTGGCCGTGAAGATAAAGGATTTCCGCAAGCATTATGAGGGAATTGGTTTCAAAAATCCAATCGGGATTTTTTCCCTCGAAGATTCTTTTGAAGTCCGGAACCATTTTCGGGAGTACGGAAAAAATTGCGGAACTGCCGAAGCATGCGGCCTTCATTGCCTTGTTTCCGTTTTCTTTAAGTTCGGTAACGACGATTTTATAGGAATCAAAATCGTTTTCGGCGCAGTTATATTCTTTTGAAAGATGTTTTTTTACAATTTTTGCAACTTCGAAGTTATCCATTTTTTGCCCTCTTTTCGTTTACTTTTTGTATATTAAAACAAATATTTTACAGATTGTTGAAGAAATCTTCTATTTCCGAAGCTTTTCCGGAACATCCGCCCTGAACAAGTTCCGGTTTTCCGCCGCCGCGGCCGGAAAATTTTGCGTTTATTTCTTTCGCGATTGCCGCGCAGTTTTCGGTTTTTGAGGAAACGGCATATTTATAATCCCCTTCTTTTCCGTTGAAAACCGCTGCAATCTTAAAGTTTTCCGAAAGGGTAAGACAGTATCTTCGGAGCTCGTCCGGGGTCATTCCTTCTTCAAAAACGCAGATTTTTTCGCCTGTTCCAAGCTTTTCGGCTTTAAGCGAAAAAAGTTCTTTTTTAAGAGCGGATTCATAAATTTTGCGTTCGGTTATTTCGTTTTCAAGACGGCTTACCGCAAAGCAAAGTTCGTTCGGTTTTACCGAAAGGGAATTCGTGACTTTTATGAGATCACGGTTCTTGCTCTGATAATCAAGAAAAGCGCGTTTTCCGCAAAGCATGAAAAGCCTTGTTCCGCCTTTGTAATTTTGGAAAGCGGTGACTTTTATTATTCCGATTTCGCCGGCGGTTTTAACGTGGGTTCCGCAGCAGGCGCAGATATCGTAGCCGGGAACCGTTACAATCCGGATTTTTCCGGAAAGTTTTTTCTTGCTCCGATAGGGAAGAACCTCAAGTTCATCTTCCGAAGGATAGCTTATCAGGAACGGAGCGTTTTCAAAAACCGCCTTGTTCGCAGCGGTTTCGATTTCAAAAACCTGTTCTTCGTTCAAAGGAACGTCGAGGTCGATTGTCGTTTCGTCAAGTCCGAGATGGAAACCCACGTTCGTTGCTTTGAATTTTTTATGGGCGATTCCGGAAAAGATATGTTCGCCGCTGTGCTGCTGCATAAAATCAAAACGCCGGAGCCAATCGATTTTTCCGGAAACTTTTTCCCTTTCGGAAATACCCGTTTTTGAAAAATGGTGGATTATTCCTTCTTTGTCTTCCTGAACGTCAAAAACTTCGATTCCGCTGAGGTTTCCCTTATCCGGAAACTGTCCGCCCCCTTCCGGGAAAAAAGTGGTTTGGTCAAGAACGATATCAAATCCTTTTTCCGTTTCGGAACAGGAAAGAACGGTCGCCTCGAATTCAGTAAGATACGCGTTTTCGTCAAAAAGACGTTTTGTGGGTAACATGGGAAAACCTCCCTTTTGCCTTTTATAAAATGAGTATATCACTATTTTATAAAAATAACAATTGCTAAAAAGGGGTGCGCATGATATTATTATAAATGTATTTTGTTAAAGGAGGCTGCGCCCCTTGAAAAAGGTCGTTCTTGTAACCGGCGGAAGCCGGGGAATCGGAAAAGCGATATGCGAAAAATTTGCCGCAGAAGGTTATGCCGTTGCGGTGAACTTTGAAAAAAGCGAAGAAAAAGCAAAAGCCCTTGCGGAAAAAATCGGCGGAAAGGCTTTTTGCGCCGACGTTTCGGATTACAGCGCGGTCTGCGGAATGTTCGATGAAATCGAGAGGGAAATGGGCGAGGTTTCGGTCCTTATCAACAACGCGGCAATTTCGGTCTTCGGACTTTTCCAGGATTGCAGCGACGAGGAATGGGAACGGATTTTCGGAGTTAACGTAAAAGGCGTTTTCAACTGCTCAAAACGCGCCGTTGGAAATATGATAAAGAACCAAAGCGGTTCAATAGTCAATATTTCCTCAATCTGGGGAGTTACCGGCGGAAGCTGCGAATGCCATTATTCCGCAACAAAAGCCGCCGTAATAGGCTATACGAAGGCTATGGCAAAGGAATTCGGTCCTTCCGGAATCCGGGTCAACTGCGTTGCTCCCGGCGCCGTTGATACGGAGATGAATTCCCGTTTCAGCAAAGAGGATATGGAAGCGGTCGCAGAAGAATCCGCCCTCGGATATATCGGAAAACCGGAGGAAATTGCCGAAGCGGTTTTCTTTGCCGCAAGCGAAAAAGCTTCATATATGACCGGCACCGTTCTCAATATAAACGGCGGTTCCGTAATATAAATGTTTGCAAAGCGGAAAAAAAGTGTTATAATATAGTGTAACCTTTAAATTTTTTAAAATGATTTTTAATTTACTCACGGAGGAATTATAAATGATCAGACTTACAGGAACTCAGCGCGAGCTTATGGAAATCCTTTGGGAAAATGAACATATGACTCTTCACGCACTTACAAAAGCCGCTCTCGGCAACGCAGTTACCCCCAACAGAACCGACGCAATCCGCGTTGTTCTTCTCCAGATGGTAACAAAAGGCGCAGTAAGCGAAGACGCAACCGTTTCTCCCCATGTTTACACCCCTATTGTTGAAAGGGACGAAGTAGGTTTTGAATCCGGTTTTGTTGATGCCGCAAGAGCCGAAGGCAACGCGCTTCTCACCGCCCTTACCTGCGGAATGGGTCTTCCAGGCGAAGTTTACAGCGAAAGCCGCGGCCGCGAAATCGACGAATCCAAGGGCAGAGTTCAGCGCACCGTAACCGACGAGGCAAGAAAAGAAGCCATCAAAGAAGTTATGGCACAGATCTGCCGCGAACGCGACGAATATGAAGCACAGAAAGCCGCAGCAAAAGCTGCCGAAGAAAATAAGGAGGACTAATCAATGGAAGAAACCGAATACAGATATGACACCCAGCTCCTCATCGAAGGAACCGACCTTGATGAAGACGAAATCCATGATTATCTTATGGAAGAAATCCCCGGCGACTGCCTTATTGTAGTCGGCGATGAAGAACTCATCAAACTCCATTACCACACCAACACCCCTTGGAAAGTGCTTGAATACTGCGCAACCAAAGGCGAAATCTTCGATATCGTTGTCGAGGATATGGACCGCCAGTCCAGAGGTCTTAAAGGTTAATCAAAAGAACAAAAAACGGCGGGAGCATTGCTCCCGCCGTTTTTTTCTGCAAACCCCTCGGCATTACCGTAGGGAACCCGGAGTGACTTAGCCTTCCCTTGGGGGAAGGTGGCACGAAGTGACGGATGAGGGACAAACCCTGTCCAATCTTACATCCGCCGTCGATATTACCGGAATCGTCGTAGGGGCGACCCTATGTGGTCGCCCGCAAAAAAAGGAAACCCGGAGGGCAAGCTCCCTCTGACGAGGGAGCTGTCGCGGCTTTGCCGTGACTGAGGGAGAGAAAACCCTGTCCGATTAAAAACGGGCGCAAATAAAGTCATGCACTTATAAAACCGAAGAAAAGCAAAAAAGGAACGGTATAAACCGTTCCTTTTTTCTTTTGTTTATTTTATTTTCTTACCGCAAAGGGGACAGAATTTATCGTCTTCGGAAAGAGGAGAACCGCAGGAAGAACAGCAGAAACCGCTTTCGGAAATGTTCGCCGATAAATCGTCTTCAAAATTATTATCAATTTGTTTGGAAGATTCGGTTTTTATTTCGGTTGCTTCAAAAGAAGGAACTTCTGCTTCTGCAGAAGATTTTTTATTTTTGCCGAAAAGACCTTTTGCTTTTGCAACCAAACCGGCAATCAAAGCGACAATAACCGGAACAAGACGGCGCAAGGCTTTTAAAATGCTTCTTACGGTACCGGAATCTACGGAGCTGTTTTCGGGAACAACGTTTTCGCTCAGAATGCTGTCAACAATATTTTTTAAAGTTTCCGCATAGCTTTCGGGAATTGTTTCGTCATAGGTAGTAAGAGCAATCACGCAGTAAACTCCGTCAACAAAACCTATGTAATCAAGTCCGCAGGCACGCATTCCGTCAACAGAATAATCATAGCTTATTTTAATAAAATCGGCGGCTGCGCCTTCATATAATTCAGCGGAACAGTTTTCATAACCGTAACCGGCCCAGGTTTCTTCGGTTTCGCGGCAATATTTTTCAATTGCGGATTTTGAAAGACTTTCAAGTCCTTCGTAGCTTTCGGTCTGTTCAAGTTCAACCGTTATATCGGAAAAACCGTCTTCGGAAATAACGTAAAGCAAAAGACCGTTTTCTTCAAGATATTCCATTGTTCCATCATAATAAAGATAATATTTAAAAACTTCGGAATCTTCGGGAGTGTCTTTTGTAACCGCGTACCAGCCTTCGGGAATTTCAAAGGAAAGTTTGTATTCTTCGATTTTGACGGTTTCGGCAAAGGTATTTACCGAAAAACAGAATACAAGAATAATTGCGGCAAGAACGGAAACGATTTTTTTCACGGAAAACACTCCTTTTTAATCTTATTTCAGCTAAATACTATCACAAAAAGAATGTGACTGCAACGCTTGAATGTATTCTAACACATTTGCGTTCAAATGACAACATATGTATTCAAAAAAGCGAAAAAATTATCATAAACTTATTTTAAAGGTAAGGTGATTTTAATGCTTGATTCAATTGCTGTAGGAAAAGTTATACAGCATATCCGCGAAGAAAAAAGACTTTCCCAGGAAGTTTTGAGCGGACTTGCGGGAATTGGAAGAACACATTTGAGCGCAATTGAAAGGGGCGAAAGAAAACCAACCCTTGAAACGTTTTTTAAATTGAGTGATGCGCTTGATATCCGCCCAAGCGCCCTTATGGCGGAAATTGAAAAAGAACTGGGAATTTAAACAGAATCCCCCGGTCACACACCTGTTCCCAAAAGCGTGACAGCCCCCTTTAACAAAGGGGCCTTTTTGCAAAAAAAGCTCCCCTCCGTTTCCGAAGGGGAGCTTTTATGTTCGGTTCAAAAATCAATCTTCGTCTTCAAGTCTTCCGAGCGCGCGCATTACTTTGTCGTAAGCTGCTTTGGTGTTGAAATCGAAGCAGACCATGCGGACGTCTTCAAGGCAGGTGTCCTGTTCAAGATATTCAAGAATGGTGTTGATTGCGATTTCCGCTGCTTTTGCAAGGGGGAAGCGGTATGCGCCGGTGGAAATTGAAGGGAAGCAAACGGTTTTGCAGTTGTATTCAACGGCAAGATCGAGAGATTTGATGTAGCACTGGCGAAGGAGTTCCGCTTCGTTGGTAAGACCGTTGTTCCAAACGGGACCTACGGTATGGATGATATATTTTGCGTCAAGTTTAAAACCGGGGGTGATAACCGCTTCGCCGGTTTTGCATCCGCCGATTCTTCTGCAGCAGCTGATAAGCTCTGCGCCTGCGGCGGCATGGATTGCGCCGTCAACGCCTTCACCGCCGAGGAGGCTGGTGTTTGCTGCGTTAACGATTGCATCAACTTTCATATTGACGATATTGCCTTTAACAACGGAAAAATTGGTCATTTCGAAATCGTTCCTTTCTTTTTATCAAAGCTCGTCGATATCGCCGTCAACGTCGGCGTCGATATTGAGCGTGTTGATCGTTCTTCTCTTCAAACGCTGCTCCTCGGAGCATTCAACAATGAAGTCCTTGATTGCCTTTGCGTTTTTGATGTTTTTAAGAACAAGCTGTCCGTGGGTAACGTCGCTTGTTTTGCATATAACGGTGGCAATTCCAAAAATCCTTTGGAAAAGTGAAACGGAAAGAACCGTATCCTGGATTTTATACATATAGCAATCGTTTTCGATCCTTGTGAAAAGACCGGAATTGATTGTAATCTGTTCTTCGGTAACCGTATATTTTGTAAAAGTGAACGGAAGACCGAGGAAAAGCCAACGTTTTTTTTCAACGAATGCCATAAAAAACACCACCCTTTCTATCATATTATAACATCTTTTGAATAAATATCAAGGCTTTTTGCCTTTCAGAAAAGCAGTTTTGAAACAATATTTACCAAAAGGCAAAGTGAAAGCCCGGTTAAAAGCGGAACAAGGACGGAAAGGGCGGTCCATTTTGCGCTTTTCGTTTCCTTCCATACGGTTATAACGGTGGTGGCGCAGGGCCAATGAAAAAGAAAAAAGATTATCGTGCAAAGGGCGGTTTTTGCGGTAAAACCGTTTGCGGAAAAAAGAGCGGCGGTTTCCGCCGCGGTTCCGAGTTCCGAAAGGGTTCCGCCGGAATATCCCATAGCCATTATCGGAAGGGCAATTTCGTTTGCCGGAAGTGAAAGGATGAATCCGGAAAGAACCGTTCCGTCAAGCCCGAAAACCCTTCCGAAAGGTTCAAGAAAATCCGAAAGGATTTTGAGCAGCGTTTCTCCGCCGATGGTCAGATTTGAGCACAGCCAGATTGCCGCCCCGGCGGGAACCGCAACGATCACCGCCCGGAAAAGGATTTTTAAGGTTCTGTCAAAAACCGAACGCAAAAGGATCTTCCCGATTTTCGGCATCCGGTAAGGCGGAAGTTCAAGGGTGAAGCTTGCGGGAACCCCTTTGAGCACCGTTTTTGAAAGAATTTTTGAAACAAGAAAAGTCATGAGCACGGAAAAAGCGATGAAAAACGTAAGAATTGCAGAACCGAGCACCGATGAATCCGTAAAAAACATTGCGATAAGCGCAATTATTGCCGGAAGCCGCCCGTTGCATGGCATAAAGCTGTTTGTGATTATTGCAATAATCCTCTCCCGGGGCGAATCGATTATTCTTGCGCCGGTAACTCCCACCGCCCCGCAGCCGATTCCCATGCACATGGTCGGTTTATAAAAAAACAACACTTTAAATTGCTAAAACTTTTTTCGCAAAAACTATTGATTTTTTTAATGAACTGCGTTATACTCATCACATCAAATTGAATAGCGTCAGATGAAGTTTGCAGGAAAAAGCAAAAAATTTGCTTGCCGAAGGAGCGACACTCTCAGGCTTCCTTTAAAAAAGGATGAGGACTGCGGACGGATGAAGGACTGGAGAAGTTCGCCAAGCGCGGGTGCCGAAGGTGCAAGTTTTTTAAAGAAAAACGAATCTCTCAGGCAAAAGGACAGTTTTTTCGATAGCTTTTACCGGGGATATCCTGCGGTTTTATGTTGTTGGTTTATGGTTCACAGCGAATTTTCCGTCTTTCGGATTTTTCGCTGTTTTGTTTTTTTGAGAGAAAAGGAGAAATAATCATGGAAGAATTTCTTGCAAAAGTAGCTGAAGTAAACGGCGTTATCTACGATTTTGTCTGGGTCAAAATAGGTATCGTGATTCTTCTCGGAGCAGGCGTTATCTGCACCGTCTTCACAAAAGGTTTCCAGTTCGTTTATTTTAAACATTGGATTAAGGAAACAATAGGTTCGCTTCTTACCGATAAGAATGTAACCGACAAATCCGATAAACGCAACATCTCCCAGTTCCAGGCTCTCTGCACCGCTCTTTCCGCGACGGTCGGTACCGGCAACATCGCCGGCGTTGCCGGAGCGATTGCTGTCGGCGGTCCCGGCGCAATTTTCTGGATGTGGATCGCCGCAATCCTCGGTATGATGACAAACTTTTCCGAAAACGTTCTCGGTATTTTCTATCGCCGCAAAAATATTAAAGGCGAATGGTGCGGCGGCGCAATGTATTACCTTAAAGACGGTCTCGGCGCAAAAAAAGGCTGCAAATGGATAGGCGCGATTCTTGCGGTTCTGTTCTGCTGCTTCTGCATTTTTGCTTCCTTCGGAATCGGAAACCTCAGCCAGATGAACTCCATCGCGGTCAACCTCAATTCCGCATTCGGCATCCCCAACTGGGCAACCGGAATTTTATTTGTCATTCTTTCCGCTCTTGTTATAGTCGGCGGTATTAAAAGAATTGCCGCGGTTACCGAAAAGCTTGTTCCCGGAATGGTTCTTCTTTATCTCATCGGCACCATTGCGATTTTCATTGTGAATATTGATATGGCGGGCGCGGTTTTTTCTTCTATTTTCAGAGGCGCTTTCGGAATCGAAGCGGTTGCCGGCGGTTTTGCGGGTGTTGCAATAAAACAGGTAATCACCCAGGGCTGCAAGCGCGGCGTTTTCTCCAACGAAGCGGGTCTTGGTTCTTCCGTAATGGTACATTCCTGCTCCAACGTCAAGGAACCCGTTAAACAGGGTATGTGGGGAATCTTCGAGGTATTTGTTGATACCATCATCGTCTGCACCCTTTCCGCTTTTGCGGTTCTTTCCTCCGGAGTTGTCAACATTGAAACCGGCGAAATCGTTGCTGAGGGAATTGCATCTTCCGCTCTTGTCGGCGCAGCTTTTGAAACCCTTTTCGGAAAAATCGGTTCCATGTTCATCGCATTGGCGATTCTGCTTTTTGCATATTCCACCATTCTCGGCTGGAGCGTTTACGGCACAAAAGCATGGGAATATCTTTTCGGAACAAAATCCACAATTATTTACAAAGTCATTTTCGTAGCCATTGTTTTTGTCGGTCCGATGCTTCATTCCTCCCTTGCATGGGATATTTCCGATACCTTCAACGGACTTATGATGATCCCGAACCTTATCGGCGTCGTTGTTCTTTGCCCGGTTGTTTATAAAATTACCCGGAACTATATTGACCGTCATATCAAAGGCAAGGATGTTGAACCCATGGTTTCCGTATTTAAGGATATAAACGACGAATACGGCAAATAATTCAGAAGTAATACTCTCAAACTTATAAAAAAAGAGCCTTCGGCGGCCGTGCCGAAGGCTCTTTTTTTATTTCCGGTTTCTGTAACGGCGGTTCGCTTTTTTAAAAGTTTCCTCGTCAACAATCGCTTCGTGGACGTTTTTTGAAAAGAAGCGTTTTTCCGGCGGAACGTTTACCGAAATTTTGCTTTTAAAGGAGATTTTTGCGGTTTTTCCCTGTTCAAGATGTCCGAGATATACCGGGTTTTTCAGAATTTTAAGAACGGTCGCGCTGTTCCAGTTACGGCTTTTCGGAAGATCCTTCCGGAAATCAAGGGGAGTGGGAATTCCTTCGGAATCCAGCTTCCGGCAGATTTCCTTCGGGGTTCTGCCTTCTGCGCTTTCGGAAAAAATCCTTTTTACAATTTCCGCTGTTTTTCTGTCGGTTATGAGCTTATGCCGGTTTTCCGGGCAGCGGCGGTATCCGAAGGGCGCAAAAGGCCCGATAAAATCCCCGGATTTCATTCTTGCCTTAAAGGCGGAACGGATTTTTCTGCTTATATCCCTTGCGTACATTTCGTTGACTATGTTTTTGAAAGGGATAAAATCCCCCGGGGATTCTTCCGAATCGTAACCGTCCGTAACCGCGATATAGCGGATTCCTTTCGAGGGGAAGATAATTTCCGTGAACTGTCCGGCGGAAATATAGTCCCTTCCAAGGCGGGAAAGGTCTTTTGTGATGATCAGATTGATTTTTCCTTCTTCGGCGTCCGCAAGCATTTTTTTGAAAGCGGGTCTTTCAAAATTTGTTCCGGAAAAACCTTCGTCAATGTATTCCCCGAAAATTTCAAACCCCTTTTCTTCGGCAAAGCCGCGCAGGATTTCCCTTTGGGAACCGATGCTTCCGGAATCCTTTTTGCCGTCCTCTTTTGAAAGACGCATATAAAGCGCCGCGGAATATTTCAAAAAAAGCACCTCCGGGGAATTATATGCAAAAAACCGCCGTTATAAACCAACCGCATGGTCAGCGCCTGTTTTCCGCATGCGCCGGAAGCCTTGAACCCCCGGTCAAGGTTGAAGGCAACCCGGGGAAGATATCCGATATCCTCAAGGAATGTGAAAAGCGGAAAGAAAATTGCCATGGGCGGAAGCATTACCGCAACGACCCAGCTCAGTACGTTCCAGATTCCGTCAACGAGGAAGCTTTTGAGCACCGCCGGGGCGGAGGCTTTTTCAAGAAGGCTTCCGAAAAGATTCCCGGCTTTTGAAAAAAGCTCCGAAAGCATTTCCGAAGGATAGTTCGCGCCGGAAACGGTAAGCCAGAAGATAAACCCGAAAAGAATGAGCATCGCCGGTATCCCGAGATATTTTCCGGTGAGCACGGAATCGATTTTTTCGTCGCGGTTTTTCTTCACGTTTTCGGAAAAACTTACGGCGGAAAGAAAAATTTCCTCCGCCCGAAAAGCCAAACAGGAGGCGATTTTATCGGAAAAACCGCCCTTTAAACCTTCTTCGGCAAGGACTTTTTCCGCCTTTTCTATTGCGGTGCTCAGATCTTCGGATTCTTCGGTTTTGCCGAATCTTTTCTCGAATTCGCCGAGGAATCCGGGTTCTTTTTCAAGAATGCGAAGAGCGGCAAAAGCGCCGGAAAAACCGAATTTTTCAAAGGCGGGAGCAAGAACCCGAATTGCGTGCTCAACTGTCTTCGGATATCTTACCGGAACAAAATCCGTTTTGAGCTTTCCTTCCGCAAGATCAAAAATTGCATTTTCAAGTTCATCAAGCCCTTCAAAATTCCCGGCGGAAATCCCGATTGCCGGAAGACCCGTTTCCCTTGAAATTGCCTCGATATCGATTTTTATGCCCTTTTTTCTTGCGTCGTCAAGCATATTCACGCAAAGCAGAACCTTCGGAACAAGCTGCGCCACCTGGAGGGCAAAAATCAGGTTCCGTTCAAGACAGCAGCCGTCGCAGACAACAACGGCGCCGTCGAATTTTTCAAAACAAAGACAGTTCCTTGTAACTTCCTCCTCGGCGGAATCGGTTATAAGGGAATATGTTCCGGGAAGATCGATAAGTTTTATTTCTTTTCCCCTTCGCCGAAGAATTCCTTCCGCGGCGCCGACGGTTTTTCCGGACCAGTTTCCCGTATGCTGGTGAAGTCCGGTAAGGGCGTTGAAAACTGTGCTTTTTCCCACGTTCGGGTTTCCGGCAAGAACGATTTTTTTACGGTTCAAAATTCCTCACCCCCCAATATTGTTTCGGAATCTTCCTTCCGGAGGGCAATCAGCGCGCCTCTTATGAGAAAAGCTTTCGGGTCGCCGAAAGGACTTATCCGGGCGCATTCGATTTTTGTTCCCGGAACAAATCCAAGGTCAAGAAGTCTTTGGCGGAGTTCGCCTTTTGTAAGAAGTTTTGTTATACAAAACCTTTCCCCGATTTTTATATCTGAAAGCGGATGTTCCTGCATAAAAAAGACCTTCTTTCCGTAAAATAATCGGGATATTCCCAATATCAGAATACGCAAAAAAGGCAATGAAAGATAAAATTAAATAAAAATTAACTTTTTGTTTTAAAAATAAAGGCAATTTCCGGTGACTTTTCGATTAAAATATAGTAAAATGAATATATGAAAAACAAACAGGGAGGGATTTTTAATGGCATTTCTCGATAAGATAAACGATTTTGCAAAAACCGCAACCGAAAAAACAAACAACGCAATCGAAATTACAAAACTTTCCGCAAAAGTTGAATCCGAACAAAGAAATCTCAACGATATAATCCGAAAAATCGGAGAATATTACGTCGCGAAAATCGATTCCGGCGAAGTTCTTGATGAGGAAGTTATGAAAATTTTTGAAGGTGTTTCCGATAAAAGAAAAGCAATCGCCGAAATGCGCGCGGAAATTGAAAGCCTTAAAACACCGAAAACTTCCCCGGAAATTCCGAAAGCGGAAGATTCCGTAAAGTTCTGCCCTTTCTGCGGAAAACAGCTTGACGTTTCCGCAAAATTCTGCCTCAACTGCGGAAAACAGCAGCCCTGAAAGAAACCAAGGCTCCCTTGTGCAAAGGGAGCTGGATTTTGCCGAAGGCAAAAGACTGAGGGATTGTAACCCCGTCCGATTAAAAACGGCGGGAGCAAGCCCCCGCCCTACATTGGTTTTGCGGAACCATCTAAAATCAACCGATAATTTAAAGCAGAATCCCCCGGTCACGCGCCTGTTCTTAAAGGTGTGACAGCCCCCTTTAGGCAAGGGGGCCTTTTTTTGAACCACCCTTCCGTCTTTTCCGGCGGCAAGCCGCCGAAAAATCCACCTCCCCTGATAGGGGAGGCTGAAAAAATCCAGCACCTTTGATAAGGGGGCCTTTTCGGAAAAGGATTCCGTTCCGGCAAAAAAAGGAAAGCACTTCGTTTTTTGAAGTGCTTTTTGTTTTTTATAAAATTATTTCACAATTATGAGAACCTTGAAAGAACTGTCGTAAAGGTCGTTCCGGAAGGTGAGAGTTGCGTATCCGGAGGCAACGGGAGTTATAAAAACCGTTGTGTCCTTGTTGATCCATTCCTCGTCGGACCATTCCGCAATGCAGACTTCGCTGTCGGAAAGTTCGAAGGTGAAAGTTGTGTAATAGGTCGAATAAAGTTTAAGCTCCTGCATTCCGCCGAAGCGATCGAGAACCATCACACCTTTGTCAACGTGGAAGTTTTCCGTTGCATATCCCCAGGATTTTTCCGAGGCGAGAACTTCAAGAAGCTCCTCAGAATATTCCTGCTTTTCAAGAAGAATATCCCTTTCGCTGACGGTGGATTCAAGCTCCGTTTCAAGACCGGAAATTTCCTCCGTCTTGGAAGAAATATCCTGCTCAAGGGAATAAATATGTATTTTTCCGTTTTGGATTAGGTCAAGGTTTTCGTTGTTTTCTTCGAAAAGGGCGCTGTACTGAACAATAAAATAAATAAGAAGCGCAAAGCTTATTGCAAAAAGAATCCCGAAAATAATTGCGGGAACGTTTTTCTTTGGGCGGAAAGTTTCCGATATTTCCGAAGAAGCTTCGGAAGAAACTTTCTTTTTCTTCGGAACAAAGCCGCATTGGGGACAAAAATCCGCTTCGTCCGGAAAAGGAAAATTGCATTTCGGACAGTTCAAGTCACAGCCTCCTTTCCTTAAAATATGATAAAAATTTACAAATACCATTGTATCACTATAAGATGCATAAATCAACAAAGAAAAAGTTAGATTGATAATTTTCCGTTTCGGTGATAAAATAAAAAAAGCAGGAAAAATAAAAGAGGAGCTTTCGCGGAAAATGGAAAAAACAGAAAACGAAATAAGAAATCAATACGAAAAACTGACAAAAAAGCTCATTGAAAAAAAGCTCACCGTCACAACAATGGAAAGCTGCACTTCCGGCCAGATCGCAAGCCTTTTCACCGATACGGAAGGCGCTTCCGCAATTATAAAAGGCGCTTTTGTAACTTACAGCAACGAAGGAAAAATCATGCAGGGCGTTCCGGCGGAAACCATTGAAAAATTCGGCGTTTATTCCGGCGAAACCGCTGCCGAAATGGCAAAAGCCTGCCGGAAGGCATATTACGCCGATATCGGAATCGGCGTTACCGGAACTTTCGGGAATGTTGACCCCAACAACCCGGACAGCATCCCCGGAAAGGTTTATTTTGCCTTCGAGGGAAACTTCGGAACAAGGATTTTTGAAAAGGACCTTTGCTGTCAAAAAAGCCGTTTTGCCTATAAAATGGCAATCGCCGCGGAAATTGCCGGGGAACTTGAAAAAACTATTTAAATTATACTCAATATGTTGAGTATAGTCAAGAGATTGAGTATGATACTATAAAAACGGTGATGAACAGATGATAAGTTACAAGCCGTTTTATGAAACGCTTTATAAAAAAGGAATTACGGAATACAACCTTATTTTTAAGCAGGGTTTTTCCGCAAACACCCTTCACAGAATCAAAAAGGGCGAAAGCATCAACACAAAAACCCTCGATGCCCTTTGCTATGCCCTTGATTGCGAAGTTTCGGATATAATTAAATTCGAAAAAGAATAACGCCCTTTGCCGAAAAGGCAAAGGGCGTTTTTTTGCGGATTTTTTGCGGAAACGCGCCGATTTACAGCAGGGCTGGGGATTGCTTCCGCCGTTTTATTTTGGCATTTCCCGGGAATTCCGAACGTTGTTGATATTGTTTTATCTTTGTGATAAAATCAAATCAAGGAGATGTTTTTATGATTTTCTTTTTAATTTTGGGTATAGCCTGCATTATAGCAGGACTGTTTAATATAATGCTTGCGGTAATGAGCATGAACCCTAAAAATCTTATTACCGTTCCGGGAGAATTGGTTAAGAAAAAAGGATTCAAAAACTATCCTCGTGCAGGTTCCAAAACTGATGTTACTGTTCCAAATGCAACGGAATACACCTATGCTTATAAAGTTGATAATAAAACATATAAACTTAATTGTGTAGCATATACACATTCCAGAAATATTATGAACAGAGTTCCGATTGTATATTTACGAGGTTTTCCCCGGATTGCCAGTGAAAGAAGGTTTTATTCCGACAGATACTGG
>SVMR01000008.1 GCA_015067315.1 Oscillospiraceae bacterium | reverse complement strand
TGATTCTGATTTTTTCTTTGACTGCCACTAAAATCGCCTCCTTAATTGATTCCCAATGACACTTGGGGTGCGACCTTGTGAAACACATTCCACGTTCCCGTGTGTTTCATGTCTTCTCATTAAAAAACGGAAATGCCGCACTCTATTATATATTATATATAATAGACGCAAGTATCTCCGGACGCGCGCACCTCCAGCTTTTTAAAGCAAAGGCACGCTTTAATAACAAGACCCGTCGAACGCAGCTCATCACATACGCCGACACACTTGGGTGTGCAGTATTTCTTGTCGCCCGGTTTAAAATCGGACATACTCTGCGGAAATTACCTGTCAGACAGACAGCAACCTCCCGCTTCATCGCATATCGTGCGGACGCCTCACAAGTGATATGCTTGCATAGCATCCGCCTTGTTGCAGTCACGCAAGACATATTATATAATATGTCAACCTAAAAGTCAAGCGTTTTTTCGTTATTTTTTAAGATTTTTTTAAATTTTTTTCGTATATTTTCACGAAAGCGCCAAACATCCACCCAACCGGGTGTTCCAACCCTATTTTACAGCATTTTTAACAAAAAATCAAGTAAAAAATCTGCGTTTTAACCATATTTTACAAAAGCACTTTAGCCTGTTAACACGAAACACCCGGCTTCGAGGACATATTATTTTTAAAAACTGGAATCGTTTCCAAAAAATATTTTTTCATTCCATTTCCTCCCTTTTCCGAACAAAAAATCTCCGCGCTTTTCTTATATATAATATAGTATAGTATATAATAAGGAACAAAAAGACCCCCTTGTCAAAGGGGGCTGTCACGCCTTTAAGAACAGGTGCGTGACTGGGAGATTCTTTTAAGCCTCCCCTATTAGGGGAGGTGTCACCGCAGGTGACGGAAGGGTGGAAATGTTTTTGCGGAACGTCGGGGACGGCGTTCCCTACCGTAACGCGGAAAGGTTTATTGAAATATTGTAGGGGCGACCTACCCCAAGGGTACTTCCTCGCACTTCGTGCTCGGGGCGCTTTGCGGTCGCCCGGTTTTTATTGGAATCGGTTATTTAATGTAGGGCGGGGGCTTGCTCCCGCTGTTTTTAAATTACCCGACCGATTTGTGATTGGACAGGGTTTTCTCTCCCTCAGTCACCTGCGGTGACAGCTCCCTTTGCACAAGGGAGCCTGCCCTCCGGGTTCTTGGTAATCCCTCTTTCGTCACCTTCGGTGACACCTTCCCCTCTGGGAAGGCAGACCCTCCGGGAATCCTTTTAAGGAGTACGGATTCTTCACTTCGCTCAAAATGACATTGGTCTGTCATTGCGAGCCTTCGCAGAAGGCGTGGCAATCCGTTCCCCCTTTTTACCCGACGGGTTCTTGGTAATCCCTCATCCGTCACGCTTTATTCTTTGGGCGTGCCACCTTCCCCTCTGGGAAGGCTAAAACCCGACCGGAATCTTTTATAACAAAAAACCACCCCGCTTTTAAAAAGCGGGGTGGTTTCAATGCAATAAAAAATCCGCCCGGATGGAGAGTTCCGGGCGGAAGCGTTAGTTATTCAGTTACTGAACTATTGACTATTTCGGTCAAAAATTATTTTTTGAGGGAAACAGCAGCAGCGGTAGCAACGGAAACTACTGCGAGAGCAGCAACAACGCCAACTACGGATTCAGCACCGGTGTTGGGGTTGGATTCGCCGCCTTCAACAGCGGGAACTTCGAGAACGAGGCTGTATTCGCCAAGAGTTGCGTTAGCATCAGTGATGGAGAATTTAGCAACTTCAGTGAGGTCAGCAGTCATGTAGTCAACTTCTTTGCCGCCAACAACTTTGCCGTTTTCGTCGATGAGGTAGTAGGAGATGATGTCATCTTCTTCTACTTTGAGGCTGAAGAGCTCACGGAGTTCGTACCAGTTAAGGCCGAGGTTGATGTCGATAACGAATTCGCCTTTAACAACCTGGTTGCCGAGGTAACCGAAGTTGATTGCTTCGAGAACGTCATAGTCAACATCGAATACGCCGTCGCCGTCTCTGTCTTTGTAGTCATAGTCAACATAACCGAGGAAGTTTACGCCTTTCTGGCCAGCTTCAACAGCTTTGAGGGTTACGTTGAGGATGCCCTGGGAAACTTTGAGGGATTTGCCTTCGATTGCACGGAAAGCGGTGGTGGATACTACTGCAGCGCCTTCTTCAACTCTGTTTTCGTTTTCATCATAATCGTCGAAAGCTACGGAATAGCCAACTTCAGAGGTGTACCAGTCAGAATAACCGCCCTGGCCAACAGTGAGGTATGCTTTTTCAGCATAGTTAGCAGCAGTCCATTTTACTTCTTCATATTCGAAGATAACAACGTCGTTGATTACGTTGATCTGGCCAGCGTAAGGAACTTTGTCGAGTTTAGCTTCGATTTTAACAGTGCCTTCTTCGAAGTGAGCAGTGTAGTTGTCTTCGATAACGAGTTCGATTACGTTAACGTTGGTTACGCAGGTGATGCCGTAGTAGGTAACTTCTTTTTCTGCGTTAGCTGCTTTAGCTGCTGCTTTAGCGCCTTCGTAGTCATAAGTGCCTTCAAGTTTTACGCCTTTTTCGGTTACAGCCCAGAGAACGATGTCATTGCCGTCTTCGTCAACGATTACCATTTTTTCAGGATCGAATTCAACGAGTTTTGCGGAAACGCAGCCGTTAGCGGTAACTTTAACGTCTTCCCAAGGCTGATCGTCGAGAGCTACATAATATTTGCCACCGTCATAGAGGTGGAGATAGGTGTCGTATGCGTCAACAACAGGGATGATGTCTTTGCCAGCTTCTTCGGAAGGAACTTTGTCAAGTTCTACGAGAGAGAGAGCGAAAGCAGAAACGCCCATGCTGAGAGCAAGTACAAGAGCAAGTACAAGAGCAAGTGCTTTTTTCATGTTTAGTTTCCTCCTAAAATATTTTTTTGAGCAATTATCAGAAAAGTCCAACTCTCCAATTTGAACTTTTTCCAATCTTTTTCTTTTGCGGCAACTGCCGGTTTATCCAACCTTTGGAGAAGTTTTTCATTGGTTACAAACATTTTAACCAATTTGTAACAATTACCACGGCTATAATATACCATACCAAAAACCAATTGTCAACAGCTTTTTTACAAAAATATTGAAATTTAATTACAAAAGTTACAATTTTGTAACTTTTGTAATTAAATCCTCCCCATATTGTAGGGAACGGTCTTGACCGTTCCACAATATAAATCAATAATCCAATTCTGCTTTCAACGGATTATCATAAATATATTTACATATTTCATTATAAGCTTTTTCGTTGCGGATGATTACGTCATTAAATGATTTTTGCCAGACTTTAAGTTCCGGATTCTTTTCGTGTATTGTTTTTGTCACACCGGATTTGTATAATCCTACAATTTGCGAAAGCGTAGGGAACGGTCTTGACCGTTCCGTTTTATGGTTTTTCAAAACAATAATCGCATGGATGTGGTTCGGCATTATTACATATTTATCCACAAAAACATTTTCATAGTGATTTTCAATTTCCAAAAGTTTGGCCTCGACAACATTTCCAAATTCGTTTGGTTTTCCGATTTCACCAAACAATTCATTTCGTTCATCAGTGCAAATAGTTACAAAATAATAATTTGCTTTTGAATAATCAAAACCATGAAGTCTTTGTAATTTTCTCTTTGGCAAATCCATTTTATACCTCTTTTTTCGGAACGGTCAAGACCGTTCCCTACCGTTAATTCCAGAAAATTACTTTATTTTTTATTCCACAACCCTGTAATTCTGTGCGGCGTCCTCTTTTTTTGTGGATTCAACAATGGAAACAACCTGGACTTTAAGGGGGCGCTGTCCAAGCTGGATTTCAATAATATCGTCTTCCTTAACTTCATAGGAAGCCCTTGCGGCTTTTCCGTTTACAAAAACCCTTCCCGCGTCGCAGGCTTCGTTTGCAATGGTGCGGCGTTTAATAAGTCTTGTAACCTTTAAATATTTATCAAGGCGCATAAAATCTCTCCTTTTTATATCAAAAATCCCCTGCCGGAAGGCAGGGGAACTTTTTAAGCAAAAACCAAATTATTTAACTGCTTCTTTAAGAGCTTTGCCTGCTTTGAAGGAAGGAAGTTTGGAAGCGCCGATTTCGATTTCTTCTTTGGTTCTGGGGTTGATACCTTTTCTGGAAGCACGTTCTTTAACTTCAAAAGTGCCGAAACCGACAAGCTGTACTGCTTCGCCGTTTGCAAGAGCTTCAGTAATGGAATCAAGAACTGCTGCAACAACTTTTTCGCCGTCTTTTTTGGAAGAACCGAGTTTGGTTGCAACTGCTGCGATAAGATCAGATTTAGTCATTTTAAAATACCTCCGTTTTTTAACTGTCCTGCGGTTTTTTTGTTAACCGCGTTTTTTCGTTGTCTGTTCCTTGGCTTTCTGCCAAAGTGCCGAAAGTTCCTCGCCCCGAAGTTCCGGAATATTTTTTCCGTCTTCCCGGGCAATTTCTTCCGCGGCGCAAAAACGCCTTATAAATTTCTCGGAAGACGCAGTAAGGCATTCTTCCGGTTCAAGATCCAAAGTTCTTGCAAGATAAACCGCGGAGAAAAGAATATCTCCGACTTCCTCGCCGCAGCGAATTGCGTTGTTGGAAACAATCGCTTCCCGAAGTTCCGAAATTTCTTCATCAAGCTTCCGGAGCGACCATGCGGTATCAAAACGGTATCCGCCGGATTTTTCCGCTCTTTGCTGAAGCTTCGCGCATCTCATAAGTGCAGGAAGCTGTTTCGGAACGGCGCGAAGGGTTTCGCTTCCGGTTTTCTGGCCTTTGGTCTCTTTTTTAATTTCATCCCAGCGGTTTGCAACGTCTTTTGCTTCGCAAATCTGTTCGTCGCCGAAAATATGCGGATGGCGCACAACAAGTTTTTTGCAGATTCCGTCGCAAACGTCGCTGAAATCAAAATTGCCTTTTTCCTTTTCCATCTGGGTATGGAACACAACCTGTAAAAGCACATCGCCCAGTTCTTCCCGAAGCATTGCCGGGTCATCACAATCGATTGCCTCAACCGCTTCATAAGTTTCCTCAATGAAATTTTTGCGGATTGATTCATGGGTCTGTTCCCTGTCCCAAGGGCAGCCGTTGTCGCTTCTTAAAAGCGACATGATTTCAAGAAGGTCTTCAATCGAATACTTTTCTTTTTTTACAAAATCACTGCTCACGGCGCGGCTACCTCCTATTTTAACTCAACAAATGGATTTTTTCAAGTACTTTCGCGATTTTTTCGCCCTTCGGAATCATTAAAAAATCTTTTTTTGTGATTCCTTTTGTCAAAAGTATCGCAAAACCGTAAATCAGAACCGCAACACCGATTCCGAGAACGGTCGAAATCTTTTCGGAAAAAAGAATATCAAACAGATAATAGGAAATTTTTGCGCCCGCTCCGCAAAGAGCTCCGCAGAAAAGCGGAAGAAGGAACGTTGCGTAAAGATTGATCCTTATCTGCGCATAGTGGTTTATTGCTATTATATCTATTATCATTATTATAATATAGCAAACAAGCGAACCGTAGGGAGCCGCCTGGATGTTGAGGCTCGGGATCGCAACAAAAATATAGTTCACCGCAAGTTTTACCGCCGCGCCGATCAGCATAAAGATAAGCGGAAGCCTTTCCTTGCCGATTCCCTGAAGAATGCTGTGGCAGGAAGCGCAGGTGCAGACAAAAATTACGGTTATTCCCATAACCCGAAGAAGCGGCGCCGCAATTTCAACTTCGTTCATCCTCAGCGGATAGAGAAGCGAAAGAACTTCGTAGCTCATTACCGAAAGACCGATTCCCGCCGGAACAGCAATAAGAGTTGTAAGGCGGAGGACCGTATCAACGGATTTTTTGATTCTGTGGCGGTTGTGGGAAGTCCATGCCGCCGCGACGTTGGGCAAAGCCGCCGTTCCGAAGGTCATCGCAATGGTCGGAACAAGGTTAAAAAGCGTCACCGGCATGCCGGAATAAACGCCGTAAAGATAGTTCGGAATACCCTCGAGCTCAAGCCCTTCCGGAAGAAGTCCGGAATACATTTCAACAATCGTGAAATGGTCAAGGCGGATTGCGTATTCCATTCTGTTCATCAGCGAAACAAGGTCGATAAGGTTCGTGATGTTGGTGGAAAGGGTTGCAAGACAAACCGGAACGGAAATTGTGACAAGAGTTTTAAGGAGTTTTTTCTTTGCGGTTGCCTCCGGCGCATCGTAAAGTTCCGGCTGGGTGATCCCGTCGCCTTTGAAATGATAATGCACCATCAGATATATCATGCCCACCATTGTTGAAATCATTACACCCGCAATGGCCGCGGCCGCCGCAACCGGCGCAATAGCGGAAGTTTCCGAAAGACCTTCCGCGGAAATTCCAAGATCGATTCCGAGGAATTTTCCGGTTTCCGAAGCTTCGGAAAAACCGAGCTTTGTTACAAGAAGGGTAAGCGAAAGACCGATTACAACTTTTACAACCGCTTCAATAACCTGGGAAACCGCCGTTGGATACATATTCCTCAGTCCCTGGTAATATCCTCTGTATGCCGAAGTCATGCAAAGGAAGAAAACCGCCGGAGAAAGAATTATAACCGGAAGAAATGCTCCCGGGTTTCCGCAAACCGTTCCCGCAAGAAATCTGCTTCCGAAAAGCATAATAAGGCTTCCGGCGGTACCGGTCACAAGGAAACAGGTCATGGAAATCTGGAATATCCTCCGGACGTCCCGGTATCTTCCGAGAGTGACGCATTCGGAAACCATTCTTGCAACCGCAACGGGAATTCCCGCGGTCGCGATTGTATAAAGCGGAGTGAAAATAGTATAGGCGGTGTTGTAATAACCGAAACCTTCGCCGCCGATTATATTCATCAGCGGGATTTTATAAACCGCCCCGATTACTTTAACAATTATCGCTGCAAGGCTGAGGATCAGCGCGCCCTGCAAAAAATTCTGTTTTTTGGAACTCAAAAGCTGTTCCCCTTTCGTTAAAAAGTCAAAACAGTGACCGGAAAGAATTCTTTCCGGTCACTTTAAAAAACAGTCCGATAATCAACAAAAATCAAAGCTGTTCAAGCATCTTCGGAAGATAGTAGCTGATTTTGTCGAAAACTTTTGCAATATCGATGGTCTTATATTTTCCGTCGCGGTAAAGAACGTCGCCGTCAACCATGGTAAGCGCAACGTCGCTGGACTGTGCGGAAAATACGATGTTGGTGATAACGTCATAGCAGGGAACAAGATGCGGTTTGTTGAAATCGAGCACAACAAGGTCGGCTTTGTTGCCTTTTTTGATAACGCCGGTGTCAAGTCTGCCCTGGGATTTTGCGCCGTTGACAGTTGCCATTTTGAAAAGTTCCTTCGGGGAAACGTTGTCCGCGTCGCCGGTGTTTCCGCGGCAGATCATTGCGGCAAGGTGCATTTCCTCAAAGATGTTGAGGTTGTTGTTGCTGGAAGCGCCGTCGGTGCCGAGGCAGACATTGATTCCCGCATCAAGCATTTTTCTGATGGGAGCAAAGCCGCTTCCGAGTTTCATATTGCTCGAAGGGCAATGGGTTACGGAAACGTTCGGGTATTTTGCAAGAATTTCAATGTCGCCGTCCTCAACCCATACGCAATGGGCAAGGTTTACGTTGTTTTCAAAAATTCCGCATTTTTCAAAATACTGCGCGGTGGTCATTCCGCGGTTTTTCTTGCAGTTTTCGTGTTCGAGTTTTGTTTCGTCCATGTGGATATGAAGACGGACTCCGTTTTTCTTTGCGTAATCCGCAACTTCTTTTACAAGAGGTTCCGTGGAAGTATATTCCGCATGAAGACCGAATTCCTCAACAAAACGGCCTCTGCTGTGACCGAATTTTTTTACCATTTCATCAACGGGCGGAAAATATTTCTGTTTTTTAAGGGGAGTTCCGTCAAAGCAGATGGGCGGATTGTCAAAATTGCATTTGATTCCGGATTCGCGGACAACTTTTTCCGCGACAGCATCGTAAAAATACATATCGGAGAAGGAGGTTGTTCCGCAGGCGATCATTTCCGCCATTCCGAGAAGGCCTGCCCAATAGATGCTGTTTTCGTCCCATTTTGATTCAAAGGGGAAGATTTTTTCCTCAAGCCATCTTTGAAGCGGAAGTCCTTCGCCGTAACCGCGCATAAGACCCATTGCGGCGTGGCAATGGTTGTTTACAAAACCGGGGATAAGAACTTTTCCCGCGCCGTCATAAACTTCGCCGTAACCCCAATCCGGTTTTTCGGTGGAGATATAATCAATAACGCCGTTTTTCGTTCCGATATATGCGTGTTCAACGGTATTAAAATTTTCGTCAATATATGTTATGTCTTTAAACAGCATTTTATTTTTCCTCCTCCAGAATTCTTACTGCGGTATGAAGAAGCGCCTTGAAGTCTTCCTTGATCGAAGCGCAGGTTTCGTTAACGTCCGCGCCGGAAAGCTTTTTGTTTTCAACTCCCGCCGCCATGTTGGAAACAACGGAAATTCCGAGAACTTTGATGTTGCATGCCGCAGCCATGATAACTTCCGGAACTGTGCTCATTCCAACAACGTCTGCGCCGAGGGTGCGGAGCATTCTGATTTCCGCCGGAGTTTCAAACTGGGGACCGGGCATAAAAGCATAAACTCCCTGGTGAAGTTTCTTCCCGGTTTCGGTTTCAAAAGCTCCCGCAACTCTGTTGCGGAGATATTCGGAATATGTATCGCTCATATCGAAGAAGCGGTTTCCGCCGAGGATGGAAGCGTCTTCGCCGGTAAGAGGTCCTTCGTTAAAGAACTTGATATGGTCGGAAATGAGGACAAAATCGCCGTTTTTATAATCGGTGTTGATTCCGCCGGACGCATTGGTGACGATGATTTTTTCAATTCCCATGGCCTTGAAAACTGCAACGGGATAGGCGCATTCCTTCATGGAATTGCCCTCATACTGGTGGAGTCTTCCGCTCATAACGGCAACCGGGATTTTATCGAGATATCCGATTATAAGAACGCCCTCGTGGTCGGGATTTGTTGTGGAATTGAAACGGGGGATGTTTTTATAAGGGATTCTTACTGCGTTTTCAATTTCGGATGCAATCGGGTTAAGACCGCTTCCGAGGATAAGGGCAATTTTCGGGCGGATTCTTGTTTGGGCAAGGATATATTCCGCCGAACCTTTGATCTGATTATACGTCATTTCTTTTGCCTCCGTTTATTAAATCAATCGATGCTGATATCGAATTCCTGAAGTTTTTCGGGTTCTTCGGTTTCTTCTCCCGCAATTATAAGTTCGACTTCAACTTCGGGGTCTTCGGGTTCTTCAAAAGTTTTTGCTTCCTCGATTATTTCCTCAACGTCAACGTCGTATTCTTCGGCATATTCCTCGTCCCAATCCATTTCTTCTTCCCTGACGAAGGTGCCGTTTTTGATTTCTTTTATTTCTTCAAAAAGCTCTTCGATTCTTACAAAAGCCGCGTCAAGCTTTATGATAATTTCGTTTGTTTCTTCGGAAACATCCTCGCCGTTTTTAAATCCGCCGTAGGTGAGTTCGCCAAGCTGCTGATAAAGCGCCTGGATATGTCCTTTTATTTTCATTTTTTCCGCTTTGCGTTTGGAAATTTCAAAAGTTTCCTCCGCTTTTTTGCCGACCTGTTCGGCGGCGTTTTTTATATCAGAGCCGATTCCTCTGATGAAATCATCAAATTCAGACATGGCTGCAATTCTCCTTTTCTGCAAAATATTCCTTTATAATTATATACCTGTAATATGGAAAAATCAACCGACAAACTCCCGAAGAAGCGAATCTTTCGGCAAAAAATCCGGACTTATTTTATTGAAACACGAAAGTTTTTCCAAAAGATCCTTCGCCGTATCGAAAAAAGGCGATTCCTTCCGGATTTTTGAAAGCATTTCCGAAAGGATATCCACAAAAACAGCCGGTTCAAAATCCATCGAAGAATCGATTTTTATTTCCGCGGAACCGATATAAGGTTCGATATAAATCTTCTCCCCGGAAAGAACGCTTTTCCATTGGATAAGGGTTTTTTCCGCGCTCCAGCCGCGAAAAAGCTCATCCCTCGTCATTCTTCTTATCAGTCTTACTTCTTCCGGAGAAAAAAACTTCTCTCCGTTTTTAATATAACCTTTTTTCGGTTCGATGAACATCCGGAGGATCCCCTCTTCCGGAAGATTTTCCGTAAGAAGCGGATTGAGGGAATGTATCCCCTCAATCATTACTATTCCGTTTTTCCCGAGTTCAACTCTGTTCCATTTTTCTCCTCTTCGCTGGTTCGGAAAATCAAAAGTCGGGAAATCCGCCTTTCCCTCCGTGAGAAGAAGCCGGAAAGTTTCGTTCGCAAGGGCGGTATCAAGTCCCGCTATGCTTTCCATATCAAAAGTTCCGTCTTCGTTGACCGGCATATATCCTAGACCGAGCAGAAAATCGTCAAGGGCAATATGCCTTGCTTCCCTTCCCTTTTCAAGGAGTTTTTCGCAGACTTTTCTTGTAAAGGTCGTTTTTCCGGAAGCGGAACGTCCGGAAACAAGCACAATTTTAAGTTTTTCGCCTCTTTTAAAAATCTCCTCGGCGGTTTCTTCAACTTTCCTTTCAATTTCCGCTTCCGTTTTCCGGATCATTTCCGGAAAACCGGAAGCAATGCCTTCGTTTATGGCTTCCGTTTCAAAGGCATCAGAGAGGATAGCGTTCATAAAAATCTTTCACCTGTTCTTTTCTTTCGTTCATAAGGTCAAATCTGTCAATATATTCATACGGAAACTTAAAGTTAAATATTCTTTCGATTTTCGTTCCGTGGGGGTCTTTAAGCTTCGTAACTCCGCCGGCTCCGGTTGCAAGAATGGAATGGGTTTCGTCCATTATGAAAACGTTGTAGATTCCTTCTTTTCCCGGTTTGCAAAAGCCGGTGTTTTCAAGTCCCTCAACGGTGCCTTTCTGGCGGTAAAGATAATAGGGATAATATCCTGCTTCATCAAAACACCGGAAAGCGTGCTCATTCATTTCATCAACTGTCCTGCTGAGCATTCTTTGAGCATCGCCTGCAAGATTCGCGCTGCGTTTTACCGTAAGGGTATGCAAAGTTATGTTTTCCGGTTCAAGTCCGAGCACGGAATCAACGGTTCTTCTGAATTTATCGAAGTCATCCCCCGGAAGTCCGGAAATAAGGTCCATATTTATGTTATCGAAGCCGAAACTTCTCGCCATATTAAAAGCATCCACAACGTCCTTCGCGGTGTGTTTTCTTCCGATAAGTTCAAGAACGCCGTCATCCATTGTCTGAGGGTTGATGCTAATCCGGTCAACACCGTTGTTTTTCATAACCTCAAGCTTTTCCGGGGTAATGGTGTCCGGTCTTCCCGCTTCAACGGTAAGTTCGCGGATTCCGTCGAAGTTGAAAGAGCTTCTTGCGGTGCTCAAAACTCTGTCAAGCTGTTCCGGGCTGAGCACCGTCGGCGTTCCGCCGCCCATATAAACCGTTTCAAGATTAAGTCCGAGTTCTTCCATGAGCACAGCGGTATCCCGCAGTTCCCCGCAAAGAAGGTCAACGTACTGCGGAATAAGTTTCGCCGCCTTTTCAATAGCATGGGAAGTGAAGGAACAATAGGAACATCTGCTCGGGCAGAAGGGAATCGAAATATACATGCTCACGGATTCCGGTTTTGAAAGGGCGCGGATCTCTTTTTCGTGCTCGGCGGTGCTCAAAAGCAAATCGAGTTTTTCTTCCGAAACAAGCCGTTCCTCCCGGAACTTTCTTCGGATTTCCTCCGCCGTAATTCTTTTGTCCATCATCTGAAGGGCAAGTTTTACCGGGCGGATTCCGGTAAGGGTTCCCCATTTCGGCAAAAGTCCGGTTATTTCCGAAAGAATTCCGTAAAGAAGATATTCCATCTTCGCCGCTTCTCCTTCGGCGGTTTCCGCCTTTGCGGAAAGTTCCTTCCCGTCCATTTTTACAAAAACGCGGATTTCATCGCCAAAAATTCCGGTATAGATAAAATCCTCCTCCGGAAAATCCGTTCCTTCAAATATTTTAAGCTCCCTGCCGCGCAAAAACATGCGGCAGAGAGCTTCTGCTTCATAGCGGTAAGGATGGGAATCAATGACCAAAATCATATTCCGAGACCCAATGCTTTTCTGAGATAGGGGTTCGCGTATCTTTCAAGATCAAGGGTTGTTCCGCTTCCGTGCGCGGGATAAATTTCATAATCACCCTCAAGGGAACCTATCTTTTTAAGGGAAACTTTCATATCCCGGAGAGAGCCGCCGTAAAGGTCGGTTCTTCCGTAACCTCTTGCAAAAAGGGTATCGCCGGTAAAGATATTTCTTCCGCAGATAATGCAGGCGCAGCCTTTTGTATGACCGGGGGTTGCCATGAATTTGAAATCAAGGTCATCAAGTTTTACAATATCGCCGTCGGCAAAAAGCATATCCGGTTTTGTGACAACTCCGATTTCGGCGTTGATAAGGCCCGGATTGAGGCAGATATCCTCGTCCTCCGCAAGAATTACGGATTTCATTTCCGGGAAGGTCTTTTTAAGAGCGTTTACCGCGCCGATATGGTCAAAATGACCGTGGGTAAGAAGAATAAACTTCGGCTTTGCGCCGAGTTCGCGGATTTTTGCCGCAATTTTTTCCGCATCAAAACCCGGGTCGATAATAACCGCATGGTTCATATCGGAAGTTACGATATAGCAATTTGTTTTAAGGGGTCCTACTACAAGTTCATGAATTTCCATTGTGTTTCCTCCCAAAAAAATTTATTTCCAGTCTTCGGTATCAAGAATAAGGGTAACCGGACCGTCGTTCTGAATATGCACCTGCATATCTCCGCCGAAAACTCCGGTTCCAACTTCCGGAACGCCGTAGAATTTAAGTCTTTTTATAAAATATTCATAAAGTTCGTTCGCCTGAACGGGTCTTTGCGCGTTGATGAAGGAAGGTCTTCTTCCGTGTTTGCAATCCGCGCAAAGGGTGAAGTTTGAAACAACAATAACTTTTCCGCCGACTTCGTCAAGAGAAAGATTCATCTTTCCATTTTCGTCCTCAAAAATCCGAAGTCCCGCAATTTTTGAAGCAAGAACATCCGCTTCCTGGTTCGTATCGGTTTTGGTAACTCCGAGAAGCACCATAAACCCTTTTTCAATTTCGGAAACGATTCTTCCTTCGCATTCAACCGAAGCGGAAAGAACTCTTTGCAAAACAGCTTTCATATTTTTAAAAAATCCTTTCCTCACATACGCACAACGCTGTCAACGCCGCGGATTCGTTTAAGAGCCTCAATGGTGCCGCGGAGCTGTTCAACGCCCTGGGTTTCAATGGTAAGGCGAACTTCCGCCTGGTGGTCGGGAAGTTCCCTTGCAAGAAGGGTGTGCATCGGAACATGAAGGTTCGCAACGGTTACGGAAACGTCCGCAACAAAACCGCTTCTGTCAATTCCGTGAACAAGAATATTGGTCTTATAGGTATCCTTGATGTTGTCGCTCCAGCTTGCGGTTACCCATCTTCCCTCCTGCTCCTTGTCGATAATTCCGTTAACCGCGGTTTTGCAGTTGCAGGTATGGATCGTAACACCGCTTCCGCGGGTGATGAATCCGATGATATCGTCCCCCGGAAGCGGGTTGCAGCAATGTCCGAATTTAACAAGGCATCCTTCAAGCCCTTCAACAATAACGCCGCTGCTTGCCTTGGGTTTACGCTTGGGTTTTACAATTTCCGGAACAATTTCTTCCTGTTTGTATTTCTTGCTGTATTCTTCCTTTACCCAGGGAAGAATCTTCGACATGCTTATGCCCCCGTAACCGATTGCGGCATAAAGATCGTCAATGCTGTTGCAATGCTGGCGCCTTGCAATTTCGCCGAGGAATTCCGCATGGTCGTGCTCGTTAAGAATAATTCCGTTCTTGCGGAAATCCTTTTCAAGGATTATTCTGCCTTCGGCGATGTTTTCGTCCCGGCGTTCCTTCTTAAACCAGCTTCGGATTTTTGCCCTTGCGCCGCTTGTTCTTGCAATGTTGACCCAATCCCGGCTGGGTCCGTGTCCCGCGGCGTTTGTTGTCATAATTTCGACAATCATGCCGGTTTTAACTTCCGTATCAAGGGGAACGATTCTTCCGTTTATCTTTGCGCCGGTCATTCTGTTGCCAACCGCGGTATGAATCGCATAGGCAAAGTCAACAATGGTCGAACCGACCGGAAGATTGATAACGTCGCCCTTCGGGGTGAATACGAATACTTCGTCAACCGCAATATCGGTTTTGATGGAACTTACGATATCCTCAACGTCATCAAGTTCCTGCTGCTGTTCAAGCATCTGGCGAACCCAGGCAAGGCGTTCTTCAAGTTTATATTTTCCCTGGATTCCCGCTTTATATTTCCAATGGGCGGCGATACCGTATTCCGCGGTATGGTGCATATCCCAGGTTCTTATCTGAATCTCAAAAGGAATTCCCTTTTCGTCGATACAGGTTGTATGAAGGGACTGATACATGTTCTGCTTCGGGGTGGAAATATAGTCCTTGAAGCGGTCCGGAATCGGCTTGAAAAGGTCATGCATAAGACCGAGAACATAGTAGCAGTCATAAACCGTGTCGCAGATTACGCGGACGGCATAAACGTCATAAATTTCCTCGAAGGATTTTCCAAGGGTATAAATCTTGCGGTAAATTCCGTAAACGCTTTTGATTCTTCCGGTAAGGGTCGCCTTGAATTCCTCTCCGTCAAGTCTTTCACGAATCTTTCCCTGAAGGTGACTGAGGAATTCCTGCTGTTCGCTTTTCGCAAGCTCCATTCTCTCCTCAACATCTTTATAGCCTATCGGGTCAAGAATACGGATGCAGCGATCCTCAAGTTCTTCCATAATCGGGCGGATACCGAGTCTGTGGGCAAGAGGCGCATAGATTTCCATGGTTTCGTGGGCGGTTCTGCGCTGTTTATCCATCGGCTTTGCGTCAATGGTACGCATATTGTGAAGACGGTCCGCAAGTTTTACGATAATTACGCGAACGTCCTTCGCCATTGCAATCATCATTTTGCGGACGTTTTCCGCCTGGGCTTCCTCTTTTGAAACAAACTTGATTTTGCTGAGTTTTGTAACGCCGTCAACCATCGTCGCAACGTCGTCGCCGAATTCCTTCCGGATTTCATCAAGGGTTATGGGGGTGTCCTCAACAACGTCATGGAGAAGAGCGGCGCAGACGGTATCCGTATCCATACCGAGCTGGACTACCGTAAGCGCGGCCGCAACCGGATGGATTATATAAGGTTCGCCTGTTGCTCGTTTCTGCTCTGAATGGGCGCTTCGGGCAAGGGAATATGCTTTTTCAATTTTTTCAATGTCATAACCTTTGTTGACATCAATAGCCTCTCTGAGCTCTTTAAAAAATTCTGGCATTATTATTCACCGCCTCTTATTCCGAAAAAATTTTTTCAGATATTCCCTCTTCTTAATTTTTCAAGAAGTTTTGAATCTTCCATATTGATTTTCTGGGATTGGGGATTAAGAGAAATTTCTTCGGATTTTCCGTCGAATCTTCTTGTAATAAGTCCCATTTCCTCCATTATATCAAGGCAAAGGCGCATTTTGCAGGAATCCATGGGATATTCCTTGTTCTGACCGGTGATTCTTCCGAAAAGAACGTCAAGTTCGCCTTTAAAAGTTGTGTTCGCTCTCAAAAATCTGTAAACAACGGCAAAATCGTTGCGCTCCGGAATATCCTCTTCCGGAACAGGTTCGCCGCGCTTATATCCGTCATAAATAAGATTTCCGCTGAAAAGTTTTTCTTGGCTGAGGGAGGAAGGACGGATATCGCGGATTTTTACAGAAACCCTTTCCTCTCCGCCGAATTCGCTTACCTCACAGGTTGCCGCAACGTCAACGATCTCTCCCTGAACGTAGGGGAACTCTTCCGCGGTCATTCCGAAATAGACCGCATAGAAAACCATTCCGGCTTTTTTGAAGCGAAGGCGAAGATGTTTTCCGTTTCCGATGGGATAAATTCCGTCAACAAGAACTTTTCTGAACGCAAAAACCGGAACTTCGTTTGAAGCGCCGAAAGGTTCGAGAAGTTTAAGGGAAGAAATATTGTTTACGGTAAGCTCCGCCGGGTCCATGACCTTATCAATCTTTTGAGTATATACCGGCATCTGGAGGAAGTTCTTTGCGGCAAATTCGTTCACCGCTTTTCTGAATTCCCCGATTTTATCGGAATCAAGGCTCATTCCTGCGGCAAAAGGATGTCCGCCGTATCTGGTAAGATGTTCGGAAGCATAGCTTACCGCGTCTATCATCGAAAAACCTTCAACGCTTCTTGCGGAACCTCTTGCCTCTTCTCCGTCGCTTGAAATAAGAACGCAGGGTTTTCCGGTGCGTTCAACAACCTTTGAACAGACGATTCCGATAACGCCGTGGTGCCATCCTTCTCCGTCAAGAACAACAACCCTGTCGTTGAGGATATCCGCTTTTTCAAGAAACATT
Organism: Oscillospiraceae bacterium; assembly: GCA_015067315.1. Lineage (GTDB taxonomy): Bacteria > Bacillota > Clostridia > Oscillospirales > Ruminococcaceae > UMGS1668. The sequence goes on along the minus strand of SVMR01000008.1, from coordinate 84,320 downwards.
GCGTCAATATCCTTCGCAATTTCGGTTTCAAGCTGCTGGCGCTGGCGGTTCTGTTCGCAAAGGTCGGAAGCAAGCTGTTTTGCGAGTTCCTCGTCCTCGGTTGTAAGAAGTTCCGTTACCTGATATGCGGAACCGAGCCTTGCGGCGGAGTTGAGCTTCGGCGCAATTCCGAAAGCCACCATATCTGCGGTAAGCTGTTTTTCGGAAAGTCCGGTTTCCTCAAGAAGCGCCCGAAGACCCATATTGGTCGTTTCGCTTATAAGCGAAAGTCCCTGGCGAACAAGGATTCTGTTTTCGCCGGTAAGGGGAACGATATCCGCAATGGTGCCTATGCAGATAAGATCCGCATACTGTTCGATTATTCCCCAGCCGTTATCGTTTTCAAGGGCGCATACAAGCTTGAACGCAACGCCTACGCCCGCAAGTTCTTTATAAACAAGGCTTTCGTTTTCGTCTTCTCTGTGGGGGTCAACAACCGCCGCCGCATCCGGAAGGATCTCTCTCGGTTTGTGGTGGTCGGTAACAACAACGTCGATTCCGAGGAAGGAAGCATAATCGATTTCGTTGATTGCGGAAATTCCGTTGTCAACGGTTACGATAAGGTCGGTTTCCTTGGACGCGATATAATCGATTGCGCCTTTGTTGAGTCCGTAACCTTCCGTTTCCCTGTCCGGAATATAGTACCAGACGTCGCATCCGATCGACGCAAGATAATCATAGAGAAGAACCGTCGCGGTCATTCCGTCGCAGTCATAGTCGCCGTAAACGCAGATTCTTTCGCCTTCATCAAGAGCTTCGTTTATTCTCTGCACCGCCTTATCCATATCTTTGTATGCCATCGGGTCGGTAAAAGGAATCTCCCTTGCAATAAAATCTGTCGCTTTTGCGGGGGTATCTATTCCTCTTGCAACAAGAACTTCGCTTACAAGAGCGGGAATGCCCAGTTCTTCTTCAATATGCTTTGCTTTTCCCGGGTTTCCCGGCATAAGTTTCCATTTTTTCATATCCCATAACCTCCGCAACAAAAAACAATAAGCCATTATAATAAAAATATATTTAAAATATTATATCACCATATCCGCTTTTTTTCAATGGAAAATTACAAAAACCGTCTTTTCCGAAAGAACAAAAAACATTTTAAAAAAACGGGCGACCGCAAGGGTCGCCCCTACATTGTTTCAATAAACATCATTGCGTTACAAAAAACAGAACCACCCTTCCGTCACCTGCGGTGCTATCTCCCCTAATAGAGGCGGCTGAAAAGAATCCCCCGGTCACGCACCTGTTCCTAAATGCGTGACAGCCCCCTTTGACAAGGGGGCCTTTTGAAAAAAGGCGGCACTTCCCCTGGAAGTGCCGCCCTGCTGCGTTTTGCTGTTTTGTTTATTCCGCTTCGGAAGAAGAACTTTCGCCTGATTCTTCGCCGGAAGAGCTTTCTTCGGAAGAACTTTCTTCGGGCGCTTCGTTGTTTTCGCCCTCCGCCATTTCCTGTTCCATATAATCCTGCTGGATTTCGTCGTAATCGAAATACTGGGTCGCGTTAAGGGACTGCATATCGGAAACCTCAAGATCCTCCGGAAGTTCTTCCGCGGGAATTCTTCTTACCGCTTTAATGATAAATTCTCCGTTTCCGATTTTTTCAAGATCGTAATAAAGATATTTATCCGGAACGGATTCGGAAGAACCGTCCTCGCTTACGTTCCAAAGGGTTGTCGGCGCAACGTAACCGACAATAAGGGTGTAAATATTGCCCTTTTTGCTGATCTGAACAACTTCCGGAACATAGGATGCGGTCTGTCCCATTATCGGAACGGAATAGGTCTTCGTTTCCTCGTTGTAAAGATAGAAGAAATCGTAATCTTCCGAAATTGTCTGGTGTTTAAGAACAACCCCTTCGCCGTAAAGGCTTTTTGCGGCAACGTCAAGGTCGGAAGCGGGAACAAGAAGCATTCCCTGTTCGTCGTAATCATATTTTGTGCGGTTTTCAAGAAGATTTGACCAAAGGGCTGTTTTAAGAATAAAAACTTCTTCAAGCTGGTTCGGGTCTTCAAAAGCCGCCGGGTCGAACATAAGAAGCGGATAGATTTTCCATTCAAAAGCTTCCTTCTGTCTTGTGTTGTCAAGAACGCGGATTCCGAGATTTACAAGAACGGAGCAAAGGCTTATGGTTCCGATTATGGCAAGTCCGATAAGAACGGCGCCGACCGTTGCGGCATACTGGTGTTTTCTTTTTTTGCTGATGTATTTTTTTGCGTTGGGGAAAAGGATTTTCTTTTTGTTTTCGGTTTTTTCCTCAAGAAGATCCACCACAACAACTTCTTCCCCGTCTTTTTCCTCGGGTTCGTTTTCCTCAGCGGCATCGGCTTTTTCGCCTGCTTCGGTTTCGGATTTTTCTTCCTGTTCGGTTTCTTCGGAATTTTCCGGTTCTTTCGGTTCTTCCTGTTCTTCCTTAACCGGAACAATTTCGCTTCCGGTATCAAGGGCGACAACCTCGGTGATTACAAAACCCGGATCCGCTTCTTCCGAAACCGCAAGAATATCCGGTCCGTTTTTTCTTTTGCGGTGTTTTTTTCCTTTTTCGGAAGCGATTATTTCTTCCTCTTCGCTGAAAAATCCCGCAAAGCTGTCTTCAAGTTCCGTTTCCGGAACTTTTATCTCAGGCTGCTTCCAGCCGCTGTTTTTTTCTGCCATGGGTATTTCCTTTCATATATAAAACAAAGTTTTTTCGGTTACTGATATTTTCGCATATTAATAATAGCAAAAAACAAAGATTTTAACAAGTCCATTGAAAAATATTTACAAATTTTTAAAATCATAATTTTTCTTTCCGCTCTGCCGGTGCGATAAAATAATTGCACATATCCGAAAGTTGTTATATAATGATAACATTAAAGGAGGCGATTTTTATGGCGGGAAAAAGCGGAAGGATCTTTTTTCTTGATGAACTCCGCGCCCTTGCGCTTATCGGAATGATAATTTACCATGCGGCTTATGACCTTTATGCAATTTTCGGAGTTGATTTTGATTTTTATTCCGCCGGATGGGATACTCTCCAGATGGCCGTCTGCTGCACTTTTATCGTAATTGCCGGAATTTCGTCAAGGCTTACGAAAAACGCACTTAAACACGGTCTTGTTGTTCTCGGCTGCGGAATGCTGATGACTCTCGGAACATATTTCTTCATGCCTTCCCAGGTAATATGGTTCGGCGTTCTCCATTTCCTTGGAACTTCCATGATAATCTATCATATTTTCAGAAAATCCGTCAAAAAAACTCCCGCTCTGCTCGGCGCGGTTGTTTCCCTTGCGGCGTATCTCTGCCTCTACGGTCTTCCCTCCGGAACAGTCTTTTTCGGGAACGTATCCGTTCCGTCGAATCTTTATTTTTCAAAATTCCTTGCAATTTTCGGGCTTCCGGGCGGCGGTTTCCGTTCCGCGGATTATTTTCCGCTTCTTCCCTGGTTCTTCCTTTTCCTTTTCGGATGCTTTTTGGGAAAATGGTTCAAGGAACGGAAAATTCCCGGTTTTATGATGAATAAACACAGCGATTTTCTCTGCGCAATCGGTTCCAACACCCTTGCAATATATATCGTCCATCAACCCATAATCTACGGAATTTTAACCGCGTTTTTCTGGGTAATGGAAAAAGGAACGGCAGTATGAATCCCGAAACCACCTGCTGTTTTACAGGTCCCCGACCAAAAAAACTCCCCATGAACGGAAACGAATCCTCCCCGGAAATACTTGAACTCAAATCAAAAATCCGCCTTGCGGTGATCGATTCCTATGAAGAAGGCTTCCGCTTTTTTATAAGCGGAATGGCGGAAGGTTTTGATATTTTTGCGGCGGAAACCGTTCTTGAACTTAAAAACAGTCTTCCGGGAATATGCCTTGCCGCGGCGCTTCCATATTCCGGAGCTCCGGAGGCTCACCGGAAAATTGTTTCAGACCGGATAAAAAAAATCCTTTCAAAAGCTGATTTTGTAATCTCCCTTTCCGAAAACTACGTTCCCGGATGCGAACACAGCCGCAACCGCTATATGGTCGAAAATTCAACAAGAATAATCGGCTTTTATAACGGTTTTTCCGGCGGAACCGCCCATTGCTGGAACCTTGCTCTAAAAAATAATCTTGAAACGGTAAATCTTTATGAAAGCATATAACAACCCGAAAGGTCTTCTTTCCGTGCTTTTGGCAATAATAATTGTTTTTGCAGCCGCGGTTCTTTATGAAAACGGAATTATAAACGACGAATTTTATTTAAAACTTATTTCCGCCGCGAAAACCGAAGTTTCCGAATCTTCGGAAGTTGAAGTCCATTTTATTGACGTCGGTCAGGCGGAATGTATTCTTATAAAAGCTCCCGAAAAAACGGTTCTTATCGATGCGGGCGATATCGGCTGCGAAAAAGCAATCGAACGCTATCTCCGGATGGAAGGCGTTTTTTCAATCGACCTTTTTATTGCAACCCATCCCCATTCCGACCATATAGGTTCCGCTTCGGAAATCCTTGAAAAATTTCCGGTTTCGGAAGTTATGATTCCGGAAATCCCGGAGGAATTTCTTCCGACAACTTCCCTTTTCGAAAAATTCCTGAAAACCCTTGACATGAAGAACTGCCGGGTTTCATATTCCGAAAACGGAAGAAAAATCGAACTCGGAAAAGGCGCCGTTCTCGAAATCCTCGGTCCCGCGGGATATTCCGGCGACAACCTCAACAACTATTCGATAATTTCAAAACTCACCTTCGGGGAAACGAGTTTTCTTTTCACCGGCGATGCGGAAAAGGAAGCGGAAGAACTTCTTCTTTCCTCCGGCGCGGATATTTCCTGCACCGTTCTCAACGCCGGTCACCACGGAAGCTCAACTTCCGGTTCGGCGGGATTTTTAAAGGCCGCAAGCCCGGAATATGCCGCAATTTCCTGCGGTTTTGACAACGATTACGGTCATCCCCATAAAGAAACCCTTTCCGCATACAAGGAATTCGGAATCAGATATTACAGAACGGATTTTGACGGAAGCATTATTTTCGGTTCCGACGGAAAAAATATCGCTGTATCAACAAAGGATTGATTTTAAAATGGAAATTTATATTCTTGACAGAATTGAAAACGGAATCGCCGCAATCGAAAATTCGGACAAAGCAATGATGTACGTTTCCGCAAGCCGCCTTCCGGAAGGCGCAAAAAGCGGAGATTGCTTCACCTTCGAAAAAGGAAAATTTTTCCCCGCTCCGGAAATTTCGAAAAAACGCCGGACGGAAATAAAGAACCTTTTGGACAAAATTGTTTCCGGAAAACAGGATTCCGACGCTAAATTATAAGTTTTTTCATTTTATCATCACATTTTGCACACCATGTGATGATAGAATTCAGTCAGCACTTAATAAGAAAGGAAGCTGTTTAAAAAAATGAGCAGAATTCTTATCGTTGACGATGAGCTCCGAGTCCGGGATCTCATCAAAAAATACGCGAAATTCGAAGGATATGAAGTAAGCGAAGCCGGAACAGGTCTTCAGGCTGTGGAACTTTGCAGGAACCATGAATTCGATATCATAATCATGGACGTTATGATGCCGGAACTGGACGGTTTTTCCGCCTGCCGCGAAATCCGAAAATTTTCAAACGTCCCGATAATCATCCTTTCCGCAAGGGGCGAAGAATATGACAAGGTCCACGGTTTTGAATCCGGCGTTGACGATTACGTTGTAAAACCCTTCTCCCCGAAGGAACTTATGATGAGAATCGGCGCAATTTTAAAACGCGGCGGAATCTCCCTTCCGGAAACGAAGGAAATCTATCAGCACGAAGGACTTACCGTTGATTTCACCGGAAGACTTGTTGTTGTTGACGGAAAACCCGTCGATATGTCCCCGAGGGAATACGACCTTTTCTTCTTCCTTGTCAAAAACCGCGGAATCGCTCTTTCCCGCGAAAAACTCATCAACGAAGTCTGGGGTTACGATTTCCTCGGCGATGACAGAACCATCGATACCCACGTCAAACAGCTCCGGAAGATTCTCGGTCCTTACAGCCGCTGCATCTCCACTTTGAGAGGGGTTGGATACCGTTTTGACGAGTGACAGAATTTCAATCCGCTGGAAGCTTTGCGCATATTTTATTTTCTTTGCGTTTTCAATGCTTCTTGTGCTCTGGCTTTTGCAAACGGTTCTTCTCGACAGCATCTATGCCCTTTATACAAGGGAAACGGTAAAGGAACACGCAAAAACCATTTCCGAAAACATCGACAACCCGGAACTTGACAGCCTTCTTGTTTCAATAAGCCAGGAAAACGAACTTTCGGTTTTTCTTCTCAACAGCGAAGGAGTTATAAAAAGCGCGACGGAACGTTCCACAAGCATCCGTTTTGACCGCGCGTCCCGGGAAATGTTCGAATATTGGGAACTTGCTTCCGAAAACGGCGGAATTTATATAACCGAAATTGAATCCACCGGCGTTTTTACCGACAGCGGAATCTATCTTGACTATGAACCAAGCCATTTTAAGGGCAACGTTCCGAAAAAATACGATTACAACAGCCTTATTGTCGCTTCGGAAGTTGAATCCGCCGACGGGGAACAGTCCCTTATCCTTCTTCTTTCCCGAATCGAACCGATTTCTTCAATAAGCGACGTTCTTCGGATAATCCTTTCCGTAACGGTGATCATTTCCTTTGCGATAGGTATAATCCTTGCTTATATCGCCTCGAAAGGTCTTGCAAGTCCGATCAAGAATCTTTCGGATTCCGCAAAGCACCTTGCAAGCGGAGATTATGAAGTTGTTTTCGAAGGCGGCGGCTGCCGGGAACTCACCCAGCTCAGCGAAACCCTTAACGATTCAACCCAAAAGCTTCGCAAAACCGATAAACTCCGGAAGGAACTTCTTGCAAACGTAAGCCATGACCTTCGCACTCCCCTTACGATGATTGGCGGTTACGGCGAAATAATGCGCGACATTCCCGGCGAAAACAATTCCGAAAATATCCAGATAATAATCGACGAAACAAAGCGCCTTACAAAACTCGTCAACGACGCTCTCGATCTTTCGAAGCTTCAAAGCGGAACCTTCAATTTCAAACCGGTTGTTTTTTGCATAACGGACGAAATTTCCGATATTGTCACTCAATTTGAAAAACTTTCCGCCGGAAAAACGGATATTGTTTTTGAAAGCGACCGGGATATCTTCGTTAATGCGGACGAAGTTCTTGTTTCCGAAGCTGTATATAATCTTATAAACAACGCCGTTATCCACGGCGGCGAAAACATTTCCATAACCGTAAGCCAGAAGGTTTCCGGCAAAAAAGTCCGCATTTCCGTAACTGACAACGGCCGCGGAATTCCGCCGGAAATTCTCGACGGAATTTGGGAACGATATCAGAAAGGAATGGGCGGCGGCGCAGGGCTCGGTCTTGCAATAGCAAGCACCGGAATAAAAATGTGCGGCGGAACCTATGGTGTCGAAAGCGAATTCGGCAAAGGTTCCGAATTCTGGTTCGAACTTCCTGTTTTTGAAGATTGATATAACAAAAACGCCCTCCGAAAATCGGAGGGCGTTTTTGTTTTTTGTGGATTATAGAAAAGAGCTGGGGGTATTTTATATCAATAGGAAGAAAGACCGTTGTCGATTGCAAGTTCCGCACCGGTAACGGTTTTGGATTCATCGGAAGCAAGATAGATGATTCCGTAAACAATATCTTCAGGTTCAGAATAAAGAGGTGCAAGTGGTGCAAAAACTTTGTTTGCATCCATGCAATGAGGATCCATTTCAAGATACATTTTGAGCATATCGGTTGCAATTGCGCCGGGATGAATGGAGTTTACACGAATACGTTTGTGTGCAAGAGCATGTGCGCTGTGTTTTGTAAGAAGTCTTTCGCCGCCTTTTGCAGTGTTATAAGCTGCGTCGCCGCCGGTTCTGGGACCGCCGACAAGTCCTGCGCCGGAAGAAATATTTACGATGGAGCTGTGGCCTTCGGTTCCCATAACCGCGGAGCAGGTCTTGATACCGAGGAAACAGCCGGTTGCTGAAACGGAAATAACTTTGTTCCATTCTTCAAGGCTTTCTTCTTCAACACTTTTTCCGATAATAAAACCGGCGTTGTTTACAAGAACGTCAAGTTTTCCGAATTTTTCGATGGCGGTATCAACAACGTTTTTCCAGTCCTCTTCAGAAGAAACATCGTGCTGAACAGCAACTACGTTTTCATTGTTGAGAGCTTCAATGTTTGCAAAAAGTTTTTCGCCCTGGATATCGGTTGCAACAACTTTTGCGCCTTCATCAAGGAACATTTTTACGGCGCAAAGGCCAACGCCCTGTGCCGCACCGGTAATGATTGCTACTTTGTTTTCAAGTCTGTTCATAATAAATCACCTCATAAGTTTTGTAAGTAAATCGTAAATTATTTAACAAATATTTTCAATTTATATTATTTAATAACTTGTAATTTAAGTTACAAGTTGTATAATAGTGTTGGGTGATTTTATGAATAAAAATGATTTACGCTATATAAAAACCGAAAAAATAATTAAAGAAAGCTTTAAAAAATGCGTTGAAAAACACGGTTTTGAAAAAGTTACCGTTTCAATGATATGCGAGGAAGGCCTTATAAGCCGAAACGCTTTCTATCTTCATTTTACAGACAAATACGATCTTTTGGATAGACTTTTTGATGAGTTTCGTGCTTCTTTGCTGAAAAACTATGACCAAAACATAACCGAAAGCGTTGTAAAAAACGATGTGCTTACATCAACAAAGCTTTATGCCGAAGCAATTTTGAACAATCGCCTCGATTTTCTTTTTCTGATAAAATGTTCCCGAAACAAAATGGATAAGGTAATAAAAGAAATTATTATTGATTATCCGAACAAAAAAACAATCAAAAATTATGAAAAAATATGTGAAAATTTTGATGTTCAGCTGAATATTCGTTATATGTTTACAGCAATGGTAGCATATACCGAACTCTGGTTTGAAAATTTTGAAAAAATCAGCAAGGAAGAAGCAATTTACAATCTTTATAAACTTTGTGAATCTCCCACAACTCTTTTCAGAAACTATTTCATTTAGCAAAAAATCCCGCCTTCGAAGGCGGGATTTTTTATATCCATATATAACTTTCTTTCGGGTCGCGTTTATTATAAATTTCTTCAAGTTCCCCGATAATTTCTTCCTTTGGTCTAACAAATTTTTCATCATGGCTTATGAGGAAAAATTTTGCAGAAAGTTTTTTGAGCACCGCAATTTCCTCTTTGAGCACCGATGCGTTGTAGCAAACCCTTCCCTGCTTCATCGTCGCATAGGTTCCGTCGCCCAAAAAGGCATAATCTCCGGTTTCAAGCCCGAGGGAACCCTTTGCGTGGCTTGAAGGAAGCGGAAAAATATGAATTTTTATTCCGTCATCAATAAAAATTTCCTTTTCAACAACGGTTCCCCGCTTTGCGTATTTAAAAGTGTTCGCGCCGAGATAGATATTTTCAAATTCAGCGTGCTCAAGATTTTCCATGTGGTCCGGGTGGAAATGGGAAATAACCGCGTTTTTCGGCTTTTCAAAAATGCTCAATGACATAGGTACCGAATCATCAGCGCCTATGTCAAAGATCCAGACGAAATCGTCGCCTTCAATGATTCCGACGTCTGCCGAAAGCGGATTTTCCGTCGCTTTTATATATGAAATCCTGTCGGTTATTTTAATGATTTCAGCCATGTGCTCACCTTACCGCCTGTTGGGGTTGCCCTTGAATTTCATGAGCATAGGGCGAAGTTCCGAAGCGAGATAAAGCGAACCCGCAACGACAAGAGCCTCGTCTTCCTTAAGATTTTCGAGCACTTCCGAAAGGGCAGCCTTTGCGTTTTCCTTCGGAGAAACGTTTTTGCAGTATTTTTTTGCGATTCCGGCAAGTTCTTCCGGTTTCACCATTCTCGGGTTCTCCACCGGAACGGTTATCACCTGCTCAAAATGCGGCGCAAGTTCCGCCATAACTGTTTCGCAGTCCTTGTCCGCCATCATTCCGCAAAGCAGAATGCGTTTTTCCGGCAAAAAAGCCTCAACGTTCACTGCAAGAGCCTTCGCCGCCTGGGGATTATGAGCACCGTCAAGGATAACAACCGGTTCCTTTGAGCAAAGTTCGAATCTTGCGGGGAATTTTGCTGCGGCAATTCCTTCAACAAGATGCTCATCCTTGATTGCAAAATGTTTTTCCCGAAGGATGCTTACCGCGGAATAGACGGTAAGCAGGTTGTTTATCTGGTGCTTTCCGCCGAGAGAAAGGGAAAGTTCCGTCTTTCCCACAAGAACATCCATTCCGGAAACGTCTTCGGAAACAAGTTTTGCCCTTCCGGCGGCGCCGGTTACAAAAGTCGCGTCAAGGTCGGCGCATATATTGAGCATGGTTGTAAGAACTTCCTGTTCCTGCCCCGGGGAAGTTAAAAGAGTGCATCCCGGGCGAAGAATTCCGCATTTTTCGGCGGTGATTTTTGCAAGAGTATCCCCGAGAATTTCCGTATGGTCAAGTCCGACGGCGGTTATAATCTGCAAAACCGGTTCCGGAACGGTGTTTGTTGCGTCAAATCTTCCGCCCATTCCCGCTTCGAGCACCACAAAATCGCAATTTTCCTCCGCAAACCAAAGCATTGCGCAGGCTGTTGTTATTTCAAAAGCGTTGAGCATGATTCCCTGCTCAAGAAGAATATCCGCTTCCTTTTTTACCGTTTCAAGGATTTTTGCAAGGCGCTTTTTGCCTATCATCTTTCCGTTTATCATCATCCGTTCCCGGAATTCGAGCACGTATGGAGAGATGTATCTTCCGGTTTTATAACCCGCCGTGCTCAAAACGGAAGCGAGCATTGCGACGGTTGAACCTTTTCCGTTCGTTCCGGCAACGTTGATGCTCCGGAGTTTTTCCTGGGGATTTCCGATTCTTCCAAGAAGAATTTTCATTTCCTCAAGAGAAGGTTCTTTTTTGAACCGCGGAAAATTCGCGATATATTCAAGGCTTTCTTCAAATTCCATCGGTTTTTCCGCCTTTCTTCAAAAAAAGTTATAAGAGCCGCCGGAAACGGCGGCTCTTTTTTCTCATATAGAATCCCCTCGCCGCACCCTAAGACATGCGGTCCTCTCCCCTTTAGGCAAGAGGCGCAATTTTATTTCATTGCTGCAATGGATTCTTCGAGTTTTGCAAGTCTTTCTTTAAGTTTTGCAAGTCTGTCGCGTTCTGCCGCAACAACGTTTTCCGGCGCTTTGTTAACAAAACCGGGGTTATTGAGTCTTGCTTCAAGACCTGCTGCCTGTTTTTCGCACTGGTCTTTTTCCTTGTTAAGACGCTCAAGCTCTTTCGCCATGTCGATAAGTTCCGCCATGGGGATATAGATTTTTGCGGCGTCGGTGATTACCTGAACAGCTCCGGCTTTGTCGAATTCAACGTTGATGTCAACTTCGGAAGCGGAAGCAAGCTTGATGAGGAAAGGCGCGCCCTGTTCAAAAACTTCAGCGGAATCGGTTTCGATGAAGAGTTTTGCCTTTTTGGAGGGAGGAACGTTCATCTCTGCTCTGCGGTTACGGATTGCTTTGATTGCGTCCATAACTTTGGTGAAGTCTGCCGCTTCTTCGGTGAAGCAATGTTCTTCGGTATATTCAGGCCATTTTGCAACCATGATGGAATCGCCTTCGTGAGGAAGTGCCTGCCAGATTTCTTCGGTGATAAAAGGCATGAAGGGATGGAGAAGTTTGAGAACGCCGGTGAGAACGTAAACAAGAACTCTTCTTGCGGAATCTGCGGATTCGCCCTGGAGTCTTGCTTTTGCAAGTTCAATGTACCAGCTGCAATAAGTATCCCAGATGAAATCAACGATTTTCTGTTCAGCTACGCCGATATCGTAATTTTCGATGTTTTCGGTCGCTGCTTTAACAAGTTCGTTATACTGGGAAAGGAGCCATTTATCCTCAAGAGCAAGTTCTTCGGGAAGTTCGGTTTCGTTGAAATCTTCCGGAAGGTTCATAAGAACAAATCTTGCTGCGTTCCAGAGTTTGTTTGCGAAGTTGCGGCAGGAAGTTACTTTTTCGTCGGTGAAACGGGTGTCGTTGCCTGCGGAAATACCGGTTACGAGGGCAAGACGGAGAGCATCCGCGCCGTAAGTGTCGATGATTTCGAGAGGGTCGATTCCGTTTCCGAGGGATTTGGACATCTTTCTGCCGAGCGCGTCACGGACAAGGCCGTGGATAACAACGTCGGAGAAAGGTTTCTTGCCGGTATAGGCAAGAGCGGAGAAAATCATTCTGGAAACCCAGAAAGTGATGATATCGTATCCGGTTACGAGAACGTTGGTCGGATAGAAATAGTTGTATTCGGGAGTTTCTTCCGGCCAGCCCATGGTGCTGAAAGGCCAGAGAGCGGAGCTGAACCAGGTATCGAGAGTATCCGGATCCTGGTGGATTTTTTCGCTGTGGCAATGTTCGCAGCATTTCGGTTCACCGTCGATGCAAAGGGTTGCCTTGCCGCAATCGTCGCAGTACCAGACGGGGATTCTGTGACCCCACCAGAGCTGACGGCTGATGCACCAGTCGCGGATGTTTTCCATCCAATGGAAATAGTTTTTGTCGAATCTTTCGGGAACAAAACGTACCTCGCCGTTCTTTACAGCCTCGATAGCGGGTTTTGCAAGTTCCTTCATGGCAACGAACCACTGGAGAGAAACTCTCGGTTCAACGGTGGTATGGCAGCGGTAGCAGGTACCTACGTTATGTTCGTGGTCTTCAACGCGAACGAGGAAGCCGCCCTCTTCAAGGTCTGCTACGATTGCTTTTCTTGCGTCATAGCGGTCCATGCCTGCATATTTGGGATAATCTTCGGTAATTTTTGCGTCATCGGTCATAACGTTGATTACGGGAAGGTTGTGGCGAAGACCGACTTCAAAGTCGTTGGGGTCGTGCGCGGGGGTGATTTTTACAACGCCGGTACCGAATTCCATATCAACGTATTCATCCGCAACAACGGGGATTTCTCTGCCGACAAGCGGAAGGGTTACGGTTTTGCCGATATAGGAAGTGTATCTTTCGTCTTTGGGGTTAACCGCAACGGCGGTATCGCCGAGAAGGGTTTCAGGACGGGTTGTTGCAAGTTCAAGCCAGCCGCTGCCATCGGTAAGCGGATAGCGGAGATGCCAGAAATGGCCTGCCTGGTCTTCATATTCAACTTCCGCATCGGAAATGGAAGTTCCGCATTCGGGGCACCAGTTGATAATTCTTTCGCCGCGGTAGATAAGACCTTTGTTGTAAAGTTCCGCAAAAACCTTGCGGACAGCTTTGGAGCAGCCTTCGTCAAGGGTGAATCTTTCGCGTTCCCAGTCGCAGGAGCAGCCGAGGGTTTTAAGCTGTTTTACGATGGTTCCGCCGTAGTTTTTCTTCCAGTCCCATGCTCTTTCGAGGAAACCTTCGCGGCCGACATCGTCTTTGGTGATGCCTTCTGCTCTCATATTTTCAACGATTTTAACTTCGGTTGCAATGGAAGCATGGTCGGTACCGGGCATCCAGAGAGCTTCATAGCCCTGCATTCTCTTCATACGGATAAGGATATCCTGGATAGTATTATCGAGAGCGTGGCCCATATGGAGTTTACCGGTGATGTTGGGCGGGGGAATTACGATTGTGAAAGGTTTCTTTTCGGGGTTGACTTCTGCGTGGAAATATCCGCCATCAAGCCAGAACTGATAGGTGCGTTTTTCAACCTGCGCAGGATCATAGGTTTTGTCGAGTTCTTTGCGCATTTTTGCGTTCCTCTTTCTTTTAAAAAAATTTCCGTTTTTCGGCTTTGGGAAAAATAAAAAAACTCGTCCCAAAGAAAAATCTTTGAGACGAGCTGTAAATCAAAAAAACACAGACCCGCGGTACCACTCAAATTGCGTTTGCTATTGCAAAACGCCGCTCAACGGGAAAACGGATAAAATTCCCAAAAGCACTTACGCAGCTTTCGCGGAAGGGTTCTAATCGCCTTTCGGTTTTCTTCCCTTCGGCTCCGGAGCTACAGCGCAACGCAACCGCTTCCGGCTTTCACCAACCGCCGGCTCTCTTTCAAAAAAACGGCTTTGCAAAGCGCACTCTCCATCATTGCCTTTTAGATAACATAAGGATTATAACACCCCGCAAAATTATTGTCAAGATATATTTTATATTGACTTTTTTGTTTTTCGGTACTATAATCTAAATGTATAAAAATGTAATTTGGAGGGATTTTAAATGTCTCAGATGGATTATAAATACAGAGTAAATTTCGTTAAAGGCACCACCGAAAAATGGGACGAATACGTCAAGATTTTTGATAACAGCCCCCTTTATGACCATTATTTCAAAGATACCGACACCCTTCGCGAATGGGTATATGGTCCCCTTGAAAACGGAAACGTAATCATTGCGGAAACCGAAAAAGGCGAACCCGTAGGTCTTATGGTTTACGATATGATGGGTATGTACGGCGAACTTCCCTATCTTGCTCTCCTCGGAGTTAAAGACGGCTTCCGCGGCAAAGGAATCGGCGACCAGCTTATCGATATCTATCTCGGAATTTCCAAACAGATGGGATTCGACAAAGCATTCATCGCTGTTTCCGACTTCAACCCCAGAGCAAAAGCGCTCTATCAGAAAAAAGGCTTCAAACCCCTTCTCCTCGTTCCCGATCTTCTCAAAAAAGGAATCGGCGAATGGCTCCTTATGAAAAATCTTTAATAAAAAAATCCGACCCGTCCGAAAGGACGGGTCTTTTTTCGTTTTGCAACCCGAAGTTGCGGAATTTCAAACGGAAAGCGGTTGTTAAAAATCACATTTTTTGATAGAATAAGACCATAAAAAGCAAGGAGGCGGTTTTATGGATTTCGGTGAAAAACTTTCTGCCGCAAGAAAAGCAAAAGGTTTTTCCCAGGAGGAACTTGCCGCAAAAATCGAAGTTTCCCGCCAGGCAATTTCAAAATGGGAAACAAACTCCGCCCAACCGGAAACCGCAAATATTTTAAAACTTTGCGAAGTTCTCGAAATTTCCCCGAATGAACTTTTCGGCTGCGAACCCGTTCAAAATTCTTCCTCCCCTGAAGATAAAAAAGTCGTAATCGGCGCAAAATCCCTTGCCGTTTTCGGAGGAATTGTTCTTCTCATTCTTCTGATTTGCTTCGGATGCAAAAACGCCGTACAAACCGAAAAAACAATTCCTTTCCCCATAACTTCCTATTCCCACAGCCTTGTTCCCGAGGAATGCACCGATGAACTTATTGCCGTTGAAATAATCTTTACTCCCGGAAATCACAAAGACGGTTACAGCTATTCCCTTTCTGTATTAGGCGATTTCCCCGAAGGAATTACAACCAAAAAAAGCAATGCGGTATATAACCAAGAAAATAAAACCTGCACCGCAACGATTTTTGTTCCGAAAACCGGCGAATCCCAGGTTGTAGCTTTTGTCAGCAACGGAAGAATTTCCGGAACGAATCTCTTTTGCTGGATTAAAGCTTCCGGTGAGAACAGTTATAAACTCCGAACTCTCGGCGAATCATACGAATAAACAAAAAAGCCGCTCTTCGAGCGGCTTTTAATTTTTATATTTTATTCTTCGGAAGTTTCCTCTTCGGTTACTTCTTCGGAAGTTTCTTCGGCTGCTTCTTCCGGAGCTTCCTCAAAAGCTTCTTCCGCAAGAAGTTCTTCTTCGGTAAGGTCTTCATCGGTTGCTTCAAGAACGGATTCTTCCGCTTCTTCGGTAATTTCTTCCGGTTCAGCTTTTTTCTTGCTTCCGTTTCTGACTATGATAACAATGCAGACAATAATAATCACAACAAGAACGGCGATTATAACGGTGCTGGTGGAAAGAGCTTCTTTTTCGGCATTTTCTTCGCTTTCGGAATTTTCTGCGGATGCGTTTACGATATCGTCAATCATGCCGCCGATATTTTCAAATTCTGCGGTGCGTTCTTCCTCAACGTTGAGTCCGCATTCGGTAATCAAAGCGTTTACTCTTTCGGAAGCGATTGCGGGCTGGATGGTGCTGTAAAGGTTGTTTTCGCCAAAACCGACAAAATACATGATATGATATCCGAATTCGGTTTTTACAATTCCGGAATCTCCGGGCTGTCTTGCTTCATCAAAGCACCAGTCGTTGAAGGTTTCGACCATCTGGCCTTTTGCAACGCCTTCATAAATTCCGCCCTGGGCTGCGTTTCCGTCTGCGGAATGTTCCATTGCAAGTTCGCCGAAAGCTTCTTCGGTCATTTCGCCCGCAAGATAGCTTTCATAAACTTCGTTTGCTTTTGCTTCCGCCGCTGCCCATGCTTCCTCGGTCTTTTTGCCCTCTTCGTTCTCTTCCGGAGCAATGAGGATATGGCGGACGTCGATGAGGTTGTAGTTGGGGTCAATAAAGCCTTCGTACATTACAACAAGGTAGCTCTGGGATGCTTCGTCGTTATAGAAATAGGTTTCTCCGGGCTGTCTTGCTTCGTCGAAAAGCCATTCGGAAACTTCTTCAATTCCGATTCCGGAATAGGAAATTCCGTTTATAGCGGTGCTTGTGCCTTCGTCATAAGCGCTTTTCTGTTCCTCGTCGGCAAATTCGTATGCAAGAGCATCAAATTCTTCCGCGGTCTGCGCTGCCGCAAGAGCTTCCGCCTGTTCCTTTGCGTTTTCGGAAGTATATTCGCTTCCTTCCTCGTCGGAATATGCGGGGGTGAAGAAATAGCGCATTGCAACGGTATCGATATCCTTTTTGTTTGCTTCGTAATAAGCTTCGATATCTTCGTCGGTTACAACAACGCTGTCATTGTAATATTCGAGATATGCGTTGCAGAAAAGCTGGATTTCGGTCATTTTCTTGACGGTTTCCTTGCTGATTCCTTCGCCGTAGGAAGCAACAAGATATTCCTCAACGGTCATGGAATTCTGCGCGGCGATTTCTTCAAGCTGTTCGTCAAAAGTATCAATATCCGTCTGAACGTCTTCCGGAAGAACAAAGTTGTTTGCAACCGCTTCTTCATAAATTCCGGTGAGGCTTTTTACAGTTTCGGCGGTGTAATCAAGAACGTAATCATGCCAGGTCATTTCCTCGCTGAACATCTGCTCTTCAAGGGGTTTTGTGACATCGATGATCATGCTTACGTCAATTCCGTAGCTGTAATAGGTATAATAGAGGTTGTAATAAATCTCGTTGAAAGTTGCAAGATACATAAAGTTCATTTCTTCAACGGTATATTCGGTGTTTCCGATTTTTACCGCAACGGGAGATTCTCCGTTTTCTTCGGTTCCGGAAGCGGCGCATCCTGCAAAAGCTGTGATAACAAGCATTGCGGCAAGAAGCATTGCAAGAAATCTTTTCATCGTTGTTTCAGTCCTTTCGCTTATCCAAAACGTGGGACGGTTTTTTAAAAAACCATCCCACTGTTTTTATTGATTATTCTTTTTATCAGGCAAAGTGTTTGCCGATATATCTGCTTCCGAAAAGATCGGAAACTTCCGCGCCTTCAACAAGGCTGTCGATATGGCTGTTGAGTTCTTCGCTTCTGATGGAAAGATCGATGATGTAATCGTAATATTCTTCGGCTTCGCCGCAGAAATACATTACATGATAGCCGTAGGAGGTTTTGATAACTTCAACGTCGCCGACTTTTCTTGCGGAATCGAAGCACCAGTCTTCAAATTCGGTTACCATCTGGCCTTTGAATACGTTTTCATAAAGACCGCCGTTTGCGGAAGAGCTGTCAACGGAATTTACCATTGCAAGTTCGGCAAAAGCTTCTTCGGTTGCGCCTTTTGATTTCCATTCTTCAACGATCAGATTTGCTTTTTCTTCAGCGGCTGCAAGGGATTCTTCGCTGGTGCTGTCGCCGGGAGCGATAAGGATATGTCTTACGTTGATGGTGTTGTAATGAAGGTCGTTTTCGCTTACAAATTCAACAACATAGTAACCGCTTTCGCTTTCAAAGATTTCTTTGTCGCCTGCGGTTCTTGCGGAATCAAAAACCCAATCTGCATAAAGGGTGTTGGTTTCGGAATAAACGTAATATTTGTTTTCGGTGAATTCAACTTCCTTTTCGCCGGAAAGAACTGCTTCTGCTTCTGCTTTTGCGTCGTTCATTGCGGTTTCTGCGTCTTCACCTTCCGCTGCGGAACCGCTTACGAAATAGGATTTGAAGGAAACGTTGTCAAAATCTTCGCTGTGTTCGGAATAATATGCGTCAATATCTTCTTTGGAAACTTCAACGCTGTCGGAAATATGTCCGGCATATTCGATTGCGAAATAGTAACGTTCGTACATTTCTTTGAATACTTTTTCGTTAACGCCGCGGCCATAGCTCATTTCGACATAGGATTTTGTGGTATAACCGTATTCTTTTGCAACTTCTTCAAGCGCATCCCATTCAGCGTCGATTGCTTCAATGAACTCGTCTTCAAGAACAAAACCGGCTTCTTTGCCTTCGTTATAAAGTTTTGTGAGTTCAACAAGAGAATCATCGGTATAGGCTTTTACATAATCAGCCCAGGTTTCGCCGGTTTCCTGATTATATACCTGATCTTCAAGTCCGCCCTGGGGGTTGAAGATATACTGTGCGAGGTCGCCGTAAGTGCTGTAATAAGAATTGTAAATCTCATAAACGCTGTTGGTGTAATACCAGTTGTATTCAGCAACGGAATATTCGGTTCCGTCAACTTCAGCGGCTTTCATAAGACGATAGGTTGCGCTCATTTCAAAAGCGGTGAGAACAACGCAAAGCACAACACAAAGGGCAACAATTACTTTTACCAAAGTGTATTTTGTTTTTTTGCTCATAAATTAACCATCCTTGCTTTTATATTGGCATCTGCCGATTAGTTCAGCATAATATGACAAATATATATTATATCCGTTCACACAGAATTTTTCAATAGTTTCCGCCAAACAAATTATATTTTATATATAAAACTGCGGCTTTTTTAATCGACAACGTCGAAACTGAAAACTGTTGAACCGCAAAATTCCTCGTTTTCGTCGGAAACTGTGAAAGCAAGGCGGTAATCCCCCGGTTCAAGGTCTTTGAAAAGTTCAATAACCGCTTCAATTCCGTCGGAAAGAAGGCATTTTCTGAAAACGCTTATCGCCTCATCCCTTCCGGTATAAACAAGGGTCACCTCAACCTGTTCCGAAGGAACTTTTTTCGTACATTCAATACTGTTTATTTCCGGAAAATCGCCGTAAAATATATCGTAGAACCTTTCTGTTCCGTTTATTGTAAATCCGGCATATTCCTTTCCGGTTGCGGAAGGCGAATCGTAAATTCCGGAAAAATAGATTTTTCCTTTTTCAAGAACAAAAACCGCTCCTCCGAGGTCTTCTTCAAGAACAAGACTGTTTTCCTTGTTTCCCTCGGTTCTTCCCGGAACGGAAGCTTCCGGTTTTGCGTTCTGGCTGCCATTGTTCCTGTTGGCATAAACAGCGATTCTTTCCGATTCTTCCGCCATAAGTTCTATCCATTCGCGGATCTCCTTCGGGATATCCTTTTCGCTGCTTAACCAGTTTTCAAAACCTTCCGGAACGGAATATATATTCTTTTCCGGCGCTTCGGGAATTCCCGGAACCGGATATTCGTCCTTCGGAACGCGGTTGTTTATTCCCTCAAAGGAAATAATATCGTCCTTGTTGACGATAAAATCAAATCTGCTGATGTTGGAAACATATTCCTGAAGGATTCCGTTAACGTAAAGGCTGTATTTTCCGCCTTCGGAAAGGTTTTTGTCGGAAATAACAACGCTTTGGAATTCCCTTTCGCTTTCAAAAACAAATTCCGCGCCGTTTTCTTCAGCAAAACGGATTTTGCTTCCCGCTTCCTTAACCGAAGCAAAATCGAAGCATACGAAAAGCTGTTTCGATTCATCGTTGACGTAATCGTTCCTGCTTCCGAAAGCGGTGACTTTTCCTCCGTTTATGAAAATTCCGCTGTCGGCATCGATTCCGCCGTCGCCGCTTTTTCCGTTTCCGCCGGAATAAACTTCGCCGCCGTTTATTACAAGCCATCCGTTTGAATCGATTCCGTCCCCTTCTCTTCCGGTTCCGCCTTTAACCGTAAGCTTTCCGCCGTTAACGGTTATTACGGAAACCCCGTCCTCGTTCACGTTGATTCCGTCATCTTTTGAAACAACGGAAACATTTCCGCCGTTGAGCGTAAGATGCATTTCCGTTCCAAGACCTTCGTTTTCGCCGGTTATATTGAGAATTCCGCTGTTTTCGGTTCCTCCTTCGATATTCATCGACATTCTTGAATAGAAAGCCGCGTCATATTTATGGAGTTTCTTTTCCTCTTCTTCGTCTTTGAAAATTTTTGCGACGTTTGCTCCGTTTATGTTGCTGAGGCTTCCGTCCGCAATAAGAACATTTGCGCCCGCCTTTGAGGTATCCGGATTCATTCCCGGATTTTCGGAACTTCCGCATTCATAGACGTTGTAAAAAATCACAGCCGGGGCAATTTTGCAGCTTATATCCGCACCGCCAAAAATAAGGGTTACTTTTGCGTTCGGGTCGTTTTTTGCATCTTCCCCAAGATCCACCGCAAGCTGACCTTTAAGTTCGCCTCTGATGAAATATTCTCCCGGTTCCGTTATCGTTATAAGAGTGTATTCCGAAGCTTCCTCTTCCGTATGCCGGTCTTCTTTTTCGCCTTCGCCGTAAGGTCTTCCGCTTTCATATTTTTCAATATCGTGATAATAAATTATCTCTCCCCCGACGGTTATGCTTTCGGAATGCTTTTCATCCGCCGAAGCGCCGTTTCCTGTAAGGACAATTTCCGCCGCGTTTTCAAAATTTTCCGCAGAAACTTCCTTCCGCTCCGGATTTTCCGTTTTTTCTTCCGTTTCCGGTTCTTTTTCCGGATTTTCCGCAATTTCGGGAACTTCCGGGTCATCTCTTTCCGCCGGAACATCAGCGCCGCATGCCGCAAGAGAGAATATCATAAGAAAAGCCAATGCAAAGGATAATATCTTTTTCATATAAAAAACTCCTTTCGGGAAGATTTTCCTATAATACTATTATACATTATTATTGAAAAACGGTTTTAACAAAATATGAACAATGTTAAGTTTTTTTGATAATTTTTAAAAACGGGCGCGTGACCGGGGGATTCTGCTCAGCCTCCCCTATCAGGGGAGGTGGATTTTTCGGCGGCTTGCCGACGAAAAAGACGGAAGGGTGGTTTAAAAACAGGCCCCCTTGTCAAAGGGGGCTGTCACGCCTTTAAAAATAGGTGCGTGACCGGGGGATTCTGTATAGATTACCGGCTGTTTTAAATTGGACGGGGTTTACACCTCATCCGTCACTTCGTGACACCTTTTGCTCAGCCGCAGACGGCAACCCCTCTGTCTGCTTCGCAGACATCTCCCCTAACAGGGGAGTCTCCTCAAGGAGAAGGCTGACCCTCCGGGTTCTTGGTAATCCCTCTTTCGTCACGCCTGCGGCGTGCCACCTTCCCCTCTGGGAAGGCTTGCCCTCCGGGAATCCTTTTTGCGGGCGACCACATAGGGTCGCCCCTACGGAGTTTCAATTTATAATTCTGCATTATGCACTTTGCATTATGCATTAAAAAAACGCACCCGAAAGGGTGCGTTTTTTTGATGTAACCGGATTATTTTCCTTCGGACATTGCTTTTGCTTTTGCAACGGCATCGTCGATTGTACCAACAAGAAGGAATGCGCCTTCCGGAAGGTTGTCGTGTTTTCCTTCAAGAATTTCGTTGAAGCCGCGGATGGTTTCGGAAAGAGGAACGTATTTGCCTTCGATACCGGTGAACTGTTCCGCAACGTGGAAGGGCTGGGAAAGGAATCTTTCAATCTTTCTTGCGCGGGAAACAATGAGTTTCTGGTCTTCGGAAAGTTCGTCCATACCGAGAATCGCGATGATATCCTGGAGTTCTTTATATTTTTGAAGAATTTCCTGAACGGCGCGGGCGGTTTTGTAATGTTCCTTGCCGACTACGTTCGGGTCAAGAATTCTGGAAGTGGAATCCAGCGGGTCAACCGCGGGATAAATACCTTTTTCCGCAATGGAACGGGAAAGAACGGTTGTTGCGTCAAGGTGCGCAAAGGTGGTTGCCGGCGCCGGGTCGGTAAGGTCGTCCGCAGGAACGTAAACAGCCTGTACGGAAGTGATTGAACCTTTCTGGGTGGAAGTGATTCTCTCCTGGAGAGCGCCCATTTCGGTTGCAAGGGTGGGCTGGTAGCCAACTGCGGAAGGCATTCTTCCGAGAAGCGCGGAAACTTCGGAACCTGCCTGGGTGAAACGGAAGATGTTATCGACGAAGAGAAGAACGTCCTGACCTTCCTTGTCGCGGAAATGCTCCGCCATTGTAAGACCGGTGAGAGCAACTCTCATTCTTGCGCCCGGAGGTTCGTTCATCTGTCCGAAAACAAGGGCGGTTTTTGCAAGAACGCCGGATTCTTTCATTTCATAATAAAGGTCGTTGCCTTCGCGGGTTCTTTCGCCAACTCCGGCGAAAACGGAAATGCCGCCGTGCTCGGTGGCGATGTTGCTGATAAGTTCCTGGATAAGAACGGTTTTGCCAACTCCCGCGCCGCCGAAAAGACCGATTTTACCGCCTTTGGTATAGGGGCAGATAAGGTCAATTACCTTGATACCGGTTTCAAAAATCTCCGGTTCGGTTTTCTGTTCGGCAAAGGTGGGCGCAGGCTGGTGGATGGAAGCTTTCGGTTCGTTTTCGGTGTCCATTTCGATTCCGTCGATAGGTTCGCCGAGAACGTTTACCATTCTTCCGAGGGTAACTTTACCAACGGGAATTGTGATAGGCGCGCCGGTGTTTTTTGCTTCCTGGCCGCGTTTAAGGCCGTCGGTGGAATCCATTGCGATGCATTTTACGACATTGTCGCCCATATGCTGCGCAACTTCCACAACAAGGCGTGCGCCGTGGTTATCTATTTCGATTGCGTCGTTGAGCTTCGGAAGCTCGCCTTCTTCAAATTTGATATCAACGACCGGACCGATAACCTGAACGATTTTACCAATATTGTTCACGAATTCGTATCCCTCCCTGATTATTTGTCTTTATAGAGTTCAAGACGGGCGATTGAACGGTAAAGAGCCTGTTCCGCTCTGTTTTTGTCAATTCCTTCGCCGCCCCGAAGTCTTTCTTCCGCGCGTTTTTTTGCTTCTTCCGCGCGTTCAAAATCAATTTCCTCCGGTTTTTCGCCCGCTTCAACAATGATAACGGCGCTGTTGTTGTGAACAACGCAGTATCCGCAGAAAAGGGTCGTTCTTTTTGTTGTTCCGTCCGGAAGGTTAACAACAAGAGTTCCGTTTCCGACGGAAGCGGTCATCGGGATATGGTCCGGAAGAACGGCAAATTCTCCGACTTCACCTCTTGTTTTAACAATAAAGCTTTTTGCTTCCCCTTCAAAAAGAACTTCGACCGGGGTTATTACTTTTAAATTAATAAGTTTTTCACTCATCGCAGCAGACCTCCTTAACCAATCGCGTTTGCGCCGCTTACGATTTCGGTGATCTCCTGGGTAATTGCGCCCTGTCTTGCTCTGTTATAAGCAAGGCTGAGATCGGCGATTATTTCGTCTGCGTTGTCTGTTGCGTTTTCCATAGCCATTCTTCTGCTGGCAAGTTCGCCCGCCGCACTTTCAAGAAGCGCCCCGTAAACGGCGTTGTCGATATAGGACGGGATAAGCATATTCGCAAGATAGTTTGCAGAAGGTTCGAAAATCATGTTCTTTGCCGGTTCATCGCCGAAAAGTCCGCTTTCGGGCTTATATTCGCCGACCGCGGTTTCGGTATCGATTTCGTCCGCCTTTGTCGCAAGTTCTTCTCTTGAAAGAGGAAGAAGCTTTATCATGGTGGGTTTTTGGGAAATTACCGAAACAAAACGGTTATACATGACGTAGATATTTCCAACTTTTCCGTCCAGGAAAAGGGTTGTTGCCGCTTTTCCGATGCTGTTTGCAACGCCAAGGCTTGCCTCGTCGCTTTCGCCGATATAGGAACCGAGAATCTCGTAGTTTCTGCGGCGGAAGTAATCAAGACCTTTTGCGCCGGAAACGATAACCGCGCATTCCCTGCTCTGTTTCATCGCTTCCGCGGTGAATTTGAGAAGACCGGAGTTGAAACCGCCCGCAAGGCCTTTGTCGCTTGTTACAACGATATAAAGATCTTTTTCACAGCCGTTCGGTTTGAAAAATGCGCCGGGTTCTTCTCTTTCAAGTGCGCCGGAAATCATATGCATGGTTTCGATTACGTAGTTGGTATATGCTCTTCTTGCGTCCGCTTTTGTTCTTGCGTTGCGGAGCTTTGCGCTTGCAACAAGCTGCATGGCGTGAGTGATCTGTTTTGTGGAAGTGACACTTTTTATGCGACGTTTGATATCGCGCATTGAGTCAGCCATAAATACACCTCTGCATTACTTGTTTTCTTCAGCTTTGAATGTTGCTTTAAATTCTTCAACAACCGCCGCGGTTTTTGCCTGGAGCTCCTTGTCGAAGTTTTTGGTTGTTTTGATTTCCTGAAGGAGTTCGGGATAACGGTATCTTGCGAATTCGATAAGCTCTTTTTCAAAGCGCTTGATATCTTCGACAGGGATATCGTTTGTGTGGTTATCGGAAACCGCAAAGATGATGAGAACCTGGTCTTCAACTCTCATAGGAGCATACTGATCCTGTTTGAGGATCTCAACAATGCGTTTGCCTTTTTCAAGCTGCGCCTTGGTTTCCTTATCGAGGTCAGCGCCGAACTGCGCGAAGGAAGCAAGTTCGCGGTACTGAGCATATTCGATACGGAGAGGACCCGCAATCTTCTTCATGGATTTGATCTGCGCGGAACCGCCTACTCGGGAAACGGAGATACCCGGGTTAACCGCGGGGCGGACGCCCTGGTTAAAGAGGTCGGTTTCGAGGAATATCTGACCGTCGGTAATGGAAATTACGTTGGTCGGAATATAGGCGGAAATATCGCCCGCCTGGGTTTCGATAATCGGAAGGGCGGTGATGGAACCGCCTTTTTCGAGTTTTGCCGCTCTTTCAAGAAGACGGGAATGGAGATAGAAAACGTCGCCGGGATATGCTTCGCGTCCGGGAGCGCGTTTGAGAAGAAGCGCCATGGAACGATATGCGACGGCGTGTTTTGAAAGGTCGTCGTAAACGATGAGAACGTCTTTTCCCTGGTCCATGAAGTATTCGGCGATTGCAACGCCGGAATAGGGCGCAAGATACTGGAGAGGTGCTTTTTCGGAAGCGGTTGACGCAACGACAAGGCTGTATTCCATTGCGCCGGCTTCGGTAAGTTTCTGTACCATCTGCGCAACGGTTGAAGCTTTCTGACCGATTGCGACGTAGATGCAGATTACGTTTTCGCCTTTCTGGTTGATGATTGTGTCGATTGCAAGAGCGGTTTTGCCGGTCTGGCGGTCGCCGATGATAAGCTCGCGCTGTCCTCTTCCGATAGGAATAAGGCTGTCAACCGCTTTATAACCGGTCTGGAGCGGGCTGTCAACGGATTTTCTTTCAATAACGCCGTGAGCTTTTTTCTCAACCTGGCGGTATTCTTCGGTGAGTATCGGACCTTTGCCGTCAATGGGCTGGCCAAGAGCGTTTACGACTCGACCGATCATGGCTTCGCCAACCGGAACGGAAACGATTTTTCCGGTGCAGCGGACTTTGTCGCCCTCGACGATTTTGCTGTCGTCGCCGAGAAGTACGCAGCCTATGTTGTTCTCCTCAAGGTTCTGGACCATTCCGTAAACCTCGCCGGGGAATTCGATAAGCTCGCCTGCCATTGCGTTGTCAAGTCCATGAACCCTTGCGATACCGTCGCCGACCTGAACAACGGTTCCAAACTGGGAAGTTGCAAGGCGGCCTTCATAATTTCTGATCTGTTCTTTGATCAGTTTGTTTATTTCATCGGGTCTGAGATTCATTAACTTTTCATGCCCCTTTTATGATATTTGAATTGATTTCAGTTGTTTTTTAAGTCCTTCGAATTTTGCTTTTACGGAAGCGTCGAGCATTTCGTTGCCCACATAAAGAACCATTCCGCCGATTATCGAAGGATCCACCGAGGTTTTGAGCACGATTGTTTTGCCGTATTTTTCGCCGAGTTCCTTCTTGACCTGTTCAATCTGGTCTTCGGTCATTTCAATGGCAGTAACTGCTTCCGCCTCGAGAATATTTTTCTTTTCTTTATATCCGCGTTCAAAGTCAAGGAACATATCCATAACTTCGTCCATGCGGTTTCTGTCGATAAGAGTCATAAGGAAGCTTATAAGATATGTGTTTCCGCCTTCAAGGATTTTTGAAACGGTTGCTTTAAGTTCTTCCGAAGAAAGGATTTTTTCCGTCATAAGGCGTTCAAAATCCTTTTCCGCTTTCATTTCGCAATAAAAAGCTTTGAACTGTTCATAAACCTCGTCTTCGCATTTTTCCTCAAAAGCAATATCAAGAAGCGCTTCCGAATATCTTCTGACCGCAAGGCTCATAAGTTTACACCTCCTTGATCATGGAGATGGATTCACTGATAAGCTGGGCGTGGTCCTCTTTTGTAAAGGATTTTCCCGAAATTTTTTCTGCGGCGTCGATAGTCATATCAACAATGGAATCACGCAGTTCCTTTTCGGCCTGCGTGCGCTCTCTGTCAATCTCTTTTCTGGCATTGGTTATGATTGTTTCGGCCTGTTCGCGCGCTTCCGCAACGATTTTTTCCTTCATCTGTTCGCCGTCTTCGGCTGCGGAATGAAGAATTGCCGCTTTTTCATCATGGGCGCCTTTCATAATTTCAGCATATTCGCTTTCAAGTTTTTCGGCTTTTTCCTTTGCTTCGGTTGCCGCGGAAAGATCTTTTTCAATAACCTCTCTGCGCTGTTCAAGAATCGCCTTGATTTTATCCGCAAAGAAAACTTTTACAACAACGAAAAACGCAAGAAAAACCGCGCCCTGAATGATAACCTGCCTGATAAGACCGGCATCGATTTTTATAAGCCAGCTATCCATATTGTTACCAAACTTTCTGTAATTTTTTGTTTCTTAAAATCAGAAGGGTTTTACGAAGATGAGGAGGAGCGCTACAACAAGTCCGTAAAGACCGGTGGTTTCGGAAACTGCCTGACCCATGAGCATGGTGGTGGTGATTTTGCTCTGTGCTTCGGGCTGGCGGCCAACTGCTTCGGTGCCTTTACCTGCCGCAAAACCTTCGCCGATGCCGGGGCCGATTGCCGCAAGGCCTACTGCAAGTCCTGCGCCGATAGCGCTTGCTGCGTAAATAAGATCCTGTCCAGTAATGTTAAGTCCTTCCATGTGTTTTCTCCTTTTTGTTTATAGAATTTTAATTTAACACAAGTTTTTTTTAATTTTCTTTCCAATCGGAAAGAATTTTCTTTTCCGCCTTACGGCGAAATAAAAATCATCGAAAGCAAACAGAAAATGTAAGTCTGGAGGCATCCGCTGAAAATGTCGAAATATCCGTGGACAAACGCCATTATGCAAAGGGGCGCGCAGCAGATGAGTCCGAGAAGAACCGCAAGTTTCTTTTTGCCTTTATCAAGATTCTTAATCTTCTTATATTGCTTTGTAAGAAGAACGGCGCAAAGAACGATTGAACCGAGAGCGACCCAGATTGGCATTACGTTGGAACCGATGAGCATCGAATAGATAAGGGTACCGATTATAAGACCGCCCAGAAGGTTGCCGAACATACGAAGGGTAAGGGAAACCGGGTTTGCAATTTCGCTGATGATATTCATCGGAAGCATTATCGGAATCATGAATTTTACCGGACCGAGGAATCCTTTTAAGTATTCCTTGATTCCGTTCATCTTGATGTGATAATACTGCGAAATAACGCAGGTCATAAGCGCAAGGGCAAATGGCGTTGCAATATCTGCCGTCGGCGGACGGATAACGCCAAGGCTCCAGACACCGCTGAGGTTCGACGCAAGAATAAAAGCAAAAAGAGCGGTGAAATAGGGGATAAAAGCTTTCGTGTTCGGACCGATATTCGATTCAACAAGGTTGCCCACAAGTCCGTAAATCGTTTCTGCAACAATTTGCTTTTTCCCTTCCGGTTTAACCTTAAGCCCGCTTCCAAGCCAGATGAACAAAGCCGAAAGCATTGCAAGAATAAGCCAGGTCCAGACCATTGTGTTGGTGATTTCGAATCCGAAAACGGTAAAACCGCTTGTTATTTGCGGAATTGATACATTCATCCTATACCTCCTTTCCGGTTTTTCTGTGGATTATCCAATCGGCAAACGCAAGAGCGTATATTCCGTAAGGAACGCTCAGCAGGCCGAGAATACATCCTATTATGCCAACATCGGGGTTTTGTATCGCTACGAAAAGCGTAACACCCCTGATGAGAAGGCGCATTAAATAATTTGAAACAGTCATGCTTTGGGGATTTGCGCTTTTAATGCTTTTTCCGATGGTCAGCTCGTGCTGGCGGAAAAGAAGCTGGGCAACCGCCCCGCCGAGGAAAACTCCCTTCGCGGTTTTAAAAAAATCTCCGAAAACAAGACCGCCGAGGATGAAAACAATACAAAGCAAAACCGCCGCGATTCTTGCGTTACGCGGGGTTATGATGCTGTCCTCCTCCCCCTCATATTCATTCATCATTTGATTCAGGATTTTTGACATTTTGTTTTTCTTCCTTCATCCAGACGTCTTTGATAAGCTGATAGCTTCCTTTATATCCGGAATAGATTCCGCAGATTATTCCAATGGCGGTGAACCAATATCCGCCGTTTCCGTATTTTCCGTCAAGCCACATCCCGACGGACATCAAAAGAAGTATCGGGCAGATTGCGGAAAGCGAAACCTGGAGCACCATTGAGGAAGCTTTTATTATATCCCGCTGTTCTTTCGGCTTCAATCAGATTTCCCCTTCCGTTTCAAGAATTCCGGCTTCTTCAAGAATTTTGTTTTGTTCCTCTTCGGAAAGATTTTTCAGTTCATCCTCAAAATTTTCGGAAAATTCGGTTTTTTCGTTCCCGAAAAAATCTTCCGCCGGAAGAACAAAATCCGCCTGCTGCGGTTCCCTTCGGAAGCCTTTTTCGTTCCAAAAAACCTTCGGGTCGTCCTTTTCCGCGGTTATTACGGAAACGGAACTTTGGTTTTCGGCGGAATTTATAAAGCGGACCGCAATTCTTTTTACAATATTGCTTCCTATTAAAAAAACGCCGAGAAAAAGAAGAACAATCCAAAACTTATCCATAATGAAAATTTCTCCTTCTCCTTTGCGTTTTATTCATAAAAACTAATTATATTTATAATAGCATATTTTAATATTGTTGTAAATAAAAATTTGTTATTAAATTAACGAATTTTACAATAAAACATTATTTAAACACGCAAAAGCAGAAAAAGCGCTCCGTCTTTTTGCAAAAACGGTCAAAAAAATACAAGACCTTTCATTACGGTTACGCAACAAAAAGTCTTGTTGTTTAATATGCTATCCGGCCTTTCCGGCGTGATGACGAATAACATAACGCGTTTTCGCGCCAACTACTCCCTAATTGTAAATATCATTTCCGAAGAAATCGTATGTTCTGTATTATATCACATTTTCCGATTCTGTAAAGTTAAGTTTCTGTTAATTTTCTTGATAGAAAATGACAATTATGATATATTGTATCATAGAATCGAAACGAAAGGCGGCGGAAATTTTGGAACTTGGCGAAAAATGCGCTCTTTGCCCCCGGAAATGCGGCGCAAAACGGCTTTTGGGAAAAACCGGCTTCTGCGGCGGCGGAAAAGAAGCGAAAGTTGCAAGAGCAGCCCTTCATTTTTGGGAAGAACCCTGCATTTCCGGTGAGGAAGGTTCCGGAACGGTCTTTTTTTCCGGCTGCACAATGCGCTGCGTTTTTTGCCAGAACAAAGAAATAAGCCGGGGCGAAGCAGGAAAAAACGTTTCCGTCGAACGCCTTTCGAAAATTTTTCTTGAACTCCAGGAAAAAGGCGCAAACAACATAAACCTTGTAACCCCGATGCATTTTGCCCCACAGATAACCTCCGCCCTTGATATTGCAAGAAAAAACGGTCTTTCTCTTCCGATAGTCTGGAACACGGGCGGCTGGGAACTTCCGGAAAGCGTCGAAGCTGTCAGGGACTATGCGGATATATGGCTTTCGGATTTCAAATATTTTGATAATTCTTTGGCAGAAAAATTTTCCGACGCAAAAAATTATTTTGAAATCGCTTCAAAATCCCTCGAAAAAATGGTCGAACAAACCGGCGAGGCGGTTTTTGATGATGAAGGAATGATGAAAAAAGGCGTCATAGTCCGCCATCTTGTTCTTCCGGGACATACGGACGACAGCAAAAAAATCCTCCGATGGCTTTGGGAAAAATTCGGCGAAAAAATCTGGATAAGCATCATGAACCAATATACCCCCCTTTGCTCCGACGAAAGATATCCCGAACTTTTCCGCTCCGTAACCGATGAGGAATATGACGAGGTAATCGATTTTGCCCTTTCCCTCGGAATTGAAAACGCCTTTGTTCAGGAAGGCGGCGCGGTCGGCGAAAGTTTTATCCCTCCTTTCGACCTTGAAGGAGTATAAATATTAAAAAATCACCCCGAATTTTAAAAAAGCTATTGCATTTTTCGGTTCGGGGTGTTATATTTGTACTCGTACGAAAAACAATCGTTTTTAAGGAGCGGACTTTTTATGAGCGAAAATCCCGAAAAAATCGTAGTTGATTCCGAACTTATTCCCGAAGTGCTTTTAAAAGTTATTGAAGCAAAAAAACTCCTTTCCCAGGGCAAGGCAAAAAATTCTTCCGAAGCCGCAAGAATGGCGGGAATAAGCCGGAGCGCTTTTTATAAATATAAGGACGGCGTTTCCGTTTACAGCGACGAAAGCCGCGACAAAATCGTAAGCTATTATATGACCCTTATAGACAAGCCCGGAATCCTTTCAAACGTCCTTAACGTTCTTTCAAACTACGGCGCAAACGTAATAACCCTTAACCTCAACATCCCAATCGACGGCGCCGCGCCCTGCACCATTTCCTTCACAACCGGAAATCTTAAATGCGACGGACATACCCTTCGGGAAGCAATCCGCGCGACGGAAGGCGTTATAACCTGCCGCAACCTTAAAGAGAGGAAATAATTCCGATGAAAATTGCAGTTTTGGGTCACGGAACGGTCGGTTCCGGCGTTTGCGAAATTCTTTGGAATAAAAAATCTGAAGTTTCCTCCGCCGCCGGAAACCCCCTTGAACTCGGCTATGTACTCGATATAAAGGAACCCGAAGGCGTTCCCTATTCCGAAAAATTCAAAAAAGATTTTTCCGCTGTGCTTTCCGACCCGGAAGTCGGAATTGTTGCGGAATGCATAGGCGGGCTTGAACCCGCCTATTCCTATATAAAAGCGGCTTTGGAAAACGGAAAAAGCGCCGTTACATCCAACAAGGAACTTGTTGCGGAAAAAGGCGCCGAACTTTTGAGCATCGCCCGTGCTCATAACGTGAATTTCCTTTTTGAAGCATCCGTCGGCGGCGGAATTCCGCTTATCCGTCCGCTTTATTCCGCAATGAACGCCGCCGGAATAACCGAAATCGCCGGAATTTTGAACGGAACAACCAACTATATCCTCACAAAAATGTTCCGTTTCGGCGAAGATTATTCCTCCGCCCTTTCCGGTGCTCAAAAACTCGGCTATGCGGAGCGAGATCCTTCCGCGGACGTGCTCGGATGGGATTCCTGCCGCAAGATCTCAATCCTTTCCTCACTCGTTTGGGGAAAGACTTTAAAACCTTCCGAAATCCCGACGGAAGGCATTGATATGATTACCGCCGAGGACGTAAAAACCGCGGAACAATGCGGTTTTTCAATAAAGCTTCTTGCAAGGGCAAAGATTCTTGAAAACGGAAAAATCTTCGCAAAAGTTTCCCCGGCGCTTGTCGGAAGCGATTCTCCCCTTGCGGCGGTAAACGACGTTTTCAACGCCGTGCTCGTAAAAGCGGAAACAACCGGCGAAGTGCTCTTTTACGGAAAAGGCGCTGGAAAAATGCCGACCGCTTCTTCCGTAATCGCGGATATAATCGAATGCGCAAAAACCGAAGGCAGCATAAAATCCGTCTTTTGGGAAGACGGTGCTCAAACTGCCGCGGAAAAAGATTCCGTTTCCGAAAGATATTTTATCCGCACGGATTCCGATGTTTCGGCTCTTCTTCCGGATGCGGAAAAGCTTTTTGATTTTGTTTATATCACTTCCCCGCTCAGCGCATCCGAAATCTCCGTGCTCGAAGAAAAAATCAATGAGCACGGAAAACTCCTGTCAAAGATCCCTCTTTTTGAATAATATATCATAAGGAAGCTTAAAGCCATGTTAAAAATAAGAATTCCCGCTTCAACGGCGAACCTCGGAAGCGGATTCGATTCCCTCGGAATCGCTTTGAATTTATATAATTACATCGAAATCGAAGAAGCGGAAGGCTGTTTCATCTCCTCCGCCGACGGTTCCGAAATCCCGGCAGGGGAAGATAATCTTATTTATCTTTCCGCAAAAAAAGTTTTTGAAAAAGCGGCCGTTCCCTTCCGCGGACTAAAAATAACCGAAGAAAACAACATCCCTTTCGCAAGAGGACTCGGTTCAAGTTCCGCCTGCATTGCCGGCGGGGTTTTCGGTGCAAACGAAATTCTCGGCAGACCTTTTTCAAAGGACGAACTGCTCGACATCGCCGCGGAAATCGAAGGTCACCCGGACAACGTTTCTCCGGCTTTGCTCGGCGGTTTCACAGCAAACGCGGCGGACGGGAAAAAAGTCTGCTTCGTAAAATCCGAAGTTTCCGAAAAACTTGTTTTTGCGGCTTTTGTTCCGCCTTTTGAACTTAAAACGGCGGACGCAAGGGCGGTTATGCCGAAGGAAGTTTCCGTCCGGGATTCGGTTTTCAATCTTTCCCGTTCGGCGCTTATAACTGCTTCCTTCCTTTCCGGAAAATACGAAAATTTAAAAACCGGCTGTGAGGATAAACTCCACCAGCCTTTCCGCCTTCCGCTTATTCCCGGCGGCGAAAAAATTATCGAAGAAAGCTATAAAAAAGGCTCGCTTGCGGCTTATATAAGCGGCGCAGGCTCCACCATGATGGCGATTTTCGATTGCGGAAACGAAAAAGCAGGGGAAATTGCAAAAGAAATTCTTTCTTCCGCCGATTTTAACGGCTGGAAATATTTTATCCTTAATGCAGATAACTCCGGCGCGGCCGCGCTGTGACATATTGAGGTAGAAAGATGGGTATTATAGTACAAAAATTCGGCGGCAGTTCCGTTGCGGATGCGGAAAAGATTTTCCGGGTCGCAAAGATTATTACGGATACCTATTCCGCCGGCAACAGCGTTGTTGCGGTTGTTTCCGCCCAGGGCGACACCACCGACGAACTTATTGCGAAGGCGGCGGAAATCAGCAAAAACCCTTCAAAAAGAGAGCTTGACGTTCTTCTTTCAACGGGCGAACAGATTTCAATGTCCCTTCTTGCA
Source organism: Oscillospiraceae bacterium (assembly GCA_015067315.1). Taxonomy (GTDB): domain Bacteria; phylum Bacillota; class Clostridia; order Oscillospirales; family Ruminococcaceae; genus UMGS1668. Next base: position 50,852 of record SVMR01000008.1, on the reverse strand, counting down.
ATGGCAATCGAAAAGCTCGGTTTTCCCGTTGTTTCCCTTACCGGCTGGCAGGTCGGTTTGCAGACGGACGCAACTCATTGTTTTTCAAAAATCCGAAGAGTTGACAAGGAGCGGCTTGAAAGCGAAATCGGCAAAAAGAATATCGTGATCGTCGCCGGATTCCAGGGAATAAACCGTTACGACGATATAACGACCCTTGGAAGAGGCGGTTCCGATACTTCCGCGGTTGCCCTTGCGGCGGCTCTTCATGCGGATCTTTGCCAGATTTACACCGACGTTGACGGAATTTACACCGCCGACCCAAGAATTGTTAAAGATGCAAAGAAGCTCGATGAAATAACCTATGACGAAATGCTTGAACTTGCAAACCTCGGCGCAAACGTGCTCCACAGCCGCTCCGTCGAAATGGCGAAGAAATACAGCGTAAAGCTGGAAGTCCGTTCAAGCTTTGAAAACAAACCCGGAACTACATTGAAAGAGGTCGTTAAAGTGGAAAGAATGCTTATCCGCGGAGTTACCCGCGACAACAATACCGCAAGAATCTCCCTTGTTGAGGTGCCGGACGTTCCCGGAATCGCCTTCAAAATTTTCAGCATTCTTGCAAAGAAAAACATAAATGTTGATATTATTCTCCAGTCCATCGGACGAAACAACACCAAGGACATCAGCTTCACCGTTGCAAACGACCAGAAGGACGAGGCGATTGAAGCTTTGCAGGAAGTTGTGGAACTTTTCAAGGCGAAGGAAATCACCTGCGACGATTCAGTCGCGAAAGTTTCCATTGTCGGCGCAGGAATCGAAACCCACCCGGGCATTGCGGCGAAGATGTTTGAAGCGCTTGCTGACGCGGATATCAACATCAAAATGATTGCCACTTCGGAAATAAAAATTTCCGTGCTCATCGACCGCGACAAAGCGGAAAGAGCCGTTCAGGTAATCCACAACGCGTTCGATTTTTAAAATTGCCTCCCCTATCAGGGGAGGTGCCGCATGGCGTATGCCGCGGCGGAAGGGTGCTTTTGCATAAATTTTTCAATATAGAAAAGCAGTCCCGTGCTCAAATGAGCACGGGACTGCTTTGTTGAGCATCTTATTGTAGCGGCGGAATGGTTGTTCCGGTTTTTACATTTTCCCTCCGGGAATCCTTTTAAAAGATACGGATTCTTCGCTTCGCTCAGAATGACATTGGTCTGTCATTGCGAGCCTTTGCAGAAGGCGTGGCAATCCGTTCCCCTAAAAAACGTAACGTAATGAGGTTTATTAAAACAATGCAGGGGCGGTTTTTGATTGGACAGGGTTACAATCCCTCCGTCATTTCCTGCGGAAATGACACCTCCCTTTAGGCAAGGGAGGCTAATGCCCGACCGGTTCTTGGAAATCCCTCTTTCGTCACGCTTTATCCTTGTGGCGTGCCACCTTCCCCTCCGGGAAGGCTAAAAGAATCCCCTCGCCACTTCGTGGCCCTCTCCCCTTTGACAAGGGGCGCGGAAAAATGTTGACTTCCGCGGGGAAAAGTGGTATCTTATATGTGTATGAATATGTCTTTTTGGGGGTGCTGGTTTTGGCAGTACATGAAGTACATATCGTAAAGGCGGAAAAATCAAAAATCGAAGATTACAAGCGCATTTTTGACGATTCCAAGCTTTATAAGCATTACGGCGAAAACGTCTATGACTGGATGGGCACCGCTCTTGCGAACGACGAAGTCTGGATCGCGGAGGACCGCAACGGCGAAGCTGTCGGATTTATGTGGATGCAGATCGAAAGCGTTTATGCAAATATGCCCTATCTTGCTCTCCTCGGAGTCCGCACCGATTACCGCTCCCACGGCGTCGGTCAGATGCTTATAAAATATTTCATCGAAAGCTATGAATCCAAAGGCTATGACCGCGGATTTATTGCGGTAAATGATTTCAACCCCCTTGCAAGAAGACTTTATGAGGATATGGGTTTTCACAAATTCATGCAGATGCCCGAAAGCCTTGACCCCAGCCACAGCCTTTATCTCCTTATGAGAAAGACCCCCAAGCACAACAGCAACGTTTAAACAAAAGAGTTTTTTGAATACCGGAACGGAGGATTATTATGAGCTATCATCGCGAAGCACAGTATATGGCAAACATGATCGAAATCGTAAAAGCGGATCCCGCAAAAAAAAAGGATTACAAACGCATTTTCGACAACAGCGCACTTTATAACCATTATTTCAAAAAAACCGATCTTCTTGATAAATGCCTCACCGAATCCCTTAAAGCAGGCAGAGCATACGTTGCAGTAAACCGCAACGGCGAAGCAGTCGGCTATATGAGCATGAGCCCCTCCGACCCGATGGTTGACGGTCTTCCCTGCCTCACTCTTCTCGGCGTTAAGGATACCCAGCGCGGCAGAGGTATCGGTCAGATGCTCCTCGCTTTCTATATCGGCGTTATGACCCAGCTCGGTTTCAAGGAATGCGCTCTTGTTGTTAACGATTGGAACCCCAGAGCAAGAAAACTTTATGACTCCCTCGGCTTCAAGCTTCGCAGAAGCTATGAAGACCAGATCATCGGCGGCTGGATGAACCATATCCTCGTCAAAAAACTCTGATAAACGAAAAAATAACGAAGGCACCGCTTGCGGTGCCTTTTTATTTTGCCTCCCTTGTTTAAAGTGAGGGGACCGTTGCGGTACGCACGGTGGAGGGATTCTTTTACCCCTTGCTTAATTTTCATTAAACATATATAATATAAAAGTAAACCTTTCTTTATAAGGAGATAATTCCCGATGAATAAAAAACTTTTTGATTTTATCGAAAAAAGCCCGACCCCCTTTCATGCCGTAAAAAACATCTGCGAAACTCTTTCCGAAAAAGGATATACCGAACTTTGCGAAAGCGGAAAATGGAATCTTGAACCGGGAAAAGGTTATTACGTCACAAGAAACTGCTCTTCCGTAATTGCCTTTCGCATTCCCGAAGGAAATTTTTCCGGATTCATGCTCACCGCTTCCCATTGCGACAGCCCCTGCTTCAAAATCAAAGAAAACGCCGAGCTTCCGGATAATTATTACATCCGCCTTTCAACCGAAGGCTACGGCGGAATGCTCTGCTCCACCTGGATGGACAGGCCTCTTGCCGTTGCCGGAAGAATTGCCGTCCGCACCGGAAACGGAATTTCCGTCCGCCTTGTTGATACAAAGGAACCCTGCGCAATCATCCCGAACGTTGCGATCCATATGAACCGCGAAGCAAACAAGGGAATGAACTATAACGCCGCCGTTGATATGATTCCGCTTTTTGCGGAAGGCGAAGCAAAAGGTTCTTTCCGCGCCCTTATCGCAAAAACCGCCGGATGCAATGAGGAGGATATCCTCACCACCGACCTTATCGTTTACAACCCGGAACGCGGAACCGAATGGAACGGATTTATTTCCGCGCCCCGTCTTGATGACCTTCAATGCGCTTTCGGTGCTCTTGAAGCATTCACTTCCGCGGAAAAAGCCGAAAACATTCCGGTTTACTGCGTTTTTGACAACGAAGAAGTCGGAAGCCAGACAAAACAGGGCGCCGCTTCCACCTTTATCGCCGCTGTTCTTGAAAGAATAAGCGAAAGTCTCGGTCTTTCCGCTTCCGAACATTACGGAAAAATTGCAAACAGCTTCATGCTTTCCTGCGACAACGCCCATGCGGTTCATCCGAACCACCCGGAATTCCAGGACAAAAACCACGCCGTTTATATGAACAAAGGCATTGTTATCAAATATAACGCAAACCAGCGCTATACTTCCGATGCGGTTTCCGCCGCAATTTTCGCTTTGGTCTGTGAAGAAGCGGGAGTTCCTTTCCAGCGTTACGCAAACCGCGCGGATATGCCCGGCGGCAGCACCCTTGGCAACATTGCCAACACCCAGGTTTCCCTCAACACCGTTGATATCGGCCTTCCCCAGCTTGCGATGCATTCTTCCTATGAAACCGCGGGCGCAAAGGATACGGAATATTACGTAAAAGCTCTCGCCTGCTTCTACGAAAAAAAACTTTTCATGGAAAGCGACGGAGAATATAAATTCATCTGATATATTTTAAAAAAAAGATAAAAGCGGCGGATTTTCCGCCGCTTTTTTTGCAAAAAAGGCCCCCTTGCCTAAAAAAGACCTGGGGATTCTTTTCAGCCTCCCCTATCAGGGGAGGTGGATTTTTCGGCAGCTTGCCGCCGAAAAAGACGAAAGGGTGGCAACAGTTTTTTCGGATAGATTTATTAAAACAATGTAGGGGCGACCTACCACAAGGGTATTTCTTCGCTTCGCTCAGGGCACCTGCTCCCGCCGTTTTTATAATTCCCTCTGTTTTTAATTGGACAGGGTTGACACCCTTTCGTCTGCTTCGCAGACACCTCCCCTCAAGGGGAGGTAAATCTGCCGGCGGTTTTTGCGTTAAATTGCAGGAGATGGTGACAAATCCTGCAAAACCTCTTTAAAATATTCCAAAAAGCAATAAAATATCTTGCATTAAAATATTGCATAGAAAATAAAAATAGTATATTATATATTATGAATAGATATGTATTGAAATAATAACGCGAAAAACGCGAGCATATATTAAGTTTTGATTAAAGGAGGTATTTGCTTTGCTTACAGACGAACGCAATCTTTGCATGGGCTGCATGTCCGTGCTTGATGAAAACGGAAACTGCCGCTGCGGTTACAACAAAAACGAACTCACAGATGAAGACTGCATTCCCGCAGGAACAATTTTATCCGAAAAATATATTGCCGGCAGAATGATCAAAAGAAACGGCGAAAGCATCATATATATCGGTCTTGATAAAGAAAACGAAGAAAAAGTTTATATCCAGGAATTCTTTCCCGGAAAACTTGCAAAAAGAAGCGACCTTACCGGTGAAATAATTCCTTTTTCCGGATATGAGGCGCAATATAAAACCCTTCTTGCGGATTTTTACGATCTTTTTGATTCCCTCCGCAACTTCCGCCATACCGAATATCTTATGCCTGTAACCAACCTTTTCCGCGAAAACAACACGGTTTATGCGGTTTATAAATACATAAAAACCATTTCCTATGGGGATTATTTGAGCCACAACGGCGGGGAATTCACCTGGCCCCAGGTAAAAAAACTTTTTATGCCCCTTTTCACAACCCTTACCTATCTTCACAGCAACGGTTTTGTCCACAGAGGTATCTCTCCGGAAAGCATCCGGGTAAACGCAAAGGGCCAGCTTCTTCTCTGCGGATTCGGAACCGCCGCTCTTTATTCAAAACATTCGCTTATCGAACCGGAACTTTCCCCCGGATATTCCGCTCCGGAACAATATTCCTCCGGATGCTGGCAGGGGGCTTTTACCGACGTTTATTCCGTCGCGGCGGTTCTTTATAAATCCCTTACCGGAACTCTTCCTGCGGACGCCGAATCCCGCCGGGACGTTGACCATCTCTGTCCTCCGGAAGAACTCAACACCAATATTTCTTCCGAAGTTTCCGATGCAGTTATGAACGCAATGATTCTCAACAGCGAATACAGAACCCGTTCCATCGACGATTTTACCGCGGAGCTTCTTGAATCCGCAAGTTCCAACACAAAACTTTTCGGAGCCGCGGAGGAAGCGGAACTCAAAAGCGCGGAGGAAAATTATTTCCCCGAAGAGGAGCCCAAAACAAGGGAGAAAAAGAAAATCCGCCTTCCCTGGGGAATAATCGCAACTTTTATCGCAATGGCGGTTCTTCTCGGTCTTGTTGCCTTCGTTTTCCGCTACACCGAAATCCTCGGCTTCGGAAACCGGAAAGATCCGGATAAATCCTCTTCCGAAAGCAGCCAGTCCGAAATTTCCGAAAACCGGGAATACGCAATCGTAATGCCGAACTTCGTCGGAAGAATGAAAGTGGACGTTGAAAACAACACCCAGTATTCCGAATTCAACATTGTTTTTGAGGAAGAAAACAACAACGATTACGTTGCGGGAATGATTTTTGATCAATCCGTAAAATACAAAACCGAAGTTGAAAAAGGAACAACCGTTGTTCTTAAAGTAAGCATGGGTCCGGAAAAAATCCCGATGCCCGCATGTATCGGAAAGGACGTTTCCGAAGTTTCCGCAATGCTTACCCAACTCGGAATCAGCTTCCAGCTTATCCCGAATTACAGCTCCGAATATGAATACAACATTGTTTATGACCAATCCGTTGAGGCGGAATCCGAAGTTACCGTCGGCGACAGAATGACAAAGGTTTATATCTATTACGGTGCTCTTGAAGGCGGATATGACCCTTGGGAAGATGAAGACGACGATGACAACGGAACTTCCGTTGGAATAAAGGATATCCTCGGTTAACGAAACAAGATATAAAAAATCCGTGCCTTTTTAAAGGCACGGATTTTTTTGTTTTTATTCTTCTGAAATTCCGAGGTAATCGCACATGATTTTTCTTGCTTTTTCCGAAAGTCCGGCGGTTGTTGAAGAAAGAACTTCCTCCGAAGAAATAACTTCGCATATCCTTAAATTTATAACCGTTCTTTTAAAAGGTGCGTTTTTTCTCACAAGCTCCGTACCTTCAACGGTCGAAACAACAATCGGTGCGCCGCTTTTTGTTGCAATTTTGAAAGAACCCGCATGGAAAGGAAGCATTCCTTCCGCCTTGTTTCTTGTTCCTTCCGGATAAATCGCCATTGAACAGATATTGTTTTTTACGTTTTCCGCCGCCGCGTTGATGGATTTCACCGCATTTCTTGCGTTTTCCCTGTCAATGGGAATACAGCAGATTCTGTGCATGAATTTATTGATTATCGGAAGGCGGAAGTTTTCCGGTTTTGTAATAAAGCCGATTTCATATTTTCCGAGAAAAGCGATTGAAGCGATGGGATCGAACATCGCTTTGTGGTTCTGGATAAGAACGAATCTTCCTTCGGGGATTTTTTCCGTTCCCTCAACATTGACTTTTGCGTTGCAGGCGGAAAGGGCGATTTTAAGGGTAAAAGAAACCACCGCATTGTAAAATTTGCTGAACTTTCCGTTCGGCTTTTCAAGATTTACAAAAAGCGAAAGAACCCCAAGAAACGCAACAAAGCAAAACGCCGCAATAAGGGTATAGCCGGCGGCATAGAATATTATCCCCGGAAAAACTTTTGCGCTGAAAGGTTTGTTTATAAAAATATCAATTACGGAAAGCAAAATTCCTATAAAAGGAAAAATAAGGACCATTTTCCACCTCGGTAAAAAAATTATCTGTTTTATTATTTTAACTGTATTTTCAAAAAAGTTCAAGCATATTTGGAAAATGTAAAAGATTATTTACTTTTATAAAGCGATAAAGCCCCGCTGCCTTGCGGGAGCAGCGGAGCTTTATCGCTTTTGGAAAGGAAAAAGATATGAAAGGTAAGTAACTTGATGTCAGATTTTTTTGCGGAGAAGAATCACAACGCAAACCGCCGCAAGCCAGAACATCTGGAAAGCAAGAAGAACGTACATTGCAAGACTTCTGATATTTCCCGTGAAGAGGAAAATTGTTACAAGAACAAAACCGAGGATTATGCCGATCATTTCAATAAGAGCCGCCGCAAAGGAGGACTGTCTTATGATTCCGCAGCAGTTGAGAAGGTCGGAAAGAGCAAAAAGGCTTCCGTTATAAACTGCCGCAGCGGGAGCGGCTTCTCTTTCTTCGGTAAGTTCCGCGCATTTCTGCTGATATTTTGAAGAAAGAAGGTTAAGCTGGCTTTCCGGATATCCGAAAATATCGCAAAGCTTCTTTACTGTGATGTTGGGGTCGCTGCAGTTGATAACAAGACGAACTCCCCGTTCCGCCATAATTCCGAGGGAACGGTAAACCTCTTTGTCAGCATGATAGCTGAGAACAAACATTGCGGTAAGTTCGCCGCTGTTTGCAAGATAGAGGATATCCTTTCCGCTTCCGACGTATTTGTTTTCATAATCGTGGGAAGGAATATCAATTCCGTGGTTTATCATAAGTTCCCGGTTTCCGATGAGAACGCGCTTTCCGCCGACCCAGGCGGAAAGTCCCATTCCGTCCTCATAAATAATCGTATCAACCGGTTTAAGGAGTTTTTTGTCGCCCTGGACAACGTTTATAAAAATGCTTCCGAGAGTGCTTCTTGTGCTGCAGATTACCGAAGCCGCATCAAGAATCGCTTCGTCGATTCTTCCCTGGGCAAAGGTTTTTATTCCGTGAAGAATAATGCTGCCGTCCGGGAAAAGCTGTTCGATGTCAAGAAGAACGGAATCTGTTTCCGCAAAAGTTTCCGCGGTATATCCGCCCGCCATAATGCTTCCCTCTTCGTTAAGAGCGGAGCAGGAACGATATACCGGAAGCGCTCCGGCGATCGTTGCGGAAAAAGGAGTTGCAACGCAAAGAACGGCGGCAAAACCGGTTATTGCGTCGGAAACCCTTCCGGTGAGAAGGAACGCGATAACTCCGACGAGAATGGAACAAAGGAAAACAATCGGCGCAACGATTCTTGCAATGCTTTCGGTTGCGTCGTCGCGGTACGAAAGTTCAAGGAATCTTGTGAAGAATTTTGCTTTTGCGCTTGTGCAGAAGCGGGGAGTTTCGTCCCTCTGTCCGGTAAGCTCTCTTGCAAGTTCCTTGTTGCGAACGGGAAGAAGAGCGGATTTTTTCTTTCCGGTTGTAAGAACTTCGAAGTTATTCTTTATTCTTGCGGCGGAAAGGATTTTTCCGATTGTATTAAAGAAAAGTCCGAGAATCGCAATGGGGAAGAAAAGATTTTCTCCGCCCTGGCTCATGGAAGAGGGATTTACAATAAAGGAAACGCCGAGAGCCGCCGCGCCGATTACGGAACAGGTTGCAAAAGTATCGTTTCCCGCACGGAACTTCAAAAGGGAAAGAAGTCCGCCGCCAACAGCAACGTGGCAGGTAAGAGCCGCGACGCATACTATCGCAAGGTTGATTATCGGGAAAACGATTCCGGAATCCTCGAAGGAAATTGCCTCCGGAAGCGGATATCCGAGAATCGGAGAAAGACAGAACGCAAGGCTTGCGATCAGAAGAACAAAGATTATAACCGCTCTGATGATAAGTCCGGTAAGCTGGGAAGAAAGGTTCTTTTCAACAGCTTCTTTCTGGGATTCGTTTTCGTAATCGTCCGGGTCGTCGTCTTCCGGCTCATGCATATCCTGCATGAGTTTTTTTGCAATATCCGCGTTGTCCTGGTCGGAGAATTTATTTTTCACCGGTGCCGGAGAAGGAACTTCGGGGATATGTATCTCCTGGTCCGTAGGTTCGGCAACGTTTCTCATAAATTCCGCAACTTTGTCCTGGCGTTTTTCAACGAATTCTTTATAAAGATCGTGGTTTCCGGAACTTGTAAGGTCGTTTTTCTCCCTTGCTTCCTTTGCGGCGCCGAAACCGACAACCCCAATGTTCGCAAAATTATCCGCAGGTTTGCGTTCCGCCGGAGAAACGCTTTTCGTTTCATCCGGAACGGTTTTCGGTTCCTCTTTCTTTTCCGGTTCTTCAAAACCTTTAAGCTGTTCTTCGGTATGGATTGTAAAATCCTTCGGAACAAAGCCGTTTATTTTTTCCTTTGCGGATTCCTTTTCCGTAACGGAAGCATGAACCGGAGCAACGGTAACTTTTGCGGAAATGCTTTCTTCCTTCTGCTTTTTGGATTTTTTCTCGTTTTTCCAGGTTGCCGCGCCGAAATACTGAGAAAGAGTATCGTCAACCTGAATGGTTCTTGTTGTTATGGGTTCATCCTTGTATTTTTTTGTATAAGTCGGAACCTCCGGTTCCTTCGGTTCTTCCGGCTTTGCGTTTTTCTGACGCATCTCAAAAAAATCGCCTTTTTCTGCCGGAAAACTTTTTTCCGTTCCGGAATCGGAAGCTTTTGCGGCGCCTGTTTCTTTTTTGCGCCGGATTTCTTCAAGAATATCGTCAACCGAATATCCGTTTCCTGCCATTTTCGTTCCCCTTCCCCTGTTTTTTATATTATGTAAAAAGATTTATCTTGCTTTTATTCCAAGACGCTGTCTTGCAACTTCGTACATCATTACGGAAGCGGCAACGGAAGCGTTGAGGGATTCGATTTTGCCGCGCATCGGAAGCGAAACGACAAAATCGCATTTTTCTTTAACAAGGCGGCTTACGCCTTCGCCTTCCGCGCCCACAACAAGCCCGATTGCGCCGGAAAGATCCGCGGACCAAAGAGCTTCGCCGTCCATATCCGCGCCGAAGATCCATACTCCGCGTTCTTTGAGTTCATCGATCGTTCTTGCGATGTTGGTGACCCTTGCGACCGGAACATATTCAACCGCGCCGACGGAGGTTTTTGCAACAACGTAGTTAAGTCCGACGCTTCTGCGCTTCGGAATTATAACTCCGTGTGCGCCGCAGCATTCCGCTGTTCTGATAACTGCGCCGAGGTTATGTCCGTCCTCAAGTCCGTCTGCAATAATGATAAAAGGCGGTTCGCCTCTTTCTTCCGCAAGAGCAAAAATTTCATCAACGGTTGCGTATTTATGGGCGGCGGCCATTGCAAGAACGCCCTGGGCATTTGCACCGGCGGCAAGTTCGTCGATTTTTACCGGAGCAACTTCCTTCACAGGAATTCCCGCATCCTTTGCCATTGCGTAAAGCTTTCCGAGATTGGTGGCGCCTTTTGCGACCATAATCTTATCGATTTCTCTTCCGGATTTGATTGCTTCGATTACGGCGTTTCTTCCGCAGATTTTATCTTTATCCGCTTCGTTTTCGCGGATTTCGTCTTTTTCTCTAAACTTTTCCATAATTTATTCTTCCTTCATCAAAGTGGAAATATTCACAACCGTTTCAATCCAGTAATCCCGCAGCTGTTCGTTGATTTTTGTGCCTTTTGCTGTGCGGACATAATATTTTCGGGGTTTTCCTTCGGACATATCCCATTCGCTTTTCAGCAATCCCTGTCCCTCAAGTCTTCGGAGAAGCGGATAGAGAGTGTTTCCGTCAACAGGCACTCCTTTTTCGGTCAGTTCCTGGCCGAGAGAATAGCCGTATTTCGGGGAGGAAAGTTGATTCAAAACGCCCAGAACGACAGTTCCGCGGCGAAGTTCCGAAACGAAACCGGAAATAATTTCGTCATCGCTCAAATTTCCCCACCTCCTTTTTAAATGCGAGTTTTTTGGCTTATTCATGCGCTTTTTTTTGATTCGGAACAATCTTTTTAAGACGCGTTTTTCTGCCAAAAAAATCGGATTTCCGCCGGAATTTTTTATTTTTCAAAAACAAAAAAACAAAAATTTTCCGGCAGCTTAAAAATATATTTATCCGATTCAAATTATACAGTATAACGTATACTGTTGTCAAGTACATATTAAAAATAATTTTCAAATAATTTTATACAGCTTTATCGTTATATTTAATTATTTTTATTTTACTTTGTTGTTTGCTTAAATGATTTTAAAAATAAAATACTGTGTGATACACGAATATACCAAAAAAACGGGCAGAATAGGGGTTTGCCCTACCCTGCCCGTTTTTTACGGATTTTTATTGGATTTTCAAGGTTTTTTCGGTTTTAAAAAGTCCGTTTTTTGGCTTATTTATGCGGTTTACCAGACTTTAAGAAGTCTTGGAAAACGCTTCATTACAATGCCGCACATCTCCCTTATTTCGTCCGGAATCGTGCCCAAAGGACCGTTTATCGGGTCATATTTGAAGACTTTTCTCTCGTATCTGAAACGGCAGTTGTTTGCTTCGCCGGTTACGTAGAATCCGTCGTTTTCGCTCTTTTTAAAATCCTCCTCGTCGAGGAAAAGAGTGAATTTTTCTTTATAGGGTTTTCCGTCATAGGGGCAGCAATCCGCGCAGATTCCGCATTCGTCGCAAAAATCGTTGACGTGGAGGATCTGGCGGCTGCCGTCGGACAGTTTTATGGACCAGTTTGCTCTGTTCGGGCAAACTTCCGCGCAGAATTCACAGACGCTGTCGCATTCAAGGCAGCGTTCGCCCTCGGCGCATTTTTTGCAGTCCGCGCAGAGTTTTCCGCGTTTTTCAAGGAAGGATCTGTCCTCGTTTTCGTTGTCCGGAACATATTTATCGTAATGGCTGTGGGCGATTTTTTTGCAAAGTTTCTGGGAATCCGCAATAACTTTTGCGATATCGGCGGTTTTTCCGAAGTTTGCGTTGCCGACAAGATATGTCGCGCTGTCGATTTCGTCATAAAGAGTATCGTCAACTTCTTCGCCGGTGGCGTTTATTGCAATATCCGCCGGAACTTTATCCTTCGCGCCGGTATCGACAACGGGTCTTATGCCGGTTTTTTCGTCCGGCTCGCCAAGTTCGGAAACATGGCAGAGAAGCTGTCCGCCGCGGACGCCGCTTGGAATAAGGTTCGGCGCGACGAAAATTCCCTCTTTCTTCATGGCGAGAATTTCGTCCATAGAAGCTTCCATTTCGTTTTCGGGTTTATTGAAAACAAGGGTTACCCTATCGACGGAAGGAAGTTTTTTCGCGCATCTTGCCGCCGCAACCGCGGAATGTCCTCCGCCGATTACGACTACGTTGCCCATGATCGTTTCCTCAAGTTCCTCCGGTTTGCGTTTGTAATCCGCAAGGAATTCAAGAGCGGAGATGTTTTTGCCGAAGGCGAATTTGAGATGTTTCTGTTTTCCCGCTCCGATTGCAAGGACGATTTTTTCAAATCCCTGTTCCCGGAGTTCCTTGAGGGATTTTATCTCAACCCCAAGTTCCATTTCGATTCCGAGAGCCTGGATAAGGGTTGCGTCCCATTCGATATCGGAATCTTCGATTCTGAATTTCGGGATATATTTTGTAACAGCGCCGCCGGGACGGTATTCCTTATCGAAAATTGTGACCTTTGCGCCCTGTCTTGCAAGGAAGCAGGCGGTTGAAAGTCCCGCAGGACCGCAGCCGACAACCGCAACCTTTGCGCCCGCTCCGGATTTAAGCTGGGTTTCGTCAAGAAGATCGAAGCAGGCATTTTTTGCCGCATGATAGTTTTCGCCTTTGATGTTCAAAGGACATTCGTAGAATCTTCTTGAACAGCCGTCCATGCAGGGGTGGCTGCAAAGGGTTTCAACGGTGAAGGGCATCGGGTTGCGCTCGAAGATAACCCGGAGAGCATCAAGACTTCTGCCGTTTTTAATAAGGCGCATAACAAGCGGAATATCCGCTCCGAGAGGGCAAGCCGCGCGGCATTGAGCCTTTGTGCAGTTTATATGAGGAATTGGTCCTTCGGCCTTTCTGGGTTCTGCGCCGGGGATATTTTTATATCTTCCGCCGGAATAAACTTCCTTTTCGATGTCCGGAAGATCGGAAGTCAGGATTCCGGAGAACTGGGCGTAATCGCATTTTGAAACGTCGTCCGCAAGCTGTCTGAATCTTCTCAAACCGCCGGGTCTTATCATATCGGAAACAACGGTAACCGGCCAGATTCCCGCATTAAAGAGTTTTGAAGCGGTGAAATAATCCGCGCCGCCGGCAAAGCAGATTCGAAGTCCGCCGCCGAAATCGTTCGCTATTTTTTCCGCAAGGGAAAACGCAATGGGGAAAAGGGCTCTGCCGGTAAGTCTTCCGTCCTTAACGGGGGTCTTCTTCGCTTTTTCAACAATAAGACCGTCGCAGACTTTTACGCCGAATTCAAGGCGCTTCATATCCGCTTTGTTCTGAAGGCGGAGAAACGCGGGTTTAAGGTCGTCATAAAGCGCGCCGCTTTCCATTCTTTCCTTGCTTATTTCAATATCGTCATATCCGTTGATATCGAGGATTCCCCGAACGGTATAGTATCCCAAAAGATCCGGACTTATTCTTACGAAGGTATGGAGTCTTTTTTCTTCAATAAGATATTCTGCCGCTTCTTCAATTTCGGAAGCGGAAAGACCTTCCTTCGGAACAAAAACCGCGGAGGAGCAAACTCTCGGGCTGATATCGGAAATATATGTATTGTCGATTCCGTCAAGCTCATCCATATGCGCCCTTGCCCAGTTTTCGCATTCGCGCCAGACAGGGGTATATTCGGCGGATTTAAGTCCTTCGATGAAGCTGTTCATCTTTTCGGATTTGAGATCCTCAAGAGTTCCGCCGACGGACATATTGAAAACAAAACCTTCCGGAACGCCGAGCTCAAAGGCTGTGCTGATGAGCTTTATTGCGTACCATGCTTTTACATATTCGCCGAAGGCTTCCGCAACGGAAAGTTCGGAAGGATTTTTGGAAGAAAAAGTTCTGTCGCCTATTGAAGCGGAAGGTTTTTCCGTTTTTTCGTTTTCCGGATAAACGGTTTTCAGTTCAAAGAATCTTGCTCCGGAAAGATATGCGGCGATTATTCCCTGGGCGGTCTGGGTAACGGGACCCGCGGCGGGACCCACCGGATTTTCGATCCTCATTCCGAAAATCGGAAGTCTTGCTCTTCCTGCTTTATAAAAATCCTTAACTCCGAAAATCGTGCCGAAGGCATTATGCTCCTCAATAAGAAGTCCCATCAGTTTTTCGAAAGAAAGCGGTCTTAAATTATCGCTCATTGGGCAAAACCTCCTGTTTCAAGCGGTTATAAAAATACATATTAATTTTAACATTTTTTAAATATAAATACAAGGCATAAAATTTTTCTAAAACATAAAAAAAGAAGCCTGCGAAGCAGGCTTTTCTTTTTATCCGTTAAAATAATTATAAAATTTTTCTTTATCGAGCCGGAAGGTCAGTCCGTCGAATTTTTCTCCCCGGACTTCCCTCAAACCGCTTTTCCGCCGGCATTCTTCAAAACCAAGCTTTTCGGCGCATTTTATCATCCGGATATTTCCGCTCCAGGTCTGGCAATAGATTTCCTCCACGCCGTTTTCAAAATAATAATTGATGAAAGCGGCAAGGGCTTTTGTTCCCAATCCTTTTCCGCAAAACGAAGATTCACAAATTGAAATTCCAACGGCGCGGAAAGCTTTATCTCCGGGTTTTATATCTCTCACCGGGGTCCATTCAAAATTTTCGTTAATCATATAGGAATTTACCGCTCCTATATGGATTCCCTCTGCGGTTTCAATTTCAAAACCCCAGCGGATTTTATCCTTCGGTTCGGCAAGTTTCAAAAGCTCCTTTTTGCGGTAAGAATCCGTATCGGAAATATCCGGCAAAGGTTCCCAGGGCGCGTCCCAGTTTGCCCAATCGGTTTCAAGTGTGTACCAACGGATATCATCTTCAATATCCGCTTCGGTCATATCCCGAAGGATTATATCTTTATATTCAATTTTCATAATATTATATCTGCCTTATATTCATTATTAATTAAAATAACGTTTTCGCCGTTTTCTTCGCAAAGCGAAAGGTTCCGCCTGTTTTCCGCAATAAGTTCTTCCATATCTGCGGAATCAAAAAGCCTCTTTTCAACGGCGTTCGCGTTTTCGGTTATGCTGCCAAAATTGTTCCGGATATAATTTTCCGTCATTACAATACAGCGGCTTTTTATGTTTTCAAGATATTTTGCATCAAAATCATTTCTCCAATCGAAAGGAATATAGCATCCCTCAACCGTAAGATTCTGATTATTTTCAATGACGGTTTTGATAATTTCCCGGACTATCGGCCAAAGATATTCCGTAAGCTTTTCGTCATCTTCGGGAGTTAAATCCGTGTTTTTGCTTCGGATAAGTCCCATTTTAAGATGGTCGATTGAAAGATAGGGGAACTTATATTTTTCAAGGATTTTTTGCGCAAGCAAAGTTTTCCCCGTATGGGAAGCTCCGAAAATAAGAAGCACCATCCGCGGACACCGCCTTTTTTTATTGATTTTTTCCTGTACTGCTCTGTTTTTAAGTTTAGCACCCCGAAAAAGCAATGTAAAGCCAAATTTTGATACTTTTTGTAATATCTTTCCGATATTATACGTTTTGTTGTCCGAAAAAGCATTATTTTGTCGTTTTATATATTTATAATTATAATACTTTAAAATAATTATGAATAGATTTATTAAAACTTTCGTATAATAATTGAAATATTCATAATTTTATAATAGAATAAAATCAGATAAGGTCGAACAAAGGAGGTATTATATGAAAAGGGCAATTGTTCTTGCCGGAGGCGGCGCAAAAGGTTCCTATCAGTTCGGTTTCTGGAAAGCAATCCGCGAACTCGGAATTGATTTTCAGATTGTAACCGGTTCTTCGGTAGGTTCGCTGAACGGCGCGCTGATGGCAAGCGGACTTTTTGAAGGCGGTTTTGAAATGTGGAACACAATAAAAACCCCGGACATAATCGAAACTTCCCCAAGCCGCCTTTCCGAAGTTATCGACACCGAAGGAATCGCCGGCGCGCTTAAAAGTTTTCTCGGCGATCTCGGCGAAAGCGCCGTTACCGTAAAAATGGATCCCTTTCCCCTTGGCGGACTTATTGCAAAATATCTTGACGAAAAACTTCTTCGGGAAAGCGGAATTGAATTCGGAATCATGTGTTCCGAATATCCGAACATGAAAACGCATCCGGTCACCCTTTCCGAAATTCCTTACGGAATGCTCGGCGAATATCTTCTCGCTTCCTCAACGGTTTATCCCTCAATGGAACCCAGAATCATTGGCGGAAAAAAATACGTTGACGGCGGTTACAGCGACAACTTCCCTGTAAACCTTGCCCTTGATATGGGCGCGGAAGATATAATCGGGGTCAACCTTTGCGCAAGCGGAATTGAAGCAAAATACGAAACCGATTATCCTGTCCGCGTGATCCGTCCATGGTTCGATCTCGGACCGATGATGGATTTTGTTCCGGAAATCGCAAAGCGCAATATTGCTCTCGGATATAACGACACCATGCGCAGTTTCGGAAAGCTTGACGGAACCTGCTATACTTTTAAAAAAGGCGAAAGCGCAAAAATGCAGGCGGAATTCGAAAATTTCTGCGTCGAAATGCTTCTTAAATGTGGCGCCCTTGCCCTAAGCGAAAAGGACCAATATCACAAATCCCTTGCGGTAAAAGGTCTTGCGGAAAAAAGAAAGCAGCGGCTCGGTCTTATGAATCGGAATCTTGCGGTTGTCTGCGCGGAAACCGCCGCGGAACTTTTCTTCGTTGACCCCACCGAAATTTATACCGAAGAAACAATCGGGAAAGCGATTCTTGAAAAATTCCGTCCTTTTGCGGAAAAAGAGGAAAACACCATGGCGAAAGTTTTCAAATCCGCAAAACCGCTCAACTATAAGCTCGGTCAGATTTCCCCCATTGATTCCCGGGACATAATCGCATATCTTACGGAACTTTGGGGCGAACTTTTGAACGGCGAAAACCAAAGCCGCGACCTTCGAACCCTTTGCCGCTTTATTCCGAAGGAATTTTTTGCTTCGCTTTATATCACTTTCCTTAAAAACAAAGGAGAATCAAAATGAAATCCATAAAAACAATCGCATTAATTCTTGCGTTTCTGCTTTTGCTTTGTTCCTGTTCCGGCGGAAAAACCGAAACCGTAACCGGCGGAAGCTATATGCTTGCAACCGGAAAAGCCGGCGGAACCTATTATTCCTTCGGAACCTGCATTGCTTCCGTATGGGATAAATATACCCAAAGTTCAACAAATATCGCCACAACTTCCGGTTCCGTCCAGAACATTGAAATGCTTCTTAAAGAAAACGCGGACCTTGCCTTTGTTCAGAACGATATCCTTTATTACGCCCTTGAAGGAAAGGAAATGTATGAGGAAAATCCCCAGAAAGGTCTTTCCGTTGTTGCGAATCTTTATTCCGAATACGCACAGTTTGTTGTAAACGCTTCAAGCGGAATCACAACCATTCCGGATCTCGCGGGAAAAACCGTTGCAGTCGGAAAATACGGAACAGCAACCGAAGCCGCCGCAAGACAGATTCTTGAAGCCTACGGCGTTACTTACGACATGATCACGGTAAAATACCAGACTTTTTCCGAAGCCATGGACGAACTCAATTCCGGAAGCATCCAGGCGGCTTTTGCCGTTTCTTCCCTTCCAAGCGCGAATATCCTTGAATATTCCCAGACCCACGAAATCCGTTTTCTTCCCATTTCCCTTACCCAATCCGCCGCTTTTAAACGAAGCTGTCCGTTTTTCCGGGACGGAATGATCCTTAACGAAGTTTACGGAACCGAAAATTCCGTTTCCACCGTCTGCATCGACGTTCTTTTGATTTGCCGGAACAATATGCCTTCCGCAAACGTTTTTTCGATTACAAAGGCGCTTTTTGACAACACCGATGAAGTTGCCGCCGGTCACGCCAAAGGCGAAGATATAAACGCCGTAACCGCCGCGGAAACCCTTGTGGGTTCCATCCATTCCGGCGCAAAACAGTATTTTGAAAGTCCCGCCGAGGAAACGAAGAAAGACGGTAAAACCGAAAACGAAGAAGCTTCTTCCGAAGCGGAATAAACAAAAAAACGCCCTGCTTCGCAGGGCATTTTTTATTGCAATTCCCCGAAAAAAGTTGTATCATAAAAAAGTTATTTTTATTTTAAAAAAGGGGAATTATATGACAAAAATCATTCATTTTATAAAAAAGAATACCGTTTTCTGCGTTGCGGCTTTTGCGGCGGCGGTGACAATGTTTTTCGTGCCGCCGGATGCGGAATATATTTCATATTTCGATTTCCGGACCCTCGCCTGCCTTTTTCTCACTCTTGCCGTTGTTTCCGCCCTTGGAAACGTAAAATTCTTCACCATTCTTGCAAGAAAGCTTGTTCTTCTTTCCGGAAATCTCCGGAGGCTTTTTCTTCTTCTTGTCGTAATAACCTTCATCGGCTCAATGATAATTGCAAACGATATGGCTCTTATAACCTTTCTTCCTCTCGGATATTTTGCGCTTTCCGTAACGAAGAACGACAGATATATGGCATATCTCTTCATTTTGCAGAATATTTCCGCAAACCTCGGCGGAATGCTCACTCCTTTCGGAAATCCGCAGAACCTTTATCTTTATTCCTATTTTGAAATCCCGACTGCGGAATTCACCTCAATAATGCTTCCGCCCTTCCTTCTTGCAATTTCAATGCTTGCGGTCGCCTGCCTTTTTATAAAACCCGAAAAACTGAGTTTCCATGAGGAATTCCCGGAAAAATTCCACGTTAAAAGAACCCTTCTTTATATGGCTCTTTTTGCATTTTCGCTTCTCATAGTCTTCAGGGTGATTCCTTTCTGGCTCGGGCTTGCGGTTATTCCCGCAATTCTTTATTTTGTAGATAGGGATGCGCTTTTTGAAGTTGACTACGGTCTTCTCGGAACTTTTTTCTTCTTCTTTATTTTTTCCGGAAACCTTGCAAGAATCGACGCGGTAAACGAATTCTTCTCCGCGCTTCTTTTAAAAGATACTCTTCTTGTTTCCGTTCTTTCCTGCCAGTTTATAAGCAACGTGCCTTCGGCGATTCTTCTTTCCCGCTTCACCGGGGATTACCATTCGCTTCTCCTCGGCGTAAACATCGGCGGCACCGGAACGCTTATCGCTTCCCTTGCAAGCCTTATCACTTTCAGCGAATTCCGCATTCTTTATCCTGACCAGACGAAAAAATATCTTGTTCTTTTCACCGTAATCAACGTTATTTTTGCTGTCGTTATGACCGCCGCGGCAAAATTCTTTTTTCTGTAACAAAAAAACGCTTCACTTAAAAAGTGAAGCGTTTTTTATATCAATAATCCGAAGATAAATGCCGCGCCGGAAGCCGCAAGAGCGACGACTATAAGCGGAAGATTATAATATGCCAGAACGACCGCGACAACCGTTCCGATTGCGGAAGTCAAAATATCTCCCGTTGAATAAAAAATTGCCGGAATCGTCATCGCGCTCAGAACCGCATAGGGAATGTAATAGAGGAATCCCCGGAAAAACGGAGATTTTATTTTCTTCCGAAAAACCGTAAACGGAATCATCCTTATGAGGTAGGTGACTCCCGCCATAACCGCAATATAAATCAGCACGCTCATTCTTCCGCCTCCTCTTCTTCCGTAACCGGAAAGCAGATTGCGCAGATTGCCGCCGCAGCGACGGAACAGATTATTATTGCAAAACCGCCGGAAACAAATTTGAGCACGAATTCAAAAACAATGCTCAAAGCCGCAGCAATGAGCACCGCGGCAAAAACTCCTTTTTCCTTTTTTGCCGGAGGAATTATGATTGCAAGAAACATTCCGTAAAGAACGATTCCCATGGCTCCGGAAACAGAGGCAGGAAGAATGTTTCCCGCCGCGGCACCGAGAAAAGTTCCGAAAACCCAACCCGCCGCCGAAATCACAGTAAGCCCGTACATATAGAAAGGCGAAACGGATTTTTTTGAAACCGCAACGGCAAAAATTTCATCCGTAATTCCAAAAGACGCAATCATTCTGTGCATTGTATTAAAATTTCCGTCAAGTTTTTGTGAAAGGGATATTCCCATAAGCGAATAGCGGATATTTATGACAAGCTGGGTCAGCGCCATTTCAAAAAGGCTTCCCCCCGCGGCAATAATTCCGACTCCGGCAACCTGCCCCGCGGAAGTCAGGTTTGTAAGAGAAATTCCCACAGCAGAAAGGATTGAAAGCCCAAGGCTCACCGCAAGGATTCCAAAACCGAAAGAAACGGAAAGATATCCAAGACAAATCGGAATTCCGTCGCGGATTCCTTTAAAAAAATCCTTTTTCAAGAAAACATCTTCCCCTTTCTTTAAAATACGGAAATAATTATAGCACTCTTTTTTTGCGGAATCAACAGGACGGATTTCAGATTGCGGTTTTTATACAAAAAGCTCCGTGCTCAAATGAGCACGGAGCTTTTCTTTTAAATATTAATTACATTTCCGCTGAGCATTTCTTTGTAATCCTCGTTGCAGGTTAGGAAAATAACCTGGTGCTTCTTCGCACATTCTTTGATAAGCTCGCAGGATTTTGCGGTGCGCTCCGCGTCCATATCGGTGAAAGGATCATCAAAAACGATGACTCCGCCGCCATCCGGGAAGAGATGGTCAAGCACAGCAAGACGGAACGCAATGGAAACGGTTTCCTTCGTTCCTTCGGAAAGTTTTTCGTAATCGAGCTTGCTTTTTCCGCTGTAGATGTTCATATCAAGCTTTTCTTCGTCCGGGAATTCGGAGGAAATTCTTTCTCCGGAAATAATTCCGAGATATTTCGTGAAACTTTCGGAAAGATCGTGCATCGGATTTCCTCGGAAGCTTTCGCGGACTTCATTGAAAACATTTTTAATATGTATCCAATGAAGAAGGAGATTGCTCTGTTCGATAAATTTTCTTTCTGCTTCCTCAACGGCGGATTTTGGATCCGGATGGCTTTCGCTGTAATTGCCAAGATTTACAAGAGCGGCGGTTTTTGCTTCGGAAGCATCCATGCAGTTATCGTTCGCGCGGTCGATGGCGTCTTTCAGCTCTTTGAGATAATTTTGGGAATCGGTGATGCCGAGGTATTCTTCCGGAATATTTTCCGCTTCTTTTTCGGAATTCTCATAATCAAAAATTGCCTTCCGGCAGTTTTCAATTTTTTCCGCAAGCTTTTCGGGAGCTTCGTAATTATCTTCAAAAGAACTTATAAATGCTTTGCTTTTTGCGATAAAACTGCTTATATCCTCATATCCGCAGATTTCATAAATATCATCTTCGATTTCCACCGTCCTGCGGGGTTCGCAATCTATCAAGGAAACTTCTTTTTCAAGATTAGCGAAAGGGACGAAACCGGTTATGCGGTCGATACGGATTTTTTTGTCGCGGATCTCGTTTTCGGTTCCGGCGTAATCTTTTGCAAGTTTTTCAAGAGCCGCAATATCTCCTGCGCCGTATTTTATGAGTATTCGGCTGAGCGCCGCTTTATTTTTGATGAGTTCCTGCTCCGTTTTTTCAAAATCGACATTTGCGGGAGCAAGCTGCATTTCCATAACCCCGGGAATTTTTAAAGAAACCGCTTCCTTGATAACGAGATTATCTTCGCCGTTATAAAGGTTTTCGCCGGTGACAAGGGATTTTACCTCAAGGGAATTTTCGCCGAACATCTGAATTGCGGCGGAAATATTGATTCCGCAAAGTCTGTTTTTAAGAACTTCAATACGGCTGTTTGCCATTTTTGCCTCCGCAATATCTTCATCGGTGGGGCAGCGCATGAATTCCAGTTTCTTTTTCAGCGCAAGAATGCTTTCTGAAATCGGCTTTGCCTCGTTATATTTATCAATGATTTCCCGGTCTTTTTCTTCTTTCGCAAGGGCTTCCGCCTTTTCGAGATTCCTTACAATTTCCGGCCATTTTACCGCGTCGGTTTCAAATTTTGAAAGGTCGGCTTCAAGCCTTTCAAGGTTCTTTCTGCGCTCGCCTCTGGTTGCAAGAAATCCGGCAAAATCGGAAAATTCGCTGTATTTTTTCTCCGCTTTGTCCTTTTCCGCTTTTGCTCTGCGAAAATTTTCCTCCGTTTTCGCAACTTCGTTTTCAAGTTCAGAAACCTTGCGGATAACTTCTTTTGCATCATCAAAGGCATAATATACTTTGTGAAGTTCGCCGATTCCGTTTGTCCACCTTGCGGCTCTTCTTACCGGAGCATTATTCTCTCTGTCCCAATGTCCGCCTTTTCCTTCAAGTTCCTCGATTTTTTTATCGATCGCCTTTTCCATATCCTCCACGGAAATTCCGTCGCTTTCGGAAAAAGCCTTTGTAACAACGTCGGTGATTTCTTTTTTTGCGCCGCTGTCTTCGGAAGAATCCAGGATGTTCCGGAGGGAAATATCGGTGTTGTACTGGGAAGAAAAAAGCATTCCGGAATATATTCCTTCGCCGTAAACGAGTGCATTTTTTATTTCCTCATTTACTTCGCTTTGTTTTTTGAACATTCCGGAGGGAGTTGAAAGCTTGCAAACCGGTTCGTCGCCCCATTCTTTTATGACTATGTATTCGCCGCTTTCGGTTTCAAAAGCAACTTTTCCCTGAATATATCCGCTTTTTGCAGAAGTGCCTTTAATTTCTCCTGGGAAGCAGTTTGCGATAAAGTCCTTGTCTTTTCTTCTGTCGGTTTTTGCGTCCTGGAAAAGAGTTCTTGAGATAAGGTTTACAAGGGTGGATTTTCCGCTTTCGTTTTTTCCGTAAACAACGTTTATTCCGTCGTTAAAACTGATTTCTCTGTCGCGGATTCCAGCAAACTGTTCGGTGGAAACTTTTCTTATCTTCATTTTCTTTTTCCTCCTTTCAGTTCGCATAAAAGTTCATAGGCAAGCTGGGCTTCCTTCGGTTCTTCAAGAAGCGCGGAAAGAACTCTTGCGGAAAGAGAAGTTTCGGGGAATTCCGATTCCACAAGTTCCTTCGAGATAAGCTTGCTCAATGCGCTGTCGTCATAGCTTCCGCTTACGAAACGGGAAAGAGAATTGCTGATTATTCCCCTGCGGTTTTCATACTCATTCATATCCGCCGTTCCGGAAAGTATCATTCCGTCAATAACGCTTTCATCATCGAATGCGGAAAGTTCCCTTTCAAGAATTTCTTCCATCTCTCCTGCGGAAAGTTTAATTTCCGGGCGATGGAAACGGACGTTTCCGGAAAGAAATTTCTTAACTTTAACCTTTTTGTCTTCGCCGATTTCAAGGATAAAGCAGCTTCCCTCTGTATTGGTGGCAACGTCCGGTTGAACGTGGCTTCCGGCGTTGAAGATTTTTCCGGATTCGGAAAAATTTTCCGAAAGGCTGTTCGGGAAGGGAACGTGGGTGTGTCCGATAAGCCATGCATCAACCGGGATCTCTTCCAGTTCTTTTCTTGTCATAAGAAAATACCTGCCTTCGCTGTCAATGGTTTCGCCTTCAACGGCGCCGTGGGCAATACCGATTCTGTAAGTTCCGTCGGGGGTGATGTCTTCGTCTTTTATCCAGCCAAGGTTGTTTTCGCCGGGTTCGGAATGTTTTGAAGTGCAGAACGCAGGATAAAGGATAACCTCATCATCACCGGCATAAACGGTATATGGTTTATACTCATTGAGGAGCAAAATGTTCTTACTGGAATCCATTGCGCTTCTGAAATCTTTCCAGAGTTTTGTTTCCTCGTCGTAATAATCGTGATTTCCGGGAAGAACGGCGACGGTTCCGTTAAATTCCGAAAGGATATTGAGAAGAGAAACGATATCCTTTTTTGCAATTCCGGAAACATTTTCAAAAAGGTCGCCGGTTATGACAAAAAGACTGCATTCCTCCTCGTTTGCTTTTTTTACCATTTCCCTGAATGCAGAAATTCGTTTTTCGGCAAGAAAGGCGGCTTTTTCACCGAATTTTGCGTATTTAAGACCGATATGGTTATCGCCGGTCATAAAAATTCTGAGCATCGGATGCACCTCCGTAAAGTGAAGTGATTATGTCTTAATTATACAATATTATATTTGGAATTTCAATCAAGCGTAAATTCCGCCATGAGGCGAAATCTCCGAAGTTTTCGTCTTTTAAAATGCAGATAACAGCATTATTGACCTTTGTTTTACCTATTTTATCCGGTAGCGCCGGGCGTTGCGAAAAACAACGGCTGAGGTCTATCTCAGCTGTCTGTTCAGGGTTATCTGCTTTCAAAAAATATAAAAAAGCGGTCTTAACTTTTCAGTCAAGACCGCTTGATTCCCATATCAGCGAATCATTAAACGGCATCTGCGGCATTTTTATAATCATCCCGCATTATCCGCTGATATAATCGCTTCTATATTATCAACAATAAAATGCTGCGCATCCCTGCCGTATGCGGTAAAAAGATATCCGCTGTAAAAACTTTGTTTCTGAACAATTCCCAATTCCTTTCCTGCTTCCGTAGGCTTCTTTCTTTTTCCCCTTTCGGTTTCCTCCTCTTCAAGCAGTCCCATATTTAAAAGCCAGTTGTTTATGGTTTTCAGCTTAAGCTTTTGCATAATATCCGTATCGATTAAGGAATTTATTCTGTTTACGATCTCGCTTCCGGAAATTTCTCTTTCCGAAAAATCGAAAGAAGCGCAAAGTTCTTCCTGGCTTATATAAAATCTTCTCTTTTGGGAAGGATTGATTTTTTGCTCTTTTTCGCCATAGTTTTTTGTTTTTTCACAGTTAATTGATTCTTCAAGCAGTCCCGAAACAAAAAACAGGCATCTTGAAATTTTTACGTTGTTTACAACTTCATTTTCCGGAATCTCCATTCCGTCTAAAGGGTTTATTCCGTTTGCAAGCTGTTCGATATATTCCTTCGCCTTTTTGATTTTTTCGCTTCTGTCCATTTTCCGGCAATCCCCTTTGAGATTTTATGTTTCATCATCATTATAAATCCGCAAGAAGGACTTGTCAATATTTTTTCGAACATATGTTCTTAATTTTGTATTTTCTTTTCCTCCAAGGCAAAAAAACAGCTGGATCGGCTGTCTTTTTTAATCTATTTATTTGTCTTTTTTCGGTACAGGGGTTATCCGCGCACAAAAAATAAGCACGGCAGTAAAATTCAAAGCCGTGCTTGTTTTTTTGCCGTGTTGTGGGTTCGGTGTAGCCCTGTACCATACCCACGGCAAAACATACAGTGCCATATATGCTCCGGATACTCTCGACCCCTGTACCATCCGTGCTCACGGATTGGCTTTAGTCGGTATTTCCGATGCTCAAGCCATTCGTCGACTATCGCCTTGCCAAAAGCCCCGTGCTCATTTTACAAAAAACTGCTATTTTAGCCACTTATGGCTATCGTCGGTATCACGAATAAAGAAAGCACCTAGCCACTAAATGTTGGCTAGGTGCTTCTTTTGCTAAATTCACTTTGTACGTGAATAGCGATGGTGGAGACGAAGAGGATCGAACTCTCTACCTCTTGAATGCCATGGGCGTATCCGCACGCTTTTTCGGCTCCTGATGGCGCCTCAAAAACGGCGTATTTACGCCCTTTTTTGGCATTTTGTTATTTGAGCACCATTTTGAACTTTTTGAAATTTTGTCAAATTTTTAATCTGCGAAAACGTAAAAATGTGACACGTTTTTCGCGCCTTAAATATAGATCAACCCGCTCCAAAAGTCAAGTGCATAAATACACCAACGCGTTGATTATTTAATCGACATTCTTCTTATGTATGATTAAGGTTTTATTATCTGCATCTAAAGTTACCGTTCTACCCAATGGAACAGTTACC
Organism: Oscillospiraceae bacterium; assembly: GCA_015067315.1. Lineage (GTDB taxonomy): Bacteria > Bacillota > Clostridia > Oscillospirales > Ruminococcaceae > UMGS1668. The sequence continues at coordinate 24,832 of SVMR01000008.1, read as the reverse complement.
ATTGGATGTGTATGGCTGCAAGGAACATTTGCTATTACTGGAACATTTAACAAATCAAGCTTTTTCAACATTAATTTCAAAAGTTCTCTTTCCTCTTCATCTGTACACACATGTTTTCCTTTGCTTACAATATGATGTTCAGGCTTTTTACTCTTTCCAAATATAATGCCACCAACATAATCAAAAAATCCATTTTCCTTCAAAAAATCTAATTTATTTCCAATTATTGTAACAAAATTTCCATCTTTGTCTGAATAATAAGTTGGCGATACTTCTTCAAGTAAAACGAGGTCTCCTTTTTTTATATTGAGACTCGTCTTAGGATAATCCTTCATCGCAGTATAGATAGTGTCTAAATTTCCTCCAACAATTCTCCCCGTAACTTTACCGGAATTAAACAGCCAAACATCTGTGCCTAAATTTTTCTCTTCACTAAAATCCAAAACAACTTCTTCGTCAGATAAAACATCTAACATATACTTCATTTCTATTTCAATAAGAGCGCTATCTTCCTCTACAAAATTAGATTCAAAATTAGGCCCATAAAAACATTCAATGTCATTATTGAGTAAGTTATTAAACAAGTATGTTAAATCTGATTTTCCTACTATTTTTTTCTTGCTGTTTTTTATTATCTCATAATCTTTATCTTCCAAATCCCATACTAATTCAATACTACTTTCGGCAGAATTGCCATACAAAACATATCCACCGCGCCATGCCATTAAAATGTCTGTGCTTTCATCCATTATTTTATTCATAAAGTCTTTTTTCTTAGAGGTTGTTGGTAATCTTTTGGCTAAATCAACAGATACTTTTAGTGCATTTATTACTTTACTTGTTTCAACAAGTTCTTTACTAATATTCCTCGTCGTATCTTCGCTGTCATGAACAACTTCATTATATAAAGACGTTGGATAAAAAATTGTAATTTTTCTCATTGTTACCTTTCTTTTCTTAAAAACAAAAAATCTCCCGAATTATTTACAACATACATTATTATGCTCGTACATATTTTCAATAATTCCCTTTGTCTTTCTATATTACTTGTGGACTTTTTTCCATGAAAAAGATTATTTCTTATTCTTTGTATAAATAAAAAAGCACCTTTTAAGTCTCTTTCTCCTTTACTATTATTAAGATCCGGAAGATTTTTATAATCATATATATTCATAAAAGCAACAATATCTTTTACATATTTTTCATTGCTTTCCAAAGTTTTTTGCAGCTTTTCTCCATCTATTAATTCTTTATTTATTTTTCTTTCTCTGTCTAAATCTTCATCTGTATAATCAAAACAAAAATCTCTAACATGTTTTTCGCCTACAATAGTTCTTTCTCCTATTTTCTCTCCAATAAAATTCCTAGCTTCTTCTCTTAACATTTTAATTAATGTATTAAACTCTTTATTAAGTTTTTCATTTCCATATTGTTTTGCCCATAAACATATATTCTGTCTTGTCAAATCGTAAAAAAATATTTTTTCTTCAAACAAATTCCAAAAAGTTGCAAAAGTTCCTATTAAAAGAATATTTTCATAACTCAAATTTGTGGTGTCAAATTCATTCAATTTTTTTGTTTCTTCCGAAAAGTAAACAAATTCACTATAAGGTTCATCATAATAACTCATTGCCATTTTCCTCTTTTTTATTTTTTGTTATTAAACATATTATAAGTCAAACAATTTTTATTTTCAATTATTAGCAAACACTTAATTTCAAATCTGATTTTATCTTTCTTAGTTTCAATGTTTCATTAATTATATAGTATATTTTATCCAACTTTCCATCATCTTTCCACCAACTTTTAATCCAAAAGCAAACAGGTTTGAATCACTTTTTGGCCAACTTTGAATCAACTTTAATTTGACTTCTAATCAAGATCACATGTCACTTTTATAGCACATCTTTACTCCTTGCCAATGCTATACTGTAGCCACAGAGAGGGAAACAGAGAAACGAAGGAAACCCTCTAAAACAAAAAATAATTTAAAAAAAGGAGTAAATACCATGAAACAGATCGCCATTAACTATGAAAGAAAAACCATCGAAATCAGCAAAGCATTCTCCAAAAAAGCAAGAGTTTACAACAGCGAAGCTTACAAAGAACTCGTAGATGCCTGCCAGAAATTCCCTACTTACGTTCTTACCATCGTTGAAAGCAAAAAATCCAACCAGCACAACAGAGAAAGCTACAAAGGTCTTACCATTGACTTCATGGAAAAATATATTGAAAGCCACTCCACAAACAAAGATGAAGATCTCAAGGCTCTCCGCCAGATGACCGGCAAAGTAAATGAAGGCGAACTCGAAAACAAAAAGAATTACCCCGACATCAAGAAATGGTTCCTTGCTAAATTCGACGAGCTCCGCGTTGAAAGAGAAAACCTCAACAAGGCAATCCCCGCCTGATTACAGGCATAAATAAAACAAGGAGGTTACCATCATGAGAAACATGCTTAGAATTGACCGTGACAACGGACTTATTATTATGGATCGCACTTTCAGCGCAAAGTCTTCGATCGTCGGTTCCCGTGAATACGAAATGCTCACCGCTTGCTGCCAAGCGAACCCCACCTTCACTGTAGTTCGCCGCCATATCAAGAAAAACAACGACCAGGAGAGATACAAAGGTCTCACCTACGGTTACATTGAGAACTACATTGAAACGCACGATTCCGCGGAAGAGAATATGAAAACATATAAAGAGCTTCGTCTCATAGCAGAATGTCATTCCGTTCGCTACCCTGCTATCAAAAAATGGTTCCTCGAAACCTACCCTGACGTATCGAAATTCGGCCTTGAACTTGGCGAACCCGATTCTCAGATTATACCCGTTGATTTCTCCAGCGACATGAAACGTACTGAAGCCGAGGACAAAGCATCATGAAGTACAAAATATAATGCCTCGGCTTTTTAAGAGCCGGGGCATTTCTTATATGCCAAAAATGCACCAACGTAAGGCCTTTCGCTATACCACAAACGCACCAACGCCCGCTCAGGACATTGCATTTAAACATTAAAAAATTATATAATTTGGTTGTAGGAATTTTGAAAACATAGTGTTTTGTGAAAGGAAGTTTTGATATGTTTTTTGGATATTCTGACAGAGCAGACAGAAACAGCGACGGAAAAGTTGATATCTGGGAAGCTGCCGAAGAACTTTACGCATACGATTCCATTATGGGAACAAACATCAGCGGATTCTGTCCCGAAAATGATGAAGATGAATTCGACGATTCTGACGAATGGTAAATTGATGAGGTGAATAAAATGAATCAGGACATTAAAATCGTTTATTCCGAACCTGCGGATTATTTTCCTGAGGAAATAAGAAAAGAGTATAAGCTCGGCGAATATGCAGACGAAGAACCTCGGTTCCCTAGAAAATCTATTGTTAATATCCGTTTTGAGAACGGAAAGAAACTTTCCTATTACAACGATAAATTTAATCTTCATATTGGTGATATCGTTTACGTTGATGGAAAACTTGAAGGACAAAAAGGCAGAGTTGTTGAGATAAATTACAATTTCAAGATTAAACTTTCCGATTATAAAAAGGTAATCACTTTGGTTGATACCGATGTCCACGGAAAGCTTTTTATGGCAGGTTCTCACTTTATGGCTTTCAATCCAGAAACTCTTCCAAAAGAAAAAACGAAGCTTTGGTTCATGCCTCCGCAAAATGAAGACGAAGAAATAATCATCGGAAATGACGAAAGTTCTTTCAATCTTGATGATCTCAAAGGAATGAAAATTAGCGAAGAGATTGCAGAACGCGGATATGACTATTACATTGAAAACAAAGTTGCTTATCTTGAACTTAACAAAAACAAAGGTTATGCTATCGTTGAGGGAACGAAACCTTATGAAATTGAATTCAAATATGAGGACGGAAAAATAAGCAACCTTACCTGTGATTGTTTCTGTACCTACAAATGCAAACATGAGTTTGCATCTATGTTACAGCTTAAAGAAAGCCTTGAACAGATTGAAAAATACTTTTCAAAAGAATACGAGCAAAGTAAATATTTTGCTTCCATTAGAAAAGGTACATTGTTTTCTCTTGCCATTGACGGTAAATCGGGGAAAAGTTTTGAATTATAAATTGATTAAAAATTAATCCACCATGTTAAGGAGGGATTACTATGAACGATTACGAAATCAAATGTACTGCACATTTTGAAGGAACATATACTCAGGAAGAAGTGGAGCTTAATAATCAGCTCTATGAAGAATGCTCAAAGGAAAATCTTGATGTAAATGCAATAGAAGATTTACTCAAACGTGGAGCAGATCCGCTTGGCGCAACTTCAATATCTGGTTGGGGACTTCTGGATCATATTTACGGAGAAATTGTAGATGATTCACAGAATTCAAATAGCATTAATCTACCGCTTATCACAAAAATCTTTCTGAAACATGGTATGGATATTGATAATCCACGAATTCCATATGACGATGAGAATAGTCTACACCCGATGTGGCAATTTGCTTTCGTTATGAATGAAAATTCGGTTTATGCTCTTGAAATGCTTCTGGATAATGGTTTATCTGCTGATTCAGCAGGTCAAATGTGGGGACATGCAGCATTTGATCTAGTAGATATTGAGTGCGGAGATCCTTGTAATGATGAATTCTGGAATCACGAATGCACTTGGCTTATGAAAATGATGATGCTTTGTGCATCTTATGATCATGTGCTTAATAATGATGAATACTTAAAGAATTTCATAGATTATTCTTACAATGACTATGACATTCACAAATTCAGAAAATGGAATGATTTTTACTATGTGTTCGATACATCCAATTGCAAAGGTAAACCTGAGTTACGCAATTCCATCGTAAAAATATTCGAAGTCGAAAGTAATAGGGAAGTATGGAGAATCAATGTTTGATTGAAAAATAATGAGGTAAGGACGGAGGTGTAGAAATGTCTGATGACAATTTTAACCTTTCATACTGGTACAAGAAGAGATACATAACTCCGAAAGAGGTTAGGGAAAAACTGAACAGTCTTCACCTTGAGGGCAGAAAAATCAAAAGAATGAAATTCATTGGACTTTGCTATAATTTTACGGAATACGAGATAGAAGATGCGGCTTATTCAGGGTTGAAAAATCTGCCGGAAGAGGAAAGACAGCTGAAATCCAACTATGATAATATCGATCCAAATACCGAATTTGACCGGGAAGTAAGCATTGATGAACCTTTTCTTATACAATTTGAAGATGGGGATATTTTTGAAATAGAAACTCCGATAGAATCTAATTTTTGTATTGGTATGAATACAATTCCATGGGGCGCTCGTGCTGAAACTAATTTGCCTAATATTGATGCAAATGTTTTATTTTCAGAGTGTATAGGACAGGCCGTTAAAAAAATAGAGGTTAATACATTCATAACAGATGAAGAGCCTTTGTTCCGTGAAAAATTCGACGAAGAACCTTTCAAAAGAGAACTGGTATCCGATGTTGCACTGTATTTGGAAAACGGACTTGTTATTGATATAAGCGGTTTTTTTGATTATTGCGAGGTCGGATGTTATGAATCAGAAGACAGATGTTCGAAAATCACTTTTGAAGAACTAAAAAAAGGAATGATATGACAAAATCCCTGCAATTATTTTGCAGGGATTTTGTGTCTCACCTTCCCGCTCTCCGCTTTGATTTTATAAAAAATTTTTGGTAAAATTATTGTAGAAAAGAAAAAAATCTGTCCCGATTCTGGACATAAAAAGTCAAATTTTCTTCTCTGAGTTTCACATAATTACGGAGGTGAAAAACTTTTGAGAGAACTCAGAAATGAAACCATAAAAATCAGTATTACAAAATCACAGAAAGAACTGATAGAAAGATATTGTGAGGAAAACGACATCACAATCAGCGAATTTGTCAGAACTTGCTGTTGGAGCAAAATCAGAAAGGATTCTGTAAATGAATGAGAAACTTGTGTTCAGCCGCCGAATAGCTGCCGAACTGCGAAAATAGGGTTTTCCGCTTTTGCGGACTATCCCGAACCATAACAATCCGAAATACGATGTCTATGTTTTTGAAGACACCGAAAAATTAAACGAACAATGGGAAAACATAATGAAAGCAATACAAAGGAGATACGAAAATGTCAGTACCGAATCAATTAACAGTAAAAATCCAGAAACCGTAGTATAAAGAAAAATTCCTGCAGATCGGCATAGACGAATGGATTTATGCCTCCAAAAAATTCCCTCCTGCGACCTTCAAGCTTTATCTTTACCTCGCAGGAAACAGAGACAACTTCACTTTTGAACTTAGCCAACAGGCAGTTCAGAACGCAATCGGAATCAAGAAAACCGCCTATCACGACGGACTGAACGAACTGAAAGACGCTGGATATCTTAAACTGTTGAAAGGAAATATCTGGACTTTCTCACCGAAAGTTCCAGAAGAAAAAAAAGAAAATGGCAATTCCGCAGACGCGAATACGGAAAGCCCCATTGAAATTAACATTTCAAAAATCGAAGAAACGAAAACTCCTGTGTCCGTTTCTCAGCCCAAAGAAGATTTTTCCGCAGACGCGGATGAGGACAACCTTTCCGCATTTGAGGAAATGTCCTCCGCAATTGAGAACAAATCTTCCGCAAGAGCAATAGAGAAATAGATAATAGATAATATAGATAAAACAGATAATACGAGTCTGATGAATAAATTTCATAACAACCCGCTGTATGATTTTTTATTTGACAAAGAGTTTAAATTTTAAGAACGAAGTGTTTGAGAGGAGCAAGCTCCTCTCTTTTTTTGGGGATGACGTAAACGTCATCCCGCCAGGAGTAAAAAGGAGAATATGATGTTATAGGACAGAATTTTTAAAAACGTGCCGGAGTATTACCACTGGATGTATCTTGATGGATATACCCCTGAGCAGATCTTTTACGCAAAAAGAAAACAGATGCTCAAAAACTATAGTGAGCATAAACGAAAATCCGAGATTGAGCACGAAGCAGAAGCAGCCGTGCTCAAATCGCTTGAAGAACTTTTCAGGGGATTCAAATAAGAAAGGACAGCCAGTTGGCTGTCCTTCTTTTTTATTCTGCCGCTTTTGGATGTATTTCTCCGTAATCGCGAATCCGAAATGCTCTGGGTTTTTCTCCATACCCCGCATATCATTTTTCGCTTAAACGAATTTTATTTTTCCCGAAATACACCCCCTCCCCCTACCCGCTCGGTTTTTATATTCAACAATAATATGGTTATTATTGGTGCATTTTCCGCATTGACAGTTTTCATAGCTTATGATACATTTTAACCGGAAGCAATTGCCTATGAGGTACCGGTTGTCGTGGATTATTTCCGAGACTTCCACCACCCAAAGCAGCTTCTTAAAATGCGACTGATGAGACAGGGTATTGGCCTGGATTTTCCCCCGATACAGCGTCCAAGGTCGCATTTTTTATTTACTAAAAAGTTCATAAAAGCGCATACTTAAGCCACTTTTTTGATTTTTTTAAAAAATTATGTTATAATATATTTACAGAAAAAGGAAAGAGAGAATTTTTTAAAAATTCTCTCTTTCGTTGTCTCTGGGGAAAATTCCCGCTCAAAAATCTTTTAATCATATTAAAAAATTAAAAATGAAAGGACAATTTATTATGACAGTCAGTACTGAAAAACACGAAATTATGATTACCCTTATCCGCAACTCCTGCAAATGTCTTTATGAATGGGCACAGAAAACAGAAAATCCTAAAATGAAATGGCTCGCTGAAAATATTCTCACGCGAAGCGAAATAATTTACTCTGATATTTCTTCCGTAAACGCGAAAACGAACGAAGACGAATATCAGAATCTTTCCGAAAAACTTTTAAAGATAAAAGCTTATGTAGATAAACTCTTCATCGACCTTAACGATATTATAGAAAACTCCAAATATGATTATCTGTGGGAATATTTCACAGAAATCACAAATCCTAATACCGAACAAGATACTACTAAAGACAAAAATAAACTTTGTAAATTTGAAATAAACGGAAACTACGAAATCAATGGTTTTCGTGTAAGCGACTATGGAATTGAAAACGACCGACTTGATTACAATACGTTATTCAAACTTGTCGGAAATGCTGTGTGGAACGGAGAAGTTGTTGACAGATTTGATCCTTGGGAATTCGTCCAAAAGCCCAAAGGATTCAATGACTGGGGAGATGCTGAAATAGATGCTTGGTACATTGTCAACGAAGACGGTGCAACTCTCTTGGAAGATTATACCGACGAACTTTTAATATATAGTTATTCTCTTGATATGTACGTTTGGGGACTTATTGGAACAGATTATATTGCACCGGATTTCAAAGCATCGGAAGTGCTTACAAATATCAAACTTAGTAAAATGAAAAAAGTGGAAGCGTAAAAGCTCCCACTTTTTTAAAAATTAAGTTTATTTTTGTTTTAATGTAAAAGCCGCGGCAATAAAAATTTCAACTAATGGAAATCCTATATAATTAACCCATGGATCAATAATCGTTGGAATAAATGTAGCTATAAAACCCAAAACAATTCCAAAAACGGCTATAAATATTAAGGTACCAATCCTCATCAAAAATCCTTTTACACTCTTCATAAACAAAGCGCAAATACTTAAAAGCCAAGCTAAAACCCCACCGGAAATAAACTTACCCCATTTATAGTTATTGTAATCTGTATTTAATGCGTTTGAAATAGAAAACTCTTCCTGCTTTTCTATTTCAGAAATAATCTTGTTGTACTCGTTTTCTAAAACTTTATTCTCCGACAATTTTTCAGTATCAATTTCTGTAACTTTCTGTAAAATGTCTATTCTTTTTTCAATCCTGTCGTAATAGAAGAAATTAGCATCTATGTATGGGAAAACGAGAAAAAACAAAACTATTAAAACGGCAACTCCAACATACAATTTAGGATTTCTTAAATTCTTTTCAACAAATGAAAAAAATCTGTTCAAAATCGTTTCCATAAAATCACCGCCCGTAAAAACATTTTATTCCTCTTGTGTTTCTTTCACATATTCCATCAAATCGCCAGGCTGGCAATCAAAAATCTCGCAAAGTTGCATTATGGTATCAACCGTTACGCTTCTGTTATTTACGAGACTGTCAACAGTCTTCGGATTAAGCTTGTAAGTGTTTCGCAAATCTATTTTCTTTATACCCTTTTCCTGCATGAGGGCAAATAATTTACTGTAAGATACGGGCATTTTGCTTCGCCTCCTTTGTACCAATTATTATACAACAATCTTCAGTGTGCGTCAAACCCAAATGTACCAAAAAGTATACAAATATTGCGTACCAACTTTGGTACATATGCCAATTGAAGTTTTGTACCTTTTATGGTACAATATATTTGTCAAAAAGAGGTAAGCCTCACATAAATTAAGACAAAGAAAAGGAGAAAACAAAATGTCCAGAAACGAACTTCTTACCAAAATCGAAAGCCTTAACGAATGGGAAAAACTCATCGCCGATGCTCAGGCAGAAGCAGAAAGTCTCAGAGACGAAATCAAAGCAGAAATGCTCAGACTTGACACCGAGGAACTTGAAGCAGGAGCCTACATCATCAGATGGACTTCCGTTCTCAGCAACAGATTCGATACCACTTCTTTCAAAAAACTTCACAACGAACTTTACAAAGAATTCACCAAACAGGTTTCGAGCCGCAGATTTTCCATTACATAAAAAAGCCCCTTGTCAGACAACCTACCACAGCCACTGACAAAGAGCCAAACCCCAACCGAAACGGAGAGGGCAAGAAACATTATAACTTGCCCTCCCCTCAAAATCAAGAGAGGAAGAACAAAAATGAAGGAACTCACAAGCTACAACAGAGTCGCAGGATATCTCAACAAACTTTTCGATCTTCTGAATGAAGAGTATTTTGAAAGTTCACTTTCAAGACCGACCATCACCATTCAGTCCACCCCGAAAGCCTACGGTAATTTCTCACTCAGAGACGACACATGGATTTCCAAAAACGGCAAGAGCCACGAAATCAACATCGGCGCTGGCACCATCGCAAGACCCATTGAAGAGGTCGCCGCCACTCTTCTTCACGAAATGGTTCATTATTACAACTACGAAAACGGAATTCAGGACTGCAGCCGAGGAAACACCTATCACAACAAAAGATTCAAAGCTTGCGCCGAAAGTCATGGTCTCTGCGTTTCATACAGCGACAAATACGGCTGGTCTCACACCGAACCTTCTGAATCCCTTCTTGACTTCGTAATTGGAAACGGACTTTCCGATATCCTCATAAACAGAAACGAGTTCAGCGGCTTTCAGATTACAGGCACAGGGACTCACAGCGGAACCTTTGCTGGAACCGAACCGAAAAAATCCAGCAGTCGCAAATACGTTTGCCCCTGTTGCAGAATGAGCATCAGAGCGACACGCGAAGTTCGCGTCAAATGTATGGATTGCGACGAACAACTTGTACTTTGTGAGTAAGAGGAGGGAACGAAATGTTTTTTATTGATAAACTGTGGGAAGGGCAAATAAGCCCTTCCCAGAAAGCAATTCGAAAAGGAAGCGACTATCACAAACTTTTACATAAAATAACTTGCGCTTCTTCCGCGTTTGAGGAAAATCTTGATGAAAATACAAAAATCCGCTTTCGCGAAATCGAACAGGCTCAGGCAAAACTGAACGGCATTGAAAACGAAGAAACCTTCATCGAAGGTTTCCGACTCGGCGCTGGAATGATCCTCGACGTTCTCAACGAATACAAAGGTCAGTTCTGTCCGATTTCTGAGGACTGATTCAAAACTTTTAAGTTCTGACACCGAAACCCGCTCCGCATGATGAAGCCAAAAAATCGGTGTCAGAACTTAGTGCCAAAAGTAAAGGAGAATTTTGTATGATTTACGGATATGCAAGAGTTTCAACAGCCACTCAAGGAAGAGACGGAAACAGTCTCGAAGAACAAATCGCCACTCTTGAAAAATACGGCTGTCAGGAAATCATCGCCGAAGCATTTAGTGGAAAGACAATGGAGCGACCGAAGTTTCAGAGCCTACTGGAGAGACTCCAAGAGGGAGACACCCTTGTTGTCTGCAAGCTTGACAGATTCGCAAGAACAGCCATTGAGGGCGTTAAAACTGTTAGAGAGTTGTTTGAAAGAAATATAAAAGTTCATATTTTGAATATGGGACTTATTGAAAACACATTAACAGGTAATTTAATTTTGACTGTCATGCTCGCGTTTGCGGAATACGAACGCGGCACGATTGTTGAGAGAACTCAAACAGGAAAAATGATCGCAAAACAAAACCCAAACTTCAAGGACGGACGCCCGAAGAAATATACGCCGATTCAGATTGAGCACGCTCTTTCTCTTCTATCTTCTGGAAAAAGCTACAAAGAGGTCGAGGCGATTACAGGAATATCGAAAAGTACTATGATTAGAGAGAAAAGGAATAACGCATTGTAGAAATTACAGTGCGTTATTTTTAATCCGTATTTTTTCTTTCAACTTTTATATATTTTCATTTTGTACTGGTGTCTCTGATAAAACCGCAATTAAATCTGCAATGCGCTGATAAAGTTCATCAAAGGTTAATATAATTACATTATTTAGACTATTGCGGAAATTTTCAAATGCTGCAACTTGTTCTGAGTTTAGTGAAGCCATTTTTCCGATAATTACAACACACTTAGGGGACATAACTTCAAATGACTCCGAGCCTTGATGACACAGGGAATAGTATTCCTTTGTAAGTTTATCTTTGTAATTCAGCACCTGATTTACTGCACCACTTAATTCATAGCTAAAGCTATATGTTCCTCTATACTGACTACCAATAAGCTCGGTACAGGGCGTTTTAATCTCAATCAAAGCCACATTCTGAGACAGGCTATTTTGATATATGAAATCGCATATATTTCCACCGCTATTACTAATTCCTTTACCACCTACATACGCTTTATCTGCAAATATCGTACAGGGACATGCAAAAATTTGGGCCAATACCCATTGATTTTCTTTAAAAACAGTAGTTTGCCAAAATTCCTCGCTATTATTGTCGAGATTATCTTGCATAAGTTTAGCAATTCGCTGGAGTTTTTCTATATTTAAAGAAGTAGTTAAATGTTGTAGATTTTCGTCTTGCAACTCTTCTAGACTTCTTTTTAATGAGTCCAAAGAACTTGTCTGTGTTATAAGTCGCAGAAGCGTTTTCACAAGGTCGTAGTTTTCTTCATTACCTATCATTCGAGCTGCGGAGGGATCATTTTGGATGATTGAAAGAAATTTACGAAAACTACTATCTACCCTAGTATAAGTGGCTGAGCCATACGGAATTTCTCCCATTTCTTCGTACAGCGCATACATCCGTTGCAACCCCTGATAAAACTCATACGTTTCACTTGTATTTAACTTAAGTTCTATCCAATCTCCAACTTTGACAGAACTACGAGAAATTTTATAAGATGGATTTGTGCCGTCACTAGGAAAGCAATCATCATTCTTTCTCTTTTTCTCGTACAAGAGTTTACCCGAGACCGATTTATGTGGCTCTTTCTCATTATCCACTAAAGTAGGGAGAAACTTAAACCTGAGCATGTCTGTCTGGTTTAGTACAATTGGAGATGCATCCGCTGTAACAGAGGATGTAGAAACCACATCAACTGTATTCGTCGTCATGTCATGAATTTCCGGATTTTTTAAACTGATTTTCATTTTATTAGCTTCCCACCGTTTGTTTTTATAAATAATTTATTATCCTCTACCCAAACGACGCGCCTGCATTTTTTTCCAAATTGCACGACATTTATAACATATCTCAGAATCAACACCTAACATGCCAACAAGTACTTCTTTATCAACAATATCTAATGCAAATTCGATGTCGTCATCATTACGTACTATTCTGTCAATTCGGGTGAGCAGATTATTTCTAAGTACAGGATCAATATTTTCAATTTTAGGAATCAAAATATTATCCATTTCACGAGGAAGTATTTCAAGAACGCCGCCGCCATAGCTCCTGCCACAAATCTCTGTAAATGCAAACGAAATGCTATTATAGTAAGCCAGAAGTATATTCTCTGGTTCGACGTCCGAATTAAATTTCATTCGGTGCATTGTGTCAGTTGATACCGCCCCACAACAGTTGAGAACAAATTTAGGGTATAGATTATTTCTTCTTAAAAAGAATGCATCTGGCACCCATACAGATGGGACAATATACCAACGATCTCTAATCGAACATTTGTAACCCTCGTGTTCTTTATTTTCTTCTCCCCATTTAATATATTTCTTATAACCATCAGCATAATCTTCGTAAGGAGTCTCTGGAAAGCTAATTAAGCGAGCTCTTTTCCCACTCTGTTTGTTAGTGTTCCAATCTAACTCCGTAAAATATATACCGTGCGCATGAGAACTACGGCCAATTAAAGGAAGCGTAATTGGCTCTAAGTGATACGCTTTTGCAGTATCTTCTGTTATGGAGAAATACTCATTGTTGCCAGTAGTGATTCCGATGTTAATTAACCCATATTCCGAGAATTTAGCAAAACGATTATCCGAACGCAACTGTTGAATCAATTGCATTTCATTTTCGTTTACGAAATATTTTGTCCACTTTTCTCTCATATGCTGCATCTTTTGAAAACCATTTTTTTGAACTTCTAGAGTCTTAAATCCATCCAGATCCTGCATCTCAATAATTCGGATGCCTTTTTCAGTTCCTCCTTTTTCTCCTATGAATACAACAACTTCTTGTTCAATACCTGGGAATACAAGCTGCTCAAACGTAATCAAAGTAATCTTTGCAAGATGATTAGACAAATACAGTCTGAGATCTTCTGCGTAAGCTACTTGTAAAATCTCTGCCGGTATAACAAATGCAATTTTTCCATTCTCAGAGAGAAGTTGAACACAGGCAACCATAAAAGCAACCCATGCATTTATCAACTTATTCGCTTTCATACCATGTGAAGTCAAAATTTGAGATTGCATTTCTCGCTGACTTTCTTTCAGATATTGATAGCGAATGTAAGGAGGATTGCCCAAAATCAAATCGTACTGTTCCTTGCCGAGAACACGATTATAGAAGTCGAAAAAGTCTTCGGTACATACTTCGATTTGCTCAAATTCAGAAAACCTATCTCGAACTTTTTCAGCTTCATCAGGTTCAATTTCAACCGCTGTTAGTTTATTCACTTTGTCCATAAGGTTAAGGTTTTGTAGCGCATCAAGAAATACTCCATCACCGCAACTTGGTTCCAAGACGGTAGAGATATTTTGAGACGCAAAAAGCTCGACCATCGCATCTGCAAGCTGCAATGGCGTGTAATACGCTCCTCTTAATTTCTGCTCTGAACTATCCTTTTTGAGTCTCATTGTTAATACCTCGCTTAGTAATCGAGTCTATATACCCGATCAATCAATCCCTGAATCTCAGAGATAAGTGATTCTTTCTGTCTCTGCAACAGATTTGCAATACGCTTTGCGGGACGGCTAGACAGTGCATCATTGATTTCGTAAATCTCTCGACTTGCTGCTACTACTCTGTCGTGAATGGCTTTTTGTTCTTCTACGGCAAAATCCAACTCAACAAAGGGTAGTGTAGAGAGAACGAATGTACCACGAGCAGTAAATCCGCCTTCAAAATTGCTGCCTATGATCTCCAAAATTCGTTCTGTAATGGGGTTTGACAGCCATGCCTGGATGTACTCAAGTGCGTACGGACTACCATCTTTTTTGCTAACTGCACAATATCCAGCAGTACCACCTGATGCAATCAGAATATCATTCGTATCCATCGCATACATGGGTTCTTTGCTCAACACGCCTACTATCAATTTGGGCGTGTTAATAAAAGCGGTCAAGGCTTGTGTTCTGCCATACTGGTACCATGTATCTGCGGTGGCGTTTGGAACGTCACGAGTTCCATCATGGGAAACACACTTAGGAACCAAACGATCATAATGAGCTAAGAGATATGCATATGTTCCTGGATAACTGCTTTGCATCTCATCTATGCTGATAAGATGTCCGTTGTTATCGTAGGGGAAAACAATCTGTTTGTCAGTTGCAAGAATACTATACGAATTCAGGCCCTTCTCAGCTTTTTTAGTTGGCTTGAAATAAGGGCGAAGTAAAGCTTTCTCAATAGTATAATTAATGCCATTCCTGCTGATTTCAATAGTATCGGCATATTCGGCCACAACTTCATCTGAGGAGAACCAATAAATAGGGGTTGGCCTTTCTGCGCTTGTCTGAATTCCGTTAAAAATTTCTGCGTGTTTTGTGATTGGGACAGCCACTTCGTCCAATCTCTGGAGCATTGTCAGAAACTCAAAATCAGTTGTCAATCTCCATGGCAGCTTGTTCAATACAGAAGAATTAAACTCAATAGAGCTGACCTCTTCTCCTGCCCAAAGTTTGTTGGCAGAATCGACGCTACTGTAAACAAAGGTCGTCTGTTTTTCCTTAGAGAGCAAAATGATAGAGCTATAGATGGTTTTGTCCTCAAACAACTGTGCATCTCCAAAGTCATCCAGACTAACGAGCATTCGTTCCTTTGAAATCAAGCTACGCAATTTCTCGCCGGCACCAATCTTGAAAAATTTATTGGGTACAATATAGCATACTAAGCCATTTTCGTTGATCTTATTGATTGCCTGCTCGATAAAAATAAAGTACTTGTCAAATTGCTTATGCGATGTCTTGTACTTCTTTTTATAGACTTCCACCTCTGCATTCGGCAATAGAGCATGCATTCCTTCTGTATTCACATATGGAGGATTACCGATAATTACATCAAATCCGCATCCGTTGTTAATTCCGCTCCAATCAAAGGGGGCAATCTCCATCAGCTGATGGTTGGCACCGCTAATTCCATTCAATTCAGTATGGCTAACAAGAGAGTTTCCAAATTGGATGTTGTCACTCAAATCCGGAAGAATCGGGACAACTTCCGCCACAGAAGGTGCCGTTTCATCTTCAATTAACTTAATTAACAAAGAGAACTTAGCAACTTCGACAGCATGGATGTCAATATCTATGCCGTAAATGCAGGAACAAAGAATGTCTTTTTTCTCTTGAAGGGGCAATTTGTACAAGTCAATACCCGTCTCAATTAAATGATCTGTCTTTCCATTGCTGATATACCATTGTACGCAATAGTCTTGCAAATAGGCAAATGCTTCTTCCAAGAAAATACCAGAACCGCAAGCAATATCAGCAACACTGACGTTCAAAATCTCAGAAGGAGTTTTTCCTTCACACACCTTGGAAAGCGTTTTGTCGACCATATATTTGACGATTTCCGTGGGTGTCGTAACAACAGATCTATTCTGGCAATCCTTCTTCTTACCAAGACCAATGGTATTATTTTCGAGCAGCACTAATTGTTCGGTTAAGAATATCTCGTAAATCTTGCCAAGCAAATTCGGCTCGATAACATTAAACAAATAAGGACTCTGAGGGTAATACAAGTCCTCAATCATATCTTTGATAACTTCGCAGGAAAGATCGAAAATAATGTCTTCACCGGAAAACATTCCAGAATTGTAGCGTCGGTCAGCAGAACGGAACAATTCCTCCAGTTTGGACTGCAGTTGATTGGTATCCGTAATGGTATCTTTCAACTTGTGATACAGTGGCAGATTCTTATCTTCACAAATTCTCAGGAAAACGATTTGGTTAATAAACTCCTGAACAACATCGTTTAACACTTCCAACGACGCATAGCGGCCACCCTGAGCATACAGTTCGTTGCTAAGAGCCACACGCCATTCGTTGATTTGGGAAAGAAACAGTGTATCAACCTGCTGGGTTTGTCCTCCGGTTGCGGGGAAGTTTGCATCCAAATAAGCGTCAAAATCACCAGAGTAAACGGTGTCTCTTGCAATCAATCCTACAATTTCTTCAATCTTTTCTACATACTCAGTGTAATGATACAGCCGGTATCTTGCCACAGCACATCCGTCATCTTCGTGAGCAATATGGCAGGTATCATAGATTGCCAGATATTCAAAATTTGTGAGAACAGCCAGACGATGCTTTGCGTTCCAACCGTACTTTCTGGTCTGGATTGCCGGATCTGCATCTCTAGTAATATCTACTGCCGGCTTCTTTGCTTCTACAAAGAATTTAGGCACACCCCTAAGCGTAATAGTATAGTCAGGGCGATCAGTCCGGGTAGAATAATTCTCTGCAATAACTTCTCGATATTGAGGTGCTAATCCTTTTTCGTTTGCAACATCCCAACCCAAGAGTTTTAACAGAGGATCGATGTATTCAATTCGGCAAGAATGCTCATTATAGGCATTTCTTGCATCCTTATAGAAGTCGATATTAGCATTAAAACGATCCACAAGGTTCTGCAGTTCAGTCAGATTAGTCATTGCTGTATGCTACCTTTCTTTTGTCGTTTGTAGGCTTTTCTGCATTTTCCGGAATAATCCAAATACGGCTCATACGAGTTGCACCATTGATACGATTATCTTTACATAAAACTTGTACTTGTCTTGGAGTAATTCCCCATTTAGTCGCAGCTTCCTGAACCGTAATATATCCATTCACAACAAACACCTCGCAAATTACGACATCAATACTATTATAATTATATTCGCTCAAACGAAGTAAATCAAGGGCTTCAAAAAAATAGTTCTTCTATGCAGCTTAAAATCACTAAATTTCTTTCTGATAATGTTTTGAATTTTCATTTCAAATATTCCATACCACCTAATATCCAATTTTATAGTTATAAATGCTACACAAATTAACAACCTCAAATACTTTAGGTTATAAAATAATCAAAGTAAAATGTTTTGAAAATCAACTTTCAAAAACAGCGTTTTGTGCTATACTTGTTTTATCAAAAAGCAGGAGGCGACCCGCTCATGCCTAAATCCGAGAATCAAAAGCTCAAAACTCTTTATGTCGCAAAGTTTCTCATGGAGAATACAGACGAAAACCATGCTGTTGGCGCTTCTGATATAATAGATTATCTTGAATCCGAGTGTGATATTGTCGCCGAGCGCCGCTCCATCTACAGAGATATTGCAACTCTCCGTGATAACTTCGGAATGGATATTGAAGGTGGCCAGGGCGGCCGATATAAACTCGCTTCCCGCCAGTTTGAAATCTATGACTTAAAGCTTCTTGCCGAATGTGTGCATGCCGCAAAATTCATTTCACAGGCAAAAGCAATAGAACTTGTTGAAACCATTTGCCAGTTTTGCAGCGAATATCAGGCAGAAGAACTTCTCCATGAAGTCTTTCTCTGTGACAGGGTTAAAACAACCCGCAAAGGCATTTTAAATACAATAAGCACAATCCGCATGGCTATGGCCACAAAGCAAGATGGCAAGCCTCATACGCCGCAAAAAATTAGTTTCAAATATATGAAATTTTCCATTAATGATGTACATTCAATGGTTGAACGCCACCATGGAAAGCTTTATGTTGTCAGCCCTTTTCAGCTACTTATAAATGAAGGTAACTACTACCTTCTGGCCTATGACGATGACGCAAAGGCGATTCATACATACCGCGTTGACAGAATGAAAAATGTTGCTCTTATTGATGCTCCAAGAGAAGGCGCAGACGCGTTTGCGGAAATTGATATGCTCACTTATGTCACCAGAGTTTTCTCAATGTATGATGGCGAACAACACCGGGTTATGATGCGTTTCACCAACGACCTTTTGGATACTGCAATCGAACGTTTTGGCACAGAACATTCAACAACATATTCCGCTGATGGCGACGAGCATTTCGTTGTTTCTGCCGATGTGGATATCAGCCCTCAGTTCTTTGGATGGTTATGCGGTCTTGGTTCAAAGGTGACTATAGCTCACCCAAAAGATGTTGCCGAGTTGTATCAAAACCATTTAAAAGATGTTTTGAAGAACTATAAAATTTGATGGTTTATAAATAGAAAGAAGCAAGAAAGTTGATACTTTCCTGCTTCTTTTTTGATTGACAACATCTTTGTTTTATGGTAACTTCTGTTTGAAGGACTTGCCTACCAAGCGTTTTTGGACGTACATCCGAGGGATTTATTGTCACTTGGAGCGGATGGAGTCCTTCTTTTTTACTTGACTGCACTATCAATTTATGATATTTTCTATTTGAATAATATATTGTTTTACGACCTCTGGTCTTCGGTGTTCATGGCTTGCGCAAGTTATGACCCGATGGAGGTCGTATTAAACCTGTATTGTTTAGCGGCTCCAGGTCTCCGGTACTCGTGGTTTGCGCAGATTACGACCCGGTTATTGGAGCCGTTTTTTCAAATTATAAAAAGCTGCCAGAAATCTCTGACAGCTTTTCTTTTTATACCGACACTTTCTTAAGTCCAAACTCTTCCGCAAATTTATCTGTTGCGGCTTTCATTTGCTTCATATCAGTTTTCACGTAAAAGTTAAGGGTTGTGCTCGCGTTTGCGTGTCCTAGGATTTCCTGAACGCTCTTAATGTCAGCCCCGCTCTCCAGAAGCAAACTTGCGCATGAATGTCGTAAGTCGTGTGGCGAAACGTCTGGCAAATGTTTTCGCTTGATAAAAGAATTCATTCTTCTTGTTACTGCACTTGGGTCTCTTGGGGAGAAAGGCTCCCCCTCTTTGCAGAAAACAAAGGCATTTTCAAGATTCACATTGCGGTATTGACACCGCCGCAGAAACTTCAATTCTTTGAGCATGCTCAAGGTTGCAGGCATCGCTGGAATGGTTCTGAGGCTCGTTGTTGTCTTTGGTTCGTCAACGCGGATTCCACATTCTTTCGTATAAGTCACTGCCCTGTTTACGGTTATTGTGCCGTTATCAAAGTCAACGTCTTTCCATTCAAGCCCGATACACTCTCCCCTTCGGAGACCCGTTGTAATGAGCACCATCATAATCGTTCTGAAATCAATTGGCAAATCGCGAATGGCTTCAAAGAAAATCCTTGCCTCGTCAGCAGATAGTGCATCGACCTTTTTCTTTACTACTCTTGGCGGATCAACTTTCCTTATGGGATTCTTTATAATCAAATCCTGCTTTTCGGCATAGTTAAAAACCATTCTAAGAATGTTGTAATGGTGTTTTATCGTTTTATCCGCTAACTGCCGTCCATTTGCCGTTCTGTATTCATTTCTGAGCCATGACAAATATTTCGCAATAAAAATTCCGTTAACATCTTCAAGCGCAATTTTCCCGAAATACGGAACGATGATGTTGAGAATGTGCGTGTACATCTCAACTGTTGATGGTCTGTGTGAGCCGTCTCTTACACAAAGCGGAATCCACGTTTCCCTTACGAAGTTCTCAAAAGTCTCTTTCGACTTTCGTTCTTCAAGCAATTCCTCAACGGCTTTCTGTCCTGCTTTAAGGCTTGTTTCCCATTCATAGGCAGCTATCTCTGCCGCCTTTCTTGCCTTTGCTTTTGTAAGTTCTGGTGGTGGTCGCCAAGTTGTTGAAACAACTCTTTCTTTTCCGTTGCTGTCTTTTCCAACGTAAGTACGAAAACGGAAGATTATACATTTATTTTTGTCCGTTTTCTCGGAAATTGATGCCATTTTTGTCCTCCTTTCAAGTCCAGAAAATGGCTTCAGAATAACAATCTTGACACACGACTTGACACAAAACTTGACACAAAGTGTTTTTCGTCTCTTTTTCGTGCCTTTTCTTGGAAAATAAAAAAACGGCTTAACCGCATAGTTAAGCCGTTTTTTGCATGGTGGAGACGAAGAGGATCGAACTCTCTACCTCTTGAATGCCATTGCTTCACGCCTCCTCAAGTATGCGTCGGCTTTGCCTCCGCATTGAAAGAGCTACGCCAACAAACCTCGATTTATGCTGTTTTCAGTATTCTTAAAGGCAGACAAAAACAGAACTCTACCTCTTGAACTTTATACAAGAGTATGATAGATCGGATTCTGCTTTTTGACAAGTCTTAATTACTTTTTGATTACTTTTTTACTATTTCATAATTGGATTATGACTATTTCTTGATTACTTTCTGACTACTTTTTAATGCTTGCCAATGCGCTCGCAGAGGCGAACCCGCTCCGCGGACGGCGAAACGAAAGCACCGCATATCAGAGCTGAGGGCAGACCACCTCCGCTCTTTATTTTTTGCCAATAATGCGACAGGTTAGATTTTTCAAAATGGTATAATATAGACACTGAGAGAGAGATACGAAAGCTCCTCAGAAAACAAAAAATAAAAAATTTAATGACAAAATGTCAGAAAGGTAATTACTATGAAACACATCGCTTGCTCTACCAACGCTCTCCACATCAACCACAAAGCAGAAACCATTGAAATGACTAAAGCATTTTACAAAGAAGCTTCTATCTTCGGTTCCAAAGCTTACAGAACTCTCAACGAAGCTCGCCGCGACTTCCCCATTTATGACCTTGTAATTCTTCGTCAGAAAGCAAAAGACAGCCACAAAGGTCTTACTCTTAAAAAAATGGCAGAATATGTTGAGAAACACCTCGAAGGACACGAAGGTGCAAAAGAACTCTTCGAGAAATGCACCACCACCAATGAAAAAAATGAACTTGTTCTTGTAAAAGGTATTAACTTCATCACCCTTAGAGAATGGTTCCTCTCTGAATTCAAAGAAATTGACAACAAAGAAGTTAAAAACGAAGAAGAAAATCCCCTCGAACTTCTCAAAGCAAAAACCAAAGCCAACCTTGCTAAAAAAGCAAGCTAAGCTTAACCACAAATAAATTTTAGGAGGAAAATAAAATGAAAAAGAATATCCTTGTGAATGAAAATGATTGCACCCTCGTACTCGCAAAAGGTTTCGCAAAAAAGGCTTTCTCTTATGGCACCAAAGAATACAGAATGCTCCAAGAGTGCAGAAAAGATTATCCCACTTACACTGTTGAAGTAAGAAGCATCAGCAAGAACCCCACTCAAGATCATTACAAGGGTCTCACTTATAAAAATATGGAAAAATATATTAAATCCCACGACAACGCAGAAGAAAATCTCGTAATCTTCAATAACAAAAAAGAAATTGCCGAAATGCACTCTGAATGCAAACGCTATGGCACAATTAAAAATTGGTTCCTCGAAACCTATCCCGAAGTCAAAAAGTTTGGTATGCCAAAAGACGAAGAAACCGAAGAAAACAACAATGTAATTGAAGCTGACTTCGCAGAAGATACTGACGAAGTAGCATAAATAAGGAGGAAAATAAAATGAATATTGAAAGATGTTCTGTGCGAATCAATCGCAACGCTTATGGTTTTAACTTCATTACAATCAACACCGCAAATCTTATCTCCGCTTTCAAGGATCTCAGCAACAAAGGTTTTCCCTTATATCTCTTCTTAGTTCCCAACCAAAATGGATATTACAAAACCTTCTTCGCTGACGAAGCAAAAACTCGCTGTGGTTTTACAGACGAAGAACTTGAAGCCGCCACTGCCGAACTTATTGAAAAGCGCTACCTTGTTGAGAATGGCTCCACTTATGAGTTCTACGAAGTTCCTTTGACCGAAAGAACCGAAGAAAAAGAGCGAAAGCTTACAGCATTGGATTTTTAACTATGAAAGACAAAATAATTTTTTACGCCGAATGGCTGCCCCTCGACAAAAAAGAGTTCCGAATCCTCGCAATGCTTGCTGACAAAGGCGTATTCATTGGAAACCTCTCTGACATTTGCAGATACTTTGGTCTTACAACCACAAGCAAAACAAGAAAAAAACTCAGAAATTCCATTAACCTTTTACAAAGTCAGCATTTCATAAACGCAAACCTTAAAGGGAGAACTTACAATCTCAGCCTCATTCCAAAAGAGAGCAAAATTGAAATCCCTCAGAAATGGTATGAGGCTCTTCTCTCCCACTCTTATGACGCTGATTCTGTTGCTTGGGAAATGGTACTCAAAACTCTTTTGTGGGTTCTTCGCTACTCTGACAATGGAGAGCAAGTTCTCACAAATGAGTGGATTGCGTCAGAACTGAATACCTCTGTCAGCACAATCTGTTCTGCTAAAAATGTTTTAGAGAAAGATTTTGAGGCAATAGTCAGAGAAAGAGTTTCCATAAAGCTCAGCGAAGATCATTTTATGAATATAGGACAGAAAATCACGCCTTGCGCTTGGTGGGATTTCCAATAGTCAGAAACAGATACTTTTTCCTTAGCAATAAGTAGTAGGGTATTTATTGTTGAGCAAAAAGTATCTGTTTTTTCTTGGTTTATTCAGAAAAAAGTATCTGCCTCTTCCCTCTTTATAATTAGACAAATAAAGGCGTTGCCCTTGGCAACGCCCAAGAAGGAAACGCAACAAGTTGCGTTTCCTATAATCCAATAGGAAAAGGAGAAAAATATGTTAGCTAACTATTTGAATCGCAAAATCCCTCCCTACTACAAAACAATGTATCTTGACGATTTTGAGCCTTGGCAAATCCTTGAAGCCAAAAGGCAAGAAATGAGAAGCCAATTCTTTAATGATAGTGAAGACTACGAAGTTCATTTTACAAGTGAGATAAAAGTCAAATGACAGAACAAGAACGAAAAAAGGAAAAAGAGAAAAAACGCAAATCTGCGTTGGAGCACTACATTTAGGCAGTAATGAGGGAAACACTACGCAAGACCATTGATTAGTCTCTCAAAGAGATTTTCAAAGGTTTCAAATAAATAGAAAGGGAAGTCAGTTTTTACGCTGACTTCCCTTTTTTTCGTTATCTTCCCTCTTCTCCGCTTTTTACTCTATCGCTTTTGGCAGAGTTTTTCGTGATCCCAAAATAAAACCGCTTTGGGTTTTTCTTTAGACCTCGCCTTTTCATTTTAGGGGTAAAGAAAAAAATTTTTCCCGAAAGTGCGCCGCCCCCTATGGTGTATAGAAAAGCATTCGTTTTGATATACAGAAAAAGAAGTCTCAAAAACACGCAAAAAGTAGCTGTTTTCCCCCAAATTCTGCCCACTTAATTCGGCACACCCTTTTGCTTACACTTTTTCTCTCTTGGCTCAGCTCAAAAATTCAGAAAACCGCATAACTAAGCCACTTTTTTGATTTTTCAAAAAAATTATGTTATAATATATTTACAGAAAAAGGAAAGAGAGAATTTCTTGGAAATTCTCTCTTTCGTTGTCTCTGAGGAAATTTTTCATTAAAAAATATTTATAACTAAATCAAAGAAAGGAATTTAGAAATTATGAAACTCAAAGCAACTTGCGAAAAACAGAAAGAAATTTTTTGGAAAATTAGAAACTTGGCTAAAAGTAATAATGACGAAATCACCGAAAGAGAAGCACTCAAAGCATACCAAGTCCTTAATTGGGTTATTGAAAGCCGCAATGAAGACTATCTTTTAGAATCTTATGAAGAATATGAAGATTGGTATAAAAGGCTGAACAAAGAAAAAGAGGGAGCTTAAACTCCCTCTGTCTTAATTATCTTCTTTTTGTTCTTCCTCAACATACTCAATGAGGTCTGAGGGCTGACATTGTAAAAGCTTGCAAAGCTTTTCAAGGTTATCCCAAGAAATAGCTCTCTTATCTCTCAGAGCTTGAATCATTCCCTCCGAAAGAAGTTTTTCTTTACGCAGATTATAAGTAGAATAGCCCTTATCTTTAAGGGCTTTGAGAACATCAATTTTATAGACAATAGGCATTTCTAAAAAACCTCCTTTTCCATTGTCCTTATTATAGCACAACTATACACAGAAATCAATGTATATTTTACACAAAAATATACATCAAAGTCTGTGTATATTGCGAATAGACAATACACGGAAAACTGTGTATAATAGTATTCGTAAGGAAGAGATACACAAGGCAAGTCAAGGTGGTAGCCAAGAGTACAAGATAAGAGTGAGATAGGATAAGCTTGAAAGAAACTGCAAGAGCGCATAGATAACT
>SVMR01000025.1 GCA_015067315.1 Oscillospiraceae bacterium | reverse complement strand
CGCCCAGTTCGTAGCCTTTTGCGGGGATTACTTTTGTTTCGTAATAATCGCAGTTTTCACAGTCGCGGCGTTCCTCGCCCGGTTCAGTCGGAGTTGCTTCCGTTACGGTGTACCATTCGCCGAAGGTATGGCCGGTTGCTTCAACGTAAGAATCAACGTAGCTGTCACCGCAGACGGAACAGGTATGGGTTGTGTAGCCTTGTTCTGTGCAGGTGGGTTCGTTTATAACGGATTCGTAATTATGTCCTGTCGCCGGAACAATTTCCTGTTTTACAAGAATTTCGCCACAGACGGAACAATGTTTGCCTTCCGTAAGTCCCGTTTCGGTACAGGTCGGCGCGACGGCTTTGTCGGTTACTTCGGTGTGACCAAGTGCAGGAACAACTTCCTGTTTAACGATAACAGTTCCGCAGACAGAACAATGTTTACCTTCGGTAAGACCCGTTTCGGTACAGGTCGGCGCGACAGCTTTATCGATAACCTCGGTGTGGCCGAGAGCAGGAACAACGGTTTGTTCAACCAAAACTTCTCCGCAGACGGAACAATGTTTACCTTCGGTAAGTCCCGTTTCGGTACAGGTGGGCGCGACGGCTTTGTCAACAACTTCGGTATGTCCGAGAGCGGGTACAATTTCCTGTTTTACAAGAATTTCGCCGCAAACGGAACAATGTTTGCCTTCGGTAAGTCCGGTTTCGGTACAAGTAGGAGCAACCGCTTTATCGGTTACTTCGGTATGACCGAGAGCAGGAACAACTTCCTGTTTTACGGTAACAGTTCCGCAGACGGAGCAATGCTTGCCTTCGGTAAGACCCGTTTCGGTACAAGTGGGAGCAACGGCTTTGTCAGTGACTTCGGTGTGGCCGAGAGCGGGAACAATTTCCTGTTTTACGAGAATTTCTCCGCAGACAGAGCAATGTTTGCCTTCGGTAAGTCCGGTTTCGGTGCAGGTCGGCGCGACAGCTTCGTCGGTTACTTCGGTATGTCCAAGTGCAGGAACAACTTCCTGTTTTACGGTAACAGTTCCGCAAACGGAGCAATGCTTGCCTTCGGTAAGACCGGTTTCGGTACAGGTCGGTGCGACGGCTTTGTCGGTGACTTCGGTGTGGCCGAGAGCGGGAACAACTTCCTGTTTTACGATAACAGTTCCGCAGACGGAGCAATGTTTTCCTTCGGTAAGACCCGTTTCGGTACAGGTGGGCGCGACAGCTTCGTCGGTTACTTCGCTGTGTCCGAGAGCAGGAACGTAATCGTCAACATAGCTTTCCCCGCAGATTGTGCAGGTATATGTTGTATAACCCTGCTCCGTGCAGGTGGGTTCGGTGACAGCGGAACTGTAATCATGCTCCCTGTCGAGAAGATAAATTTCATTTTCGTCGCTGTTGTTCCACATCGGGATATTCACTGCAACGGCGCCTTCCGGAACGGTTATATAACCGTTTGCGGCAAATTCCGCATAAACTTCCGCAGGCGAAAGGGTTTTAAGAACTTTGTTTTCATTAAAGAAGGTAATGCGGATTCCGTTGGAAGAACTGTAAATATTTCCATTTTCTCCGACTTTTCCGAAGGAAGTTGCAAAAATTTTATCGCCCGGGTTTACCTCAAAAGTTACAGAATAAACTTCTCCGGAAGAATGACTTCCCCAACCGCTTGCGGTGTAATATTGATTGCTCCGCTCAAGGATATTCCAAATGTTCGTTCCTGCACAAAGTTTTTCGGGAAGTTCTTTTATATAGTCAGCATAAACAGGCTTTTCTTTTCCTTTTGCAGTTACAACGATTTCTCCTGTTACGGAAGAAATCAAAATTCTTCCGTCTTTATAAACTTCGGAAGTAACGTCTTTTCCGCCCATTGTTACTGTTACGGAAAGATTTTCGCCGGTTATAGCTTCTTCAAATTCAACTCCTGCTGAAACTCCTTTGTAATAATGTTTTTCTGCCTTTGCGTTTGTAAGATTGTGAGTTACAGAATAAACCTTGTTTTCTCCCGGCTCTATTTCAACTTCGCCGATAAGGACATTTTCTACAGCATTTGTAATGTAATCCATACCGTTTGCATCCGGATGGGTTCCATCGGGCAAATCGGAAACGGAGATTCCGCAATAGCGCAAATCAATATATTTTACCCCGTAATAATCGCAAATTTCCGCAAATACCGAACTGTATTCTTCAATTACAGCTTCCGTATTTTTGTAAGTATAAGTCGGAAGCATCGCAACAATCTGCGAATCCGGATAGTAATACTGCATACGCATAATTGCATCCACATAGGCATCCGCCACAGTATCCCATTTCACAGAAGTGAGATCCACTTCCGCAGGAGCTGTATCAGGATTAAAACTTCCAACAGGACGGCGCTGGGTAATATCGTTTGTTCCGCCATAGAACAAAATTATGTCCGGAGTTCCGTTTGCTCCAAGGTTCTGAATTCGTGTTACAGAAGCCATACAAGCTTTCGTTCCGTCATAAGATCCGTTTACTTCCGCGTCGATATAGTTATAAACTTCTGTACTGCGCCAACTTTCATTAATGCCGAGTTTTGCGTCAAGATTGTTGATTATCTGCATCCACCAGGTTTCGTTGACATCGGTAAGAAGGTTATCCTGGGGATATCTCGCAACATGTTCAAGGTTGAATCCGTCCGCGGTGGGAATATATCCCGCAAAGGTGGAAATGGAATCGCCGAGAATTGAAATTACCTTGCCTTCATAATTTGCGGCGTTCGGGTGCTCGGTTCCGCAAAGGGAACAGGTTGTGCCTTCATAATTATGTCCGAGCGCCTCAATAATTGTTTTTTCGCCCGCTCCGCAGGCAAGGCAGAGATATCCGTTGTAACCCTGCTCGGTGCAGGTGGGTTCAACGGTTACGTTGTCATAAGTATGTTCGCGGCTGAGGATATAAACTTCATAATCCTCGCTGTCATACCACATTGCGATATTGATGGCGATGGTGCCTTCCGGCGCTTCAAGCCATCCGCCGTTTGCGGCAAATTTGCGGTAGGATTCTCCCGGTCCGAGAGTAAGCGCAATTCCGTAAGAATCGAAGAAGGTCAAACGGATTCCGTCGGAAGTTGCGTGTCCGTTTTCTCCCGCCTTATTCCAGGAGGTTGAATAAATTCTGTCGCCTTCATTTACCGGAATCGTTATCGAAGTTACCGGCGTGCTTGTTTTTCCCCATTTCTTTCCGCTGGTGAAATGAACATCCTCATGGGGAAGAACCGACCAGAGGTTAAGGTCGCAGCATACATATTCCGGAAGTTCAAGAAGATGTTCCGAAAGGGCATATTTCTGCCAGACGCCCTCGACCTCTCTTGTTTCTTCAAGTCCGCATTCGGAGCAGGTTCGTTTTTCTTCGCCGGCTCCCTCCGGGGAAGGTTCTTTTGTTCTTTCCCAATCGGACCAATTGTGTCCGATAACCGTTACGGCTTTTTCCGTAAGATTATTCGAGAGTTTTCCGCTTATGCTGTCTTCTTTTGCAAGCAAATCGTAATAGTTCCATTCAAGTCCTTCGGTCAGTTCAAATTCAACGTTTTTCGCTTCCCAAAGGGGATAAATCTTCGGAACAACAAGGGTTTCGCTGTTTCCGGTGGCGGAAGCGGAAATTTCCGAAACTTCGGTATATCCGTTCCAGCTCAGAAGCTCAACGGTTGTATCAACTTCCTGTGCTTCGATTTCGCCAAGCATAATAAGCGCGTTGCGGACGGATTCCCTGCCTACTTCGTTGTAGCCAATCTGGTTATAGTGTATGGAATCATGAACCGCCGCAGGTGTTGTGGGAGTGTACCAGCTTTCCTTCTGTGCAGCCTGGGTCTGATAATCAACTCTTCCGTTTTCGTAATGGGCATTGAAATAATCGGAAACGCCGTTTGTTCCGTCCGGCATCCACACCCAGTCCTCACCGATGTTGCAGACCACCCAGATATCCTCGTAGTCAGGGTTGTTTCCAAGCCAATACTGCGCAACACGGGGACCCGTCATCTGAAGATCCATGAAAGATTCATAGAACCGCTTATCGGTGGAATCCGTATATATTCCCTCGCGGTAACCGTCATTGTAATCATGTCCTGCGCGGACGGGAATAATTCCGGCAAATTCGAATACAACGGAATCGGTTTCGGCATTGCCGTCATGGTCAAATGCCATCGAAGATTTAAAACCTTCGTGCATTGCAAGATAATATGTTACATATTTTTCCGCCGTCCAGCCGTAATCGCTGCAGCCCTGGCACCAGAAATATCCCATATGGTAAAGTTCGAAATGTCCGGCGGCAATTTCCTTGCGGAGAGTTTCCTGGCAGGCATTGAACAGAAGAACCGCTTCATTATAGTTTGTTTTGTTCGGCTGCCAGCTTGTGATTGAGCTTCCGCCGTGGGCGGCATTTACTATCCAGACTTTTTCGCCGGTTTGCTTTACCCATTCATAGGCAAAACCGCTGTCCGGTCCGAAAGTTCCCTTTCCTTCTTCCGTAAGGGAATAAATCGGATAATAGCTGAGGTTATCGGTTGTTCCGTTAACGTTTATCGTGCTGTATTCGCCGGTAAGAGCACTTGCTGCAAAGTTGGTTGCATTATTAACATTCATAATGCCTTCCTCATCACCGCGGTCATCGCCGAAGGTTGCGTAAACCATTCCCTCCGGACAAACGATTGATTGGTCTGCGTTGCCTTCGCTTCCGCGCATATTGCTCTGTCCCGCAAGAAGAATAAGCGAAATGGGCGCCGCTTCAACTGTGATTTCATAAAGAACGCCGTCGATTCTGACTTTTGCGGTACCGGTTCCCGTTGCGATGAGTTTTTCGCCGGAAAGAGTTACGACCGCATCGTCAAGCACTGCATTTTCCGCAACGCCGTAGCCGACTTTGTAAGAGGTCGGGGTTCCTGCGTCAACAATTTCTACAGTCTTTCCGGAAACGTCATAACGGTCGTCATAGCGGAGGGAGAGGGGTTCCGGAACGGTATTGCAGAAGAAATTAAGCTCTTTAACGACTTTTCCGTTTTCGGATACGGTGATTTTTCCTGTTCCGTTTCCGGTAGCTTTTATCATAAGCGGATAGGATATTTCAACAATGCCCTCCGCGCTGAATTCAAGTCCGGAATATATAAGCGGTTCAACAAGAGGAACAATTATAAGTTCCTCACCGTAAACAAGTTCTGTATTATCCGGAATTTCGGCAAGATTCTCCGGATAAACGAGCTTAATCTCGGAAAGCTTGTTTTCGCCGTAAACATATTCATAAAGATTGTTAGCAATATCGATTCCTACTGCGTTATAGCCAACCTGCTGATAATGTACATTATCCGAAGCAAAAACTTCGCTTGTTTTTTCGGGGCGGGAAAGAGTTTCCCCGCTTTGGATTTCATAATCGATTTCCGGGAAAAGATTTTTTACGTTTTCGTTTGTAAGCCAATCTTTTCCTATTACAGAAGCTGTGAAAATATCGTTATATTCCTCGCTTGCGGCCATGAACATTGAGGCGGGTTCATCCTGTGTATAGGAAACTCCCGCGGATTTTGTCCAGATAGGAACGATTCCGAGGAACGAAACGGTTTCTTTTGTTCCGTTTCCGTCAATATCACGGCTGAACTCGTTTTTGAAACCGCCCCACATTGAATCATACCAGTTTTCAAGGTCTTCCTGGGTAAAAGTTACTCCTTTATAGCTGAAGTTTGCACCGTTATGATAGAAAATTCCCATCTCGGAAAGTACATAATGTCCTGCGGAAATCTCGTTTGAAAGAATGGCTTCGGCACGTTTGAACTGGTTTACGGCATTTTTATAATTTGTTGTACCCGGAATCCATTCTTTAAGGTTGCTTCCTCCAACCGCTGTGTTAAGAACCCAAACTTTTTCGCCGGTAAGTTTGTTCCATTGCCATGCAAGGGCGCTTCCCTCGCCTATTGTTCCGCTTCCTTCTTCGGTAAAAGCATTTACATTGTTGGCTTTTGTTCCTGCTGCATAGCTGATTCCGACTCCTTCAGTTGTTGCGGAAAGATTTCCTGTTCCATGTGAACTGTAAACCTGTCCTTCGGGACCGACAACAGATTCTGTTTTTGAGCCTTTTTGTCCGGCGCCCATACTGTGTCCGGTTATCATAAAGAGAGAAATCGGCGCCGCTTCAACAGTTATTTCATAAAGCACGCCGTCGATTCGGACTTTTGCGGTACCGGTTCCCGTTGCGATGAGTTTTTCGCCGTCAAGAGTGATAACCGCATCATCAAAGGTTCCTTCCTCAACGCCGTAACCAACTTTGTAAGATGTGGGTTTTCCAGCATCAACAATTTCAACGCTCTTTCCGGAAACGTCATAACGGTCATCATATCGGGGGGAGAGGATTATGGTTCCGCAAATTGAGCACGAAGCGCCTTTATATTCGTGCTCCCTGTCGAGAAGATAAATTTCATTTTCGTCGCTGTTGTTCCACATCGGGATATTCACTGCAACGGCGCCTTCCGGAACGGTTATATAACCGTTCGTGGCAAATTCAGAATATACCGCATCCGGACCGACGGATTTCAGCACTCCGTTTTCATTAAACCATGTTATCCGGATTCCGTTGATGGTTTCGGTAGTGTTTCCGTTTTCGGGACATTTGTTAAAAGAGGTTGCAAATATTTTGTCACCGGGATTTACCGCAAAGGTTACGGAATATACTTTTCCGGAAGCATGGATGCCCCAACCGGAAACCGTATAATATTCTTCGTCGTGTTCAAGAATGCTCCAGATGTTCGTTCCCGCGCAGATTTCTTCCGGAAGTTCCTGCAAATGACCGTCGCAGTCATATTTTCCCTCTGCAGTAACGACAATATTTCCGGTTACGGAAGAAATTGTAATTTTTCCGTCTTTATAAACTTCGGCGGTAACGTCTTTTCCGCCCATGGTTACAGTTACGGAAAGATTTTCGCCTTCAAGGGTTTCCTCGAAAGTTTTTCCCGCGGAAACGCCTTTGTAATAACTCTTCGAAGCTTTTGCGCCTTCAAGATTATGGGTCACGGAATAAACAACGTTTTCTCCCGCTTTGGTTTCGCATTCTTCAAGCACTTCGAGCACCGCTTCGGTGATATAATCCATTCCCTTTGCGTCCGGATGGATTCCGTCCGGCAAATCGGAAACGGAGATTCCGCAAAGGCGGAGATCCACATATTTTACTCCGTAATGTTCGCAAATTTCCGCAAGAAGCGCATTTCCCTCCGCAAGTTTATCGTTTGAATAATAGCTTTTTGTATATGTCGGGAACATTGCGATTATTTCCGCATCCGGATAGAAATACTGAAGGCGGAGAAGCGCATTGCAGTATCCGTCCGCAAGATTATCCCATTTAAGGGTTTCAAACTGCGCTTCCTCCGGTGCGGTTTCCGGATTGAAAGTTCCGATTTTGGAAACGTGGGCAAGGTCGTTTGTTCCGCCATAGAACAGAATAACGTCCGGCGTTCCGTTGGAACCGAGATTCTGAATCTGAACAGGGTTGCTCATTGCGGCTTTATAACCTTCAACCCCGGTAGTTACGGAAGCATACCCGCTGACCGTCGAACCGCGCCAGCTGTCGTTGATGCCGAGTTTTGCGCCGAGTTCGTTAATAACCTGCATCCACCAGGTTTCGTTGACATCGGTAAGAAGGTTATCCTGGGGATATCTTGCGAGATGTTCAAGGTTGAATCCGTCCGCGACGGGGATATATCCCGCAAAAGTGGAAATGGAATCGCCGAGAATGGAGATTATTTTGCCTTCGAAATTTTCTTTTCCGTCTTCAGAATTTTCTTTTCCGCCTTCAAAAACCTCGATATATTCAAAAACGCCGCCTTTAAGCGGATATTTTTCCGTTCCGATATATGAAAAGCTAAAATCTTTTCCGCTTACCCAATTTACATCGTTGTTCTGGTCGCCGTTTCCATTAACATAATGTCCGTCCATGGCGCCTTTTTCTATTCCGTCAACTATGAGATAAGCCATGTTGCTTCCGTCAGCATTGATTCTGTTTTCAACGCGGTAAACGTGCTCGCCGGAAAAATCAATTTTGTGCTCGTCCGCATCAACGCCGTAGTTTTGATGTTTTTCTCCATCGTATTCTCCAAGAGCTATCAGCTCTCCGGACATATAAGATTTATAAAGATATCCGTTTCCCTTAATATCGTTTCTGCTGTTTTCGGAAAAAAGGAATCCGCTCCAGTTTCCGGAAGCTTTCCATTCAACGACCCAGGGTCTGTTACGATAAAGCTTGATTGCTTCAGAAAGCTGATATTGAACGGAATTTAATTTTCCGTTTGTAATATTTCCGGAAAGAAGTAAAGCCTCATTTTCGTCGGTGCCTGTGCTTTCAATAGTACTGTTTTTTACTTCCCAACGGTAATTTTCCGGTTCTTTCTCTATGGGTTCATATTCCCGGATATGTTTTTCCATGATTTCCGCAATAATTTCATGGCCTGCGGCGTTCGGGTGGACGCCGTCGGGAATAAGCTCCTCTCTTACCGAGGCTTTGGTCGGGTCAATGGTGCATTCTTCAAAAAGATCGATTACGCTAACTCCGTTGTTTGCGCAAACGTTTTTAATCGCATTTACATAATCTCCGAGAGTTGCACCAACACCGTTCGGGATATTATCGTATGTGAATTTTGTTCCGAGAATTTTGCTTGTTCCGTAACCGTAACGATGGATAGAAGTTACGAACACAATTTTGCTCGAGGTGTGTTTTTCCACAAGTGCGGGAACAATAACGTTCAGCGCGCCGTAGAAAGTTCCGTCCTTTGTGTCTTCAACCGAGCCAAGGGGAGTTTCGTGACCGTAGTCGTTGGTTCCCATGAAAACAACAATCAAATCCGAAGAGGGGATTTTGTTATAGCGGGTAATAAGAGGTTCTCTTGTCGTTCCATAATTGGACGCGGTACTCATACAGGAACCACTTACGCCCATTGCGGTTACGGAACCGAAATCCAGCGCTTCGCCAAGATATTCGTAATAAAGCTTAGTCGTGCCAACTCCGGCGGTTATGCTGTCGCCAACAAAAACCGCGCTTCTTCCTTCCCAAAGATTTTCTTCCGCTTCTTCCGAAACGGAATCAATAATCTCTTCCGGTTCCTCACCGATTGTTTCCTCGTGGATGTGCTCCGTTTTTTCAAGCATCATCGCGGAAACAACCTGCGGCGCGTTTCCGCAGAACATCAGCACCGCCAGAAGAAGGCTTATTGCTCTTTTCCAAAAATTCATCATGTTGCTTTCTCCTTCCGAAAAGATAGGGAACTTTATTCTCTGTCATTCGACAGAGAATACGGGACGTCCCGTATTCTCTGTCATTCGACAGAGAATACGGGACGTCCCGTCGAATCGTTTATACATAATTTATTTTACTACTAAATATTATATAAAGCAATATTTATATTATATAAAGCAATATTTTTCCTCTTTATCTCTTTATCCGAAAAAGATTTTTTAAGTCGATTTTGGAATAAATTTAATGTTTTTTGCCATAGCCAAACGAAAAAAACTGTGATACAATAAAAACATAAAATAAATTTTTAAAAAACGGGGGTTTTGCCGTTTATGTTCGATAAAAAATTCTTTGACAAAAACATTGAACCGAGATGCGAATACTGCAGCCTCGGCTATCTTTCCGCCGACGGAAAAAACGTCCTTTGCAAAAAGAAAGGCATTGTTGAAAAAGGTTTTCATTGCCGCCATTTCGATTACGATCCGCTTTTGAGAACTCCCCGCCCGAAGGCGCCGGAACTCCCTGAATTTGACCCGGAGGAATTCAAGATTTGAAAAAGATAATTTCCCTTTTCTTTGCTGTTTTTCTGTTTTTTTCAATTTCAGTCACCGCAAACGCCGCCGAAGCCCCGCTCCGGCTTTTTTCCGTTGCGCCGGAAGATGATTTTTCCCCGGAAGAAATCTATTCCTATGCCGTCCAAAACGGTTTTGGCGGCGTTCTTGTTGATTTGCGAAAGGGCGATTCCGCAGATTTTCTTTGGAATATTACAAGTTCAATGGATTTTCAGCCGTTTAAAACTTATTTTATTGCGGCGGAAAAACATCTTGATGAAATCAAGCCCGGAAGAAATCTTGTTTTTGCCCCCGGAATTTCAGAGGAAGCAATCGCGGAATATTCCGCCGCTTCCGGAAGCGAAACCGTTTCTTTTTTGCTCCCTTTCGATGATAAAGAGGCATTTGAAAAAGCAAAATATTTTTATGAAAAAGGATATTTTAAAACTCTTTTTGCCGAAAACCTTCTTTCCTGCCATTCCGAATACGGATATGAGGAATATCTTCTTGAAATTTCCGAAAGCTTTCCCGGTGCGGAAATTATAACCGTAAACGATCTCGGAAAAATCCTTCTTCCCGCCGCAAAAGGCGATTTTTACGGCGATATTTTTGAACTTTGCAACCAATATCTTGTGAACAAGCTTAGCGGATTCGGTTTTTGCGTTTCGGATTTTTCCGCCCTTTCCGAAAATCTTTACGGAAGCGCGGATTTTCTGACCGCATATTTCGAAAGCAAAATTCTTGATGAATATGCGGATTTTTCAGTTTCGCAGGAATTGGAAATAACCCGCCCCACCGGTTCGTCCCTTAAAGTCGAAACGGAAAAATATACGATTTTCGGAACCTCCGACCCGGAAAAACCGCTTTATATGAACGGCGAGGAAATTGAAAGAATCGGCGAAAGCGGACTTTTTGCCGTAAACGTAACCGTTCCGAAAAACGGAAAAACATTCACCTTTAAACAGGGCGGAAAAACCGATTCCGTAACCCTTTCAAGAACTTCCGGTTCAACCGGAACAGGAAAAACAACAAAACTCTCTTCCTGCGCGCCAACAGCTTCCGCGGTTGTTTCCGAAGGAAAAACGGAAGTAAATCTTTCCTGCATCGGACCTTCCGGCGGAAAAATAACCGCAAAAATCGGCGACAAAACCGTAACCTTGAAGCAGGCGGCGGCTGCGGACAAAGGCGTTCCCGCCTGGTTCAACGGAAAAATCGATCTTTCCGGCGATTATTCCGAAGATTCCGCAGTCCTTATCGGAAAAGCGACCTATACCCTTTCCTATAACGGAAAGATTTCGACCTATGAAAGCGCTGCTTCCTATTATTACGTCGGCAAAAACGCCTCTCTTGCAATCCGCGCAAACGCGGAACTTTCCGGCGTTGAAACGGAAGCTTCCGAAAACGGAAACTATCTTACAACTCTCCGCACCGGATGCGCCGATTACGTCACCGAAATCACTGAAAACGGCTGGTACAAAGTTTCCTCCGGCGGATATATGAAACCCGGCCATTGCGACATCATAACCGGCGATACGGATATCACTTGCAAAATCGAATCCGTTTCTTTCGAAGCGGGGGAAAATTACGAAAAGCTTGTCTTTAAATGTTCCGAAATTCCCGCATTCAAAGGCGACCTTTATAAAAAAGCTCTTTCGCTTGTTCTTTTCAACACGGAATTTTCCGATCTTACCGAGGTAAGGCGGGATTCAGATCTCATGCGGAATCTTATTGCCGTTGATAACGGCGACGGAAGCATAAAGCTTAATTTTTGCTCAACAAAGGAACTTTGGGGATGGGATTTTTTCACCGACCCGGAAAACGGAACTTTTTCCGTTGTTCTTAAAGCAAAACCGGAACTTTCCGAAAACCCGGCGAAACCTCTTTCCGGAATAACCGTTGCCGTCTGCGCCGGTCACGGCGGACCCGACCCGGGCGCATTAAGCGTTGCCGGCGAAAACGGAGTTAACGAAGCGCAGATAAACCTTGTAAACTCCCTTGCAATCGCGGAAAGTCTTGAAAATCTCGGCGCAAAAATCGTTCTTCTTGTTACCGAGGAAGAAAAACTTGATACCTACGGAAGAACCGACCCCGCGAGATACGCTTACAGCGACCTTTATATCTGCTGTCACGCAAACTCCGTTGCAGAAAATTCCGCCGCAAATCTCTGGTGCGGAACATACGTCTATTATCATTACGACCAAAGCGCTGAATTTGCAAAGCTCCTTTGCGATTACATAAGCGCGGAAACAAAACGCGACAACGAAGGCGCGGAACAGGGTTATTATTCCGTAACCCGCCTTACCATGTGTCCGGCGGTTATGCTTGAAGTCGGCTTTGTTTCGAATCCGAAGGAATTTGAAAGCCTTATCGACCCCGTTGATATTCAAAAAACCGCTTTTGCCGTAACAAAAGCGGTTCTTGCGGTGCTAGATAATTAATTTTTTAACGAAAAGGGGCTACACCCTTCCGCCGCTGCAAAGCCGCGGCACCTCCCCCTAATAGGAGGTAAATACAAAACGCAGATTTCCGGATCGAGGTGTTTTTTATGTCTTCCCTTGCAAAAACTTTATATAAAATAAAGCGCTTCGGAAATTCGCTTTTTACAAAAGACTGCGTTTCCTGCGGAAAAGCTGTCCGGGGAAGCTGTCTTTGTGAAAAATGCATCGAAAAATCCTCCCCTTCCGGAAATTACCGGAACGGTTTTGCCTGCGCTTTTTATTACGAAGGTCCCGCAAAGGATGCCCTTCTCCGTTTTAAGTTCGGCGGCGATTACGAATTCTGCTTCGATACTTTCTGCGATTGGCTTCTTTCCGCATACGAAAAGCTTGATGAGCATGATTTTGATGCCGTCGTTCCGGTTCCCGCCTTCGGCTGCAAAAACACAAGGCTTTCGGAACTTGCGGAAAAATTTTCGCTTATGGCGGATATCCCTTTTCATCCGGAATATCTCCGGAAAATCCGCAGAACCGAAAAACAGCATAAGCTTTCCGCTTCGGAAAGGCGGGTCAATTTAATCGGCGCTTTTGAGGCGGAATCTTCCGTTTCCGGAAAGAAAATTCTTCTTGTTGACGATATTTTTACAACCGGAAGCACCGCCGCGGAATGCGCAAACGCCCTTTATGATAAAGACGCGGAAAAAATCTGCGTAATAACCCTTTTTAAAACAAGATACGATGCATAAAAAATAACTCCGCGGAAATCCGCGGAGTTTTTTTATGCTTTGTAGGTATAAATTTTATAAAGACTTTTTGCGAATTTTCCGGCAAACATCGCTTTGAAAAACGCTTTTTCAAAACCGGAAAGTTCGTTTATCTTTTCTTCCGGGGTCATTTCGGTTTCCCCGGAAAATTTTATTTTTTCCGATTCAAAAATCAAAGGTTCGTCAACTCCGAAGGAAGGCAGAGCGCCGACTTCATGAATCGGGTTTTTGATTCTGCTTGCCTTAACCGCTTTTTCGGTATAGACGTCCATAATAATTTCCGCTTCCGGAAATTTTTCGGAAAGCGCCGCAAAAAGATTTTTTATGATTTCTTCCGAAAGATACATGCTTATTCCTTCGAGAACGGCAAAAACCTTTTCGGAATCCGGAAGATTTTTTATCCATTCGGTTTCGGCGGCAGAAGCTCCGAGCATTTTATAATTTTCCGTTTCGGAAAAATATTCTTTCCGGATTCCGATAACATCCGGAAAATCAACGTCGAACCATTTTCCGAAGGGCGCTTTTACCCTTTCGATTCTGGAATCAAGTCCGCAGCCTATATGGAGAACAAGGCTTTCCGGCTTTTCGGAAAGTTTTTCCGAAAGCCAGTTGTCAATAACCCCGGAGCGCATTCCCATAAAATATGCGAGCCATTTCGATTTGCTTTTTCCGCCGAGGGGGAATTTTTCCTTTTCCCAGATTTCCTCGGCTTTTTTATCGGAAAGAATAATTCCCTTTTTGCTTACAAAAGCTTTTCCGTAAAGAGGGATATAAAGAGTTTTGCTTTCGCTTTTCATTTTATTTCCGTCTTTCTCCGTTAGAATAATACATATAAAGCTGGCATTTTATCATTCCGTTGTAAAGTTTTCTGCGTTTGTCGGCTTTTCTTCCGAAAAGGCTTTCAAATTCGTCATGGGGAGATATTATGTTGAAGCTTCTTCCCTCTTCCATTTTAAGGACTTTTCCGAGGGAGCGGTAAAGTTCCTCCGCTTCCTTGATATCAAGAAGTCTTTCGCCGTAGGGCGGGTTGCAAAGAACGATAAGCTTTTTTTCCGCTTCCGGGAAGACAAAATCCTTCATGTTGCGCTGTTCAAAATGGAGTTTTGAACCGACTCCGGCGTTGTTTGCGTTTTCGATTGAAAGGCGGACTGCTTCCGGATCGATATCTGAACCGTAACCTACGAAGGTGGTATCATGGCGGATCTCATCAAGGCAGGCGCTTCTCTGGTGCTGCCAGGTTTCGGAAGGCCAGCATCCCCATTGTTCCGCGGCAAAATGGCGGTTAAGACCCGGAGCGATGTTAAGGGCTTTCATTGCCGCTTCGATAAGAAGGGTTCCGGAACCGCACATGGGGTCGCAGACAACGCTGTCCGGATATATCCTTGCAAGGTCAACGATTCCCGCGGCGATTGTTTCTTTAATCGGCGCATCGACGGAATTTTTGCGGTAGCCGCGTTTATGAAGTCCGGTGCCGGAAGTATCGAGCATAAGGCGGACCTTATCTTTAAGGATCATGAACTGAACCTGAATCGTCGCGCCGGTTTCGTCGAACCAGCTCTGGTGATAAACGCCCTCAAGATGTCTGCAAATCGCTTTTTTGATGATGGACTGGCAGTCGGACATGCTGTAAAGCTGGCTGCGGACCGTTCTGCCTTTTACCGGAAAAGCGTCCTTTCTTCCGATAAATTCCTCCCAGGGAGCGGCAAGGGTTCCCTGGAAAAGTTCCTCATAGCTTCTCGCTTCGAATTCGGCAACGATTATCTGAACTCTTTCCGCGGTTCGAAGGCGGAGGTTTGCGGCGGCGGCATCTTCAAAAGTTCCTTCGAAGGTAACTCTTCCGTCCTCCGCAACAATATTCTGTGCGCCCATTCTTTTCATTTCGCCGGCAAGCACGCTTTCAAGTCCCAGAAGGCAGGGACAGGATATTTTTAATTTTTCCACAAAATTTCTCCTAACTTCATATAAAATTTCCGACCGGATTTTCCGGTCGGAAATCGGTCATAACATCTGTTTTATCGCTTTGAGAAGGCTCTTTACCCCTTCCGAAAAACTTTGGCGCTTCGGCGGTTTTTGCCGGATTGCGGTGACCGGTCTTCGGATAATTTCCGTTTTCGGGGGCGGAGAGCTTTTTGGTTCGCCGCTTTTCCTTTTTTCCAGCGCGATTACCGGAGGTTTCTGCGGCTTAACGAAAAAATCTTTCCTTAAGGGCGGCGGATTTCATTTCCGTTTCGGAAACAAGATCCTCATATTTTCTTTGGATTTCGGCGGATTTTGAGGTTCTTTCTTCGGAAGGGATTTTTGCGTTTTCCGCGTTTTTTCCGATATATTCAAGACGCTGGATAAGTACGGAAAGGGAATCCTGCATGAATTCCTTTGTTTTTTCAATTTCCGCCCTGAATTCGTCAATTTCGCCGTTTATGTTGTCCGCTGTATTCTGAGCATCGGAAAGAATTGTTTGAGCACCGGTTTTTGCGGAAGCGAGCATGAGTTTTGCGGAATCTCTCGCATCGTCCATCGCAAGGGCGAATTTTCTCTCTTTTGCCTCATGCTCAAGCGCTTTTTGCTTATCCGCCTCAATTCTGTCCTCAAGCTGGGAATTGAGTTCTTTTTCAATTTCCAGTTCTTTTCCGGTTTTTTCAAGGCGGGCGGAAAGTTTTTCGTTTTCCGTTTCAATGTTGTCGCTGTGCTCTTTGAGCATCAGATAATGCTGGCGGAGTTCTTCATAAGCTTCCATTATCTCGTCATATTTTTTCTTAAGATTTCCAAAATTTTCTTCCGCGGCGGAAAGTTTTTCCTTCTTTTCGCCGAGTTCGTTTTTAAGGGAAGAAATTTCCGCTTCGGCTTTGTCGTGTTCTTCGGAATATTCCGAATTCAGTTTATCGATATATTTAAGGACTTCTTCTTTATTAAAGCCGCCGAAAGTCTGGCTTTTAAAAATTGCCTGTTCCGCCATTTTGAAGTTCTCTCCTTTTTCTGTGTATTGATAATTAATCATAACATATTTTTTAATATTTTTATATAGTTTTATGGAAAATATTTAAAAAACAAGAAAAACGGCGGAGTTTTCCGCCGTTTTTCATTATTTTCCGCAAAGTTTAAGATATTTTTCCCAGATTTTCGGAAGTTTTTCTTTAATAAATTCCGCATAAGCGCAGTTTTCGTTTTCGATCATTCTGTTTTTTGAAAGATAGCGGAGAATCGAATTATCCCAAAGAAGAAGTTCCTGTCTGCTGTGCTGTTCAAAAAGATAAAGGCGGAAGCGTCCCATATCTTCCTCTTCCATAAGCCAGGAATAAAGGTCGGAAATTTCTTCCGCGGATGTTACGGAAAGTTCCTTTTTCGCCTTGCAAACGGTAAGAATTTCGCCGGTTTCCTCAACGTCTTCCTCCTCCGCTTCGACGGAATAAAGGAAGCCTTTTTTGCCTTCGGCCGCTTCTTTAAAAGCGTTTTCAAAAAGTTCGTGGTACTGAACCGTTCCGTCGGAACCGAAATCGCAAGGGAACCAGTTCCAGGGTTCTTCAAGAGGATTTGCGAGGCAGAAAGCGGCAATCATCCTGTTTTCGGTAAGTTTTGCGCCTTCGGCGGTTTTTAAATCGGGCGTTTTGCTTGTGAAATAATAGGTCATTTTACAAATCCTCCGGTTTTTTGTTATTTCTTTCAAAGCAGATTTTTTCGTATTTTTCCCATACTTCCGGGAATTTTTTGCGTACAAATTCCGCATAGGAACAATCGGGAATCTCAATCATATTTTTGCTGTCGATATATTCAAGGATTTTGTTTTTCCACCAAAGAAGCTCTTTTTCGGATTTATCCTCGAAGCGGCGAAGGCGGAAAGCGCCTTTTTTCTCCTGTTCAAGAAGCCATTGGTAACAGTCCGGAATTTCAATTTTGTCTTTAACTTCCATCGGAACCGTTCCGAGCCTTGCGCAGGGAATGTTTTTGAACGGAAGAACGTCTTTTTCTTCCGCTTCAACAATATAGATGCATCCGCTTTTTCCTTTTGAAACTTCCTCAAGCGCGTTCGGATACAGTTCGTCATATTCAACTTTTCCGTCGCTTCCGAAGCCATAGGGGAACCAATAATAAGGCTTTTCAACCCCGTTCACCATATAAAAACCCGCAACGATTTCAAGGGTTGACATATAGATATAGGGTCTTTCGTGGTCCGCAAGGCGCGGTTCAAGGGTTTTTATTCCAAAAGTATTGCTTCCGTGGTAAAGAATCATTTTTCCTCCGTCAGAGTTTCTGTTCAAGAATCGGTTTAAGGAACTGTCCGGTATAGGATTTTTCGCAGGCGGCAATATCTTCCGGGGGTCCTTCCGCAACAAGGGTTCCGCCGCCGTCGCCGCCTTCCGGACCAAGGTCGATTATATGGTCGGCAACCTTGATTACGTCAAGGTTATGCTCGATTAGAATAACGGTGTTTCCGCCGTCAACAAGTTTTTGAAGAACTTCGATAAGCTTATGGACGTCGGCGGTATGAAGTCCGGTTGTGGGTTCGTCAAGGATATAAACGGTTTTTCCTGTGGGGCGTTTTGCAAGTTCCGTCGCGAGTTTAACACGCTGGGCTTCGCCGCCGGAAAGGGTTGTCGCCGCCTGACCGAGGGTCACATAGCCGAGACCGACATCGTTGAGAACTTCGATTTTACGTTTTATTTTCGGAACGTTTTCGAAGAACAAAAGCGCTTCCTCAACGGTCATGTTGAGAACGTCGCTTATATTTTTGCCTTTGTAATGAACTTCAAGGGTTTCGCGGTTATATCTTTTTCCTTTGCAGACTTCGCAGGGAACGAAGATATTAGGAAGAAAATGCATTTCGATTTCGATTATTCCGTCGCCCTCACAGGCTTCGCAT
The DNA here is from genome assembly GCA_015067315.1 of Oscillospiraceae bacterium. Lineage (GTDB taxonomy): Bacteria > Bacillota > Clostridia > Oscillospirales > Ruminococcaceae > UMGS1668. The sequence goes on along the minus strand of SVMR01000025.1, from coordinate 4,798 downwards.
CTTCCTCCCCGGACGTTGAAGGAATATCTTCCGGCGTTATATCCCCTCGCTTTGGATTCGGCTGTTTCCGCAAAAAGATTTCGGATATCGGTGAAAACGCCGGTATAGGTTGCAGGGTTTGAACGGGGAGTTCTTCCGATGGGCGACTGGTCGATGCAGATAACCTTATCGAGGAATTCTTCGCCTTCAACGCCTTCGCAATGTCCGGGAATGCATTTTGCCTTGTTGAGGTCTTTCGCAAGGGTTTTATAAAGGATTTCGTTTACGAGGGAGCTTTTTCCGGAACCGGAAACGCCCGTTACAACAACGAATTTTCCAAGGGGGAATTCAACGTCGATGTGTTTAAGGTTGTTTTCAAAAGCGCCTTTTACAACAAGTTTTTTTCCGTTGCCTTCCCTTCTTTTTTCCGGAATTTCGATTTTTTTCCTTCCGGAAAGATATGCGCCCGTTATGGATTCCGGGCAGTTCATAATATCCTCAACAGTTCCGGAACAGACGATGTTTCCGCCGTGGATTCCCGCTCCGGGACCGATATCTACGATATGATCCGCCGCAAGCATTGTATCCGTATCGTGTTCAACAACGATTACCGTGTTTCCAAGGTCGCGGAGATGTTCAAGAGTTCCGATGAGCTTTTCGTTGTCCCGCTGATGAAGACCGATGCTGGGTTCATCGAGGATATAGAGAACTCCCATAAGGGAGGAACCTATCTGGGTCGCAAGGCGGATTCTCTGGGCTTCGCCGCCGGAAAGGGTCGATGCGTTTCTTGAAAGGGTAAGATATTCAAGACCGACGTTTTTGAGGAAGCCGAGCCTTGCTTTTATCTCCTTGAGAATAAGATGGGAAATCATCTCTTCCCTTTCGGTAAGCTGCATGTTTTCAACAAAATCCAGGGCATCTTTTACGGACATCTTCGAAAATTCGCTGATGTTTTTTCCGCAGACGGTTACGCCAAGGGAAATTGGTTTAAGGCGTTCGCCGTGGCAGTCCGGGCAATCCACAGCGCGCATCTGGAGAGCGATTTCCTCCCTCATCCATTCGCTGTTCGTTTCGCGGAAGCGGCGTTCCATATTGTTGATTATTCCTTCAAATTCGCTGCTGAAATAACCGTGCATGCTGTCGCTTTCGCGCCTGACCATAATTTTTTTGCCCTTGCTTCCGTAAAGAAGAATGTCTATCGCTTCTTTCGGAAGATCCTTTACCGGAACGTCGAGGGAAAAATTATATTCCTTCGCAAGAGCTTCGTAATAATTGGTGGCTATTCCGCCTTCGTAATAATACCAGCCGGAAGCGTGGATCGCTCCTTCCCGGATTGAAAGGTTTTTGTTCGGAAGGACAAGGTCCGGGTCAACCTGCATGAAAACGCCGAGACCGGTGCATTTTTCACAGGCGCCGAAGGGGTTGTTGAAAGAAAACATCCTCGGGGAAAGTTCGTCGATTGCGGCGCCGTGGTCCGGGCAGGCATAGTTCTGGGAGAACAAAAGGTCTTCCCCGCCGATTATATTAACAACCGCGAGTCCGCCGCTTTGCTGCATTACGGTTTCAAGGGAATCCGAAAGACGGGAGCGGACCTCCGGCTTTACAACAAGGCGGTCAACAATTATTTCAATGGTGTGCTTTTTGTTTTTATCAAGCTTTATTTCCTCGGAAAGATCGTAGATGCTTCCGTCGATTCTTACGCGGACAAAACCGCTTTTTCTTGCGGCTTCAAGTTCTTTTACATATTCGCCTTTTCTTCCCCGGATAATCGGAGCCATAAGCTGGATTTTCGTTCCTTCCGGAAGGGCGAGAACCTGGTCAACAACCTGGTCAACGGTCTGCTGTTTTATCTCTCTTCCGCAAACCGGGCAATGGGGAACGCCGATTCTCGCATAAAGAAGGCGGAGATAGTCATAAATTTCCGTAACCGTTCCCACTGTTGAACGGGGGTTTTTGCTTGTGTTCTTCTGGTCGATGGAAATTGCCGGGGAAAGACCGTCGATTGAATCGACGTCCGGTTTTTCCATCATTCCAAGGAACATTCTTGCATAGGAAGAAAGGCTTTCCATATATCTGCGCTGACCGTCGGCATATATTGTATCGAAGGCAAGGGAACTTTTTCCCGAACCGGAAAGACCGGTCAGAACAACAAGTTTGTCGCGGGGAATTTCAACGTCGATATTTTTGAGGTTATGTTCCCTTGCTCCCTTTATGACGATGGAACTTTGATTCATACTGTACATCCTCCATTTGTTCCCGGAGTTTTTTGATTCTGTCGCGGAGATATGCCGCGTGTTCAAATTCAAGAATCTTCGAAGCGGCCTTCATTTCATTGGTAAGGCGCTTGATTTCCTCTTCGGTTTCTTTATAGCTCAGGCGGCGTTTTCCGCCTTTGTCGTCGTCTTTATGGCTGGAAATTTCGATTATATCGCGGACGTCCTTCTTGATTGTTTTCGGAACGATTCCGTGTTCCTTGTTATAGGCGTCCTGAATGGCTCTTCGGCGTTCCGTTTCGCGGATTGCCTTTTCCATGCTTTCGGTAACGGAATCCGCATACATAATGACCTTGCCTTCGGCGTTTCGGGCGGCTCGTCCTATGGTCTGGATAAGGGAAGTTTCGCTTCGGAGGAAGCCTTCCTTATCCGCGTCGAGAATCGCCACAAGGCTTACTTCCGGAATATCCAATCCTTCGCGAAGAAGGTTTATTCCGCAGAGAACGTCGAATTCGCCGAGGCGCAGATCGCGGATTATTTCCATTCGCTCGATTGTATCTATATCGTGGTGCATATAGCGAACCTTAACGCCCATCTGGATAAGATAATCCGTAAGGTTTTCCGCCATTTTTTTCGTAAGAGTCGTTATAAGGGTTCTCTCGCCCTTTGCCACCCGCATATTTATTTCGGAAAGGAGGTCTTCGATCTGTCCTTCGACCGGGCGGACGCTTATTTCCGGGTCAAGAAGTCCCGTCGGGCGGATTACCTGCTCAACTTTCTGGGTGCTCCGGTCTTTTTCGTACTGACCGGGGGTCGCGCTTACGTAAACAATCTGGTTCAGCTTTCCGTCAAATTCCTCAAAGGTCAGCGGGCGGTTATCTATTGCAGAAGGAAGACGGAAACCGTATTCGATAAGGTTTTCCTTTCTTGAACGGTCGCCGCCGGACATTGCCCGAACCTGCGGAAGGGTAACGTGGCTTTCGTCGATGAAAAGGACAAAATCCTCCGGGAAATAGTCAAGCAAGGTTGTGGGGCAGGAACCGGGCGCTCTTCCGGAAAGAACACGGGAATAGTTTTCGATTCCCTTGCAGAAACCCACTTCCGTCAGCATTTCCATATCGTAATTGGTGCGTTCCGCAATGCGCTGGGCTTCGATAAGTTTTCCTTTTTCGTGGAAAAATTTCACCCTTTCGTCGCATTCCGCGCGGATTTCATCAACCGCTTTTAACATTTTATCCTTCGGAACAATGTAATGGGAAGCGGGATAAATCGAAACGTGGTTTAAAACGCCTTTTACTTCGCCGGTTACCGCATGGATTTCGGTGATTCTGTCAACTTCGTCGCCGAAAAACTCAATCCGGAAAATCTTTTCGTCCGAATATGCCGGACAAATTTCGATTACGTCGCCCCGGACGCGGAATTTGTTGCGGATAAGGTTCATGTCGTTGCGCTCGTACTGCATGTTGACGAGCTGGTTTATGACTTCGTCCCTGTCCTTTTCCATTCCCGGACGGAGAGAAAGAACCATTGTGCGGTAATCTATCGGGTCGCCGAGAGTATAGATGCAGGAAACGGAAGCGACGATTATTACGTCGCGTCTTTCGGAAAGGGCGGCGGTTGCGGAATGGCGGAGTTTTTCGATTTCGTCGTTTATGTCGCTTGTTTTTTCAATATAGGTATCGGTGGAGGCGATATATGCTTCCGGCTGGTAATAATCGTAATAGGAAACGAAATATTCAACGCTGTTTTCCGGAAAAAACTCCTTGAATTCGCTGCAAAGCTGGGCAGCAAGGGTTTTGTTATGAGAAAGAACAATTGTCGGGCGGTTTATTTTTTCGATTACGGACGCCATGGTGAAGGTTTTGCCGGAACCGGTTATTCCGAGAAGGGTCTGTTCCCTGTCGCCGCGGTTTATTCCTTCAACAAGTTTTTCAATGGCCTGGGGCTGGTCGCCGGTTGGCTTAAAGGGTGAAACAAGCTTGAAATCCAAAAAAATCCGCCTCCTTTTTGATGAACATTTGTTCGTTTTGGTGTATCCTTCATTATACAATATTATCGGAAAATAGTCAACAGACTATACCCCCGATAAAATAAAAAAGCCCGGGGGATTCTGTTGGGATTGCCGCCCGGTTTTCGGCGGTTCATAAAAATCAATGTAGGGCGGGGGCTTGCTCCCACCGTTTTTAATTGGACGAGGTTTTCTCTCCCTCAGTCACGGCAAAGCCGCGACAGCTCCCTCGTCAGAGGGAGCTTGCCCTCCGGGAATCCTATTTTTCGGGCGACCACGCAGGGTCGCCCCTACGACGATTCCGTTGATACCGACGGCGGATGTAAGATTGGACAGGGTTACAATCCCTCAGTCACCTTCGGTGACAGCTCCCTTTGCACAAGGGAGCCTTTTGAGAGCGACCAGGTTCCGAATACCGGTGATTTGAACAATAATTCACCTTTGTAACAGTTTTTCCGAAAAGTTTAACCAAACTGGTTTTGGATTGTAACCAAACTGAAAAAACTTCATCACAAACTCATCACATTCCAAGGGTATTATATAACCAGAGCAAAAAAGAGCAAAGATGTTAGTTTCCGAGCAATTCTAACAGCTTGAA
>SVMR01000007.1 GCA_015067315.1 Oscillospiraceae bacterium | reverse complement strand
TTTACTTTTGGAATTTACTCAAATGAATACAAGGGTTTAATTCTTCTTGTTTCTTCCTGTTGTTCAATTTTCAAGGTCCTTTTCATTTTCCCGTCACTCGAAGTGACAGCTTTGTTATTATAGCAAATTATTGCCAGCTTGTCAACACTTTTTTCAAAAAAATTTCAAAAATTTTTAAAAAACTTTAAAACCGCATAATCAAGCCGTTTTTTGGACTTTTTTCAGCTGAAAAGGCTGGATTGGCTTCCAAACATTGCAAACATTATTACAAAAAGCGCAATAAAAAGGAACATGCAGACGTATGCCTGGATCTCTTCTTTAATATGCTGCTTCTTTGCCGCTTTCTCTTCTTCCGTAAGAACTTTCTTCTTCGCCATTAAGAAAAGCCCTCCTTAATTTAATATAGTATTAATACTATATTATATATCTTCAAAAATTGCAAGCATTCTTTTTTCGGCAAAATATTCTTTTCCTTCCCGGAACCGAAATCCCGGCATATATAATATTGTATATATAGTATTATAAGTTATATATTATATACTATATTATATATAGAGCTTTCTTCCGCAAAAACCCGCTAAAACCCATTCGTTTTTTCGTTTTGAATAAAAAATAAAAAAATTTAAAAAATTTTTAAAAAAGGGGTTGACAATTCGCTTTTCATCTTGTATAATAATCTTCGCCTTGAGGCTTTAAAAATGTAATGGCGGCGTAGCTCAGTTGGCTAGAGCATTCGGTTCATACCCGAAGTGTCACCGGTTCGAATCCAGTCGCCGCTACCATAATGGCCCGTTGGTCAAGCGGTTAAGACACGGCCCTTTCACGGCTGTAACGCGAGTTCGATTCTCGCACGGGTCACCAACAAAAAGCACTGATGAAAATCGGTGCTTTTTCTTTTTCCCGAAATCGGATACACACAAAAAAAGCGGTGCTCAAAAATTAGCACCGCTTTTTATTTTAAACTTCAGTTCCGAATATATCCCGGAAGTTCGCTGCAATCCGCAATTCCTTCGGAAATCGCCTTTTCCCGAAGCTTCTGATAAAGCTCCACAAAGGAAGCGTAATAATAGGGTTCAAGAAAATAAACTCCGATTCCGCAGCTGAGCAACCCAAGAAGTATCCAGCCCAGGAAGGACAGCTCGAAAAGGAATATCTTCCATTTCTCCCCTTTTGTGGTTCTGCTCGAAATTTCAAAAGCGCGTTCGGCGCCGATTTCCGGATTTTCCGAAAGAATATACATAACCATGAAATATTCATAGGATTTTATAATTCCCGGAATCAGGAAAAGCAGGCTCCATAAAAAGATTCTTATCATATAAACAAAGGTGGTCTTTGCAATCGGAAGATATCTTCCCTTTCCGAATCCCCAAAAAAGCCTTTCGAATTTTGAACCGTAAAGCCGGTTTTCCATAAAGAATCTGTTTTTGCCTGCAAGGACCGGACCGGAAACAAAAACCCCGAAGCAAAGGGCAAGCGCAAATGTAATCAGTATCACAGCAGTGAGAATAATGACGAACCAGGCTGTGAAAATCGGATTTCCGAAAACAGTTTCCATGGTTTCCGAATATGAAGGCGAATCCGAAGAAGTTTCAAAAACCGCCGAAATAATGCTTGAAAACATTGACGAAACTCCGCTCATGGCGCTTGAACCTATTCCCTCCGCCAAAAATCCGGAAATCAGCGTCACCGCGAATACGTTCCAGTACCCGAATCTTTTAAGAACTGCCTTTGCGTTTTCTTTAAGTTCTTTTCTGCAAATCAAAAAAATCCGCCCCCTTTGTTTTCATTATATCACGGCTTTTTTATAAAACAAGTATTAATCCAACGGCAAAAAAAGACCGCCGGAGCCGGCAGTCTTTTTGAATCGGTTATCTCTGTTCCGGAAAAAATCCGGGAAGTTCGGTGTAATCGGAAAAACCGAGTCCGTGTGCTTTTTCTCTCATAACCTGATAAAGTTCGGCAAAGGTTGCTTCGCGGTAAGGCTCAACAAAATACATTCCCACGCAGCAGCAGAGGAAACCGACAATATACCAGCCGATGAAGGAAAGATCAAGCACAAAAATCTTCCATTTTTCGCCCTTCGTCATCTTTTTCGAAAGTTCAAAGGCGCGTTCGGAAGAAATCTGCGGGTTTTCCGCAAGAATATAGGGAACCATGCTGTATTCATAGGATTTTATAATTCCCGGAATCACAAAAAGCAGGCTCCAAAGGAAGATTTTAACTTCCCTCCAGAACATTATTTTCACAACGTTCATATATCTTCCGCTTCTGAAGGACCAGAAAAGTCTTTCAAATTTTGAATCAAAAGCCCTGTGCTCCATAAAATAGCGGTTTTTGCCGACTATAACCGGACCGGCAACAAAAGCGCTCCAACCGAAGGCAACAACAAGTCCGATCATAAAACCGAGAACAACGAAGAAAGCGGTTGTCATCGCAATAAGCGGATTGCTGAAAATGTTCTCAAAAGCAGCGCCGATTTCATAGAAAAACTCGCCGAAGAATTCATCAATAAAGGCAAAAAATCCCGCCGGAGTAAGGTCGCCGCTGTATTCGGCAGTATATTCCGTCGTAATGCTGTTCGTCGTCGTTCCGCCGGTGGTGATTCCGCCGGTAAGAATTCCCGCAACAAAGGTTACAAAAAGCGGCATCCAGTATCCGAAGCGGCGCAGACCGTTTCTTGCTTCCTGTTTGATTCTTGCGCGTGTCCACATAAAAAAGCACCTCCTTAACGGTTATATTATATCGTGTTTTTTTGTGTTTTTATTAAATAAATTGTAAACATTTTCTATAAAAAGGCGGATTTTTTCAGCCTCCCCTATTAGGTGGTGCGGATTTTTCGGCGGGCGAAAAGGCCCCCTTGCCTAAAGGGGGCTGTCACGCAATTAAGAACAGGTGCGTGACCGGAGGATTCTGTCGAGATTACCGCCCTGTTTCCGGTGGTTTCGCAAAATCAATGTAAGGGCAACCTACCCCAAGGGTACTTCCTCGCACTTCGTGCTCAGGGCGCTATGCGGTCGCCCGTTTTTAATTGGACAGGGTTTGTCCCTCATCCGTCACGTTTTATTCTTGGGGCGTGCCACCTTCCCCCAAGGGAAGGCTACCCTCCGGGTTCTTGGCAATCCCTCTTTCGTCACCTTCGGTGACACCTTCCCCTCCGGGAAGGCTTATTAATTCAATGTATGGCGGAACTTGCTCCCCCGTTTTTTAATCGGACAGGGTTACAATCCCTCAGTCACGGCAAGGCTGCGACAGCTCCCTTTGCACAAAGGAGCCTTTTTTCCCTAAAAAAATGAGCACGGCAAGCCGTGCTCATTTTTATTCGTCGGTTTCGATTGCGCCATGTTCTTTTTCAAAATCGGCAATACGCTTTTTGACAAGCTGCTCAATCTCTTTGTTTTTGGTTCTGCCCTCATATTCGGCAATATATCCGATTTTATCAAGAAGAGTTTTCGGAACTCTTAAAGTAAAGCGTCCCATTTCATTTTTCATATAAATCACCCGTGACTAATTATTGACATAATTATAGCGTCATAGTATAATTAATAGAGAAAATGACGAAACATTGACGCAACTATCCTTTCTTTTCCTGTTTCTTTTGTAAAATATTTTTATTTATGTTATAATAAAATTAATTTGGAGGTGTTATTATGTGGCAAATCTCTGAACTTAAACAAAGGGCAAAATCCGTACTGAGCCGTTTCGGATATTGGACTCCCTTCTTCGCAACGATTCTTACCGGTTTTCTTATGACCGACCCGGGCAGCATTATCTCCCTTATTGCCGAAAATCCCGACTATCAGTCCATTTTGGAAAACCCGGAATATTCTCCGGTTTTGCTGACCGCGCTGTTTTCAATTTTCGGTTTTTCCGTTCTTTTCAATCTTTTTGTCGGATATCCCATCCTTGTGGGAATGCACAGATTCTTTATGGAAAACCGCATTTCCGGTTCAAAGGTTGAACGCGTTTTCTGGGTTTTCAAAAGCCGAAACTATCTTAACGTCATTAAAATCATGTTCCTTTTGAATCTTAAAGTCCTTCTTTGGAGTTTTCTTTTCATAATCCCCGGAATCATAAAAAGCTATGAATATTTTATGGTACCCTATATCCTTGCGGAAAACCCCGGAATTGATTCAAAGCGCGCCTTTGAACTTTCAAAAAAAATGACCGATGATGAAAAATTTGATATCTTCATTCTCGGTCTTTCCTTCATCGGCTGGATTCTTCTCGGATCTCTCACCTGCGGAATAGGTCTTCTTTTCCTGGAACCTTATGTCCAGGCAACCTACGCCGAACTTTACCAGGTTGAAAGAGAAAAAGCTTTCCGGTTCGATTTTTGCGATTCTTCCGAACTTCCCGGTTTTCTTCCGGAACAATAAACAAAAAGGCCTTCCGAAAGGAAGGTCTTTTTTGATTCATTAAAACAACGTAGGTGACCCGTTTTTACCTCCCCTTGGGGGGAGGCTATTTTTCGAAAAAAATGAGCACGGCAAGCCGTGCTCATTTTTATTTCCGTGCTCAAAGCCGGAATTATACGTTGGTGGAATAGTTGGGAGCCTCTTTGGTGATATAAATATCGTGAGGATGGCTCTCTTTAAGACCTGCGCCGGTGATTCTTACGAACTGAGCTCTTTCCTGGAGTTCCGGAATGGTGCCGCAGCCGCAGTAACCCATACCTGCACGAAGACCGCCAAGAATCTGGTAAACAACTTCGCCGACGGTGCCTTTGCAGGGAACTCGTCCTTCAACGCCCTCGGGAACAAGTTTTTTGTTGTCTTCCTGGAAATATCTGTCTTTGCTTCCGTTTGCCATTGCTGCAAGGGAACCCATGCCGCGGTAAACTTTAAAGCGTCTGCCCTGATAAATTTCGGATTCGCCGGGTGCTTCGTCGCATCCTGCAAGCATGGAACCGAGCATTACAACGTTGCCGCCTGCCGCAAGAGCTTTTACAACGTCGCCGGAATACTGCATACCGCCGTCAGCGATAATGGGTCTGCCCCATTTTGCGCCGACTTTTGCTGCTTCATAAATTGCGGTGATCTGGGGAACGCCGATACCTGCAACAACGCGGGTGGTGCAGATGGAACCGGGGCCGATACCTACTTTAACAGCGTCTGCGCCTGCTTCGAAGAGGTCTTCGGTTGCTGCTGCGGTTGCAACGTTGCCTGCAACAAGAGCGATTTCGGGATATTCGGCTTTAATCATTTTTACGCAGTTCATAATGCCTGCGCTGTGTCCGTGTGCGGAGTCAAGAACAAGAACGTCTGCGCCTGCTTCAACAAGAGCTTTTGCGCGGACGAGAACGTCGGAAGTTACGCCAAGAGCTGCCGCGCAAAGAAGTCTGCCGCCTTTATCTCTTGCTGCGTTGGGATACTGAACGGCTTTTTCAATATCTTTGATGGTGATAAGGCCGGCAAGTCTGCCTTCTTCATCAACAATCGGGAGTTTTTCGATCTTATGTGCGCGGAGAATTTTCTGTGCTTCCTCAAGGTTGGTGCCAACGGGAGCGGTAACAAGGTTTTCCTTGGTCATAACTTCTTCGATTGCAACATTGAAGTTTTCAAGGAATTTCATATCTCTGTTGGTGATGATGCCCACAAGTTTTTTGTCTTCATCACAAATCGGAACACCGCTGATTTTAAATTTTGCCATAAGAGCGTTTGCTTCGGCAACAGTATTTTCCTTTGCAAGATAGAAGGGGTTAACAATAACGCCGTTTTCGCTGCGTTTTACCTTGTCAACTTCTTCTGCCTGTTTTTCAATGGGCATATTTTTGTGGATAACGCCGATACCGCCTTCTCTTGCAATGGCAATTGCCATTTTTGCTTCGGTAACGGTATCCATTGCTGCGGTCATAATAGGTGCATTGAGAACGATATCTCTTGCAAGAACGGTTTTGGTGCAGCAGTCTTTCGGGAGTACGTCGGATTTTGCAGGAATAAGAAGTACGTCGTCGAAAGTAAGTCCTTCGTAAAGGAATTTTTCATTGGTGTTCGGGTTTACCATGTTTGTGCTCTCCTCCTGGTTTTTATATTTGTTATATTGTTCACGTGTAAATTTTAACTATTCTAACACCTTTACACGGGAATTTCAAGCCTTTTTTTCGCTTTTTCAAAAAAGTTTTTCAATTTTCTCTTTTGCTTATCTTAAACGAAAATTTTGTCTTTCGCTTGTGCATTTTGTATATGTACAATTGGAAATTATTTCCTTTTAAAGCTTCTCCTTGAGGAGAAGCTCCGCCGAAGGCGGTGATGAGGTGTTTTACATGAAACCGCGATATTGAGCAGAAACACCTCATCCGTCATCGCTTGCGCGATGCCACCTTCCCCTCAAGAGGAAGGCTAATGAATGCCGTACTCAAAAAGGAGCGCCAAGCGGCGCTCCTTTCCCTTTTTATTTAATTTCGTCAATTCCCATATATTTGCGGAGCGCTTCCGGAATGGTAACGCTGCCGTCGGCGTTCTGATAGTTTTCAAGAATAGCCGCAGTGGTTCTGCCGATTGCTACGCCGGAACCGTTGAGAGTGTGTGCAAAAACAGCTTTACCGTCTTTGTCCTTGCATTTGATGTTCGCTCTGCGAGCCTGGAAATCCTCAAAGTTGGAGCAGGAAGAAATTTCGACGTATCTTCCGTAGGAAGGCATCCATACTTCGATATCATAGGTTTTCGCGGAGCTGAAGGTAAGGTCGCCGGTGGTGAGAACAACAACTCTGTAAGGAAGACCGAGTCCCTGGAGAACTTTTTCTGCTTCGCCGGTAAGTTCTTCGAGTTCTTCATAGGATTTTTCCGGATCCGCAAATTTAACAAGCTCAACTTTGTTGAACTGGTGCTGGCGGATAAGTCCGCGGGTATCTCTGCCTGCGGAACCCGCTTCTGCGCGGAAGCAGGCGGAATATGCGCAGTATTTGATCGGAAGGCTTGCTTTGTCAAGAACCTCGCCTCTGTGGAAGTTGGTTACCGGAACTTCCGCGGTGGGGATAAGATAAAGATCTTCGCCTTCGAGTTTATACATATCCTCCGCAAATTTCGGAAGCTGACCGGTGCCGGTCATGGAAGCTTTGTTTGCCATGAAAGGCGGGAAAATCTCGGTGTAGCCGTTTGCGGTGTGGGTATCGAGGAAATAGTTCATAATAGCGCGCTCAAGTCTTGCGCCAAGATCTTTATAGAAATGGAATCTTGCGCCGGTAACTTTTCCCGCTCTTTCCGGGTCAAGGATGTTGAGATCCTGACCGATATCCCAATGTGCTTTCGGCTCAAAGTCGAATTTGCGCGGTTCGCCCCAGCGGCGGAGCTCGACGTTTTCGGTGTCGTCTTTTCCGTAAGGAACGGCTTCGTTCGGGATGTTCGGAATTTTAAGGATGAGTTCAAGCTGGCGGTCTTCGAGTTTTGCAAGTTCCTCGCCGCATTTTTTGCTTTCTTCAGCGATGAGTTTCATCTCCGCCATGAGAGCGGTGGTGTCTTCGCCGTTCTTTTTCATAACCGGAATCTGTTTGCTTGCGCGGTTCTGCTGTGCTTTAAGGTCGTCGGTTTTTGCGTTGAGTTTTCTGCGTTCAGCGTCGATTGCAACAAGCTCATCAACAGCCTCGTCCATGGGTTTGAATCTTCTGCGGCAGGCTTCTTTAACAAGCTCCGCGTTTTCTCTTACAAATCTAATATCAAGCATCGGTTTTTCTCCTTATCTTTACATTTTCTTTTTAAGGATTCGCTCGCAGAAATCCGCAAGTTCCTCTTTATTGTAAAACGGAAGCTCAATGGTTCCGCCTTTTTCGTTTTCGGTAATCTTAAAAGGTCTTCCAAGTTCTTCGGTCATGGCAACCTGCATTTCCCGGTAAAATTTATCCTTCGGGAAGGAATCTTTCTTCTTCGGAGCTTTTTCTTTTTGCTCTTTTCCGATTTTTGCCGCCATTTTTTCCGCTTCCCTTACGGAAAGTTCGCCGGAAACAATGGCTTTCGCAAGTTCAACCCTTTTTTCTTCCGGCGCGGAAAGAATTGCCTTTGCGTGTCCTGCGGAAAGTTTTCCGGAAGAAACAAGCGGAAGAATCTCTTCCGGAAGATTGAGAATACGGAGAGTGTTCGCAACGGCGGGTCTTGATTTTCCGACAGCTTCCGAAAGCTGTTCCTGGGTCATGCCGTATTTATCCATAAGCCTTCTGTAACCTTCGGCGGTTTCAACCGCGTTGAGGTCCTCCCTCTGAAGGTTTTCGATAAGCGCAACCTGGTCGGTTTCCTCGTCGGAAAGTTCCCGGATAAGCGCCGGAACTTCCGAAAGTCCGGCAATTCTTGCGGCTCGCCATCTTCTTTCTCCCGCAACGATCTGGTACATTCCGTTTTTAAGAGGTCTTACAAGAAGAGGCTGCAAAACTCCGTGGGCGGAAATGGAATCCGCAAGTTCATTAAGCGCTTCCTCGTCAAAATCTTTTCTCGGCTGAGATAAGTTCGGCTCAATTTCAGAAAGCCTTATGGTGCTTATTCCGGAATCTTCCCCGGAAAAAGCGGTCTGGTCGGCAAAAAGGGTATCAAGTCCCCTGCCGAGTCCTCTGGATTTTGCCAAAAATCATCCCTCCGTTCTGTTGTTCGCAATAATCTCGTCCGCAAGCGCAAGATAACTCTGGCTTCCTTTCGATGCGAAATCATAATAAATTACCGGTTCGCCGAAGGAAGGCGCTTCGGAAAGGCGGACGTTCCTCGGAATAACGGTTTTAAAAACTTTCTGCGGAAAATATTTTTTAACTTCCTCAACAACCTGCATCGTAAGATTAAGTCTTGCGTCATACATTGTGAGAAGAACGCCTTCCATGTCGATGTAGCTGTTATAAAGTCTTTTAACGGTGCGAACCGTTGCCATAAGCTGGGAAAGTCCTTCAAGAGCATAGAATTCGCATTGAATCGGAACAAGAATGCTGGTGCATGCCGCAAGGGCGTTGAGAGTAAGAAGTCCGAGAGAAGGCGGGCAGTCTATGCAGATGTAATCATAATCCACAAGAATTGCGGAAAGGGCGTTTTTAAGACGGAGCGCCCTGTTTTCCATATCAACAAGTTCAATTTCCGCCGCCGCAAGGTCAATGCTTGAAGGCATTATGTCAAGATTCTTATATTTTGTTCTTACAACCGCGTCCTTTGCGCCGCAGGTTCCGAGAACAACGTCATAAACGGAATGCCTGACTTCCCTTTTGTTGATTCCAAGTCCGGAAGTTGCGTTTCCCTGGGGGTCCGAATCCACAAGCAAAACTCTGCCCCTTGTTCTGTATGCAAGCGCCGCGGAAAGGTTGACCGCAGTGGTCGTTTTTCCAACGCCGCCTTTTTGGTTTGCGAATGCTATAATTTTGCCCATTCTTTCCTCCGCTTATTATTATTACCTTTTTATTATAATAGAGAGCAATGAATTTTTCAATGATGTTTTGCAAAATTATTGCAATTTATTAATTTGTTCCACGTGGAACTTTTTTGCCGCAGGCAAAAGACGGATGGATTGTCATAAAACATACAGGACTCGCTTCGCAGTCTTTGTTTCACGTGGAACATTATTAAACAACAAAACACAAAAAGCCGCCTTGCGGCGGCTTTTTGTGTTCTTTCAGGGGAATGTGTCTTTTGGCGAAGCAAAAATGCTTCTTTTCTATATAACTGTCGGCGCGGATGCGAAACACGCCGGAGCAGCGCAAAAATTTAACCGGCGGAACTTTCCGCCTTTTTGAAAGCATTTGCCTTCGGAACGGCAACCGTGTAAATAAGGCTCTCCTCATTTTCAGAAACAGAACTCACCGCCCCAAGACCCGCGGAATTCATAACTTCAACTGCGTGCTCAAAGGTATTTATAAAAAGCCGCAGGTCTTTTACAAAATATCTTGCCTTTTTCTTCTTCGGCTTTTCCCTTTCCAAAATCCTGTCTATGTATCTGACCGTTTCCGGAACGTTCAGTTCCTTTTCGGCAATAAATTTTGCCGCCTCTTCCCTGCCCTTTTCGGTTTCGATCCGAAGAAGTTCCCTTGCGTGCCTTTCGGTAAGATTGTTTTCCGTAATTATCTTCCTGACTTCCGGTTCAAGCTTTAAAATCCTCAGTTTGTTCGAAAGGGTTGAAGAAGCAATCCCAAGGCGCTTTGCGGCTTCCTCCCTCGGAAGATTCCAACCGGAAATAAGCTTAAAAAGCGCTTCCGCTTCCTCAAAAGGTCCAAGATCGCTTCTTTGAAGATTTTCAATAAGTGCCCAGGCCGCCGAATCCTCATCGCCGATATCATAAACGATAGCCTCAATTTTTTGCCTACCGATAAGTTTGCATGCCCGAAACCTGCGCTCACCGGCGATGAGTTCAAATCCGCTTTTAATCCTGCGGACGGAAATCGGCTGGATAAGTCCGTTTTCCCGGATGCTTTCCCCAAGGGCAAAAAGTTCGCTCTCATCAAAATTCCGCCTTGGCTGCGCCGGGTTCGGAACAATATCCGAAAGGGCGATGCTCATAACCATTCCCTGCTTTTTAAGAATCTCAAACATGCTCATCGCCTCCGGATTTATCTTACCATAACTTTCCATATTTTTCCAGCAAAACAAATCGCAGTAAATCCCTCTATAACATTAATTAAAACAAGCCTCGACAAAACAAAAACCGAAAACCGCAGAACGAAATCGAAACTCCGCCCTTTTTGCGAAAAGTTTTTGTCATACCTTAAAAATTTATCGTTTTTCGATAAATTTTTATTGACTTTCAAAAAAATAAGTGGTATATATAAATTGTAAATACCTCCCCTCAAGGGGAGGTGGCATCACGAAGTGATGACGAAAGGGTGTTAAATCAAATGAAAAAACTTCTTCCGATATTGTTCCTGCTTCTCATTCTCTGCGGATGTGGAAACAATAATGAAGAAAAAACCGCAGATTACTGCCTTCTGATAAACGAACAGATAAAGCAATATGATTTCCATATCGCAAAAATCGAACAGAGAAAAATTGTCCTCTATGGCCAAAATTTGTCCGTGCTCAAAAAAATTGATTTCCCCGGCTATGATAAAAGCATTGATATACTCTATATCGAAAAATACGAAAACAGAATTCTTTTCGCAACAAGTGCCTGCATTGATGATTCATGCGGTTTTATGATAGTAAACGGTGAAGAAAGCCTTTCCGATGCGTTCGATGGCATTTGTGTCATTGAACGTTATAAAAACAATATATACAAATACAGAACTTATCCATAAAATAAAAGGAGGTTCCAAAATGAAATCCGGTTTCAAAATTTTTATTATTTCTTTACTTGTAATCGTCTTACTTTTTTATGCAGTATATTGGGCATTTTTTGATATCCAGCATATAAAAGGACAGGACTATTTAAGAGAATCAACCTCTCCGGACGAAAAATATACCATAACAGCTTATTTAAATAACGGCGGCGCAACAACATCGTATGCCGTTCTGTGCACAGTGAAAAATAACAAAACCGGCAAAAAGAAAAATATATATTGGCAATACCGCTGCGAAAACGCAGAAATTATATGGAAAAGCGATGAAATCGTTATTATTAACGGAATAGAACTTAGCGTTTCAAAAGATACTTACGATTACCGCAGAAAGTAGGATTTTATAAACAAATCAACTAAAAACTCTTTCAATTTAAAAAGGAGGTTTCCCAAAATGACCCAAAAAAATCTTTCAAAATGGCTGAAAGCCGTAATAATCGGAACAGGAATTTTCGGAATGATAGTCTTCTTCGCGATAATTCCCGCCTATGGAACAAGCCTTCGGGCAATGTATCCGGAAGTTTCCCATTACTATTGGCCCTGGCAGATTTTTCTCTGGCTCTGCTCCGTTCCCTGTTTTGCTTCCCTTTTCTTCGGATGGAAAATCGCAAAAAACATCGGAGCGGATAATTCCTTCAGCTTTGAAAACGCAAAACAGCTCAAAACAATCTCAATTCTCGCCGCGGGAGATTCCGCCTTTTTCTTCCTCGGAAACTGGGCGCTGGCTTTTATGAACATGAGCCACCCAAGCGCTTTGATAATTCTAACTCCCCTTGTTGTTTTTGTGGGAATCGCAATAACCGTCGTCTGCGCCGCTCTTTCCCATCTGGTCTATAAATCCGCTATTATGCAGACGGAAAACGACCTTACCATTTAAAAAAGGAGGCGTGCTCATGTCTATTGAAGTAAATCTTGACGTTATGCTCGCAAAGCGAAAAATGAGCATGACCGAACTTTCCGAAAAAGTCGGAATCACCATGGCAAATCTTTCGATTTTAAAAACCGGAAAAGCAAAGGCAATCCGCTTTTCAACCCTTGAAGCAATCTGCGAAGCCCTTGACTGCCAACCCGGCGACATCCTTTCCTATAAACCAAACGACTAACCGTAGGGAACGGTCTTGACCGTTCCGCCTAAAAAGGAGCAATAAATATGCAAATAATCCTCGGAACAATCGCTTTAATCCTTGCTTTCATCTATGGCTGCTTTTCCGCCCTTTTCGGTTTTCTTTTTCCCAATTACTACACAAAAACCGAAATCCGCAATAATCTCGATATGAATATAAAATCATACCAGATCGAATACCACGAAGACACCCACGGCGGTTTTCATGGAGACGGCGAGGAAATAATAATTTTCCGCCCAACAGCGGAGCAAATTGAAAAAATTGAGGCAAAATGGCAAAAAACTCCCGTCGATTCCGGAATTGCCCCTTTAATTTTCAGAAATTCGGAGTATAATGGACTTGAACTTGCAAAATATATCCCGAACACAAAAGGCTTTTGGCTTTATAAAAACCGAAATGAATTTAAAAGCGGATATTCCTACAATTTCTCCTTTGCCTTTTTTGATGGCGAAAAAGTCTATTATTACGAACTCGATACATAGGGAGGTTTAAAAAATGCTCACCTGGCTCACAATGTTAATCCAAAAAATCGAAGGCAGCAACCTTGTTTTGGTAATCGTTGCCGCAATGTGGCTGCTCTATCTCGGATTTTTCTTTGTCGTAAAAGCAAACCGCGGAAAAGAAAAATTCAAAACCGCAATAATCTCCGGCGCGGTTGTAACCCTTATCTGCGATATAATCTGGTTTTTCAAGTTCTTCGATAACTTCGATTACGTAAATCCGGGTCTTAAAGGCGTCATGTGGTTCTGCCTTCTCCCGGTTCTGATGTTCTTCCTTGTAATGTTCCTTAGCTACGTAAACGCAAGCCGTTATGAATTCGACAAGAAAAAACGCGAAAAAGAAGCCGCAAAAGCAAAGAAAAAAGAAAAACGCCGCAAAAAACTCGAAGCGGAAAACGAAGAAAAATAATCCCGAACATAAAAAAGACGCAGAAAAATCTGCGTCTTTTTTATTTATATCTCCCCTCGAGTGGAGATGTTTCTCTCTTTTTATTTTTATAAAATAACCGAGCAAACAAATTAAATTAAAAACCGCCGTCGGCCTGAACGATGGCGGTTGGGAATCGAAAGCACTATCTTTCGGTGGTGCGTCTTAGTCCCCTAAAAAGGGGACAGCGTTTGCGGGAGCAAACTGCAGAGGTGTAAAACTTTTCTTTCAGGCGATACCCGGTTTCTTTTGGTTACAAAAGAAATGGGGTATCATATTTTATTTCAGTGGTTTTTCGCTTATCTTAACCCTCTGCCTCGGATATTTCGCCGGAGTTGCCGCCTTTTTCCCAATGAAAACAACGGATCTTCCGCCGGCGGGAATTTCATAAATTTCCGGTTCAAGAACTTCCCCGCCAAGAATCTTTGCGGCAGCCTTCGCTCCTTCAAGTTCCTCCGAAACTTCCGCGGTTTTCATAGGCGCAAAAACTCCGCCGATTTTAACAAGCGGAATGCAGTATTCGGAAAGAACCGCAAGATTTGCAACAGCCCTCGCCGTAACAACGTCGAAGCTTTCGCGGAGCTTTTTATCGTGACCTGCGTCCTCCGCCCTTGCGTGAACAAGCTCCGCTTTAACTCCGATTTCGTTAAGAACCGCCTCAAGGAAGTTGAGCCGCTTCTGCAGGGAATCTATGAGCACAAGTTTAATATCCGGTCTTGCAATTTTGAGCACCACGCCAGGAAAACCCGCGCCTGTTCCGACGTCCGCAACCCTTGCCCCTTCCGGAATCTTCGCCCTTTTAAGGTAAGCAAGGCAATCGAGGAAGTGTTTTACCGCAATTCCTTCCGGGTCGGTGATTGCTGTAAGGTTCATTTTTTCGTTCCATTCAACCAAAAGCTCCGCATAGCGTTCAAGCTGAGCATACTGCTCTTCCGAAAGCGGATCCGCGTGCTCGGGAATATATTTTTTTAAAATTTCAGTAACCATCAGGCACCTCATTCCTTATTTTTGTATATAGATGAGCAGAACGGAAACGTCCGCCGGCGAAACGCCGGAAATTCTGCTTGCCTGTCCGATGTTCATAGGTCTTACTCTGTTGAGTTTTTCAATAGCTTCAAGGCGAAGACCGTGGATGGATTTATAATCAATATCCTCGGGGATCTTCTTTTCCTCAAGCCGGTGCATCTGTTCAACCTGTGCAAGCTGCTTTTTGATATAGCCTTCGTATTTGATTTCAATTTCAACCTGCTCAATAACGTCCGCCGGAAGTTCCGGTCTGTTAAGGTCAAAAGGTGCAAGGTCATCGTATGTAATCTGGGGGCGTTTGAGCAGCTCGGAAGCCTTTGTACCTTCGGTAAGGGGCGCCGTTCCCTTTGCAATGAGCATTGCATCAAGTTCCGGGCTCATTCGGATGCTCGCGGTTTTGACTCTTTCCAGTTCCTCGTCCCTAAGACGGCGTTTTTCAAGGAAATTCTTCCATCTTTCGTCGGAAACAAGTCCGATTTCCCTGCCCAAAGGGGTAAGACGCATATCCGCATTGTCCTGTCTGAGCACAAGGCGGTATTCGCTTCGGCTTGTCATCATGCGGTAAGGGTCAAGAACACCCTTGGTGCAAAGGTCATCGATAAGGGTTCCGATATAGGAATTGCTCCTTTCGAGCACGATTTCCTCTTTTCCGAGAACCCTTCTTGCGGCGTTGATGCCTGCGAGAAGTCCCTGAGCAGCCGCTTCCTCATAACCGGAGGTTCCGTTGAACTGTCCGGCGCCGAAAAGACCTTTCACCTGCATGAATTCAAGGGTCGGGCGGAGGTCAAGGCTGTCGCAGCAGTCATATTCGATTGCGTATGCGTTACGCATGATGCTCACATGCTCAAGACCTTTTATTGAACGGTAAATCGCAACCTGAACATCTTCCGGAAGAGAGGAAGAAAGTCCTGAAAGATACATTTCCTCCGTATCAAGACCCATTGGTTCGACAAAAAACTGGTGGCGTATCTTCTCCGGGAACCGCATTACCTTATCCTCGATGCTCGGGCAATAGCGAGGACCGATACCTTCGATTTTTCCGGAATAAAGGGGCGAACGGTCGATATTTTTTCGGATAACTTCGTGTGTATCCTCGTTGGTGTAACCTATCCAGCAATCAACTTTATTGGTAAGTTCGCCTTTGGTTTCAAAGCTGAACGGCACGATATGCTCATCGCCGTGCTGGATTTCAAGCTTATCGTAATCAATGCTGTTTCTGAGCACGCGGGCGGGAGTTCCGGTTTTAAAACGGCGGAGTTTGATGCCCAATGCTTCAAGAGAATCGGAAAGGGGCTTCGCCGGAGAGCTTGCGTCCGGACCGCTTTCCCATTTTCTGTCGCCGACGTAGATGATTCCTTTAAGATAAGTGCCGGTGCAGACGATTACGTTCGGAACTTCGTAAAAAGCGCCGAGATGGGTTGTAACTCCGAGCACGCCGCCTTTTCCGTCCGGGCGGACTTCAACAATTTCCGCCTGTTTTATATCAAGATTCTCCTGGTTTTCAAGGGTCTTCTTCATCAGAAGGTGGTAATAAGCTCTGTCTTCCTGTGCGCGAAGGGAATGTACCGCCGGTCCTTTTCCAAGGTTGAGCATGCGGCTCTGGATCATCATTTTATCCGCCGCTTTTCCCATTTCGCCGCCAAGGGCATCAATTTCGCGAACAAGATGACCCTTCGCGGTGCCTCCGATGGAAGGATTGCAGGGCATATTCGCAATTTTATCAAGGTTAAGCGTAAAGATGCAGGTCTTTACACCAAGTCTTGCGGCGGCAAGAGCCGCTTCAACTCCGGCGTGTCCCGCGCCGATTACCGCAACGTCATATTTTCCTGCAAAATATTCTTCCATTTCCAAAAACCTCGTTTCTGTAATTTACCTCCTCGGAGGAGGAGGGGGACCGTTGCCAAAGGCAACGGTGGAGGAGGGATTCAACCCATCCTCTGTTTTACAATTTTGTCTATGTAAACACATACGTTTTCAAAATTATAATTTATATCCTTATTCAAAAACCGCAAAACCTCAATTCCGCAAGTTTTTAAAAATTCAGTTCTTTCTTTGTCGTATTCTATCGAATCCGGTGTATAATGTTGCGCACCATCTATCTCGATAACAAGATTTGCTCTTCTGCAATAGAAATCAGCGATATAATTTCCAATAACTCTCTGCCTTGAAAAATGTATATCGTAATTTCTCAAAAACTGATACCAAAGCTTATTTTCCTCCGGTGTCATATTTTTACGCAGTTCACGGGATAGTTCGCACAAATTCGGATTTGAATCAAAATTTCTTGGCAAGGCTATCCCTCCTCCAATGCGGTCTTTGAATTTTGCATTGTTTATACCTTCCCAGAGGGGAAGGGGGACCATTTTCCTAAAGAAAATGGTGGATGAGGGATTAACAGGTAAACCGGAGGGCTTATCTGAACTTGTCATGGATTATCCCTCCTCCGTCATCGCTTCGCGATGCCACCTCCTCCTCCGAGGAGGTTATTTTCCTACGCAGAATCTTTCGAAAACTTTTTCGATAACCGCGTCGCTGGCTTTTTCGCCGGTGAGTTCATAAAGCGCATCCAATGCGGTTTCAATGCAGATTCCCACCGCGTCAAGGGTCATTCCGAAAGCAACCGCATCAAGCGCCTCGTCAATGGCTTTTTTTGCTCTGCGGACGCAGTCAAGCTGTCTTTCGTTCGCCATAACCGGTTCCGCCGGGTCAAGGTCGGCGGTTTTAAGAACTTTCGCAAGAGCGTTCCGGAATTCCTCTTCCCCGTCGCCTTTTCTTGCGGAAATTGTAACAACGTTTTCAAATCCCGCCTTAACCGCATCAACGTCCGCCTGAATCTCAAGGTCGGATTTGTTTATAACGGCAACCGCCGGTCTGCCTTTAAGCTTTTCAATAAGCTCAAAATCGGTGCTGTCAAAAGGTCTGCTGGAATCAAAAACCGCAATTACAACGTCACAGCGTTCGATTTCCGTGTTTGCCATATCGACGCCGATTCTTTCGACAGCGTCTTCGGTGTCGCGGATGCCCGCCGTATCAAGAAGTCTTATTGGAATATCGCCGACGAGCACGCTTTCCTCAACAACGTCCCTGGTCGTTCCTGCAATTTCCGTTACAATGCTTCTGTCCCTTCCGGAAATAAGGTTCATAAGGGTGGATTTTCCGACGTTTGGCTTTCCGGCAATAACCGTGGTTGCCCCTTCGCGGATAATTTTTCCCGCGTCATAAGTTTCCATAAGCCGTTTGAGAATTCTTTCGGTTTCTTCAAGAACCTCCGCAAGATGTTCGTCAGAAAGTTCCTCAACGTCCTCTTCCGGATAATCACTCCAGGCGGCAAGATGCGTTTCAAGTTCCGTAAGGCTTTCGGTAACAGAACGGATTTTGCGGTAAAGCGCGCCGTCACGAACAACAAGCGCGGCTTTTCCGGCGCTGGCGGATTTTGAGGAAATAAGATCCATAACCGCTTCCGCCTGGGTAAGGGTAAGTTTTCCGTTAAGAAGCGCTCTTTTTGTAAATTCGCCAGGACCCGCAAGTTCCGCACCGCAATCAAGGGCGGCTCTTAAAACCCTTTTTAAAAGCGCCGGACTTCCGTGGCAGGAAAATTCAACAGTATTTTCACCGGTATAGCTTTTCGGCGCAAGAAAAACCGTTGCAACCGCCTCGTCAATATCTCCTTCGGAATCAAAAACCCTTCCGTAAGCGCAGGAATATCCGGTAAGGGAAGAAAGTTCCTTTCCGCCTTTAAAAGGCCGGAACATCTTTTCCCCCACAAAAACGGCTTCCTCTCCGGAAATTCGGATAACTCCCAATCCGGAAGCGGAAAGCGGCGTTGAAATTGCTGCAATGGTGCTCATAAAAAACCTCCTCTTATACCTCCCCTATCAGGGGAGGTGGCATCACGAAGTGATGACGGAAGGGTGGAAACCCTGTCCCGTTACAAACGGAACGGTCAAGACCGTTCCCTACGGTTTAACATACATAATATCCTATTATATATTATAAAAAGAGCCGGCACTGAAATCAAGTGCCGGCAAAGCTTTTTTATGAATTTTTATCAGTCAAGATCGATTCTTCCGTAAAGAGAAAGGGAAGTTGCGTCGTTCTTGGGCGGTTCGTTGGAGGGAGCAACAATAACCTTCTGGCTCTCTCTGGGAGCGCGGTTTCCTCTGTTTCCTCTTCTGTCGCCTTTGCTGTCGCGGAATTTTTTGTCGCCGCGGGGTTTTGCGCCTTCAATGGGGCTGATAACAACTCTTCTGTTGGGTTCGCTTCCGATGGATTTGGAAGTTGCGCCGTTAACGGTCTGAACGGTGGAATGAACGATTCTGCGCTCATAAGGGTTCATGGGTTCAAGAGTGATTGAACGTCCGGATCTCACAACGTTGGAAGCGGTTTTTCTTGCATAAGCGCGAAGGCTTGCTTCTCTCTTGCTGCGGTAATCGTCGATATCAAGAACAACGCGGACATAGCTTCCTTCGCTTTTGTTTGCAACAAGGGAAGCAAGATACTGCATTGCGTCAAGGTTATCGCCTCTTCTGCCGACAACGGCGCCCATTTCGTCGCCGGAAAGCTGGAGAACGATCATTCCGTCTTTCTGCGCATAGGTAACTTCCGCTTCGGGATAACCGAGAGCAACAAGAACCTCTTTGATATAGTTTGCAGCGTCGGAACCTTTTCTTTCAAGAACTTCCGGAGCAAGAACTTTTACTTCCTCTTTGGAAGCTTCTTCAATTTTTGCTTCTGCGGTCTTTACTTCTTTTTTGGGTTCCTGTTTTTTGGGCTGCTGGGGTTTCTGTTCTTTTTTTGGTTTTTCCTGTTTCGGTTCCTGTTTTTTAGGCTGTTCCTGAACAGGTTTTTCGGCTTTGGGTTTCTGCTCTTTGGTTTCTTTTTTCTTTTTGGGAGCTTCCACCTTTTTTTCTTTAATGCCGAACATTTTGTTCCAGTAATCCTCGTCAATAATTGCTTTTGCGGTTGCGGGAACGGTTTTAAGTCCGAAGAATTTTTTCTTCGGGCGTTCGATTATTTCAACAGTAACATATTCACGGTCAACGCCGGCCTTTTCATAGGCGGCTTCGATCGCTTCTTCCACAGTTTTTCCTGTGGCTAAAAACTCTCTTTCCATTTTCTAAAAAAGCCTCCTGCTTATTTAAGGTCTTCGTCGGTAACTTCTTCGTATTTTTCGCCGTATTTTTCAGCGGCGCGTTTTCTTGCTTCGGCAAGTTTTTTCTTGTTGATTTCTCTCTGTTCGGGGGTTTCGCTTTGCGCATATTTTGCGTTTCTTTCCCTCTGGAGCTCTTTAAGTTTTTCTTTTGCCTCTGCTCTTTGCTGTTTTTTTGCTTCTTTTGCGGCTTCCGCTTCCGCCTCTGCCTGTTCGGCAAGTTTCTTCGGGTTAAGGAAGATGTTGAAGAAAACACTCTGGATAAACTGCGCTACTGCGGAAAGAGTCCAATAAAAACCTGCTGCAGCCGGAACAACAAATCCGATATAAACGGACATAAGGGGCATTGTATAAAGCATGATGCTCATGCCGTTTCCGCCCTGCTGGCTGTTGGGGTTGGATTTCTGCATATAAAAAGTCATTCCAAGCTGGAAAAGACCGCAAAGAATCGGGATGAGAAGATACCAGTTGAATCCGCCTTCATAAGTAAGCTTGAACTGGGGAACAACACCAAGGTCAAGTCCGAAAAGAGTCATATCAAATTCGGCAATCTTGGTGATGATTTCCTGGTCAAAGGAATGGAAAAGTTCTGTTTCATCCTGAATGATTTTAAGGAGTTTGATCTGGTTGTAATAGGAATGTGCTTCAAAAGCATGTCCTGCCGCGGAAGCAACTTCAATCATTTCGTCAATAACTGCGTTGCTGACGCGGAAAATGTGATAGATAGGTTTGTAAACAACGTCGATAACACCGAAAAGAATCGGGAACTGGATGAGGGAAGGAAGGCATCCGCTCATGGGGTTGTAACCTTCTTCTGTATAAAGTTTCTGAATCTCTTCGTTATATCTTTCCTTGTTGTTGCTGTATTTTTCCTGGATACGTTTAAGTTTCGGCTGGAAAACGGCCATTTTGGCCTGCTCCTTCTGCTGTTTTACAGAAAGAGGAAGAAGCGCAAGCTTTGTTATAAAGGTAAAAACGGTAATTGCAAGCGCATAGTTGTTTCCGGTAATCATATAACAGCCCAGCATTACAAAGCCGAGCGGCCAGCCGAAAATTTTCATAATAAATTGCATTATTTACCTTCCTCCTGATTTTGGAGAGGCTGTTTTCTGTTTTTCTTTTGTTTTGAATAATAAAAAAGGTCCCATTTTTCCGGAACGGGGTCAAAACCTCCCTCATGAAAAGGGTGGCAGCGCAAAATCCTTATAAAGCCAAGTAACCCGCCCCTCATCGCACCGAATCGATTAATCGCCGTATATGCGTATGAAGAACAGGTGGGATAATACCGGCAACAAGGCCTTTTATAAGGAGAAATCGCTTTCTGATAAAATCGGATTAATAACAGAAACAGCTTTTTCATACTTCTTTTGTGCTCTGTAAGGCGCCCAATTTACCTAATTGGGCGGTCAGGATGGGGGTCAGAGCGGTAGACTTGGTAAATGTTGTTTTGGTTCGGGCAACGAGAACAATGTCAAATCCCGGTTTTATAAAGGGATAAACTTCTCTGAATGCCGCCCTTAAAACCCGCCGTGCTCTGTTTCTTGCAACGGCGTTTCCGATTTTTTTGCTTGTTGTTAAGCCAAGGCGGATTTTGCCAAGGCGGTTCGGGAAAACATAACAGATCACATGAGAATCCGCAGCGGATTTTCCTCTTCGATAGATACGCAAAAAATCGTTGTTTCGTTTAATTGAAAGTGTTTTCATCGGTTAAAACCGCCGATTAATTAGTAGCTGAGGTGTTTTCTGCCTTTAGCTCTTCTTGCTGCGAGAACTTTGCGGCCGTTTTTGGTTGCCATTCTTGCGCGGAAGCCGTGTACTTTCTGTCTGTGGAGTTTTTTGGGCTGATAGGTTCTTTTCATCTCTGATATTCCCTCCTTTCGAAATTGCCTTGCAAAATTAGATTATAATGCCCTTTTCTTAAAATGTCAATATATAATTTTATATTTATATATAAAAAAGCAATATTCTGTAAAGGTAAACCGCTTTATATATAAAACCCGCTAAGCCTTCCTCTGAAAAAGGTGTCTGCAAAGCAGACAAATGAGGAACAACCAAGTAACCCGGAAGGTCAGCCTTAATTTATTGTAGGGAACGGTCTTGACCGTTCCGCAAAAAGGATTCCCGGAGGGGAAGGTGACACCGCAGGTGACTGATGAGGTGTTAACCCCGTCCCATTAAAAAACGTGCGCACACAAAGCTGCGCCCCTGCAATATTTCAATAAAACCCATTCGCTTTATTGTAGGGAACGGTCCTGACCGTTCCGCATAAAAGGGGAACGGATTGCCACGCCTTCTGCGAAGGCTCGCAATGACAGACCAATGTCATTCTGAGTGAAGCGAAGAATCCGTACTCTTTATAAAAGGATTCCCGGAGGGTAGCCTCCCTTGCCTAAAGGGAGGTGGCATTTCCGCAGGAAATGACGGAGGGATTCCTCTTTAAAATACAGGTAAATTATAAAAGAATCCCCCAGTCACGCACCTGTTCTTAAAAGCGTGACAGCCCCCTTTGACAAGGGGGCCTTTTTTATAAAAAGGTTTCCTGCCGCGCCTCTTTCCCTTCCCCTTGAAATAATATGCTTTTTTCCACAATTCCTTATAATATAATAATACATTTATAAATATATCGCCAAAAATATGTGGAAAACCTTTTCTTTTGAATTGATTTGTGCTATAATTTATCATGTCATAATTTATATTTTTAATTTTTCTGCTATATAAAAAAGACAAAATTTTCAAAAAGATCGGGGGAAAAACAAAAAGTGGATTCTTTTGATGAAATTTTTGATCTGGTAAAAGAATATTGCAAAACCCAGATGACCGACGTTGCGTATAACCTTTGGATAAAGGATATCGAACCGGTCAGACTCACCGTTGACGAAGCTTTTTTAAGCGTTAATTCCGAATTCAAACAAAACATAGTTTCCGAAAAATACAGGGAGCTTCTTTCAAAAGGTTTCGAAGGAATTCTCGGCTTCCCCGTTGAAGTAACAATCGAACTTGCTTCCGCAGCGCCGAAAAAACCCTTCCAGGAACAAAAACCCCTTCCGGAACCGGAAGTTGTTCTCGAACCCGGCGAATATGCCTATACCTTCGATACTTTCATCGTCGGTTCTTCCAACAAATTTGCCCATGCCGCGGCAATGGCTGTTGCAACCCACGATATAAGAAACTATAACCCCCTCTTCATCCATGGCGATTCCGGTCTCGGAAAAACCCATCTTCTCTTCGCAATCATGAACGAAGTTAAAAGAAGAAGACCCGATGCCGTTGTCGAATACGTAAAAGGCGAAGAATTCACAAACGAACTCATTTCCGCAATCCGGAGCCAGACAACTCCGGAATTCCGCGAAAAATACCGCAAGGTCGATTATCTCCTTGTGGACGATATCCAGTTCATTGCCGGACGCGATTCCACCCAGGAAGAATTCTTCCATACTTTCAATGCCCTTTATGAATCCGGAAAACAGATTGTTCTCGTTTCCGACCGCCCCCCTAAAGAAATAAAAACTCTCGAAGACAGACTCAGAAACCGTTTTGAAATGGGTCTTATGGCGGATATCCAGCCGGCGGATTTTGAAACAAGAATCGCAATCATCCAGCGTAAGGCAGATCTCCTTAAAATGGATATGCCGATCGAAGTTGCGGAATATATCGCTAACAACTTAAAAAGCAATATCCGCCAGCTTGAAGGCGCCGTAAAGAACATAAAAGCAAATTCGCTTATCTATGAAAACAAGCCCATCACAATTATGATGGCACAAACCGCAATCCGCGATATCCTTAACGATAACCAGCCGATTCCGGTAACAATCAGCAAAATCATAAGCGAAGTCGGAAGAACTTTCAATATTTCCGAACAGGATATAAAAAGCAACAAGCGCGCCGCAAATATAAGCCGCGCCCGCCAGGTTGCAATGTATGTAATAAAAGAAGTGACCCAGATGAGCATGGCCTCCATAGGCGATGAATTCGGCGGAAGAGACCATTCAACAGTCGTCTATGCAATAAGCCAGACCGAAAAGATGATGAAAACCGATTCCCGCCTTCGCGAAATAATCGAAGACATCACAAAAAACGTCCGGGATTAATAAACTTTTCAACATGTTGAAAAAATATAAAAGAATGTTAATTAAACATATTTTTCACAATTAAGCTTTTTTTATTCAACATCCGGAAAAAGGAAAATTTTTTCTTTAAACTTTTCAATATTTTTTCAATAAAGCTTTTCAAAAAAATTTTCCTAAAAAATCGGCTTAAAAAAAGCTTTCTTCAAAATTTTCAACATTTTCAACAACCCCTACTGTTATTACTGAATAATACTATTCTTTCTTTCTGTTTGGAGGAGATTTTATGAAATTTTCTTGCAGCCGCCAGGAACTTTCCGAAGCGCTCAACAACGTAACCCGTGCCGTTGCCGCAAAAACAACCCACCCCGCAATGGAAGGCGTTCTTATCCATGCTGAAGACGACCGCCTTACCCTCAGCTGCTATAATATGGAGCTTGGAATAAAAACCTATATGTCCGCCCGGATTTCCGAAAACGGCTCCATAGTCCTCAACGCGAAACTTTTCTTTGATATGGTCCGCCGCCTTGCTTCCGAAAAAATCGAAATCGAAAGCGACGAAAGACTTCTTACAAAAATCCGCGGCGGCGCCGCAGAATACAATATCATCGGAATTGAAGCGGAAGAATTTCCCCAGCTTCCCACCGTTGACGAAAAAATCAATTTTTCAATAAAAGAAGAAACCCTTAAAAGCATGATAGACCAAACTATCTTCGCGGTAGCGGTAAACGATTTCAAACCCGTTCATACCGGTTCAAAATTCATTATTAAAGATCATGTTCTTTCCGTTGTTTCCGTTGATGGTTTCCGCCTTGCAATCCGCCAGGAGCAGGTTGGCTACGGCGATGAACTCGATTTTATCGTTCCCGGAAAAACCCTTTCCGAAGTTGCAAAACTTCTTGACGGCGACGAAGAAGTCCTCATAGCTCTTTCTCAGAAGCATATAATTTTCAGAATCGGAAGATATGACGTTGTTTCCCGTCTTCTCGAAGGCGATTTCATCGATTTCCGCTCTTCAATCCCCGCAAATTCAAATACCGTTGTTGAAGTAAAAGTAAGGGATTTCCTCAACTCCATCGACAGAACAAGCCTTCTTATCAATGACAGACTCAAAAGCCCGATCCGCCTTTCCATCGGAAACGGCGAAATCAAAATTTCCTGTTCAACCGCCCTCGGAAAGATAAGCGACGTTGTGGAATGCGATATAAAAGGCGAATCCGTCGATATGGGATTCAATAACCGCTATCTTCTCGAAGCGCTCCGCGCAACAGGCTGCGACAAAGTAAAAATGATAATAAACAGCCCTCTTTCCCCGGTAAAAATTGTACCTCTCGAGGGCGAAAGCTTCCTCTTCCTCGTTCTTCCCGTAAGAATGAAAGCGGATATTTGATGTAATAAATAAATTGTAGAGAACGCCGTCCTCGGCGTTCCGCGGACCGTCGGGGACGACGGTCCCTATAGTAATAAAAAGAGGTAAATAAATGGCAAAAATTCAGCTTAAACTGGTAAGAAGACCTTCCGTATCCGCTCCCGTTGAGGTTGCGATACGCGATGAGTATATAAAGCTTGATTCCTTCCTTAAATTTGCCGGCGCGGTTATGACCGGCGGCGAAGCAAAGGAACTTATCCAGAGCGGAAAAGTCAAGGTAAACGGCGAAATCTGCGAAATGCGCGGCAAAAAAATGCGCCCGGGCGATGTTGCCGAAGTTTACGGAAAATCCTTTATGGTCGTTTCCGAAGAACCTTTTGAAGAAGAATGATTTTCAGAAAAATTCAGATGACGGATTTTCGCAATATAGAAAATCTTGAAATAACTCCCGGCGAAAAAGTAAATATAATCTGCGGCGAAAACGCCCAGGGAAAAACAAACTTAATGGAAGCCCTTTGGCTTTTCACCGGAGCAAAAAGCTTCCGCCAGACGAAGGATTCGGAATTTATCCGCTTCGGAAAAGAAAAAGCGAATTTAAAAGCGGAATTTTTTGCGGAAAACCGCGAACAAACCGCCGAAATAAGTTTTTCCCCGGGAAAAAGCCTTAAAAAGAACGGAATAGATATAAAAACTTCCGCGGAATATGCCGGAACAATCGGCGGGGTTGTTTTTTCCCCAAGCCATATGAATCTTTTCCGGGACGGCCCGAAGGAAAGGCGAAGACTTATCGATACTTCCCTTTGCCAGCTTTATCCAAAGTATCTTTCCGTGCTCGCGGATTACAAAAAAGTTCTTGACCAGCGGAACACCGTGCTCAAAGACGCAAAATACCATTCCGGTTTAATAGATATGATAGATATCTATGACGAACAGCTTGCGCGCCTCGGCGGTTCAATAATCCGAACAAGGGTCAATTACTGCGAAAGCCTTAATAAAAAAGCCGCGGAAATTTATAAAGGAATGTCAAACGGACGCGAAGAATTCTTTGCGGAATATATAACAACAGTCCTTCCGGAAAATGAGCACGAGGATTCTTCTTTGAGCACCGCGGATTGGGCGGAAAAATTCTGGAACGCGCTCCAAAATTCGAAGAATTACGATTTTGAGCACGGTTCAACCTCAATCGGACCCCATAGGGACGATATTGAAGTGACCCTTGATAAAATGCCCGTCCGTTCCTTCGGTTCCCAGGGGCAGCAGCGAAGCTGCATTCTTTCGTTGAAGCTCGGCGAAGCAAAAATGCTCGGCGAAGCAATGGGCGAACCGCCGCTTATTCTTCTTGATGACGTTATGAGCGAACTGGATTCCATCCGCCGGGACTATCTTTTGAATTCAATCGGCGAAAGCCAGATTTTCCTGACCTGCTGCGATAAAGAACTTTTTTCCGGTCTTGAAGACGGAAAAGTCTTTGCCATGGAAAAAGGAAAAATAAATGAAATCTGAATGTAGGGACCGTCGTCCCCGACGGTCCGCGGAACGCTGAGGACAGCGTTCCCTACAGTTATCAATTTAAGGAGGTATTTCAATGTATCTCTTCCTCGGCGGCGACGTTTCCGTTTGGGAAAACGACGTTATCGGCGTTTTTGATATGGATAACACAACCGTCGCAAAGTCAACCCGCGAATTTCTTTCCCGGAACCAGAAATCCGGTTCCGTAATAAACGTAACTTATGACCTCCCCCGAAGCTTCTGCCTAACAACAGAAAACGGGAAGGAAAAAGTTTATATATCCCAGCTTGCTCCCGCAACCCTTAAAAAGAGAGGCGGAACATTATAAAATGCACAATGCAAAGTGCATAATAAAATCCAATTATAAATTTTGCATTATGCAATATGCATTATGCATTAAATAATCAGGAGGTAAACCGTGGAAAATACTCCGTTTGCCGTAGAACCCATGCAGGAAACCTACGACGAAAACCAAATCCAGGTCCTTGAAGGACTTGAAGCAGTAAGAAAAAGACCCGGTATGTATATCGGTTCAACCGGACCGAAGGGTCTTCATCACCTTGTTTACGAAATAGTCGATAACGCAATCGACGAAGCCCTTGCGGGCTATTGCACCGATATCGACGTGGAAATCCTTCCCGGAAATCTTGTAAGAGTTACAGACAACGGCCGAGGAATCCCCGTAGGTATCCATGCAAAACTCGGAATTCCGGCAGTAACCGTTGTTTTCACCGTTCTTCATGCGGGCGGTAAGTTCGGCGGTTCCGGCTATAAAGTTTCCGGCGGTCTTCATGGCGTAGGCGCTTCGGTAGTAAACGCCCTTTCCGAATGGCTCGAAGTTGAAGTAAAAGACGGCGAACATGTTTATAAACAGCGCTTTAAGCGCGGTGTCGCCGAAGGCGATCTTGAAATAATCGGCGACACCGATGAAAAAGGAACCGCCGTTCTTTTCAAAGCCGACGACCAGATTTTCGAAATTCTTGAATATGATTACGATACCCTTCTTGTCCGTCTTCGCGAACAGGCTTTCCTCAATGCGGGAATCAGAATCAACTTTTCCGATAAACGCGACCCGGAAAACGAAAGAAAAGAAGTTCTTCATTATGAAGGCGGCGTAAAAAGCTTCGTTGAATATCTCCATAAGAAAAAGGAACCCATCCATCCGGAAGTTCTCTATTTTTCCGCAAGAAACGGCGACGCAACCGCCGAAGTTGCAATGCAATATACCGACGGCTATAACGAGGTAATCCTCAGCTTTGCGAACAATATCAGAACCGTTGACGGCGGTATGCACGAAACCGGTTTTAAAAACGCCCTTCGCAAAGCCTTCAACGATTACGGAAGAGAAAAGAAGCTCCTTAAAGACAACGATAAGGATCTTTCCGGCGAAGATGTCCGCGAAGGTCTTACCGCGGTTATTTCCGTAAAGCTCACCGACGCGGAATTTGAAGGCCAGACAAAAACAAAGCTCGGCAACACCGAAATGAGAACAATGGTCGATAAAATGCTTTATGAAAAGCTCAAGACCTATTTTGAGGAAAACCCCTCCGTTGCAAAGGCGATTTTTGAAAAATCTCTCGGCGCCGCAAGAGCAAGAGAAGCCGCAAGAAAAGCAAGAGAAAACGCAAGAAGAAAATCCGTTCTCGAAAGCGCTTCCCTTCCGGGAAAACTTGCGGACTGTTCCGACCGCGACAACGTAAAAACCGAAATCTATATCGTCGAGGGTGACTCCGCAGGCGGCTCCGCAAAAATGGGACGCGACAGAACCTTCCAGGCAATTCTTCCTCTTTGGGGAAAAATGCTCAACGTTGAAAAAGCCCGAATTGATAAGGTTTATAACAACGATAAATTAACTCCCGTCGTAACCGCTCTCGGCTGCGGAATCGGCGACGAACTCGATCTTGCAAAACTCCGCTACGGAAAAATAATAATCATGGCCGATGCGGACGTTGACGGTTCTCATATCAGAACCCTTCTTCTCACATTCTTCTTCCGCTATATGCGTCCTCTTATCGAGGAAGGACATATATATATCGCCCAGCCGCCTCTTTATAAGGTAACCGTCGGAAAAACAGTCCGCTATGCTTATTCCGACGAAGAAAGAGACCGCCTTCTTGCGGAACTCAACCCCGAAGGAAACAAAAAAAGCGACGTCCAGCGCTATAAAGGTCTTGGTGAAATGGACCCCGAACAGCTTTGGGAAACAACCATGGATCCGGAACGCAGAATAATGCTCCGTGTTGAACTCGAAGATGCGGCCGCCGCAGACGAAGTTTTCACAATTCTCATGGGCGACAAAGTTGAACCCCGCCGCGAATTTATCGAAACAAACGCAAAATACGTCCAGAACCTTGACGTTTAATTAAAGGAGGAACAATAAAAATGGGATTTAATCTTTTTAAAAGAAAACCGAAACCGAAGCCGGTTATCGAACGCCTTGAAGTTTCCGAATACGGCAAACCGAAATATATCTTCACCCATATCCCGACTCTTTCCGTTTACCGCGAATATAACGACACAGTTTCCGCTCCGGCAATCGCAAGAGATAAACAGCTCAAAAGAGCGTTCGGTCTTATCATGGGCGTTATAACCGTTGTTTTTGCTGTTCTTTCCGTAAAGAATTTCGATTATTTTGACCCCAAATATGACGGAAGAAGCCTTTTTGAATGGATAAGCTATACCGGATTCATGTTCTATTTCCTCACAACCCTTATGGCGGCATATCTTACCTTCCATCTTCTCACCTATTATAAATATTTCCCGAAACGCCTTGAAAAAGCAACCGCAGATTATTATAAATCAAGCAGTTATCTCACAAACGAAATCGTTCTTGCCTGCTATGAAGAAGGCGTTCTTGAAAAAGCGGCTCCCCGCGACGAATTCTTTGAATGGGGAATGTTCAACCGCTGCTGGGAATCCGCAAACGTTGTCTATCTTGAATTCACCCTTGCAAACCAGCTTTTTGTTTCAAAGGAAGTCATGCTTGAAGCCGGCGTTGATATCGAAGAATTCATGGCCTGGGCAAACGCAAAAATCGAAGAAGGAAAAGTCATAATGGCGGAACGTCTTGCCGCGGAAGAAGAGGAAGAAGAAGCCGAAGAAGCGGAATTTGAGGAAATCGAAAAAGAAATCGAAGCTCTCGAATCCGAACTTTCCGAAGACGAAGAATAAAAATCTCCCTTTTTAAAAAGCCTTCCCAGAGGGGAAGGTGGCAAAACCGAAGGTTTTGACGAAAGAGGGATAACCAATTACCCGGAGGGTAACAAAAAAATCCCTCCTCCACCGTCTTCGACGGTCCCCCTCCTCCTCTGAGGAGGTAATTAAATAGAACGGAGGAACCCGTTTTGGAAGAAAACGAAAACAAAATTCCCGGAGAGGCAATCGAACTTGAAGACGATATGCCCAAGGCAAAACTTATAAACGTTGATATCGAAAAGGAAATGAAAAAATCCTTCCTGGATTATTCCATGTCCGTAATCGTTTCCCGTGCTCTTCCGGATGTACGCGACGGTTTAAAACCGGTACACCGAAGAATCCTTTATACAATGTATGAAAACGGTCTTGAACCGAACAAACCTTACAGAAAATGCGCCGATACCGTCGGCTCCGTTCTCGGTAAATACCATCCCCATGGCGACGCTTCCGTTTATGACGCAATGGTACGTCTTGCCCAGGATTTTTCCATGAGAGCGCCCCTTGTTGACGGTCACGGAAACTTCGGTTCAATCGACGGCGACCCGCCCGCAGCTTACCGTTATACCGAATCAAGAATGAGCAGAATGGCAACAAAAATGCTCACGGATATTGATAAGGATACCGTTGACTTCATGTCCAACTATGACGACCGCCTTAAAGAGCCGGTTGTTCTTCCCTCAAAATATCCGAACCTTCTTGTAAACGGTTCCGTAGGTATCGCCGTAGGTATGGCAACCAACATTCCGCCCCATAACCTTCGCGAAACCGTTGAAGCGGCATGCTGCCTTATCGATAATCCGGACGCAACCCTTGATGATCTTATGGAACATATCAAGGGACCCGATTTCCCAACCGGCGGAATTATCATGGGACGCGCCGGAATCCGCGCAGCTTACGCAACCGGCCGCGCAAAGCTCATCGTCCGTTCAAAGGCTGAGATCCAGGAATGGAAAAACGACCGCTACAGAATCGTTGTTACCGAAATTCCTTATATGGTCAACAAAGCCCGCCTTATCGAAAGCATTGCCGACCTTGTAAAAGAAAAAAGAGTTGAAGGAATCTCCGACCTTCGCGATGAATCCGACCGCGAAGGCATGCGCATTGTAATCGAACTCAAGCGCGACGCAAACGCCCAGGTTATTCTCAACCAGCTCTATACCTATACCCAGCTTCAGGATACCTGCGGCGTGATTATGCTTGCCCTTGTAAACGGCGTTCCGAAGATCCTTCCTCTTAAAGAAGTTCTTCAGAACTATATCGATTTCCAGCGTGAAGTAATAACCCGCAGAACAAAGTTCGAACTCGGAAAACTCCGTGAACGCGAACATATCCTCGAAGGTCTCAAAATTGCCCAGGATAATATCGACGAAGTTATCCATATAATCAGAACCGGTAAGGACGATAATGAAAACCGTCCCCGCCTTATGGAACGCTTCGGTCTTTCCGAAATCCAGGCAAACGCAATTCTTCAGATGCGCCTCGGCCGTCTTTCCTCTCTCAACAGAGAAGCAATCGAAAACGAACTTGCCGAAATCCGCGCCGAAATAAAACATCTTGAAGAAGTTCTGGGCGATATACATCTTGTTGACGGAATAATCAAAACCGAAATGCGCGAAATTTCCGAAAAATTCGGCGACGACCGCCGCACCGGAATTGAAACCATAAGCGGCGAAATGGATCTTGAAGATCTTATTCCCGTTGAAGACAGAGTTATCACCCTTACCCATTTCGGATATATCAAGAGCCAGCCCGTTGATGCATATAAAGCCCAGCGCCGCGGCGGCAGAGGTATTTCCGGAATGACCCGCCGTGATGAGGACTATGTCGAAAGCCTTTTCACCGTTTCCACCCATGACTACATCCTCTTCTTCACCGACAGAGGAAAGGTTTTCCGCATAAAAGGCTACGAAATTCCCGAAAGCCAGCGCGCCGCAAGAGGCAC
Source organism: Oscillospiraceae bacterium (assembly GCA_015067315.1). GTDB lineage: Bacteria > Bacillota > Clostridia > Oscillospirales > Ruminococcaceae > UMGS1668. Next base: position 74,510 of record SVMR01000007.1, on the reverse strand, counting down.
CAATATCGTAAACGTCCTTCCGCTTGAGCAGGACGAAAAAGTTACAACTCTCATCAAGCTTGAAGGAATCGTTGATGAGGACGGAACTTACCTCACCATGGTCACCAAAAACGGCATTATAAAACGTACCCGCCTTTCCGCATACCGCAACGTCCGCAAGAGCGGTCTTAACGCAATCAGCCTTGATGAGGGCGACGAACTCAAATGGGTACGCCTCACCGGCGGCGAAGACGAACTTATCGTTGCAACAAGAAAAGGCAAATCCATCCACTTCAAGGAAACCGATGCCCGCGAACTCGGAAGAACCGCCCGCGGCGTAAAGGCAATCGAACTTATGGAAGGCGACGAAGTTGTGGGTATGGAAATTGTTGAGGAAGGCAAAAAACTCCTCACAATAAGCGAAGGCGGAAAAGGACGCAGAAGCGAATTTTCCGATTACAGCATCCAGAACCGCGGCGGCAAGGGTATCCAGAACTATAAAATGGATAATGTCGCCGGAATCAAAGCCGTTTCCGATGATGACGATATCATCGCAATCAGCTCCGACGGAATCATCATCCGTCTTTCCGTTTCCGAAGTCAACGTCCAGAAGCGCGAAGCTTCCGGCGTAAAGGTAATGCGTCTTGCTTCCGAAGATTCCCGCGTCGTTTCCTTCACCGTTGCTCCGAAGGGCGAAGAAGAGGAAGAAACCGAAGGAGAAACAGCAGAAACTCCTTCCGAAGAAACCCCCGCGGAATTCACGGAATAAAATAAAAATATAAGGCGGGAGCAAGCTCCCGCCTTTCCTTTAAAGGAGAAATTTTATGCACAGAAACCACAGAAAAAACGAACCCCAAACTCCTGCGGCGGCGATGCTTACAGGAATTTTTGTCGTCTGCTTCGGAATTTTCTGGACAATAATGGCGGGTTCAATTTTTCCGCCAATGGCAATTTTCGGAATCCTCTTTACCGCAATCGGCGCGGTTAACGCTTATAACACCTATAAAACAATAAAGGAAAATTCCGAAAAACCGCATGAGCATCAGGATTTTTACGAAGAAGAAAAATATGAGGAACCCCGTGCTCAAAAAGAGGAACTCCGCTGTCCCTATTGCGGCGCGCCTATCCACAGCAGCGACACCGAATGTGAATACTGCGGAAGCAGGCTTTAAAAAAGAAAATCGGTCGGGAAGGCTCCCTTGTGCAAAGGGAGCTGTCACCGAAGGTGACTGAGGGATTGTAACCCTGTCCAATCAAAAACGGGCGGATAATATCCGCCCATACGGTTTTGAAATTATAAATCCGCCGTTTTACGGTAGGGAACGGTCTTGACCGTTCCGCATAAAGGAGAAACGGATTGCCACGCCTTCTGCGAAGGCTCGCAATGACAGACCAATGTCATTCTGAGCGAAGCGAAGAATCCGTTCTCTTTAAAAAGGATTCCCGGAGGGCATTAGCCTTCCATCGGGGGAAGGTGTCTGCGAAGCAGACGGATGAGGGACAAACCCCGTTCAATTAAAAACGGGCGGATAATATCCACACATACATTTTTTCAATAAACCTCATTGCGTTACTGTAGGGAACGTCGTCCCCGATGTTCCGCAAAAAAACGGAACCACCCTTCCGTCTTTTCCGGCAGCAAGCCGCCGAAAAATCCACCTCCCCTGATAGGGGAGGCTAAAAAAATCCAGCCCCCTTTAACAAGGGAACCTTTTTGTTGCTTTAATGTGCGACCATGCTAAATTTTCGCCGCCTGTTCCGGGAAAAATTGCAAAGTGTTCAAAAAGAAGCATGATATAATCAAAAATGTATATAATTTTGCAGGATGTATAAAAATTCTCCTGCAAAAAGTTCTTTTTGGAATATCAACTGTCCGCGACTGAAAGACAGCATAAAACAAAAAAAGACCGCCCGATGGAAGGCGGCCTTTTTTATTACCACATTTATTTTACGATGGAAAGAATAAGAGTTACAATAGTTTTGGCGAGGCTTACGTTCTTTCTTTCAGCGATAAGAGCGGAATAACCTTCACAATAAGCCATATTTTCGTGTTTTGCCCAGCTGGGAGCAACTCCGTGGCGGCTTTCAAGCTGGCAGCGATAATCATTAAAAGAAATGTTGGAGAACATAAAATCAAGATCCTTTCGTTGTTTATTAGGCACAAGGCGTTCCCTTGCTGCCGGCAAATTTACTAACGAACTGTCCGTTCGTCGAGTACATTATAACGCAACAAATCTTGCAAAATCAAGTGGCAACAACTGAGAAAACTAACGAAAACAACAGTCAAAAACTGTGCATATTGCACAAAAATGAAAAATTCTGACAAAAATAAAACCAAAATATACATTATAAATATTCAATATTGAATTATTATGCAAAAACTGAATAAAAATTTTTTCGCAAAATACAAAATAAAAAGCAAAAAACCGCTTATTTATGCGCTTTTTCGCTTTATCTCAATAAAATATTCTTTTGTATAAAAACAACTGTCCGCCATAGAAAAAACATCCCGCAAAGCGGGATGTTTTTATTTTATAACTTATTCGTTTTCATATCTCATGGCAAGAAGAACCTTTTTCATAAGTTCAATGGGTCTTTCCGCGGTTTTAAGAACAACCGTAAGATGCGGTTTGCTGCCTTTAAGGTCCATGGAAAGCCTGCCCTGCATTTTCTGGGTCGCCATGCTGATTCGTTCAAGGTCAAGCTCCTTCGGATAAAACCGAATTTCCGAATCGAACTGGCGGATATCCGTGATTCCAAGGTGCGAAGCCATGTTGCGGAGCGTCGCAACTTCGATAAGACCCATAACGGAATAGGGCGGATCGCCGAAACGGTCGATAAGTTCGTCAATAACGTCCGCCGCGTCGTCCTGGTTTCGGATCGCGGCAATGCGCTTATACATATCGACCCTCTGGTTGAGGGAGCTGATATATTTTTCCGGAATATGGGCGTCAAGAGCGATATCGATGGCGCAGTCTTCGGAACTCGGCGGCGGCGCTTCGCCCTTTTCTTCCGCAATGGCTTCGGAAAGAAGCCGGACGTACATCTCGTAACCGACGGATTCCATATGTCCGTGCTGGTTTGCGCCGAGAATATTTCCCGCTCCGCGGATTTCAAGATCCCGCATTGCGATTTTGAAACCGCTTCCGAACTGGGTGAAGTCGCGTATTGCGGAAAGGCGCTTCTGCGCAATGTCGCTTATGGATTTTCCCCTTGTGAAGGTAAAATATGCAAAAGCATGGCGGCTGGAACGGCCTACCCTGCCCCTTAACTGATAAAGCTGGGAAAGACCGAGATGGTCGGCGTTTTCAATAATAAGCGTGTTGCAGGAAGGAACGTCAACACCCGTTTCGATAATGGTGGTGCAAACCAGGATATCCGTTTCCTGATCAATAAGGCTCTTCCAAATATCCGAAAGCTGTTCTTCGCTCATCTTTCCGTGGGCATAAGCAATTCTTGCATCCGGAAGGTCTTCCTGAAGTTTCGACGCACAGCTCATAATGCTTTCGGTGTTGTTGTGGAGATAAAAAACCTGTCCTCCCCTGCGCAGTTCCTTTTTGATAGCTTCAAGAATAACTCCTCTGTCATATTCCATAACGTAGGTCTGGACCGGGTGGCGGTCGGTCGGCGCTTCCTCAATGGTGGACATATCGCGGATTCCGCTCATTGCCATGTTGAGGGTTCTCGGAATTGGCGTTGCGGAAAGAGTAAGAACGTCAACGGAAGCCTTCATCTCTTTCATCTTTTCCTTATGGGCAACGCCGAAGCGCTGTTCCTCGTCAATTACGCAAAGACCGAGATCCTTGAAAATAACATCCTTCTGCAAAATTCTGTGGGTACCGATGATAATGTCAATTTCGCCGCTGCGGAGCCTTGTAAGGATTTTTTCCTGCTGCTTCGGGGTGCGGAACCGGGAAAGAAGCTCAACGGTAATGGGAAAACCGTCCATTCTCTGGAGGAAGGTCTGGTAATGCTGCCATGCAAGAATGGTTGTCGGAACAAGAACCGCAACCTGCTTTCCGTCCATAACCGCCTTGAAGGCCGCCCGGAGAGCAACTTCCGTTTTGCCGAAACCGACGTCGCCGCAAAGAAGGCGGTCCATGGGTCTTGCCATTTCCATATCGTGCTTGATTTCCTCAATGCAGCGGAGCTGGTCATCCGTTTCCTCATAGGGGAACCGCTCCTCAAAATCCCTCTGCCAATCCGTATCCTCAGAAAAAGCGTAGCCTTCGGTTCTCATTCGCTTGGAATAAAGGGCGATGAGTTCCTTCGCCATATCCTTGACAGCGGCCTTTACTTTGCTTCGGGTCTTTTGCCAATCGGCGGAATTAAGTTTGTTGAGCTTAACGGATTTGTCGTCCCTGGGTCCTACGTATTTTGAAACAAGGTCAAGCTGGGTGACCGGAACATAAAGCATATCCGTTCCGGCGTAGCGAATTGCAATGTAATCCTTAACAACGCCCCGGATATCCTGTTTTACAATGCCCTGGAAAATACCGATTCCGTTGGTGACGTGAACAACGTAATCCCCGGGGGCTATATCCGAAAGGGATTTAAGCGGATTTTCCGCCTTTTTGAATTTTTTGCGTTTTCTTTCGGAAACGTTGGAACGTCCCTGGCTTATGACCGCAACTTTTCCGAGAGGGAATTCAAAACCTGTTGAAAGATTTCCTTCAAGAACAAAAACCGTTCCGGGGGAAATTTTCGCTTCCTTAGAAAAAGCCGCGTTTATATTGTGGTTCAAAAGGTCGGTTGTAAGAGCATGAGCAGCCCTTTCCGTTCCGCAAAGAACCGCAACGGAAAATTTCCGGGCGGCGTAATCTCTTAAATCTTCGAGCAGTGTTTCAAGGTCGCCGCTCCAATGGGAAAGGGAAACGGCGCCGAAATCCGCAAGAGTCCGGACGTGAAGGTCGTTCATGCTCCGGATGAAGGAATCCATAAGAACCGTTGTTCCCTCGTCAAGAATTGTAATATATTCCGTCAGATCAAGGCTGAATTTTTCGCATCCGGCAAAAAGAATACCCTCTTCAAAAAGCTGGAAAATATCCTCGCTCTGCTGGCTTTGGAGATTTTTGAGAATCTCCTTCTGTTTGATGAATTCCGAAGAAACAACGACCCCGTCAGTAAGATAATCAAAAAGCGTCGCCGGAAATTTATAAACAAGGGGAATATATCTGTCCGGCGCGGAAACGGAAAGTCCCGCTTCGATTCTTTCAATATCCTTTTCGATATTCTGCTTAACCAGAACGCCGTGTTTTCCTCTTTGTTTTGAATGGACTTCGTTAAGAAGTTTTAAAAGCGCCTCGGTGGAATCGGGAAGAACTTCCCTTGCGGGAGCAATAAACGCTTCGTCGATTTCCTTTGTTCTTCGCTGGGTTTCAAGATCGAAATAAGCGACAGAATCCGCTTCGTCGCCCCAAAATTCAATTCGTACAGGGTCTTTGGATTGGGGAGAGAAAAAGTCAAGAATTCCTCCGCGAACGGAAAACTGGCAAGGGCCGTCAACCTGGCTTCTGCGTTCATAACCCGCCCGGGAAAGCTTTTTTGCAAGTTCATCAAGATCATAACTTTCCCCGCGGCATATTGAAAAAGTGTTGTATTTAAAAACGCCCGGAGGAATTGTGAACTGCAAGGCCGCCTCGACGGAAGTGACAACAATTCTGCAGGAACCGTCAAGAATCCTTCCGAGAACAGCAAGCCTTTTTTGTTCATATTCCGCGGAAGAACTTTCCGCCATTCTGAAACGAAGGTCGCGGATGGGATATAACGCAACGGCGGAAGGGTCGCAAAGCTGGGCAATATCTTCCGAAAGTTTCGTTGCGGAAGCTTCGTCCGGAGTTATTGCGAGAACAGGCTTTCCGTGACGTTTTTCAATTCCGGAAACAAGCATCGCCCTTTCCGAACCGGAAACTCCCGCCGCAAAAATCGGCATGTCAAAACTCCGCCCAAGCGCTGAAAGCACCTGCCGGAACTGGGGAACGCTGTCAAGAAAGTTCTGTAACATCGGGAACACCTCCTCAAAGAGTATTGACCCTCCTTCAAAAAAAGGGGGGTGTTTTTAAGTGAAAAGTGTTAAGTGTAAAGTTTAAGGCGGAAAAGTCTTCCCGTCGGGATTCTTTCAAGTGCAAAGTGTAAAGTATAGGGCAAAAAGGATTCCCATAGGGCAATAGAGCGGGTATTCTCGCCCCTGCAATGTTTCAATAAACCTCTTAAAACAACTGTAGGGAACGTCGTCCCCGACGTTCCGTTTCAGTTAAATTTATTCATTGCTTCGTCAAGTTTTCCCGAAACCATAAGTTTAACTGCCTCGAAGGAATTTTCATACATTCCCTGAAGGGTTTTAAGGTCATCCTCGGAATATTTTCCAAGCACCCAATCCGCAAGGTCCCAACCTTCCGGCTTTTTGCCGATTCCGATTTTGATTCTCGGAAAACCGTCGCCGCCGCAGCAGGCGATTATGCTTTTAAGTCCGTTGTGTCCGCCGGCACTTCCCTTTTTGCGGATTCTCATTTTTCCCACGTCAAGGGTCGTGTCGTCGAAAACAACAATAACTTTGTCGAGGGGAATTTTATAAAAATCCATCGCGGCAAAAACCGCTTCGCCGGAAAGATTCATATAAGTCTGGGGTTTCATCAAAAGCACATGATGACCGCCGATTTCACAAACTGTTGTAAGCGCCTTGTATTTAAGGCGGTCGATATGGACGGAAAGCTTGTCGGAAATAAGGTCAAGGGCCATAAAACCAGTGTTATGGCGGGTTTTTTCATAATCCTTTCCAGGATTTCCAAGCCCGACTATAATATATTCCGGCGGACCGGAAACTTTTTCCGTTTTTTTGATTTTATCGAACAAACTCCAGATGTCGCTCATTAAAATAACTCCTTTGTATGGTAGGGAACGGTCTTGACCGTTCCGCAAATTAATGCGCCAAAAGCCAGGTTTTTCCGGTGCCGACGTCAACTTTCATCGGAACGGAAAGTTTTGCGGCGTTTTCCATCTCGAATTTAAGAATTTCCGCCGCTTTTTCCGCGCAGTTTTCGTTCGCTTCAACAATAAGTTCGTCGTGAACCTGCATTATAAGTTTTGCGTCAAGCTTTTCCGCCGCAAGCCGGTTTTCAACCTTTACCATGGCAAGCTTGATGATGTCCGCCGCGGTTCCCTGAATGGGCATGTTTCTTGCAACCCTTTCGCCGAAGGAACGGAGATTGAAGTTGCTGCTCGAAAGTTCCGGAAGATATCTTCTTCTTCCGTAGGAAGTTACCGCAAAACCGCATTTTTTTGCGGTTTCAATGCTCTCTTTCATAAAACGGTCAACGCCGCTGTAATGGGAAAGATAGCTGTCGATATATTCCTGCGCTTCCCTCGTCGGAACGCCGATGTTTTCCCCAAGGCTCCAGGCGCCGATTCCGTAAACGATTCCGAAGTTAACTGCCTTTGCCCTGCTTCTCATCTGGGAAGTCACGTAATCTTCCGGAACGCCGAAAACCTGGGAAGCGGTCTGGGTGTGAACATCCGTTCCGCCGGTAAAAGCGGAAATCATGTTTTCGTCCTGAGCAAGATGGGCAAGAACCCGAAGCTCGATCTGGGAATAGTCCGCGTCAATAAGGGTGTAACCTTCCTTCGCAACAAAAAATCCGCGCATTCTGCTTCCGAGTTCGGTTCGGATCGGAATATTCTGAAGGTTCGGTTCAAGGGAACTTATCCTTCCGGTTCTGGTTTCCTTCTGGTTAAAACGGGTGTGAACCCTTCCGTCCGGAGCAAGAGCATTGAGAAGTCCCTCAACGTATGTGGAATTAAGCTTCGTAAGCTTTCTGTATTCAAGAATCTCGTCGATTGCCGGGTGATATGTGCGCAGATTTTCAAGAACGTCCGCGCTTGTGGAATATCCGCTTTTGGTCTTTTTCTTCGCCGGAAGTCCGAGATGCTCAAAAAGCACAACCCCAAGCTGTTTCGGCGAAAGAATATTGAATTCCTCGCCGCAAAGCTGATAGATTCTTTGTTCCGTTTCGGAAATGGTGCTCAAAAGTTCGGTTCCGAAGTTTTTAATTCCTTCCGGGTCGATTTTGAATCCCCGGAGTTCCATCGAAGCAAGGATTTTTGCAAGCGGAAGTTCGATTTCGTCGAGGATTTTTTCCTCGCCGTGGCTGTGAAGTTCCAATCGGAGCTTTTCGCAAAGGTCGGAAAAAGCCGCCGCCTTTTCAAGAAGCCCGGAATGAGCACCGGTTTCGCCGGAAAGTTCAAAGTTTTCGGCATGGTAGAGCGAAGAGAGCCTTCCGACGGAATAATCGTCGCCGGAAACGTTAAGGATATATCCCGCAAGGGAAGAATCCATCACGCAGTTTTCAACAGCCGCGCCGTGGTTTTCCGCCCAGCGGGAAAGGAATTTAAGGTCATCGGTGCGTTTTTTGCCCTTTGAGCACAGAAATTTTGCAAAGGAAGCGTCAAAAAAGAACCCGTCGTTCTCAATGAGCACGGCTTTTACCCCGGAAACAAGGCAAACCGCCGTAAGGTCGTCCCCTTCGCTTTCGAAAAGAACTTCCGTGAGCACGGAATCCTCGAATTCACCAAAAGAGGAACAATCCCCGGATACAACTTCCATTTTCTCCTTCGATTTTGCGTTTTCCGAAGGAATTTCCGCCGCCTTCGAAGGGTCAAGTCCGAGCCTTTCAATCATCTTATACATTTCAAGCTTCGTAAGAAGCGCGACCGCAGCCGCCTCGTTCCGGTTTTTGAGCACGTAATCCTCAAGATTTTCCGGAATCGGCGCAAAGCGGTTTATTTCGCCGAGCCTTCTGCTCAGATATGCGGAATCTTTTCCCTCTTCAAGCTTCTTTCTTTGCGCGGGTTTAAGTTCAAGCTCGTCAAAATGCTCATAGATATAATCGACGCTGTGATATCTTTGGATAAGGTCAAGGGCGGTTTTTTCGCCGATTCCCGGAACGCCGGGAATGTTGTCGCTTGTGTCACCCATAAGCGCCTTGACTTCGATAAGTTCAATGGGTTCAACGCCGTATTTTTCGTGAACGGCGGGAATATCCATCATAGTCGAAACCGGCGCGCCCATTTTTGTGGTCGCAAGGCGGACGGAAGTGTGCTCGCCGATAAGCTGAAGGCTGTCCCGGTCACCGGTTGAAATAACGCAGTCCGCCCCCTGTTCCTCACAAAGACGGGAAACCGTTCCGAGAATATCGTCCGCCTCAAAACCTTCGATTGCGATTACCGGATATCCGAGATATCCGAGAAGCTCTTTCATAACCGGGAACTGGTCAATAAGTTCCTGGGGGGTCGCGTGGCGGCCGGCTTTATATTCTTTGTAAAATTCATGGCGGAAAGTGGGCGCATGAACGTCAAAAGCAAAAACAATTGCGTCCGGCTTCGTTTCGGAAATTGCGGTAAGCAAAATCGAAAGAAAACCGTAAATCGCGTTGGTGAAAAAACCGTCCTTTGTTGTAAGAACCTTGATTCCGTAAAAAGCCCGGTTCATAATGCTGTTCGAATCCACAGCAAGAATCTTCATAAAGAGGAAACCTCCCTTTGAAAATATGATTTATTGGAATATTTAATAATATTATAATAACTTATTATAGCATATAAATTTCCTGTATGCTATAATATTATAATAAAATTCCTTTAAAGCCTTCCGGTCGGGGAAGCTGTCACCGCAGGTGACCGATGAAGTGTTGACTCTGTCCAGTTAAAACCGGGTGGATATATCCGCCCCTACGGTTTAGTAATTGTAAGCCAATTGCGTTACTGTAGGGAACGGTCTTGACCGTTCCGATAAAAGGGAAAACGGATTGCCACGCCTTCTGCGAAGGCTCGCAATGACAGACCAATGTCATTCTGAGCGAAGCGAAGAATCCGTTCTCTTTAATAAGGAAACCCGGAGGGTCAGCCTTCTCCTTGAGGAGACTCCCCTGTTAGGGGAGATGTCTGCGAAGCAGACAGAGGGGTTGCCGTCTGCGGCTGAGCAAAAGGTGGCACGAAGTGACGGATGAGGTGTCAACTCCATCCAATTACAAAACGGGCGGATAATATCCGCACCTACATTGTTTTAATAAATCTATCCGAAAAAACCGTTGCCACCCTTTCGTCTTTTCCGTCGGCAAGCCGCCGAAAAATCCACCTCCCCTAATAGGGGAGGCTGAAAAGAATCCCTCGGCCGCGCGCCTGTTCTTAAAAGCGTGGCGGATGAGGGACAAACTCCGTTCAATTAAAAACCACAACTGATTATAAATAAATTTTCGGAGGAAAAACGTGACAAAATCAAAAAAACTGCTTACAGCAATGCTCCTTTCCGCAATTATAATATCCTTTTCCGCCTGCGGATTTTCGGAAAACACCCCGGCAATAGCTCCGGAATCTTCCGAAAATTCCTCTTCCCTTCCGGAAAGTTCTTCCGAACCGGAAGCGGCCGAACCGGAAGAAATTACCGAACCGGAACCGGTTCCGGAACCTTCCTTCAGCCTTTCCGCCCATCTTGTTGAAAAAGGCGGCTATATAACGGTAAAAGCGGAAAACGTCGATCTTTCCGAAGCGGTTTTCACCGATATCATGGGAAATTCCCGTCGTTTTTTTGAAAAAAACGGAAAATGGTATTGCTTCATCCCCGTAAAACCGGATACAGAAGCGGGATATTATCCGATCGAAATTTCCTCCGAAGATTATAATTATGTCGGCGGAGTTATTGTTCTCGATAAAAATTTCAAAAAGCAGTATCTTGTTGTCGAACAGGCAACCCTCGAAGCAACAATCGAGGATACCGCAGTCCGGGAAGCCTTTGCGGAATTCTTCGAAGAAAAAAGATTTTATTTTTCCGAAGAACCCCTTTGGGAAGGGGAATTTGCAATGCCTCTCGGAAATTCCTGGTATAAGGAAACAACTTCCTTCGGAACTTTCCGAACTTTTTCAAGCGGAAGAACCGAATGGCATGACGCAATCGATATGGCTGCCGGCGGCGGAACTCCCGTTTTTGCAACGAACAGCGGAAAAATCTATTTTGCCGGAATACTCGGACTTACGGGAAACACAGTTATAATTGACCATGGCTGCGGAATTATGAGCTGGCATTACCATATGAACGAAATAAAAGTTTCCGAAGGGGATTTCGTCGATAAAAACACGGTTATCGGAACAGTCGGAACAACGGGACTTTCAACCGGAAACCACCTCCATTTCGGAATTTCCGTGGGCGGTGTTTTTGTGGATCCGAACCTTTTCCTCGGGACGGAACCGGATCTTGATTTTGGGGAGGCAGCAGAATGAAAATAGGAAACATAGAACTTCCGAAATATGCCGCCCTTGCTCCCCTTGCGGGTGTCGGCGACAGAGCGATGAGAGAAATAAGCCGTGAATTCGGCGCGGTATGGACCGTGGGAGAAATGACAAGTTCAAAAGGTCTTTCCTACGGAAGCAAAAAATCCGCCGAACTTCTTGAAATAAACGAAGCGGAAAGACCCTGCGCCGTCCAGCTTTTCGGTTCCGAACCGGAAGTTATGGCGGAAGCCGCAAAACTTGCCCTTGAATATAAACCGGACGCAATAGATATAAATTTCGGCTGCCCTGTTCCGAAGGTCGCCGGAAACGGCGGCGGTTCCGCACTTATGAAAGATCCGGAACTTGCGGGAAGAATCGTCCGGGCGGTCGTTGACGCGGTGGATATCCCCGTAACGGTAAAATTCCGCGCCGGTTGGGATAACGAACACCTCAACGCCGTGGAATTTGCCTGCATCTGCGAAGCAAACGGAGCTTCCGCCCTTACCGTTCACGGAAGAACCCGCACCCAGATGTATGCTCCGCCGGTAAACTGGGATATTATCCGCCGGGTTAAAGAGGCGGTTTCCGTTCCCGTAATCGGAAACGGCGACGTTGTTTCGCCGGAAAGCGCAAAGGCTCTTTATGACCAGACCGGCTGTGATCTTGTAATGGTCGGCCGTGGCGCAATGGGAAACCCCTGGATTTTCAGACAGATCGCGCATTATATGGAAACCGGCGAACTTCTTCCGGAACCGACCCCGGAAGAAAGAATGGCCGTCCTAAAAAAACATATCGAACTCCTCTGCAAATACAAAGGGGAATATACCGGCATGCGCGAGGCAAGAAAACATTCCTCCTGGTATATTAAGGGAATGCGCGGCGCCGCCGAATTCCGAAGAGAATGCGGCGCTCTCGAAACTCCGGAAGATCTCGAAAATCTGATCGACCGGGTCCTGCTCGCCTCCGAAAATGAATGAAAATTCCGAGCATCTTTCAGCATCCGGTGAATAAAGAAAATCAGTTATACAGGATTTCCAATTAATTCCAATTAACCGGAAAAATATACCCGAAAGTATCAAAAAACGGATTTCAACAAAAAAATTATTCATAAACGGCATATTTAAGCCATTTGGTGGAGTACTCTGTGGAAAATGTTGAAAACTATGGGTTTTCAATGGTTTTTCTCAACAAAAACATGAGTTTTCAACAACGCCAATGTTGAAAAGGTTGAAAAGTGCTCAAAAAAACCGCTTTTTAAAGCCGTTTAAAGCAAAAAGTTTTCCATGTTAATAAAATTTTTCCACGAAAAAATGTAAAATGAGCACCGTTTTTGCCGAAAAAGCGGAAAAAATGAAGGAGGGAGCATATTGAATAAAAAGAACCCCGCGGGGCTGTATATTCATATCCCCTTCTGCATGCAAAAATGCAGATACTGCGATTTTTATTCATTTCCGAAGGGCGAGGAATATTTCGGAATTTATAAAAACCGCGTAATCGAAGCGATTGAATTTTACGGAAAAAGGTATGCAAGGTCTTATAACTCTTTGTATTTCGGCGGCGGAACTCCCCTGCTTCTGGGAGAAAAACACCTTTGCGAAATAATGGAAGCGGCAAAACCCTATCTGACTTCCGATGCGGAAGTTACCGCGGAGGGAAATCCGGGCGTTTCGGAGCGGGTCGATTTTTCCGTTCTTAAATCCGCCGGAATAAACCGCCTTTCCTTCGGTCTTCAAAGCGCAAACGAAAAGGAACTTTCCACCCTCGGAAGAATCCATTCCCCGAAGGAAGCGGAAGAAACGGTAAAAACCGCCCAAAAAGCCGGTTTTGACAATATATCCCTCGATTTGATGCTCGGAATCCCCTACCAGACGGAGGATTCCCTTAAAGAAAGCATTGAATTCTGTTCTTCCCTCGGCGTTTCCCACATATCATCCTATATGCTTAAAATCGAGGAAGGAACTCCCCTTTCAAAAAGCGAACTGCGTTTTCTCTGCGCCGATGAGGAAAAAGCGGCGGATTTTTATCTCCTTGCCTGCGAGGAACTTGAAAAGCGCGGTTTTGAGCAGTACGAAATTTCAAATTTCGCGAAGGACGGAAAACGCTCCTTCCATAACCTGCGCTATTGGCTGGACGACGAATATATCGGAATCGGACCTTCCGCCCATTCTTTCATGGAAGGACGCCGTTTTTATTTTGACCGGAGCATAGCGGATTTCCTCGAAAAACCTTTTGACGAAAACGAAAAAGAGGAATCTTCCGGCGGCGGCTGGGAAGAATATGCAATGCTCCGTCTTCGACTTGCCGAAGGGCTCGATATTTCGGAACTTGCGGAAAAATTCCCGGAAGTTTCCGCCGGGGAAATTCTTGAAAACGCAAAGCCTTTCGAAGCTTCCGGTCTTCTCCGGATAAACGGAACCCGGATTTCCTTCACCCCGAAAGGTTTTCTTCTTTCAAACGCCCTTACCGCGGAAATTTTATATTAGCCTTCCCCTGGGGGAAGGTGTCTGCGAAGCAGACGAAAGAGGGATTACCAAGAACCCGGAGGGTCAGCCCCCGCCCGATTAAATTTTCACCCATATAATTCACCGGAAAGGAGACCGAAAATTTTGAAAAACATTAAAATCCTCGGAATCGTAACAACAATATTCCTTGTTCTGCTGATATCCCTTTTCGGAATTCTTGCGGCTTTCGGATTCTTCGGTTCCAAAAGACCGGAATCCGAAAAACCGGCGATTGAAAAAGATTTTGAAACGAAAAAAAGCGAATATCTGATTTCCGAAAACGGAACAAAAGCGGTGATAAAAACCGATCTGGGCGAAATGGAAATTTCCGTTCCCGAATCCTCCGCCGGGAAAAAATTCCTTGAACTTGCAAAAAGCGGCGCCTTTGACGGAACGGAATTCAAAACCCTTGCGGAAAATATGTTTATCCAGGTTTCTGTTCCTGCCGAAAATTTTTCCGCGGAAAAAACGGAATTTGCCTGCCTTTACGGAACCCTTGCCTTCGTCCTCGAAGAAGATTTCGTTTCCCCAAGCTTTTTTATTGTTATGAACAAATCCCTTTCCGGTTTTTCAAAAGCTTATATATCCGAAAAAACCTTCCCGGAAGAAAAATCCGCCCTCTATGAAGAATTCGGCGGAATTCCGGAATATGAAGAAAAAACAATCGTTTTCGGAAAAATCATTTCCGGTTTTGATACTGCGGAAAAAATCGCTTCCGCCAAAAAATCCGGCTATACCGGCGGATATTCCGCCCTTTCCCCGGTAAAAATAATTTCCGTTGAAATTTCGGATTAACAAAAAATAAACTCAAAAATCTCGTTGACTTTATCGCCGGATTATTATAATATATTAATGTAAAAATCACCCATGAAACGGAGAAATTAAAATGAGCAAACAGAACAACAACCCCGCTGAAAACGAAGATTACGGCAACGATTTTGTAACCCTTGTTGACGAAAACGGAAAAGAAACCGAATTCGAAATTGTTGATTCCCTCGTAACCGAAAACAACGAATATTTTGCGCTTATCCCCACCGAAACCGCTGAAAACGTCGATTCCGACGACGGCGAACTCGTAATTCTCAAAGTTGTTGAAGAAGACGGCGAAGAATTCCTCGAACCCATCGAAGATGACGACGAATACAACGAAATTTCCGAAATTTTCATCGACCGCCTCGAAGAACTCTATGAGTTCGAAAACGAACAGGAAAGCTGATTTTTATGCCGCAGGATTTTGAAGAATACAACACCGTTACCCTGACCGACGAAAACGGAAGGGATATTGAATTCGAACTCGTTGATGCAATTGAACACAACGGAAAAAAATATTGCGTGCTCTATCCCGAAGGTCTTTCCGAAGAGGAACGGGAACTTGAAGAACCGGTAATTCTCGAATATGTAATCGACGGCGATTGCGATTATCTTGAAGAAATCGTCGATGAAGATGAATATGACGAAATTTACGGTCTTTATTTCGGCGAGGAAGATTACGAAGCATAATTTCCGCCGAAAAACATAATATAGTAAAACACCCTGCTTTGTGCGAGAATCGTCCGTTTTTTTAATCCAACAATCGTTAAACGGGAGTTCCGCTCCGGCACTGTAATGTAGGCCCTGCCTTTTGGATCAGGGGAACGTGAATTTGCCGGGAGAACTTTACCCACCCTTGTCATATGACCGGGTTTCAACGATGGACTGTTCGGCAAAGCGGGGTATTTTTGTAAGCCTTCCCAGAGGGGAAGGTGTCACCGAAGGTGACGAAAGAGGGATTATAATTAACCCGGAGGGCAGGCTCCCTTGTGTAAAGAGCAAAGCTTGCGAAGCGCGTCCTGTGGACGATGAAGCGAGCAAGGTTTGGCGCCGCGGTCAAAATATTCAAGGCAAATGCCGCAGAATATTTTGGTCACCGCAAGAGTTTGCTCCCGACGAAGTCGGGTGAAGGATTGTAACTCTGTCCAGTTAAAACCAGCGGATAATATCTGCCCCTACGGTTTTGAATTATAAACCCGCCGCTTTATTGTAGGGAACGGTCTTGACCGTTCCGCAAAAATGATTCCCGGAGGAAATCCCTTTCAACAAAAAACAAAAGGAGAACCAAAGAAAATGTCCCGTCTTGAAAGAACCGAACTTTTCCTCGGAAAAGAAGCGCTTGAAAAACTGAATAACGCAAGGGTTGCCGTAATGGGTCTCGGCGGAGTCGGCGGAGCTGCCGCCGAAGCGCTTTTGCGAGCGGGAATCGGTCATCTCCTTTTCATCGACGGCGATTCCGTTGATGAAACCAACATAAACCGCCAGATTCTTGCAACATACGAAACAGTCGGAATGGATAAAATCGAAGCGGCAAAAATCCGTTTTGAAAAAATCGCTCCGGATGCGGACGTAACCTATAAAAAAGAATTCTATCTTCCGGAAAATTCCGCTTTTCTCTATGACTGGAACCCGGATTATATAATCGACGCAATCGATACCGTAACCGCAAAACTCCATATCGCGGAGGAATGCAAAAACCGCGGAATAAATCTTCTGATGTGCCTTGGAACGGGCAACCGCCTCGATCCGGAAAAACTCCGCATCGGTGATATATCCGAAACCGCCGGCTGCGGCTGCGGTCTTGCAAAAGTTATCCGAAAGGAACTTAAAAAACGCGGAATCGAAAAGCAAAAAGTTCTTTTCAGCACCGAGGAAGCCAAAAAATGCGCCCTCGATTCCGAAAACGGACGCCACGCCCCGGGCAGCATCTCTTTTGTCCCGCCTGTTGCGGGATATCTCCTTGCGGGAAAATGCGTAAGAGATATAATCAATGCATAATGCATAGTGCATAGTGCATAGTGCACAATGATTTGTAAAACCATAGGAAACATCGTCCCCGGCATTCCGCAAAAAGGATTCCGGTCTGGTTTTAGCCTTCCCAGAGGGGAAGGTGGCACGCCCCAAGAATAAAGCGTGACGGATGAGGGATTACCAAGAACCCGGAGGGCAGCCTCCCTTGTCAAAAGGAGGTGGCATCGTGTAAGCAATGACGGAGGGATTCCTTCTTGAATTTACCAATAATATTATACCTGTTAAAAAAGAGGTGACCGCTTTTTTGAAAAAACGGCTTTTATATTTCATCGCCGCAGTAATCCTCGCCTGCGGAATAATGGCGTTCACCGACGGCGTGATAATGCCCGGCTATGCCGCAAAATCCGCCGTTAAAATTGCGGTTTTTCTGATAATTCCGCTTCTTTTTGCCCGCTTTTTCAAGGAAACGGATTTAACTTCCTTCCTCAGATTCAGCAAAAGCGGCTTAAAAACGGCGCTTCTTCTCGGCGCGGGAATCTATCTTATCATAACCGGCGGATATTTTGCCCTTTCGGGAATAATTGATTTTTCAAAAATTGCCGGTTCCCTTTCGGAAAACGCCGGCGTCACAAAAGAAAATTTTCTTTTCGTTTCGCTCTATATTTCCTTTGCGAATTCCCTTCTTGAAGAATTTTTCTTCCGGGGTTTCGTTTTCCATAACGCAAAAAATCTTTCCGGAAGAAAATTCGCATATATTTTCAGCGCCGGAGCTTTTTCTCTCTATCATACCGCGATGATGCTCGGCTGGTTCAGCCTTCCGGTTTTTGCCCTTGCCCTTTTCGGGCTTTTTGCCGGCGGAATTGTTTTTAACCGCCTTAACGAAAAAACAGGTTCGGTTTATACCTCCTGGTTTGTGCATATGTTCGCGAATTTCGGAATAAACACAGTGGGATTTATTCTTTTAAAATAATTTAAAAAAGGAGTTTTCAAAATGATAAAACCCGGAAAATACCGCCATTTCAAAGGCAACGAATATGAAGTAATCGGAACGGCAAAACACAGCGAAACCCTTGAGGAAATGGTTGTTTACCGCGCCCTCTATGGGGAATTCGGTCTTTGGGTCCGCCCCGCTTCAATGTGGGAAGAAACCGTCGAGCGGGACGGAAAAACATATCAGCGCTTCACCTATATCGGCGATCCGGAGGAATAAAGCCGACCAACCTCAAGAGGATTTTTCAATGAACAAAAAATTTTTTCTAATGGTGCTCATAATCGCTCTTTCCCTTGCTTTCGTGGTGCTCGCGATTGATTCAAGGTTAAAAACCGTGCATTACGAAATCGAAAATCCGAAGAGCGAAACCCCTTTCCGCATAGCTTTGATAACGGATCTGCATTCCTGCACCTATGGCGGAAGCGACCAGAGCGACCTTATAAAAGCGGTCCGTGCTCAAAATCCGGACGCGGTTCTTTTCGGCGGGGATATCTTCGACAGCAGAAAGATGCCGGACGAAAATGCAGTCACCGCGCTGAAGGCTCTCGGCGCGGAATTCGAATGTTACTATATCTCCGGAAACCATGAGGTAAGGCACGAAAAACTTGATTATTATAAGGAAATCGTCGCTTCCTGCGGAATCCGGGTTCTTGACGGAACCCATACAAAAGCGGCAGTTTCCATGACAAGCGGAACACCGGATATCTACGGTTTTGACGATACAAGCGCCTATGGAAATTTAAGCGAACAGCTTGAACATATCCGCGAAGTTTCCGGAAATTATCATTTTGAAGAATCCTTCAACGTGCTTTTAATCCACCGCCCGGAAAATTTTGAGCATTATACCGAACTCGGTTTCGATCTTGTTCTCTGCGGTCATGCTCATGGCGGACAATGGAGAATCCCCGGTCTGCTCAACGGGCTTTATTGTCCCGGCGAAGGAATCTTCCCGAAATATGCCGGCGGTTTTTATGAAAAAGACGGAACGGCAATGATAGTAAGCCGCGGTCTTGCAAAGGAATCAAACCCCGTTCCCCGGATTTTCAACCGCCCGGAACTTGTAATAATCGACATAGTCTGAAAAAAGCACCCTTGCGGGTGCTTTTTTAATGCAAAATGTTTTTTAATGGGGAACGGATTGTCACGCCTTCTGCGAAGGCTCGTAATGACAGACCAATGTCATTCTGAGCGAAGCGAAGAATCCGTATCTCCAAACAAAAAAACCGGAGGGCAGGCTCCCTTGTGCAAAGGGAGCTGGATTTTGTCGAAGGCAAAAGACGAAAGGGTGTAAATCCTATTTAATTAAATCCAGCCGATAATCTATACAGAATCCCCCAGTCACGCACCTGTTTATAAATGCGTGACAGCCACATTTAGGCAAGGGGGCCTTTTTTATAAAAAACGGGCGGATAATATCCGCCCCTACATTGTTTCAATAAACCTCTACGCGTTCCGCAAAAAACAGAACCACCCTTCCGTCACCTGCGGTGACACCTCCCCTAATAGGGGAGGCTGAAAAGAATCCCCGGTCTTTTTGCCCAGGATTTATTCCCAATCCTTGCAAACGTCGATCCATTCCGAAAATCCGGAATATTTTTCAAGTTCCGGAATTGAAAGTTCAATGGCGCTGTTGCTGCTTCCGCAGGCGGGAAAAACCGTTTCGAATCTTTTAAGGGATTCGTCGAGATATACCGCAACGCCTTCGTTTACCGCAAAGGGACAAACTCCGCCGACAGCATGACCGATAAGTTTTTCCGCGTCGTCATAGGAAAGCATAACGGCCTTTGTGCCGAATTTTGCCTTATATTTGGGGTTGGCGATTTTTGCGTCGCCTGCGGCAACGATCAAAATCGGTTTTTCCCCGACCGTAAACGAAAGGGTTTTTGCAATTCGCTTTCCTTCACAGCCAAGCGCCGCCGCCGCAAGTTCAACTGTTGCGGAAGAAACATCAAATTCAAGAATTTTGTCCTCTATTCCGAATTTTCTGAAATATTCCCTTACTTTTTCGATAGCCATTTTTAAAAATCCCTCCCGGAAAGCTTTTTATAAAACGGTTATATCACCGAAAAAGCACTCTGTCAACAAAATATTTATCCCCAAAATTTACATTCCGTCTTTATTTTCCCTTCCGCTTTATTATATAATGTATTTATAAAAGGAGGCGTTTTTTTTGAAAAACAAAAAAAGCGGTAATACAATAGCGTTCATTCTCTATCTTGCGGTGGGCGTACTTTGCGGAATTTTCGTGGTTCTTTCATCGGATCCGGAAAAATTCTTCGGAACGCCGGGGGATTTTGCTCTGCAGATGTTTTTCTGCATGGTTCTTATCCTCGCCGCATACTTGATCCAATCGGTTATCCATGAATTCGGTCATCTTGTTTTCGGTCTTTTAACCGGATATAAATTCATATCCTTCCGTATCGGAAGCTTTATGTTCATTAAAAAAGACGGAAAACTCCGGATAAAGCTCTATAATATCGTCGGAACCGGCGGTCAATGCCTTATGATGCCGCCCCCCTGGAAGGAAGATCTTCCAACAGCTCTCTATAATTTCGGCGGCTGTATTTTCAACTTCCTTTCCGCGGTTCTTTTCTTTCTTCTCTTTGCTATTGCGGAAAAAGGAAGCTTCGCCGCGCTTTTTTCCGGAATTCTTTGCGCGGTCGGTTTCGGAAACGTCCTTCTTAACGGAATCCCCCTTCGGGTAAACGGAATTTCCAACGACGGAAACAACGCCCTTGTTCTCGGAAAAAACCCTTCCGCTCTCCGGGCTTTCTGGCTCCAGCTTTACGTAAACGGACTTATTTCGAAAGGCGAACGCTATAAAAATATGCCGGAGGAATGGTTTTTTGTTCCAAGCGGCGAAGATCTTTTCGATCCGATGGTCTGCACCGTCGGCGTTATGAAATACAATTATTATTTCGACATCCACGATTTTGAAAAGGCGGAAACGGTTGCAAATTATATGCTCCATGCGCCGGGACTTTTGGGTCTTCATCGGAACGAACTTTCCTGCGAACTTCTTTTCCTTCGGATTTTCCGCGGAGCGGCTCCGGAAGAAATAAACGCCCTTTATACAAGGGAACTGGATAAATACATAAAAGCAACCGCAAACTATGTTTCCCGCCGCCGCCTTGCATATGCCTACCAGCTTCTCTATCTCAAAAACATCACAATGGCGCAAAAATGCCTCGAGGTTTTCGAAAAAACCGTGAAAACCTATCCCTATTCTTCCGAAATCGAAAACGAAAAAGAAATAATCGAACTGATAAAAGCAAAATCTGAAATTTTCTGAAAATGCCCCCGCCCTACATTAAACAGATGATTCCAATAAAAAACGGGCGACCGCATAGCGCCCTGAGCACGAAGTGCGAGGAAGTACCCTTGGGGTAGGTCGCCCCTACATTGGTTTTGCAGAACCACCCTTCCGTCACCTACGGTGACACCTCCCCTAATAGGGGAGGCTGAAAAGAATCCCCCAGTCACGCACCTGTTCATAAATGCGTGACAGCCCCCTTTGACAAGGGGGCCTTTCTTACTAAAAAACTGGCGTACAAAATCCGCCCCTTAATTTTACACTTTGCATTATGCATTTTTCTTTCCCCCCACTTGACCTTCACCGAAAAACGGTTATACTTTAACTATGGAAAAAACCGAAAGGAGATTTTATAAAAATGGAAATCAACCTTAAAGACATAGACCTTTTCATCGAGGAAAACAAAGAAAATATCCTCCGGGATATTGCCCGCCTTGTTGCCGTTCCAAGCATCGAAGGCGAACCGGAGGAGGATGCCCCCTTCGGCAAAGAACCGAAAAAAGCCCTTGAACTGGGTCTCAAAATTGCTTCCGAACTGGGTCTTGAAACCAAAAACTGCGAAAACTATATCGGCTATGCCGAACTTCCCGGCGAAAACAAGGAAAAATATATCGCAACCGTAACCCATCTGGACGTTGTTCCCGTGGGCGAAGGCTGGACAAAATCTCCTTTCGAAATGTGGGAAAAGGACGGTTATATAATCGGCCGCGGCGTTATGGATGACAAAGGTCCAAGCGTTGTCTGCCTCTATGCCCTCAAATATCTTAAAGAAAAAAATATCCCTCTTTGCTATTCCGTCCGCGCTCTTCTCGGCGCAAATGAGGAAACCGGAATGGGCGACGTTCAGTACTATCTCAAAAACTATCCCGCGCCGGCTTTTGCATTCAGCCCGGATTCAAACTTCCCGGTCTGCAACGGCGAAAAGGGAATTTACCAGGGCATGATTTATTCAAAATGCGCTCCGGAAAAAATCGTGAGCATTGAAGGCGGAATGGCATTCAACGTAATTCCGGATAAAGCAACCGCCGTGCTCAAATGCAGCGGAGCCTTTCCGGAAAAGGCGGAAAACATTGAAGTTTCCGCAAAAGACGGATTCATCACAATAAGCGCTTCCGGCAAATCCGGACACGCATCCATGCCCGAAGGCACCGTAAACGCCATTGGCGTGCTTGTAAATTATATCCTTGACAACAACCTTTGCTCCGAAGCGGAAGCGGAATATCTCTCCGTGCTCAAAGCTCTCCATTCCTGCCCCTACGGAACCGGAATCGGCGTCGATGCGGACGACAAAAAGTTCTCTCCCCTTACAATAGTCGGCGGAATCATCGGAATCAGGGACGGAAAATTCTTCCAGAGCCTCGACAGCCGCTATCCCACCAATACCTCCGGTGCTCAGATCACCGCGGCAATCAACGAAAAATTCGGTGAGCACTGCGTCTGCGAAACCGTTGCCGAAATGGAGCCTTTCTATATCGAACCGGACTCCGCGGAGATTCGGACCTGCATCAACACCTACAACGAAATCACCGGCGAAAACGCCGAACTTTACACCATGGGCGGCGGAACCTATGCCCGCGACTTCCCGAACGCTGTTTCCTTCGGACCCGAGCATCCGGAAAGACCCATGCCCGAATGGGTCGGCGCGGTTCATTGCGTTGACGAAGGTGCTTCCGTCGAATTCATGCTCGAAGCGCTCAAAATCTATATCGCAACCCTTATCCGCCTCCAGGAAGTTGAATTTTAATTTTCAAATGTAGGGGCGGCCCTGTGCGGCCGCCCGTTTTTTACGAAAAGAGATGATAAAATGACCTCGATTTCAGAAGAGATCCTCGAAAAATACCAGGTTCGCAAAACAAGGAAGCAAAAAACCGCTTTCATCGAATATCTCCGTGCTCATTTTCCGGAAATTAAGGTGGAAGAGGACGCCATCGGCTACAGCCGCAACATAGTTATAGGAAATCCGGATACCGCAAAGGTGGTTTTCGGCGCCCATTACGATACCTGCGCCGTAATGCCGATACCCAATTTCATAATGCCGAAAAGTGTTTTGGTATCCGTCCTCTATACCTTTGTGCTCGTAATTCCGATGCTGATAATCGGTTCCGTTGTTGGCGGTGCTGCGGGCTATCTTTTCGATGATTCAAACGCCACAGCCCTGTTCACTCTAATCACCTACTGGGCAATTTTGTTCCTTATGATACTTGGTCCCGCCAACAAACACACCGTTAACGACAACACCTCCGGTGTCATAACCCTTATCGAGCTTATGAACGCCATGACGGAGGAAGAACGTGCTCAAAGCTGCTTCGTTTTCTTCGATAACGAGGAAAAGGGGCTTTTCGGCTCTTCAACCTTTGCAAAGGAACATAAGAAGGTTATGAAAGATAAACTCCTCATCAACTTTGACTGCGTTTCCGACGGAGATTATCTGATGCTTATTCTTAATAAAAAAGCCTTCCCGGAACATTTTGAGAACATTAAAGCCGCCTTCGCTGACGTTACGGAAAAAAACGTGCTCATCGAAAAATCGAAGTTTGTATATTACCCTTCCGACCAAAAGAATTTCAAGAAGAATATCGGCGTTGCCGCTTTCAAGAAGTCAAAACTCGGACTTTATATGGACAGAATACATACACCCCGTGACACCATTATGGACGAACGCAACATCGCGGTGCTCACAGAAGGAATCATAAAATTTTTAAAAACAATTTAAAATAAAAAAAGAACCGCCCGTTGGGCGGTCTTTTTTGTTATGCAAAGATTATTTTGCTTCGAGGTTAATGCCGGTTTCCTTGTTGAAAACGTGGCAGTTGTTTCCGCCAAAATCGAATTTAACTTCTTTGCCTGCGCAGAGTTCGGAAACTTCGGAAGGGGTCATATTCATGGTGTTGACGATTACGATAACGTCCTGACCGACGGCGGTAACGTGAAGATGTACGGAAGAACCCATCATTTCGGAAACGTCAATGCCTGCGGAAACGCCGTTATCGGAAAGAACGATATGTTCCGGACGGACGCCGAGGGTGATATCCTGTTCTTCAACTCCGTTTTCGGCAAGAGCTTTCTGTTTTTCTTCGGAAAGAACAACTTCATGTCCGTCAAGAACAACGGAATAAACTCCGTCTTTTTTAAGAAGTTTTGCGTCGAAGAAGTTCATTTGAGGAGAACCGATGAATCCCGCAACAAAAAGGTTGTAAGGATGATTGAAAACTTCCTGGGGAGTTCCGACCTGCTGGATAAAACCGTCGCTCATGATAACGATTCTGTCGCCGAGAGTCATTGCTTCGGTCTGGTCATGGGTTACATAGATAAAAGTGGTGTTGATTTTCTGGCGGAGTTTGATGATTTCCGCGCGCATCTGGTTGCGGAGTTTTGCGTCAAGGTTGGAAAGAGGTTCGTCCATAAGCATAACCTGGGGATCGCGGACGATTGCACGGCCGATGGCAACACGCTGACGCTGACCGCCGGAAAGAGCCTTCGGTTTTCTTCCGAGATATTGGGTAATATCAAGGATTTCCGCGGCTTCCTTAACTTTTCTGTCGATTTCGTCCTTCGGGGTTTTGCGGAGTTTAAGCGCAAAAGCAAGGTTTTCATAAACGGTCATGTGGGGATAAAGAGCATAGTTCTGGAAGACCATTGCGATATCGCGGTCTTTCGGAGCAACGTCGTTCATGCGTTTGTCACCGATAAGAAGATCGCCGCCGGAAATTTCTTCAAGACCTGCAATCATACGAAGGGTTGTGGATTTTCCGCAGCCGGAAGGTCCGACAAGAACGATGAATTCCTTATCTTTGATGTCAAGGTTGAAATCGTGAACTGCAAGAAGACCGTCGGGAAGAACGGTAAGGTTTGTTTTAAGCGGTTCGCCTTTTTTGATTTTTTTTGCGTCATCACCGTTGAACGGATAAACTTTTCTGACGTCTTTAAGTGTTACAGTTGCCATAAATACGACTCCGGGAAATCCCCATCCGGGCGAAATCCCTCGCCTTTTCCGGCAAAGCGGAACAAGACATTACGGCAGGTCTCCACACTGCCGCACCGCGAGTCGGGCGGTTTTGACATATCCTCCTTCTTTTATGTATGCAGCCTATTTGGTGGAGTAGAACGGCATACAATAAGTTATTATAATGATAACACCGGAAAATAAAAATTTCAATCCGTGTCATTTCATAGACTTTACGCAGAATTTTTGTGAATTATTACCTAAAACAAAAATTCCCGGAAGGCAATAGCCTCCCTTGTTAAAGGGAGGTGGCATTTCCGCAGGAAATGACGGAGGGATTCTTCCTTAAAATACCGGAAAATTACAAAAGAATCCCCCAGCCTTTTTTAACCGCAGGCGGTTAAAAAATCCCCCGCTCACGCAAAAATCCGCGCCTCTGTCCTCTGCTCAAAAACAACAGTCTTTGCACGAAAATGAAGGGAAAATTGCAAAATAAGCAGTTTTAATGATGCAAAAACAGATAATATACGTGAAAATCAGTAAAAATGCAACAAATCCTTAAAAACCTGTGGGCAAAATCAACAAATTAAAAACCTTCCAATTATATGAAATATAGAACTTTGAAAAAGCTGTTGAAAATACCTTATTAAAAGAGTATATTATTAACCGTGGAAACGGCATGAAATCGTTTCCAAAAAAATGGGAAAAACCCGAAAGATAATTTAGGAGGAAAACTAAATGAAAAAGCTTTTTGCTATTCTCATGGCTCTCGCAATGGTTCTCTCCTTCGCAGCATGCGGACAGGAAGAAACTCCCAATGAACCCGGCAACGAAGGCGAAGGCGAAGGCGAAACCGCAGCAACCGGTTCCGTTTATTGGCTCAACTTCAAACCCGAATCTGATGAAGCTCTCAAAGCAATCGCAGAACTCTACACCAGCAAAACCGGCGTAGAAGTAAAAGTAGAAACCGCAGCATCCGGTACCTACAGCGAAACCCTTACCGCAGAAATGGATAAGAGCAACGCTCCTACCATCTTTGTAGTATCTCCCAACGGTGTTCCCACCTGGGGCGAATATTGCCTTGATCTTACCGGCACCGCAATCGAAGCAGAACTTTCCACCGACGCATACAACGTATATGACGAAGACGGCAAACTTGTTTCCATCGGTTACTGCTATGAATGCTACGGCATCATCGTAAACAACGCTCTTCTTAATGAAGCAGGCCACGACGTTTCCGAAATCACCAACTTCGAAACCCTCAAAGCTGTTGTTGAAGACATCACCGCAAACAAAGATACCCTTGGTTTCAGCGCATTCACTTCCGCAGGTATGGACGGTTCTTCCTCTTGGAGATTCACCGGCCACCTCATCAACCTCGAATATGTTCACGAATACCGTGACGATCCCGAAGCATGGGGCAACGGCGCATACGGTCCTGCAACCCTTACCGGCGCATACATGGATAACTTCCGCAACCTCTTCGATCTCATGCTCGAAAACTCCACCACCGATCGTAAAGAACTTGCAAACGGCGGTTTCGATGCAGCAGCTGAATTTGCAGAAGGCAAAGCAGCATTCTACTGCAACGGCAACTGGGAATACCAGGGTCTTCTCGACAAAGGCATGAACGCTGAAGATCTTTACATGATCCCTTATTACAGCGGCATTGAAGGCGAAGAAAAAGCAGGTCTTAACTGCGGTACCGAAAACTACTGGGCAATCAACGGAACTGCTTCCGAAGAAGACATCCAGGCAACCATGGACTTCCTCGTATGGCTCGTAACCGATCCCGAAGCTTCCGAAATGGCTGTTACCACCTTCGGCGTAATGCCTTATAAATCTGCTGCAGAATCCACCAACAGATTCCTTGCACAGGCTAACGCATATCTTGCAGACGGCTGCTATAACTTCGCTTGGGTAACCAACTATCAGCCCAACGTTGACGATTACCGTGCAACCGCTGTTGCAGCAATCAACGCATACAACGCAGATCCTACCGATGCAAACTGGGCAACTGTTGTAACCGCATTCATCGACGGTTGGGCAGTTCAGTATGCTCTTGCAAACGGCTGATATCTGAATTCTTAAAAAACAAACAAAGCAGTTTCGCTTTGACAAAACGGAGCGAGCCATAAAGCTCGCTCCGTTTTTTTAATATATCATCGAAAAGGCCGCGCGAAGCTTTTTCGGTGAATCTTTTTTATAATTCAATTGGCAGGAGTTGAAGCAATTATGAAACGCAGTCACGACAGCGCCGCGGTCAACAGCGATATGATACGCAGACCGATCCAGCGCTGGTCCCCTCTTTTCCTTATGCCGGTCGTCGCGGCATTCTTAATCGGATTTGTATGGCCCTTCTTCCATGGTCTTTTCCTTTCTTTCTGCAAGTTCAAGACCACAAGCAACTGGGAATGGGTCGGAATCTCCAACTATGAAAAAGCCCTTGCAGACCAGAGCTTTATGTATTCCTTCGGATTCACCGCCCTTTTTGCGGTTGTATCCCTTGTTCTTATTAACGTGTTTGCGTTTGCGGTTGCCTATGCTCTCACCCAGAAAATAAGAGGCGCAAATATTTTCAGAACCGTTTTCTTCATGCCGAACCTCATCGGCGGTATCGTTCTCGGTTATATCTGGAGCATGATTTTTGACGGCTTCCTCGGTTATTACCAGACTTCCATTCTCATGGATAAAAGCTGGGGATTCTGGGGACTTATAATCCTCACCTGCTGGCAGCAGATCGGTTATATGATGATCATCTACATAGCGGGTCTTCAGGCTGTTCCGGAAGATATGCTTGAAGCTGCAAAAATCGACGGCGCAAACGGTTGGCAGACTCTTTTCAAAGTCACCATCCCGAACGTAATGCCCTCCATCACAATCTGCACCTTCCTTTCCCTCACCAACGGATTCAAGCTCTTCGACCAGAACCTTGCCCTCACCGGCGGTTATCCCTTCGAAATCAATCCGGACGGTTCCGCGGTCCGCACAACCGAAATGCTTGCACTCAACATTTACAACACTTTCTACGGACAGAATACAGCATCCCGCGGCGTTGCCCAGGCAAAAGCGGTTCTGTTCTTTATTCTTGTTGCAACCCTGGCAATCGCCCAGCTTTCCGCAACCCGTAAAAAGGAGGTACAGCAGTAATGAAAGGCGCTTTCCAGAAAGAAAAATTAGGAAAAAATCTTACAACAGTTCTTTTTGTTCTTCTTTCAATTTTCTATGTTTTCCCCGTTGCAATGGTAGTTGTAAACTCCTTCAAGAAGAACACCTTCGTAAAAACCGAAACTTTCAAGCTTCCCACAGCCGAAAGCTTTGCGGAATTTGACAACTTCATAACCGGTATGACCTTCGGCGGATATCCTTTCGCAAAATCCGTCCTCTATTCAATCGTAATCACCCTTCTCGGAACGGCACTTATCCTTCTCTTCACTTCCATGGCCGCATGGTATATCTCCCGTGTTGATTCCCTCGTTTGCAGAATCGTATATTATGCCTGCGTATTCTCCATGGTAGTTCCTTTCCAGATGGTAATGTTCACCCTTTCCAAAACCGCAGATACCTTAAAACTCAACACCCCCTGGACAATTCCTGTAATCTATCTCGGTTTCGGAGCGGGTCTTGCGGTATTCATGTTCGTCGGTTTTATCAAAGGAATTCCGCTTGATATCGAAGAAGCCGCGGCAATCGACGGCTGCAACCCCTTCCGCACCTATTTCAGCGTTGTTCTCCCGATGATGAAACCCACCATAATTTCCGTTGCGATCCTCGAAATCATGTGGATCTGGAACGACTATCTTCTTCCCTATCTCGTTCTCGACAGAACCGAATACAGAACCATCCCGATCCATATCCAGTACCTCAAAGGAAGCTACGGAACCGTTGACCTCGGCGCAACAATGGCGCTTATCCTCCTGAGCATCGTCCCCGTAATCATCTTCTATCTCACCTGCCAGAAACACATCATTAAAGGTGTTGCTGCCGGCGCAGTAAAAGGCTGATAACTTTTAACCAAAAAAACAATCGAAAGGGGGTGCCGGAAAAATGACAATAAAGGATCTTGCGGAACTCACCGGTTACGGCGTTGCGACCGTTTCAAGGGTTCTCAATAACCGCCCGAACGTAAGCCGCAAGGCAAGGGCAAAAATTCTTCGGGCAATCGAAGAAAGCGGTTTTGAAGTCAACGACAACGCAAAAAACCTTAAACAGCAGCGTTCCGATTCGATTATTGTTGTAGTAAAAGGCACCTCCAACGAAATGTTCGGTTCCCTTGTGGAATATATCCAAAGCGAAATCGCAAAAACGGAATATCCCCTTCTGGTGGATTATATCGACGAAGACGACAACGAGGTTCTTCGGGCGGTACGCCTTTGCAGGGAGAAAAAACCCCAGGGAATCCTTGTCCTTGGCGGAAACACCGGACATTTTCTTTCCGATTTTGATAAAATCGAAATTCCCTGCGTCCTTGTATCAAGCGATGCTTCGGAACTTCCGTTCGAAAATCTTTCAAGCGTTTCAACCGACGACCGGAAAGCCGCAAAAGCCGCAATGGATACCCTTATAGCTTTGGGTCACAGAAGAATTGCCGTTGTCGGCGGCGATAAGGAAAATTCCGATACCGGACGCCTTCGTTACGAAGGCTGCCTCGAATCCTGCAAAGAGCACGGTATTGTTTTTGAGGAAAAAACGGATTATTGCGGCGTCCGCTTTTCCTATCAGGACGGTTATGACGCAACCTGCCGCCTTCTTAAAAACAAGCGGAATTTCACTGCGATTTTTGCCGTTGCGGACGTTATGGCAATCGGCGCAATACGCGCCCTTAAAGATAACGGATTAAGAGTTCCGGAAGACGTTTCGGTTTTCGGCTTCGACGGTCTTGTTCTCGGTTCCTTCCTTGTTCCGAAACTCAGCACCGTTGAACAGTCCGTAAGAAAAATGGCAAAAAGAAGCGTCGAAATCCTTTTGGACTGCATCGAAAAAAACGGAAGCACAAAACACGAAATGATTCCCTTTGCCGTTCACCAAAGGGAAAGCACAGCAAAAATCCAAGCCGAAGAATAAAAAATAAATTCAATATAAGGAGCTTTTCCAAAATGAGAGAAAGCGGAATCTTGATGCATATTTCCTCTCTTCCCGGTCCCTTCGGAATCGGAACAATGGGAAAAAATGCCTATGAATTTGTGGATTTCCTTAAAAAAGCCGGCCAGAAAGTCTGGCAGATCCTGCCCCTTTCGCCAACCGGTTACGGAGATTCACCTTACCAATCCTGCTCTGCCTTTGCCGGAAACCACTATCTCATCGATCTGGAAACCTTGATGGATAACGGTCTTCTTGAAAAAAAGGAGACCGAATCTTTTTTCTGGGGAAACAATGAGGAAAAAGTCGATTTCGGCGTGCTTTATGAAAACAGAACAAAAGTGCTCCGCCTTGCCTTCAACCGCTTTGTTCCGGACGAAAAATACAATAAATTCGTTTCCGAAAACGAAGGCTGGCTTTCGGAATATGCGCTTTTCACCGCAATAAAGGATTCCTTCGGGGGAAAACCCTGGACCGAATGGCCGGAAGAACTCCGCCTTCGGGATGAAAAATCCCTCGGGGAAAAACGCGAAGAATTAAAAGAAGATATTGCGTTCAAATATTTTCTCCAGTTTGAATTTTTCTCCCAATGGGAAAAACTCCGGGGATACGCGAACGAAAACGGAATAAAAATCGTCGGCGATATTCCGATTTATGTTCCCCTTGATTCCGCTGACGTCTGGGCGGAACCGGGCGAATTTCTTCTTGACGAAAATCTCAATCCGAAAAGAGTTGCGGGCTGCCCGCCGGATTCCTTCAGCGCAGACGGTCAGCTTTGGGGAAACCCGATCTATGATTGGGATAAGATGAAGAAAAACGGTTTTGCCTGGTGGAAACGCCGCCTCGGCGCCGCAAAACATATGTATGATATAATCCGCATCGACCATTTCCGCGGATTTGAAAGCTATTGGTCAATTCCCGCCGGCGAAAAAACCGCAATGAACGGACGTTGGGAAAAAGGTCCGGGAATGGATTTCATTAACGCAGTAAAATCAATTCCGGACGTGGATTTTATCGCCGAAGATCTCGGCTTTGTAACTCCGGAAGTAAGAAAACTCCAGGAAGATTCCGGCTATCCTGGAATGAAGATAATGCAGTTCGCCTTCGATTCCCGCGAAGCGGGAAACTATCTTCCCCATACATATCCGGAAAATTCCGTCGTTTATTCCGGAACTCACGATAACCCGACCCTTGTGCAATGGCTGTCCGACGTTGCGGAAAGAGACCTTGAGGAAGGAAAAAAATATCTCGGGCTCACCGAAGAGGAAGGTCTTGCAAAAGGTCTTATCCGCGGCTGTATGGCTTCAAACAGCCGCCTTTGCGTAATTCTGATGCAGGATTACCTTGAACTGGGCGAAGAGGCAAGAATGAATCTTCCGGGAACCCTTTCGGATAAAAACTGGACCTGGCGCGCAAAACCCGGTTTCGCTTCCGAAAAACTCGGAAAATATATCCTCGAAATAACAACCCGCTTCGGCAGAATATAAAAAAAGCGCCCGTAAAAGCGGGTAGCCATAAAACAGTTGCAGTCCCGGCATCTCGTCTGTCGGGACTGTTTTTGTATATATCATATCCTGCCTCTCCCTCCGGGAGAGGCGCCCCGCAGGGGTTTAGAGGGAAAACACCCTCCCAGTCACGCCGATGGCTCCGTATAACACAAAAAAACCGACCCATGATAGTAACCATAGGTCGGTTTCGGCACAAGAGAATTTTTTAATTGTATGCGTCAAGAATCGCTTTAACGGTTTCAAAAACCGCTTCTTTTTCGCTTCCGGAAACTTCAACAATAACAAGGATCCTGTCAACAACGGCAACGCCTTTTGCGTCGAATCCGTAACCCTCGTACAGCGCAATTTCACATTCCCTTCCGGAGGGAGTTATATATTTTTCGATTTCGGGGGTAATATTGTCAAGATTGAAGCCGTATCCGGCAGTTCCGGAAGAGGGATTCCGGTCACAGACTGCTTTGTATTTTACAGATACAGTAACGTCGTCCGGTCCGAATCCGTTGGTTTCATAGTCCTCAAAAACATACCATGCTTCTGCGGTTGCGGTAAGAAGATTTCCTTCATTTTCACCGACGAAGACGTTACAGTGAACTCTCTGCGGATTTCCTTCGGAGAAAAAGTCCATCTGAACGTAGTAAGGATACGCTTTATCAAGAACCGCGTTGTCGGGCATGTTGATTCCGATGAAATTTTCGGCTTCCTCCATATTCTGCATAACAAAATATTCCTGACCTTTTACAGCTCTTACCTCTTCGGAAAATTCTTCGGCGGCAAAAACCGCGTTTGTGCTCACTTCAAGCTTTTTATCGTTTTCATGGAAAGCAACGCTGAATCCGAAAACTTCCGCAACAACCGGAACGGAAACCAAAAGCGCGATTACGGCGGCAACCGCTGTCCAGCGGAGTTTTCCGAATCTTAAAACGGTTTTCTTTTCCGCGGGTTTTTCAAGTGCGGAAAGAAGCATTTCGTCATCAATGTCGTTTATCATTTCAAGAGCGTTTTTTGTCATATAAAATCCTCCTTTTTTAGTTTTTTTCGGAGTTCGTTCCTCATCCGGAAAAGAACGGATTTTACCTTGCTTTCGCCGATTCCGTATTTTTCCGAAATTTCGGATACGGAATACATATACCAATAACGGAGAATGAATATATTCCGTTTTTCTTTCGGCTGGTTCCGAAGAAAATCCTCAACGGCGGTTTTAAAAACGCTTTCGTCAATTTTCTGTTCAACCGACGTTCCGGAAGGAATACATTCTTCCAGTTCCGAAAGAGCAACTTCGGCGTTTCCGCTTCCGCGTTTTTCCGCCGAAAGAAATTCAAGCCTGTTAAGAGCAAGATTTCTTGCGGTTTTTATGAAATAAGCTCCGATATGTTCCGGTCTTTTTGGCGGAACGGAATTCCAAACGGCAAGAAGCGCCGAACTTACGGTTTCTTCTGCTTCCTCGTTGTTTTTAAGGATGTTTTTTGCAACGTTTTCACAGATTCTTCCGTATTTTTCCGAAAGAGCGGAAAGCGCTTCCTCGCTGCGTTCAAAAAGCAAAGCAGTTATTCTTTCTTCTTCCAAAATTCCGTTTCCCTCCTTTTTTTGTTTTTTCGAAAGGACCTTTCATCCGCTAAGACAGATTATACCGCGTTTCGGTTGCGCGGAAAATAAAATTTTTTTAAATTCTTCCGAATGGAAAATATAAAAATTGAGCACGGGATAAAAAATCTCCGTGCTCATTTTGCTTTTTGCCGTGCTCATGCGGTTTATTTGCCGGTTCCGACAGAAGTTTTCGCCTTCGGGAAATATTCAACAGGCAAAAGCCTTCCGTCAACCATGCTCACGCCGAAGGCAACGTTGCTTCCTTCCGCGCAGATATAATATCCTTCGCCGACAAAACTTTCGCCGTCATAAAAATAAATAAGGTAATAAGGTTTTCCCGCAATATCGAAAATACCTTCGCATTTCGGCTCCAGATTTTCAAAATATATGTCCGCATATTCGGAATAATCGTCCGCAAGAACCGCGCAGTTTGAATAGAAAAATTTCTTGCCTTCGTTTCCGGGGAACCTTGCGTAACCGTTTGCGGAAAGCATGATTTTTCTTGCCTCTTTCTTTGCCGAATCAAGAGTTACGGGCATTCCGGGAACGTCCATGTTTGCGGAATATTTAAGCTGTTCCCCCGCCCAAAGTTCGATTTTCGGGAGAGAAAAATTTTTTCCTTCTTCGTTGACAAAGCTGATAAAAGCTTCGTTATCGTAAATTTCGGTGAATTCCGTTTTAAAAACGCGGAATTCCGAAATCTCGCGGTATTTTATTGCGCCGCCGGGTTCGAAGGAAAGTTCAAAATAAAAATAAAGCGTATTTCCCGCCATTGTTCCGTGAACAAAGGCGCTTTCGTTTCTTTTTACCTTTGCGGCAAATTCTTCGATAAGTTCAAAACGGGTTGTGCTGTCGCCGCTTAAAACAAAGGTTTCGTCATCTTTTGCCGCTCCGCTTTCAAGAATTTCAAGGGCGGATTCAACTTCTTCCCTCTCAAAACCGTACTGAACCATCCCGAGCCCCCGGACAACGTCCGCCCAGTTCATTGCGGTTATTTCTTCCATTGTAAAACCGTAATCCGCAAGAGATTCGATTTCCTCCCTTTTATAGCCGTGCTTCGCCATTTCTTCAATGAAGTTTTCCCAAACGTAATCCGTTTCCGGAACTTCGGTCGGGGTTTCCTCAGGCTGTTCCTTTTCCGAAAGGGATCCGGAAACTTCCGGTTCGGGATTTTCCGGAACAATTTCCTCCGGCTTTTGCGAACATCCGGCAAAAAGAAGGATAAACACAGCGGCAAAAACAATAAACTTTTTCAATTACGGCACCCCCGTTTTGCAAAAAAATTCTTACATATATTAAGTGCGTTTTTTCGCCGGTTTTGTTGCATTGAAAAAGAAAAAATTTCTTATTTTTTATTTCGCGGCATATTTTCCGCCCGCTTTCTGCCTTCCCTATCAGGGAGGTGGATTCAAAAAGGCTCCCTTTAACAAGGGAGGCTATTGCCCTCCGGGAATCCTTTTAAAGAGAACGGATTCTTCGCTTTGCTCAGAATGACATTGGTCTGTCATTGCGAGCCTTCGCAGAAGGCGTGGCAATCCGTTTCCCCTGAAAAAACAAAACGCAGAAAGGTTTATTAAATCAATGTAGGGGCGGATATTATCCGCTGTTCTCTGTTTTTAAAAAATCCGGAAAGGTTTTATAAAGATAATCTTCCGTTTCAAAATCCCGGGTTTCAGCCGCGGTTTTTAAGCATTTGTCAAAAATTTCCTGCGTCATCAGGATATATAAGCAAAGAGCGTCCGCTTCCTCTTTTGTGTATCCTGAAATTTTCCCGATATCTGCATATAATTCTTCAATAGCTTCTATAAGAAAATTATTTTCCTTGTGTTTATCCACATCAGCACCTGTAAAAATATTTTATTTGCACTTATATAGGTGCAAAACAACAATAACATCTTCATATAATAATGTCAAGGATTTTGTTCTTAAATAAGTGCAAAAGGTGTGTTGTATGAATATTGATGTTGAAAAAAGGATAGGCAAAAACATCCGCAATCTGCGCGAAAAAGCAAAGCTTACGCAGGAAGAACTTGCCGCACAGCTTCAGGTTCGCGGATGCGATATCACAAGAAGCGCCGTCGCAAAAATTGAAGTCGGACAAAGGCATATTTATCCCGATGAAATTATTTTGTTGAAAGAAATTTTAAAAGTCGGTTTTGACGATATATTCGCGCAATAAAAGCTCCCGCATTTATAATGCAGGAGCTTTTTTTCTGCCTCCCCTATCAGGGGAAGTGGATTCAAAAAAGGCCCCCTTGCCTAAAGGGGGCCGGATTTTTTAACCGCCTGCAGTTAAAAAAGACTGGGGGATTCTTTTATAATTTACCGGTATTTTGAGGAGGAATCCCTCCGTCATTTCATACGGAAATGCCGCCTCCCTTTAACAAGTGAGGCTACCCCACGGAGTTCTGATTAACTTCCGGCTTTAAACAAAAAAATCCCGCAGAACTGCGGGATTTTTTTAGTTAAGTTTAAAATATATCGAAAAATTATATGCGGTTTGCTCAATAAAATCCTCAAGCGTCATAATAACCGGGTTTCCCTCGCCGAATTTCCGCATGATTTTTCCGCCGACGTTGTAAAAACGGTAAAGATTTTTTCCGTTTTCGTCTTTTCCGGCGGAGGTGAAAGCAACGTAATGGGCAATTCTCGGCTTTTTATAATACATTACAATCGCTTCTTTTGCTCCGTTTTGAAGAATTTCTTCCGGGGAAAGGGAAACTTCGATTTTTTCGCCCTTCTTTTCCATAAAGCGCTTCATAAAATATGCGTTTGTTCCGAAAACTCCGCGAAAAACGCATCCCCGTTCCATTTCCGAAGCAAGCCGCGGGATTCCGATTATTCTGCCCCTTGAAAAAAGGATATTCCAATAGGCTATGCAGCCGCAGCCGCAATAGGCAAAATTTCTTGCGGAATATCTGATGCAGGCAAGGCGGTTTTGGTTTTCAATAAAACCGTCCGGCGAAAAACCGTTTTTTATGCTCCGCTCAAGGGTCTTCATAACGCGCCTGTTGTGTTTTAAGTTTTCTTCCTTTGAATAGGAAAGTTTGCTGAAATCAAAACCGAAAATTTTCATCACAGATAAAGATTCATATAATCGGCGGAAAAGAATTCTTCGTCGATTTTGAAATATCTTTCGTTTGTTCCGATTTTTTCAAAACCGAATTTTTTATAAAGGGAAATGGCTCTTTCGTTGTCGGAACGGACTTCCAGTTCAACGGATTCCGCCCCGGATTTTTTGCAGAAATCCAAAAGGAGATTCATAAGTCCGGAACCGATTCCTTTTCCCCAATAATCTTTTCTTACGGAAATGGCAATATCCCTTCTGTGGGAAAAACGCGGTTTTCCGGAAACAACCGAAACCGCGCCGGTTCCGACAAGTTCGCCTTCATCAAAGGCAACAAGCATTACGGAATCCGGGTTTCCGGCAAATTTTCGGATGAAATCCGCTTCCTGGGAAATTGTGAAAGGAATTCCTTCCGCGCCGAAGGTGAGGTTGTTGCTTTCCGCACCGACCCTTTTGCAGTATTCAAGGAATTTTCCGGCATCGGAAGGTTCAGCTTCGCGATAGATGATGTTAATGGGCATTTATGTCACCTCTTTCAGAAAAGTAAAAATCAATGTTCACATCCGCAGGAGCCGCAGTTGTTTTTGCAGTCGCCGCAATCTCCGCAGCCGCTGCAATCGTTTCCGCAGCCCTGGCTTTTTCCGCCAAGATCGCCGCTCAGGAATGCTTCGCATTTTCCGCCGGCAAGAACTTCTTTCGGTTTTATATCAAAACGCAGGCACGAAGAAGTATCCCCGCGCTTTTTATATACGCAATGGTGACAGACAAGGTCGCGGTTCGAAATTTCCTTTCCGCCCTCGCCGGTAACGG
Organism: Oscillospiraceae bacterium; assembly: GCA_015067315.1. Classification (GTDB taxonomy): domain Bacteria; phylum Bacillota; class Clostridia; order Oscillospirales; family Ruminococcaceae; genus UMGS1668. The sequence continues at coordinate 37,698 of SVMR01000007.1, read as the reverse complement.
TGATCCGGTCCGGAATGAAATTATGTCCCTTTCCGCCGTTTTTGCATTTACATTTGTGTTCCATCGAAAAAAGCCCTTTCCGCCAAAAATAAATCTGTATAAATTATACCAATATTTCTTCAAACCGTCAACGCAAATCGAAATTCCCGTCCGGGAAAAGACGGAAGAACTGTTCTCAAAAAGTCCCCCTTGTCAAAGGGTACTGGATTTTTTAACCGCCTGCGGTTAAAAAAGACTGGGGGATTCTTTTATAATTTACCGGTATTTTAAATAGGAATCCCTCCGGGAATCCTTTTAAAAGAGAACGGATTCTTCGCTTCGCTCAGAATGACATTGGTCTGTCATTGCGAGCCTTCGCAGAAGGCGTGGCAATCCGTTCCACCTGAAAAAACAAAACGCAGAGAGGTTATTGAAACAATGTGCGGTTTTTAATCGGACGGGGTTTTATTTTTCATATTCTTTCAATTCTTCCAGAAATTCGGAATAATTTTCTTCCGACCAATAAAAAGTAAGCTCATCTTCGGAAAAATCCGCCGGTTTATCAAGCATAAAATTTTCTCCAACATCGTATCCGAAGCGAAGAAGAACTTCTTTTGCAAATTCCCGGAAAAACATTCCGATTCCGGTTATGATATTCCCGTCGCAAACGATTCCTTTATGGATGAAATTTTCCTTTTCAACAAAAGGAAAGACTTCCGCCATTTGCATGAAAAATCCGGCGGTGAATTTTTTGTTTTCAAGAATTCCGGATTTTGCAAGAAGCAGCGGCGAAGAGGAAATTGCCGCAAAAACAACGTCCGTTCCCTTTCCGCTTATGATGAAATCAATCAGTTTTTCATCATAAAGCGCAGGAAGAGGATTTATTGTTCCCGGAAGAATCACGCAGTCATAATCGGTGATTTTTGCTTCTTTAACAGTCTTTCCGGGGAAAATTTCAAAGCCTTCCTCGCTTTTATATTCTTTCTTTTCGCTTGCGATAAAATCGATTTTTTCTCCGAACCATACCGAAAGTGCCGAGGTCAGGCAAGTTATTTCCTGCAAAGAAAAATCGGGATAAATTAAAACGGCAAATTTATTCATTTAATCGGCTCCTTTAAATCAAAATTTTCGGAAAACAGACGGGGTTGACACCTCATCCGTCTTTTCAGCAACAAGTTGCAGAAAATCCACCTTTTCCCAAGGGAAGGCTGACCTCCGGTTTTTTGCGGGCGACCGCAAGGGTCGCCCCTACGGAGTTCTAATTAACTTTCCAGCTTTACATTGAAAAGAATCCCCTCGCCACTTCGTGGCCCTATTTGCTCAGCCGCAAACGGCAACCCCTCTGTCTGCTTCGCAGACATCTCCCCTAACAGGGGAGTCTCCTTTAACAAGGGGCGCTAATGCCCTCCGGGAATCTTTTTTGCGGCGGGAGCAAGCCCCCGCCCTGCACTTTCAATTTTCAACTTTTTTCAGTCCGCTTTCGGAAAGTTCAAGAACTTTTTCGCAAACTTCGGAGATATATTTTCTGTCGTGGGAAACGCTTATTATAACCCCGCCGAAGTTTTTAAGAACGTCCCTTATCATCGGGTTCGAAAGGGGCGAAAGATTCCGGGTCGGCTCGTCAAGAATAAGTACGTTGTAATCCCCAAGAGCCATTTTCGCGAAAAAAAGCTTCGCCTTCTGCCCGCCGGAAAGTTCCTTTGCGGGGTGGCTCATTTCGTCCGCGGTGAATTTGATGCTTCCGAGATAGGTGCGGATCCTGGTGCGTTCTTCCTTTGTTCCGCCTTTTGCAAGAAGTTCGATGGGGTCTTTTGAAAGATCGAATCCTTCCTCATAATTCTGGGGCATATATGCCGCCTTAACGTCTTTTCGGGAAAGGAGTTCTTCGGCGATTTTCCGGAGAAGGGTTGTTTTTCCGGCACCGTTTTTTCCGATTATGCAGATTTTTTCACCGCCGGAAACCTCAAGCTTTATTTCACCGCAAAGGCGTTTTTCGCCCGCATAAAGTTCCGGAATTTCAAAAGAAACCACCCTTTTTCCATTCGGAATTTTTGCTTCTTCGCCGAAGCGGAGGAAAATTGCGTCTTCGCTTTCGGGCATTTGGGTAAGGTTTTCTTTTTCTTTTTCAAAGCGGCGTCCCATGGATTTTACGGAATGCATCTTTTTCTTTAAAAGTGCGCCGCCGTGCGGGTCGCCGCGGGAAATGTTTTCCTGTTGATGGTCAACTTTCTGGTAAATCTGGCGGTAACGGTCCATCTTTTTGTCGAAATCCCGCTTTTCGCTTCTTGCAAGCTGTTCCTGTTTTTCAAAACCGGAAAGACGCTCGGAAACGTAAGTTTTATAATCGGTTTTTGAAACGGTGCATCTTGCCCTTGTTTTTCTGCGGAGCTGTTCCATATGGATTATCATATCCGCGGTGCGTTCAAGAAGGGTTTCGTCATGGCTTATGAAAAGAACCGAAAGTCCGCAGTAATTGATGAAATTTTCCAGCCATTCGAGAGTTTCGATATCAATATCGTTGGAAGGTTCATCGAGAAGAAGAATATCCGGGCGCCTTGCCATTACCGCCGCCATCCGGACTTTTACTTTTTCGCCGCCGGAAAGGGTTTTCATCTTTCTTTCGGATTCAAAAATTTCCGGGTCGATGCCTATCTGCGAAGCGATGTCATGGATTTCATAAGGAAGAAGCTCGGAAAAACCTTCGGAATTCCGGCAGAATTCCGCAACGGAAAGTTCCTTTTCGGAATCGGAAATTTCCTGGGCAAGATAGCCGAAAACCGCGCCGCCGCGGATTATTTCGCCGGAATATTCAATATAATCCTCAACAAGTTCCGGGTCATAGATAAGCTTTAAAAGGGTCGATTTCCCGTTTCCTTCCTCGCCGATAATTGCGGCTTTGTCCCCTTCGTTGATAACAAAGGAAAGATTTTCGGAAAGAACGTGGGAATCTTTTGTATGGTTCATCGAAAGATTTTTAATCTGGAGCATAAATTCCCTCCTTTTCGGGAATAAAAAAGGTCTGCCTTCGGCAAAGCGAACGTAGACCAACAAAAGCTCGTTTTTTTGGATAAAAAAGGGCCTTTTAAGCAAATAATCTGCGTTTTTCCATAAGGAACAAAGCCGCCGCAAAATTGCGGAAGCGCCGAAGGTTTTTCGGTTGTTTTTCTTACATCAAAAACGGATTATTTGCGCATCTTTTCACCCTTTTCATGTTTTATGGTTTTAATATAGCACGGATTCACATCGTTTTCAAGTGGTGGCGGATATATTCGCAAGGACTTTTTTTTTCATTTTCCCCTCATCCGTCTTTTTCGGTTTTTAACCGAAAAATCCACCTTCCCCCGAGGGAAGGCTTAAAAGGATTCCTTCGCAGCCTTCGAGAACGTCCCGGTAGGTCGTTTCAAAATCCCCGCTGTACCAAGGGTCCGCAACTTCGCCGGGTCTTCCGGTAAAATCGAGGAGCATTCTGATTTTTCCGTCCGGGTCGCCGCCGGTTATGCGGAGCATATTGCGGATATTCCAATTATCCATTCCGATGAGCAAATCGTAATAATCGTAATCGGAGCGGGTCATCTGCCTTGCGCGCTTTCCGCTGCAATCAATTCCCTTTTTTGCAAGGAGCTTTTTCGCCGGGGGATAAACCGGATTTCCGATTCCGTTCCGGATTTCCTCGGTGCTTGTTGCGGCGGAGGAAATTTCGAATTCATATTCGCGCCCGTTTTTTTCGAGCAGGTCTTTCATAACAAATTCCGCCATGGGACTGCGGCAGATGTTGCCGTGGCAGACGAAAAGAATTTTAATCATGTTCACACCATTAAATATATTTTTTAAAAGAATTCTTCATTTTCATACAAACACTCATAATCCATTCAAATTGTTGGAACCATTCGTTTTCATTATCTAAATCAGCTTTTCTTTCAATAATGATTCTGCTTGCTTTTCTTTCCGGAAGTTCTCGCCAATCAAATTTTAATCCGGCGGTGGCTTCTATTTCTGCCTTATTTGAATACAGTGAATGAAAAAGTTCTTTGTCCTCATTTATATATATCTCAACTTCAAGCATTTTTCTTTTTTGTATTCTGGAAATGTCAATATGACAAGCGGAAGAACCTATTGACAAACTCATCCAATGGTCTGTTGAAGGTTTTCTCTTGTTGAAACATTTTGCAAATTCAGCATTTTGAAAAGCATAATCATTGAAAGCTTGCCAATATTCCAATCTCTGCTGTTGAGTAGGATTTGTTGTAGTGATTTTTTTAATTTCTTTCGTCCAGTCATTTGGCTTTTCAACGATAACAAAAGAGGGGGCAATCTGCGATTCACCGATTCGGAACAGCTTTATCTCGCAAAGGAAAAACTCTATTTTTTCATCTGTGTGATTATTAAGCCATTCTATTGCAGCTTTGTGTTCTTCCCTTGCATGCTTAACAACCCAAATAATAATGTCTGCGTCTTTACCTGAAGCATATGTAATGATTTTTCCAAGGTGGTCATGGTTTGTATCTTCAAGCTGATTTTCTATTATTATTTTTCTGTCGGTACCAACTTCAAAAGCAAGAATATCAACATTGAAACTTCCGACAGAAGATTCGGTTTCCTCAACCGCTATATCAAGACCCAAAGTTTCTCCGAGAAAATCGATGTTTTCGGCAAGCCAAGGAGTAAAATCAAGCGCCTCGTGCGGCCATACGCTTCTCAAATCTTTAACTTCTTTCAAAGAACCAAGTTTAACCATAATACACCTCAAAAAACCTCATTTTTTGCCTCGTTATTCCGAATCCTCATCCAACGCTTCAAGATAAAAGCTCACCGGCCGGAATCCGTCGTTGCAGCTTATCATCGCCGTTTTCGGGTTTTTCATCCAGCCGTCATAGAAGTTTTCGCCGCCGTGAGCCAAAGTCATCACAAAAGCGGAAATGCTCTCCCATGCGCTGTCGCAAAAGCCTTCCGGTTTTTCCCAGCCTTCGGCGATCCAGACCTGCCCTTCCTTAACGTCGCAGGCATGCTCCATCGGGTTTTCATATTTTTCAATCAGATCCGGATAAATTGTTCTGCGTAAAGCCGTTATTCTTACCCTTTTCATAAATCCTCCGAGATATTATTCCGCCTTTTCAATCTTTTCAAGAAGAACTTTTTTCGTTTCTTCGTCGGCAAAGCAGGCCGCGACGGAGTTTCTTGCAAAGCCTTTGATCTCCTCGTCGGTAAGATCAAAAGCGGCGATGAGTTTTCTGAATTCTTTTGCAAGACTTATGTTGGAAACGGTCATATTGTCGGTGTTGATGGTGACTTTAACGCCTGCTTCCATAAGTTTGCGAAGGGGATATTCCTCGATAGAGGGGAACATGCAGGTGTGAAGGTTGCTGGTGGGGCAGACTTCAAGGGTGATTCCTTCTGCGACAATTTTTTCGATAAGAGCGGGGTCTTCGAGGGAACGGACGCCGTGGCCGAGGCGTTTTGTTCCGTATTCAAGAGCTTTCCATACGCTTTTGGGACCGTCGGCTTCGCCGGCATGGATTGTATAGGGAATTTCGAGTTCTTTTGCAAGTTCAAAAAGGTCGCCGAAATTTTCGGTGGGGAAAAGCGCTTCCGCGCCGGCAATATCAACGGAAACAACGCCTTTTCCGAGGAATTCTTTTGCAACTTTTACTGTTTCGATATTTTCTTCGTGGTTATCGGTTCCGCGCATGCAGCAAAGGATAAGTCCGGCGGAAAAATCGCTTCTGTTAAGTCCTTCGATTGCCGCTTCGACAACTTCGGTCTGGGAAAGACCTTTATGGGTATGAAGCTGGGGAGCAAAGCGGATTTCCGCATGGATAAGTCCCTGTTCCTTGAGTTCTTCCTGAAGGTTATAAACGGAAAGAGCGATTGCTTCTTTTGTCTGGAGGAGTTTTCCCGGGAAAGCGAATTTTTCAAGATATTCGGTAAGGTCCTTGCAATCGTCGTTGACTCGGAGCTGTCTGAGAAGTTCCTCTTCGTTTTCGGGAATTTCGATATTCTGCATTGCCGCAAGTTCTTTTACGGATTTTACGGAAAGGGAACCGTCAAGATGGAGATGGAGATCGATAAGGCCGGGTGTTTTCATAATTTTTATCCTCCCTGATTTTTGAATTTATCTATAATTAAACTATATATCAAAAAAAGCTATATTGCAAGGTTTGGCGCAAAGGTTTATAATAAAAACATAATTCCACGGGAGGCGATTTTTTTGAAAAAACTCGGGTTCATCGGAACCGGAAATATGGGCGGCGCTTTGATTCTTGCCGCCGCAAAATCGAACAGCAAAAACGAACTTCTGCTTTCGGACAAAATCTGCGAAAAAGCTGATGCTCTTGCGGAAAAGACCGGCGGAAAAGTTTGCGGCAACGTTACTGTCGCCGCGGAAGCGGACTATATTTTCCTTGGAGTAAAACCCCAGATGCTCAAAGATACAATGGAGGAAATTATTCCGGTGCTCAAAAAAAGAACCGACCGTTTTGTTCTTGTTTCTATGCTCGCGGCATTCACCTGCGAAAGGATCTGTGAAAACGCCGGCGGAAATTATCCGGTTATCCGCATTATGCCGAACACTCCCGCCGCAATCGGCGAAGGAATGATCCTCTATGCGCCGAACGGCGAAGTTTCCGAAGAGGAAGTTTCTTTCTTCCTCGGTTCAATGAAGGAGGCGGGAAGATTTTCGCTTCTTCCGGAAAAACTCATGGATGCGGGCGCTTCCGTTGCCGGATGCGGACCGGCATTCGTTGACCTTTTTGTTGAGGCGTTGGCAGACGGCGGGGTTGCCTGCGGACTTCCGAGAGCACAGGCGGTTGAATTTGCGGCGCAAATGGTTCTCGGTTCCGCAAAACTGATTCTTGAAAGCAAAAAGCATCCGGGACAGCTCAAGGACGAAGTCTGTTCCCCCGGCGGAACAACGATTCAAGGCGTGCGTGCCCTTGAAAAAGGCGGTTTCCGTTCCGCGGTCACCGAAGCGGTTATCGCCGCATACGAAAAGAATTTCGATTTATAAAAACCGGGCGGATATTCTCCGCCTGTTTTTTACCTCCCTTTAGGCAAGGGAGGCAATGCCCTCCGGGTTCCCTCCGTAAATTTCCGCTGAAATTCTGCTTTTTTATTCCTAAACGGAATAAATTAATAAAATCTTAAGAAAACTTTAAGATTTTATGTAATTGTTTCTTAAAAATATTTCTTCTAAAATCTATTCAGAAATGTTTTTTAAGGAGCAAAAAATGGGAACTATTGTAATTTTCAACTTTATAATATCCGTAATTTTCTTTCTTTGCTATGCGTACCAGTTTTTTTATATCCCCGTTTCGCTTTTCGGGAAAGAACCTCCCCATAAACCGGAAAAGAAACACCGCTTTGCCGTTCTTGTTTCCGCAAGAAACGAAGAAAAAGTTATCGGCGAACTTATAAAAAGCATAAATTCCCAGACTTATGGAAAAGAAAACGTCCGGGTTTTCGTTGTTGCGGATAACTGCACCGACGAAACCGCAAAAACCGCCCGGAGCTTAGGCGCAAAGGTTTATAAACGCTTTAACCTTGAAAAAATCGGAAAAGGCTACGCCCTTGAAGAACTTCTTTCCCATATTTCCGAAGATTACCCGAAAAATTATTTTGACGGATTTTTTGTTTTTGACGCGGATAACGTTCTTGAGGAAAACTATATCGAGGAAATGAACAAAACTTTTTCCGACGGATTCAATATCATAACCGGCTACCGGAATTCAAAAAACTACGGCGACAACTGGATTTCCGCAGGATATTCCCTTTGGTTTCTGCGCGAAAGCAGATATCTCAACAATTCCCGTTTTCTTCTGGGAAATTCCTGCGCCGTTTCCGGAACGGGCTTCTTTTTCAGCAGGGTAATTCTTGAAAAATGCGGCGGTTGGCCTTTTCATCTTCTTACCGAGGATATTGAATTCACCGTTCATAACATAACCCGGGGAGAAAAAATCGGTTTTTGCAAAAACGCCGTTCTTTATGACGAACAGCCCGTTTCCTTCCGCCAATCCTGGCGCCAGAGAATCCGCTGGGCAAAGGGTTATCTCCAGGTTTTCGGAAAATACGGAAAGGAACTTTTCAAAGGGATTTTCCGGGGAGATTTTTCCTGTTTTGACATGACCATGAACATAATGCCGGCGGTCGTTCTTTCAATAAGCTGCGCGGCGATCAATCTTGCCTCCTCTATCCAGGCCGTTTTTTCCGGCGAAAGCCTTCTTCCGATAATCGCTTCCGCAGGAGAATGGCTTTTCAATATGTATCTCACCCTTTTTGCAATCGGCGCTGTTACAACGGTTTCCGAATGGAAGCAGATCCATACTTCAAAAATCAAAAAAATCTTTTACGCCTTCACTTTTCCGCTTTTTATGTTCACCTATATCCCCATTTCCGTCGCAGCGATTTTTAAAAAAGTTGAATGGAAACCCATTGAACATAAAATCAAAACAAGCGTTTCCGAATTAAAACGAAGCGCCTGAAAATTTTGCAAAAGGCCTTCTTGTCAAAATGGGCTGGATTCTGTTCAGCCTCCCATATCAGGGGAGGTGGATTTTTCGGCGGCTTGCCGTCGGAAAAGACGAAAGGGTGGAAACGGTTTTTGCGGAACGTCGGGGACGACGTTCCCTACCGTAACGCGTAGAGGTTTATTGAAACAATGTAGGGGCGACCGCAAGGGTGTTTCTATAAAAAGCACCAAGGTTTTAAGAAGGAATCCCCCGCCACTTCGTGGCCCTCTCCCCTTTAGGCAAGGGGGGGCTATCGCCCTCCGGGAATCCTTTTTGCGGGCGACCACATAGGGTCACCCCTACGGAGTTACAATTTATAATTCTGCATTATGCATTAAAAAAAGCACCCCTCCGGGTGCTTTTTTGTTTGCTTTTTTATCCGAGATAATCGCCGGAAAGATAGCGGTTTCCGGTATCGGGAAAAATCGTAACGATGTTTTTGCCCTTGTTTTCCGGGCGTTTTGCAAGTTCAACAGCCGCGCAAAGCGCCGCGCCGGAAGAAATCCCCGCAAGATAACCCTGCTTTGCGGCAATCATTCTTCCGTATTCGTAAGCGTCCTCGTTGGAAACGGAAATCACCTCGTCGATAACGGAAAAATCGACGTTATCCGGAATATAGTTGGGTCCGATTCCCTGGATTTTGTGTTTTGCGGCGGGACCTTTTCCGCTTAAAAGAGGGGATGCAGCGGGTTCGACCGCAACGATTTTAACTCCGGGAATATTGTCTTTAAGATATTTCCCGCAGCCGCTAACCGTTCCGCCGGTTCCGCTTCCGGCAACAAAAATATCGATTTTTCCGTCCATCTGTTCGACCATTTCGGGACCGGTTGTAAGGATATGTGCAAGGGGATTTGCCGGGTTTTTGAATTGGGCGGGCATAAAGGAACCGGGGTTTTCCTCAAGAAGTTCCTTCGCCTTTGCGATGCATCCGGTCATTCCGAGGGTGCCGTCGATCAGAATAAGTTCCGCGCCGAGAGCTTTGAGCACCGCTCTGCGTTCAATGCTCATGGTATCGGGCATTATGATTATACAGCGGTAACCGCGTTCCGCCGCAACCGCCGCAAGACCGATTCCTGTGTTTCCGCTGGTGGGTTCTATAATCAAAGAATTCGGCTTGAGCATGCCGTTTTTCTCTGCTTCGTCAATCATTGAGCACGCAACTCTGTCCTTGATGCTTCCGCCGGGATTAAGTCCTTCAAGCTTTGCAAAAATCCTTGCTTCAAGACCGAGCTCTTCCTCGATCCCGCAAAGTTCGAGCATCGGGGTGTTTCCGATAAGTTCGCTGAAATTTTTTGCGATTTTCATATAAAAATCTCCTTTCGGATTCTTTTTTCAAAGTCAGGGAACGCTGTCCCCAGCATTCCGTTTTATTTTTTTCGGACCGTCGGGGACGGCGGTACCTGCGGCTGATTGTGCCGAATAAAAATATTATACCCTTTTCCCGCCTTTTACGCAATTATTATTTGACAAAGCGCTTTATTTTTATTATTATATTATATGTAAAAGTTCGCCTAAAAAGGAGGAGCCAGATTTCATGAATCTTGCAAAGTATCTTGATATTGCACCGGAAGTTAAATCCGCTCTTGAAAACGGAAAACCCGTCGTTGCTCTTGAATCCACAATCATCAGCCACGGAATGCCCTATCCCCAGAACGTAAACACCGCAAGGAACGTTGAAAAACTCATCCGCAAGGAAGGAGCCGTTCCCGCAACCATTGCAATAATCGGCGGTAAATTCAAAGTCGGTCTTTCCGACCAGGAAATTGAATATTTCGGCAAAAAAGGAACCAAAATCGCAAAGGCAAGCCGCCGCGACCTTCCCCTTCTTGCCGCATTGAAGCAGGACGGCGCAACAACCGTTGCTTCCACCATGATCATCGCCGCAATGGCAGGAATCAAAATCTTCGCAACCGGCGGAATCGGCGGCGTTCACCGCGGCGCGGAAACCACCATGGATATTTCCGCAGACCTTGAAGAACTCGGAAGAACCGACGTCATGGTCGTTTGCGCCGGCGCAAAATCCATCCTTGATATCGGTCTTACCCTTGAATATCTTGAAACAAAAGGCGTTCCGGTAATCGGTTACGGAACCGACGAACTCCCCGCATTCTATTGCAGAGAAAGCGGTTTCGGCGTTGATTACAGAATCAACACCCCGAACGAACTTGCCGCAGCATTCAAAGCAAAACTCGATCTCGGAATCCACGGCGGCATGCTTGTCGGAAACCCCATTCCGAAGGAATACGCAATGTCCAAAGGCATGGCCGACAGAGCAATCGAAATCGCCGTTAAAAAAGCCGAAGAAAACAACATCAAAGGCAAGGAACTCACCCCCTTCCTCCTGACTCTCGTAAAAGAGATGACCGGCGGAATGAGCCTTGATTCCAATATCGAACTTGTTTACAACAACGCAAAACTCGCCGCAAAAACCGCCGTTCAGCTTGCCGCCCTTTCCGAAGGCGAAGAAGAGGAAGCAAGCCTTGACGAACTCCGGGCGGAAATCGCCGACGACACCGCGGAATCCATCAAAGAGGAACTCAATGCGTTCAGAGGCGAAATGGAAACCCTTATTGCCCAGCGCGTTGCCGCTGTTCAGCAGATGGCTCCCAATCCTTATATGAACCCCTATATGAATCCCTATGCAATGCCCCAGCAGCAGATGCAGTATCAGCAGAACCCCCAGCAGATGCCTCAGTATCAGCAGAATCCTTATGCGATGCCCCAGCAGATGCCCCAGTATCAGCAGAATCCTTACGCAATGCCACAGCAGCCGCCCATGCAGCCTGCTCCTGCTCCTGCGCCTGCTCCCGCTTACGTAAATCCTTATAAACCCGTTCGCCCGGAACCTATTCCCGAACCCCAGCCGGAACCTGTTCCCGCGCCGAACCCCTATAAATCCATTCCCGACGAAGAATGGGTAAATCCCTTTGCTCCGAAACGCGAAAAAGCTCCGGAACCCGTTGCCGAAGAACCAGTAATTGAAGAACCGGAAGAAATCGTTGAGGAAGTAATCGAGGAACCTGTTTTCGAAGAGGAAACTGTCGAAGAAGTTTACGAAGAACCCGTTGAGGAAAAAATTCCCGAAGAAACCGAAGAGGCTGCTGAAGAAGAACCTGCTCCCGCCCCGGCGGAAGAACCGGAAGAAGAGGAAGAATATACCGTAACCGAATACGTTCCTCCGGTACATGAACAGAAACGCAAACCGGATAACCAGGTCAAACCCGAAACCGATTCCGAAGGAATGACCGCCTATGACCCGGAATTTTACCGCAAACGCGCCGAAGAAAGAAAACAGCGCCTTGCCGAAGCGGCAGGCGAACAGAAACATAAGGAAGAGGCAAAAGCCGCCGAACCGGAATATGTTGACTGCAAAGGTCCGCTTGAATTCACCGGCGAACATCCCTGGGCATGGAAATGCACCAGATGCGGACAGCTTTTCCAGAAGCACGAAATTCCGCATAAATGCGTAAAAACCGACTGATAAAGAATATTCCTTACGGAGGGACTTTTTTCTGAAAGTCCCTCCGTTTGTGGGTTTTAACGGAGGCAAAAATGAGGCTTTTTACCGCTTTGTGTTTTGATGATGAAACAAAAAACGCCCTTTTTGCCGCCGGAAAAGCGGCGGAAAATTCTTCCGGAGGGAATTTTTCCGCAAAGGAAAATCTTCATCTTACCCTTGTTTTCATCGGCGAAACGGAAAGGGAAGATGAAATCAGATCCGCCCTTTCAAAAATCGAATTTCCGGCTTTTGAATTTAAAATTTCCGGAATGGGAACCTTTGAAAAAGGAATTTTCTGGGCGGGAACCGAGGAAAACGAAAAACTCCAAAATCTCCGGAAAGAGGTTTTTGAAAAGCTCAAAAATCTCGGTTTTGAACCTGAGGAGCGGGAATTTGTTCCCCATATAACCCTTGCAAGAAAATTCAGACCCGGGGAGGATTTTTCGGCGGAGGAAACCGAAAAACTTCTTCCGGAAAAGGCGGTTTCAGCAAACCGCATAAGCCTTATGAAATCGGAACGTATTGAAGGCGTTTTGAAATATACCGAAATTTATTCCAAAAAACTTTTATGAACGGAGAGGGAAAAATGGAAGAAACTTTTACCGCGGGAATCCGTCCCGGCGGACTTACGGACGGAAGAGAAATAAGAATCCTTATCTGCCATATCCTTTCCGAACTCGGCGAGCCCATGGGTTTTGACGAAATGACAGAGGCTATTCTTTCCGACGGAGCGGCAAACTATTTTGAATTTGCGGATGCTCTTTCGGAACTGCGGGAAAGCGGATGCGTCGTTGCGTTCAAAACCGATTCCGGAATAAACGAATATACCGTTACCGAAAAAGGAAAAACCGTTGCAAAATCCCTTGAAAACGATCTTCCCCTTTCGGTAAGGGAAAAATCGCTTGAAAATTCGAAGAATATTATCCAGCGCCGCCGCATAGAAAAGGAAAACCTTGTTACAATCACAAAAACCGAGGACGGATATATGATCCATATCCGCGTAACCGATATCGGAACGGATCTTATGGATCTTTCCCTTTTCATGCCGACCAGGGAACAGGCCCTTGCGGTAAAGGAAAAATTCCTCGGCGACCCCGCCGGAGCTTATATGGGTGTTCTTGAAACCCTTGCAGGGGAATTTTAAAAAGCCTTCCCTTGGTGGAAGGTGAATTTCGCCGAAGGCGAAAGGCGGATGAGGGGCTTTTATTGACCAATCCGAACCGTAGGGAACGGTCTTGACCGTTCCGTTAAAACCGATTATAAACCGAAAAGAGGTTTGTTTTATACTTTCAGTATGTCCGCCGCGGAGCGGCGGACACCAAAAGATCGTTGCTTCCGTTTTTTCGGAAAACCTTTGAATTAAAACTCGAAAAGAGGTTTTATATAAAAATGGCAAAAAAAACAGTCGCTCTGCTTTTCGGCGGAGTTTCAAGCGAATATGAGGTTTCCTGTCTTTCCGTTTCCTGCGTTTTCGAAAACATCGACAGGGAAAAATATAACCCCGTCCTCATCGGAATCACAAAGACCGGCGAATGGTATCTCTATTCCGGCGATATCGAAAAAGTCCGCGCCCATGAATGGGATAAAAATACCGAAAATCTTAAAAAAGCATTTATCTGCCCGGACAGAACCGTTCACGGCCTTATGGTAGAAGACGAAAACGGTTGGGAAGAACTTTATATCGACGTTGTTTATCCGGTTCTTCACGGTAAAAACGGCGAAGACGGAACAATGCAGGGACTTCTTGAAATCGCGGGTCTTCCCTATGTTGGCTGCAAAGTCCTTTCTTCCGCCGCCTGCATGGATAAGGACATCTGCCATACCCTTCTTAAAGGCGCAGGTATTCCCCAGGTAAAATGGCTCACCTATTTCCGCGGAAATACCGATTATTCCGAAGCGGAAAAGGAAGTTGAAAGCGAACTCGGCTGGCCGGTTTTCGTAAAACCCGCAAACGCCGGTTCTTCCGTCGGCATCAGCAAAGTTAAATCCGCCGAAATGCTCAAAGAAGCAATGGAACTTGCTTTTGAGCACGACGTTAAAATCATCATTGAAGAAGCGGTGCGGAGCCCCATCGAAGTTGAATGTGCCGTGCTCGGAAACGACGAACTCATTGTGGGCGGACCGGGAGAAATTGTTCCGGCGGATGAATTTTACAGCTACGACGCAAAATATTTCAATGACGAAAGCGAAACTTTCATCAAAGCAAGAATTGAAGATTCCGTCGCGGAAGAAATCCGCGAAACCGCAAAAAAAGCCTATAAAATCCTCGGCTGTGCCGGTCTTACCAGAGTTGATTTCCTTATTGACGGCGATTCCGGAAAAATTGTTCTTAACGAACCGAACACCCTTCCCGGTTTCACCAATATTTCAATGTATCCGAAGCTTATCATGAGCACCGGAATGAGCTATTCCGAACTTATCGATAAACTTCTGGAACTTGCGTGCGAATAAAAAAAGCCTTCCCGGAGGGGAAGGTGGCATTTGCGCAGCAAATGACGAAAGAGGGATTAACAGATAACGCGGAGCGCTTATCATATCCTGTCGGGGGATTATCCCTCCTCAGTCAGCTTCGCTGACAGCTCCCCCTCTGGGGAGCCTGTTTTAAAGCCCGCAAGTCTTTTACCTTTGGCAAAATTCCGCTCTCCTTTTATGGAAGCATTAAGAGGTTATGATTTTATGGATAACAGACCAATAGGCGTTTTCGATTCCGGATTGGGCGGTTTAACCGCCGTCCGGGAACTCCGGCGGGTTCTTCCCGGGGAAGATATAATCTTCTTCGGCGACACCGGAAGAGTTCCTTACGGAAGCAGAAGTCCTCATATTATAAAAGAATACGCAAAGCAATGCATGGATTTCCTTGAAAAACAGGACGTAAAGATGATTCTTGTGGCCTGCGGAACGGTTTCTTCCGTTCTCGGGAAAAAGATGAACGAAGGAAGAAAAATCCCTTGCATGGGCGTTCTTGAATCAACGGTGAAAGCCGCCGTTTCCGCAACGAAAAACAAAAACATCGGCCTTATTGCAACCGCAGCCACTGTTGCAAGCGGTTCCTATGAAAAACTCACCGCGGAAATTCTTCCGGAAGCAAGTTTCACCGGAAAAGCCTGCCCGCTTTTTGTTCCCCTTGTTGAAAACGGATATTTTGCATCGAACTGCGAAGTAACCCGGCTTGTTGCAAAGGATTATCTTTCCGCGTTCGACGGAAAGGATATAGATACCCTTATCCTCGGCTGCACCCATTATCCGCTGCTTTATAATCTTATTGATTCAATTACGGAGCACAAACTCAACCTTATCGATTCCGGAAAAGAAGCGGCTCTCGGCGCAAAAGCTCTTCTTGAAGAAAGGGATATGCTTTCCGGAACGAAAAAAATCGGCGGAATGAAGTTCTTCGTAACCGATAAGGAAGAAGGCTTCGCAAGGCTTGGAAAAGAATTCCTCGGTGAGGAACTTTCCGACGTAACAAGGCTCGAAATAGAGGAACTCTGAAAAGCCTTCTTTGCCTAAGCATCACATAAGCGATGACGGAGATTCATTCTCCGATAAAATGCAAATAAACGGCGGGAGCAAGCCCCCGTCCTACAATAAAAAAGGAAAATGCCAGATGAAAAAGGATGTTATGATTTTCATAAAAGGCACCCAGGAAGTTGACGGTGAAAAAGACACCATTGAACTTTATACAAAAGGGCGCTATTACAAAAGGCGGGACGTTCTTTATCTTGCCTATGAGGAAATGGACGAGGAAGATACCGAACCGACCATGAAAACCCTTCTTAAAATCGAAGGGGACAGCCGCGTTACAATGACCCGAAGCGGCAAAAGAAACCAGCAGCTTATTATTGAAAAAGGCGAACGCCACCAATGCCATTACGACAACGGCTATGCCGATTGGATAATGGGGATCCAGGGTTACGGAATTGAAAACGGGCTTTTGGATAACGGCGGAACCCTTAATTTTAAATATTCAATGGATATAAACGCAATGTTTGCAAGCGAAAATGAAGTTAACATAGTAGTCAAGGAGTGTGAAGAAAATGCGTAACTTAGTGGCCGAGGCCAAAGCGCAGTACAAAGAACTTATCGAAAAAGCGGTGAAGGATGCAATCGCCGCAGGCGAACTTCCGGAAGGCGAAATCCCGAAATTCAATATCGAAATTCCGGCAGACAACAAAAACGGCGACCTTGCTTCAAACGTGGCGATGGTTTCCGCAAAAGCTTTCCGCAAAGCTCCCCGCCAGATTGCCGAAGCTATTGTTTCCCATATCAGCCTTGACGGAACTTATTTTGAAAAAGCAGAAGTTGCAGGACCCGGATTCCTCAACGTTTTCTATGCTCCCCATTGGTTTGCAGAAACTGTTTCCGCCGTTCTTACCGAAAAAGATACCTACGGTACCGGAAATATGGGCAAAGGCAAAAAAATCATGGTCGAATTTGTTTCCGCAAACCCCACCGGCCCCATGCATATGGGCAACGCAAGAGGCGGCGCCATCGGCGACGGTCTTGCGGAAGCAATGAAATGGTGCGGATATGACGTAACCCGCGAATTCTATATCAACGACGCAGGCAACCAGATCGAAAAATTCGGAAAATCCCTTGAAGCAAGATATCTCCAGCTCCATCTCGGCGAAGACGAAATCGAATTCCCCGAAGACGGTTACCACGGCGAAGATATCAAAGTCCGCGCAAAAGAATTCACTGAAATTAACGGCGATAAATACGTTAACGCAGATTCCGCCGAAAGAAAAGCGGCTCTTGTTGCATACGCCCTTCCCGCAAACGTTGAAGGTCTTCAGCGCGACCTCGGAAAATACCGCATCAACTACGACGTATGGTTCCGCGAAAGCAGCCTTTATAACGACGGTTCCATCGAAAAAGTTGTAAAGATCCTCACCGAAAAAGGTCTTACCTACGAAAAAGACGGCGCCCTTTGGTACAAAAACGCCGAAGTTCTCACCGAACGCTTCAAAAAAGAAGGCAAAACCGATAAACAGATCGAAGCTCTTGAACTCAAGGACGACGTAATCATCCGCGCAAACGGAAACCCCACCTATTTCGCAGGCGACATCGCTTACCATTACAACAAATTTGCCGAACGCGGATTCGATAAAGTCATCAACGTCTGGGGCGCAGACCACCACGGTCACGTCGCAAGACTCCAGGGCGCAATGGACGCAGTCGGTCTTGATGGAAGCAAGCTCGACGTTGTCCTTATGCAGATGGTCGAACTTATGCGCGACGGAAAACCCGAAAAAATGAGCAAACGTACCGGTAAAGCAATCACCCTTACCGACCTTCTTGACGAAGTTCCGATCGACGCAGCAAGATTCCTCTTCAACATGCGCGAACCCAATACCCACCTTCTCTTCGACCTCGGTCTTGCCGTCAAGAACACCAACGATAACCCCGTTTATTACGTTCAGTATGCTCACGCAAGAATCTGCTCCATTCTTCGCGCTCTTGCGGAAGAAGGAGTTCAGGTAAAAGAGGATATTTCCTGCTATACCTATACCGAACCGGAAGAATTCGCTCTTGTTACCGAGCTTGCAAAATTCCCCGGCGAAATCGAAGAATCCGTAAAAACCTACGATCCTTCCAGAATCACCAAATACGCTATCGAAGTTGCGACAATGTTCCACAAATTCTATAACGCATGCCGCTGCCGCTGTGAAGAAGAGGACAGAATGTATGCAAGAATGGCCATTGCTTCCGCAACCAAAATTGTTATCAAAAACGTCCTCACAATGCTCAAAGTTTCCGTTCCGGAATCCATGTAAAAAATATACCTCCAAAAAAACAGTAGGGCGGGGGCTTGCTCCCGCCGTGAAAAAATCCCGCAGCAATGCGGGATTTATCTTTAATAGGCCCCCTTGTTAAAGGGGGCTGTCACGCCTTTAAGAACAGGCGCGTGACTGGGGGATTCTGCAAGGATTACCGGCTGTTTTTTTACCTCCCCTTGAGGGGAGGTGAATTTTTCGGCGGCTTGCCCTCGAAAAAGACGGAAGGGTGGTTTTGTTTTTCCGGAACGTCGGGGACGACGTTCCCTACGGTGGCGCGGAAGGCTTAAATCACTTCCAATTTTAAATTATAATTCTGCATTATGCTTTGCATTCTGCATTAAAAAGGAATCCCCCCGCCACTTCGTGGCCATCCCCCTTTTAACAAGGGGCGCTATACCCTCCGGGAATCCTTTTTTTGCGGGCGACCACACAGGGTCGCCCCTACGGAGTTCTAATTAACTTTCAATTTATAATTCTGCATTATGTGCTTTGCATTCTGAATTTAAAAAAGCTCCCTTGTGAAAAGGGAGCTTTTTTTATCTGTAATCGTATGTATAGAGCCAATCGCCCTTGAAATAATAAATCGCAAAAATTATGCAGCTGAGACCCCATGTAAGAGGATACGCCCAGTAAACGGTGTTTATTACTGGGAAGAATTTTACGGCAACCGTGATATAGGCAACGCGGATTATGCACCAGCAAAGGAGCATTGTATACATGGGCATTTTTGCTCTTCCCGCGCCGCGCATTACCGCGGAAACGGAATGGGCAAATGCAAGAAGACAGAAGAAAAGGGATTCGGTTCTCATCTGGTTGACGCCGATTGCCACAACGGCGGGGTCATCGTTGAAAAGAGGAATGATCCAGGGGCAGATCAGCCAGAGAAGCGCGCCGAGAACTTCCGCCGAAACCATTGCGGAAGCAACACCGAAGCGGGAACCTTTAAGCGCTCTTTCGTGGTTGCCGGCGCCAAGGTTCTGGCTTATGAAGGTCGTAATCGCCATGGAAAAGGACATAATCGGGATGAAGATGAATCCTTCGATTTTTGAATAGGATCCGCATCCTGCCATTGCGTCATCGCCAAAGGCGTTTATGTTGGACTGAACAACAACGTTCGCAATGGAGATAATAGAGTTGTTGATTCCGGCCGGGATTCCCTGGTGGAGAATTTCTTTAAGACGGCTTAAATCGAAACCTATCTGTTTTACATGAAGCTGATAATAGCCTTCGCTTTTAAGAAGCTTTCTGAAACCGAGCGCGGCGGAAAGCATCTGGCTTATAACCGTTGCAACAGCGGCGCCGGCAACTCCCCATTTGAAAACCCCGACAAAAATAAGGTCGAGAGCTATGTTGGTCATTGATGAAGCAATCAGGAAGCGAAGAGGGCTTTTTGAATCGCCCACCGCCTGCAGAATTCCCGCACAGACGTTATATGTAAGGGTAAAAAAGCTTCCGAAGAAATATATCCGGAAATAGGTTGTCGAAAGAGGAAGAACGTTTTCCGGAGTTTTCATAAGAACAAGAAGTTTCGGCGCAAGCCAAAGACCCATTACCGAAAGAACAAGACCGCAGCAAAGGGCAAAGGCAACGGCGGTATGGATAGCCTTTTGCATTTTTTCGTATTCCCTTGCGCCAAGATAGCGGCTTATGATTACTCCGGCGCCCATGCAAAGACCCATGAAAAAACCGGTCATCATAAAGATTAAGTTTCCGCTGCTTGAAACGGCGGCAAGGGCCTGCTTTCCGACAAAGTTGCCGACTATTATGGAGTCGGCGGTGTTGTAAAGCTGCTGGAAAAGATGCCCGATAAAAACGGGAATTGCAAAGCTTACCATGCATTTCCAGATAGGTCCGGAAGTCATGTCAATTCGCCTTGCGGAAGATTCGGTTGCCAAAGGAAAAACGCCTCTTCTCTTTTAAAAATTCAAACCGAAGATTATTATATCTTTTATAAAGGCGGCTGTCAATTGTAGCATTTTTCTACAATTTTTCGGGAAGCGGATTCTTTGCTGCGCAAGAAGGCTCGGCAACTCGTTTCTCTTTTTGCGGAACGGTCAAGACCGTTCCCTACTGTAAATCATAGGGTTTTATCAAAATGTCTTAGGGGCGCACCTGTGCGTGCGCCCGTTTTTTATTGGACAGGGTTTACCCCTCATCCGTCAAAACCTCTGGTTTTGCCACCTTACCCCAGGGAAGGCTTTTATAAAAGAAAAAACACCGGGGTGGTCAATCCCGGTGTTCTTTCTTTTTTTGTAAGTCATTTAGTTTGAGTTTTTGAGGAGGGTGTAACCCAAAAAGTTTGCGGCTCTTTTTGAGTACATCTATATTATACCACCCGGAATTATTTATTTGTTACAGAAAAGTGAACAACGTGTGAAAAAACATAAGAATTTTTAAAATATTTTTGTAAACAACAATTTTTTTGGGCGAACATATGTTTACAAAACCGAACATATGTGCTATAATTCATTTGGATTATTATAAACGCCGAAAGGAGAATTGGTTTTAATGGGAAACAAGGCTGAACTTATTCTTAATTATATGACCGATTTTATCAGGGAAAACGGATACCCGCCGACAGTCCGGGAAATCTGCGCCGAACTTGATATAAAATCAACTTCAACCGTCCACCGCTATCTTAAGGAACTTCAGGCGGAGGGAAGAATTTCCATGGGCGAAAACCAGAACCGCGCAATAAGCATCAAAACCGCAACTCCCCCCGGAACAATTCCCGTTCTCGGTCACGTTGCCGCGGGTTCCCCGATTCTTGCAGAAGAGGAAGTCGATGAATTCGTTCCCTTTGCAGGCGATACAACAAATCTTTTTGCCCTTCATGTTCACGGAAATTCCATGATAAAATGCGGAATTCTTGACGGCGACATTGTTGTTGTAAGAAGAACCCCCGAAGCGGTCAACGGACAGATTGTCGTTGCCCTTGTTGAAGATTCCGCAACGGTAAAACGTTTTTATAAAGAGGACGGACATTTCCGCCTCCAGCCGGAAAACGACGATTATGAACCGATTATTGTCGATTCCGTCGAAATTCTCGGAAAAGTTGTTTCCGTTATGAGAACTTACGATTAAAAGGGGCTGTTTTTTTGGGAAGAACCGAACCGGTTGAACTCACCGTCATGTGCATGGTATATGACGGCGGCGGAAACATTCTTGTTCAGGACAGAAAAAACAAAAACTGGCCCGGAATAAATTTTCCCGGCGGTCACGTTGAACCGGACGAAAGTTTTGTTTCCGCAGCGATCCGCGAAGTTTTTGAAGAAACGGGACTCCTTATTAAAAACCCTAAACTTTGCGGAACAAAACAGTTTAAAATCAGAGGAACCGGCGAAAGATTCGTCTGCCTTTTCTTTAAAACCGATGAATTTTCCGGAGAACTTTCATCCTCGGAAGAGGGCGAGGTTTTCTGGATAAAAAGAACCGAACTCGAAAATTTCGTTCTTGCGGAAGGCTTCGGGGATATGGTGAAGGTTTTTGAAAACGAGGAACTTTCCGAAATTTATTACGGAAGAAAAAACGGCGAGCTTTTTTGCGAAATCAAATAAAAAAGTTTGAGCACGGCGCTTTTGAGCACCGTGCTCATTTTTTGCTTTATCAGCCTACGGCGGAATTATCCTTGTTAATACGGTCCTTCCAACCGCCGATTATTCTTTCAACAAGACCTTTTTTGTCGGAATCCGCCCAATTTTCCATTCCCCAGAAATCCGAAAGTCCTTCGCCGAGGATTTTTTCGGCAAAATCTGCCGGAAGGGCAAAGGAAAGATCCGGAATCCAGTTTCCTGCGGCATAATATTCCGCAACGGCGGACATAAGACTGTTGCTGATATTATGGCTCGGGTTGATCGGACCGATCATATCCGGGTTTTCTTCGGGTGTCTGATTTTCTTCGGGAGAAGCGTTTTCCGGTGCGGCATTGTTTTCCTGGGAAGATTTGCCTTCCGGGGAACCGCTTTCCGCAGAAGAACTTTCCGCGCTCTGTCCGGCGTTTCCGGATTCATCCGCAGGGGAAGAACCTTCGGAATCTGCGGGGTTTTCGCCCATTACATATTCAAAATTGAAAGGAACTGCGCCGAAAGCGCCGGAAAAAGCGTTGCTTCCGCCTTCGCTTCCAAAAAGCCAGCTTACAAAATCCCTTGCGTCCTTCGCGGCGGATTCTTCCGCTTTCGGGTTAATTGCAATATAATATCGGCTTCCGATTACGATTGAACTCTGGAGTTTTTCGGCGGTCATTCCGGGAACGGTTATTTCCTCATCGGAAAGAGGAAGCTTCATCGGGATTATATCGAGATTGCTGCTGAAACCTTCGGCGGATTTTTCAAAATCCGCAGTGTCGGAAGTTCCGCCCGGATAGAAAAGAGCGTTTCCCCTTGTAAGAAGGTCAATTGAGGTCGAATAGTTGTAATCTCCGCCGGTGAATTCCTCTCCCCTGCCAAGAGTTCCTTCGGTTCCGGCAATATGGCTTGTGTGGAAATCAAGAACCCTTGCATAGGCGTCAAAAACTTTTTCCATTCCGGAAACCGCTTCTTCGGTTACGGACATAACGTCATAGCGGCTTCTGAATTTTGTTGCAAGGGCATAGCTCATAAGATGTTCCATTGCCCGGGTGCTTTCGCTGTTGAGTGAGAAAATTCCCTTAAGATTTTCCGCTTTTCCGGTTTTTTCCGCGAAAAAGGTATATTCGTTTTCGCCGATTTTGATTTTTGCGGCGGAAGGGGACGCAATCCAGGTTTCGACAGCGGAAACAAAGGATTCAAATTCGGTAAAAGAACAGGTTCTTAAATCATCAATAAGTTTTCCGGCGTTTTCGCCGCCGAAAATTGCGGAAATCATTTCCCTGTCAAAAATATATCCGTATCCTTCAAGAACAAGTGGGATTCCGTAGTTTCCGATTCCGTCCGCGCTGTAATAAAGTCCGGAATGGATCTTATCCGTTACGGAGGAAAGGCTTGAGTCCGTAAGAAAATCGTTGAAAAGTCCGCCGGAATGCCATTCGGAAAGGTCGGAATGAGTATCGATAATATAAATTGCGGCGGAATTTGTTTTCATTTCACCGAGAAAATCCGTTCCCGCAAGTTTTGAGGAAACTTTTTTCCCTGTTTCCGCGGAATATTTTTCCGTAATTTCCATAAGCATCGGGGAAAGAGAAGTGCTGCTGTGATAAATTACCAGTTCGTTGTTTTCCGTCATTTCCGGATTCGGACTGTTTTCCTCATCTTCGGTTCGGTTTCCGCATCCGGAAAATCCGAAGAGAAGAACCGCCGCAAGCAAAAACGACAGGATTTTTTTTATTTTCATTTTTCTGCTTCATTCCTTTCGATTGTTTTGGGATTAGTTTTTGCAGAAATTTTTAAAATATAAGCCGTTTTTTTAATTTTGCTTGACAGCATTTATATATAATGATAAAATTATTAATAATAATGCGGATGTGGCGGAATCGGCAGACGCGCCGGATTCAGGTTCCGGTGGTGGTCAACACCTTGTGGGTTCAAGTCCCATCATCCGCACCAAAACAAAGGGAACGGCAATGCCGTTCCCTTTGTTTTTTTGTAAATCGGGGACTTGAACCAAACCGGACGACGGCGTTAATAAAACGATTCAGTGAATCGTTTTTAGCCGGAGAGGTTTGCGAGTGTTAACGAGGCGGAAATTTTTGCTTTTTCTGTGGTATAAATTAAAAACCGCCGAGTGTCGAGCAAAGCATTAAGATTTTGCGAAGCAAAAGCTTATCAAGTCCCATCATCCGCACCAAAACAAAGGGAACGGCAATGCCGTTCCCTTTGTTTTTTTGTAAATCGGGATTCTTTGCGCGATGCGTTCCTTCGGAACGAGATGCGCACTGCGTGCGTGATGCAGACTTTGTCTGTGATGTGCGCCTCCGGTGCGTGAAGTATGCCTTCGGCAAGTGAAGTGCCTGCGGGCGTGGGTGGCACACTTAACTTCACATTGTGCGAAGCACAATACTTCACAGCGGCAAGCCTTTGATTTGTTCCGCAAAAAACATATAAAAAGAGCACGGAGATTAGCTCCGTGCTCAATTTTTTTACATTCCTCTGCGGTCGATAAAATCCATTGCTTTTGCAATAAGATTTTTATCGTTGCGGAAGGTAACTGCTTCGTACGCGGCATGGATTTCCATCCACTGAAGCTCGCTTACTTCCTCTTCCTGGGGGTGGAGGGTGGATTCGTTAAGGGTGAATCCGATGAAATAAATGACCTGTTTTTTAACGTTGGGCTTGGGCGAATATTCAACAGCTTCGCGGAAACCTTCGCGCAGGAAAACGCGAAGACCGGTTTCTTCGCGGATTTCGCGAAGGGCGGTTTCCATCTCTGTTTCGCCGGCTTCCATATGGCCTTTCGGGAATGACCAATGGCCGCCGCAGCGGTGTTTGAGCAAAAGAATATGAGTTTCGCCGTCGTGTTCACGATAAATAAGGCCACCACAGGATTTTTCGTGCTTCATTTTCAAAATCTCCTATTTTGGCAAAACTTTCACTAAATATAATAATATCACCTTCGGGCAATATGTTCAAGTGGAAAAATTACAAAAATTCTTTTGTTCCCGAAAAATTTACAAAGTTTTTTATAAAAAACTCTTTTACATTAAAATAACTTAGTGTTATACTATATACCGTCTTAACAAAACTATTTTTAAAAGAAAGTTGAAGAAAGAAAATGAAAAAATTTTTATCTTTTTTAATTGCCCTTGCAATGGTTCTTTCCTTCGGCGCATGTTCCGGAGAAGCTGAACCCGAAACCGAAGAAATTGTTCCCGCACGCGGAACCGTTGAAAACGGAATTTATAAAAACGAAGCTTTCGGCGTAATTTTTTCCGCGGGAGAAAATTGGTATTTCCTCACCGATGACGAAATCGCTCTTTCAATGGGAGTTGCCGCGGAAGAAATTTATGGCGAAGGAACCGAAATTGCCGGCGACCATATCTATGACGTTTACTGCGTTGAAAACACAACCGGCGGAACCGTTTCGATCAACTATGAGGATCTCGGAACAATCGGCGGAATGACCGACGCAAACTATTATCTTGAAACCGTTATGACAACTCTCCTTTCTTCCGGAGCAAAAGACGGCGTTGTTGATTCTTCCATCACCAACATCAAAATTGGCGAATACGAAGTTCCCTGCCTCGATATCGTCCTTGAATATGCGGGCACTACAATTTATCAGAAAGTTATCGTAAAACAAAGCGGAAGCTGGATGGCAACCGCAACTCTTGCAAGCCTTTCCGAAGATGAAATAAACGATCTTGTGGGAATGCTTTCCTTTGAATAATTTTTTAAAAAAAAGAAGCGCGCGCGGCGGAATTTTTGTTCCGCCGTTTTTTTGTTTTTTAACCATATTTTTCATTTTTGCTCCGGAATAAAATTTTCCGCCCGGGCAAAAATAAATCCAAAAGGATTTTTTAAAAAGGTGGTTATAAAAATGAAAAACAAAAAAAGAAGCGATCTCGGCGGATTCCTTTCCGGAAAAGGTTTCTATGCCGCCCTTGCAGTCTGCCTTCTCGGCGCGGTAACCGCCGCCTGGGTAACCGTTGACCGGACAATAAGTTCCGTAAACGAAGCGGAAAATATTCCGAAGCCGGAAAACCGGGTTATTGCCGACGAGGAATATGACCCGGAAGAATCTCTCTTTGCGGCGGAAGACGTTGCAAAACCGAAAGAGGACGTTAAAATCGAAGATGAAGAACCCTCCAAAAGCGAAGAATCAACTTTCAGCATTTTTAAAAAGAAAACCGCTTTCCAGATGCCCGTAAAAGGTGAAATCTGCGGAAGCCACAGCGACGGCGAACTTGTAAAATATGAGGCGCTCAACGAATGGCGCACCCATGACGGAATCGATATAGCCGCAGAAGCGGGAACCGAAATTCTTGCCGCCGCGGACGGAAAAATCCTTTCCGTAACCGAAGATCCTCTTTGGGGAACGGTTGTTGAAATCCAGCATGACGGAAACGTCGTTACAATTTACAGCGGTCTTGCGCCGGAAACCGCAGTTAAAGCCGGTGACGAAATAAAAGCCGGCGAAGTTATCGGAAAACTCGGCGAAACAAATCTTGCGGAAGTCGATAAGGATTCCCACCTACATTTTGCAATGAAGGAAAACGGAAAATTCATCGACCCGCTTACAAAAATCAAATAAACACAAAAAAGCCGGAAGGGTTTTCCCTTCCGGCTTTTTATTTTTTAAATAATATCGTCCTCGTCGATATCAAAATCGTCCTCGCTTATTTCGGTGATAATCGGAAGAATCATCGGGGAACGCTGGGTTGCGGTGTAAAGATAGCTTCCTGCGGAATCGCGGATTCTTGTTTTAAGGTTCTGCCAATCCCGCTTGTTTTCGGAAATTCCGGAAAGAACGGCGGTTTCAACAACCTTTTTGGTATCGTTAATAAGTTTTTCCGAATCCTTTACGTAAACAAAACCCCGGGAAAGAATATCCGGTCCGGAAAGGATTTTTCCTTTGTTGCTGAGAGTTACGGAAACAACCATGATTCCGTCCTCGCCGAGATGTTTTCTGTCCCGGAGAACAACGTTTCCGACGTCGCCGACTCCGAGTCCGTCAACAAGAACCGCGCCTGCGGTTACGGTATCAACGGCGGAAATTCCGTTTACCGAAAGTTCAATAACTCTTCCGAGTTCCGGAATAACAACGTTTTCTTCCGCCATTCCCATCTGTATCGCAAGGTCGCTGTGCTTTTTAAGATGTTTGTATTCGCCGTGAACGGGAATGAAATATCTGGGTTTTGTAAGGGCAAGCATAAGTTTCTGCTCGTCCTGGCAGGCGTGACCGGAAACATGGATCTGGCTGTATTTTTCATAAACAACTTCCGCGCCGAGCTTCATCAGTTCGTTTACAACCTTGCCGACATATTTTTCGTTGCCCGGAATGGGATATGCGGAAATAATAACAAGGTCCCGGGAAGTGATATTAACTTTTCTGTGGTCGCCGGTGGACATTCTTGTAAGGGCGGACATGGGTTCGCCCTGGCTTCCGGTGGTTACGATGCAAACTTCGTTTTCGGGCATTTTGCTGACCGCGTCGAGGGAAACAACGGTTCCTGCGGGGGCTTCGAGATATCCGAGTTCAATGGCCTTTGCGACGACCTGTTCCATGCTTCTTCCGGAAACCGCAACTTTTCTTCCGAATTTTACCGCGGATTCAATGACCATCTGGACGCGGTGAACGTTGGAGGAAAAAGTCGCGACGATGATTCTTTTGTCTGCGCCGTTTTTGAAAAGCATATCGAAGCTTTCGCCGACAATTCTTTCGCTGGGGGTGCTGCCGGGTCTTTCCGCGTTGGTGGAATCGGAAAGAAGCGCAAGAACGCCTTTGTTTCCAAGTTCGCCGAAACGGGCAAGGTCGATTATTCCGCCTCTTGCGGGGGTGTAATCAATTTTATAGTCGCCGGTCTGGATAACAACGCCTGCGGGAGTATGGATCGCAAGGGCGCAGGAATCCGGAATGGAATGGTTTACGAAGATGAATTCAACGCTCATAATTCCTGCGGGAACAATGTCGCCGGGTTTTACAACGTTGAGCTTCGCGCTTCCGAGAAGACCTTTTTCCCCGAGTTTGTTTTCAATAAGCGCCATTGAAAAACGGGTTGCAAAAACCGGGATGTTGAGCTTCTGAAGAAGATAGGGAACGGCGCCGATATGGTCTTCGTGACCGTGGGTGATGAAAAGACCCTTGATTTTCTCTTTGTTCTCCTCAAGATAGGTGAAATCCGGGATTACAAGGTCGATTCCGAGCATTTCGTCGTCCGGAAACGCCATTCCGCAGTCAACGATTATTATTTCGTTTTCGTATTCATAAACGGTGAGGTTTTTTCCGATTTCCCCAAGACCGCCGAGAGGAATTATTTTAAGCGGCGGTTTTTTTGAAGCGGAAGTGGGGCGTCCGCGCTTTTTTTTGTTCCAGCTCCAGCCGGTTTTTTCTTCGGCGGAAACGGCTTTTTTATCCTCTTTTGCGGGAGAAGATTTTTTTGTTTTTTTGGTCTGTTTCTTTGCGGAATCCGCGGATTTTTTGCTTTTTTGTTTTTTTGCCGGCGCTTCCTCTTCGCTGTGGTCATACTGCGCTTCCGGAAGGGAAGCAAGAATTTTATCGAGTTTATCAAGATTTGCTTTCTGCTGTTTTGCTCTTAAAGTATGGTTCAAAATTCATCCTCCTTCTCAAGTAACGTTTTGTTTTATGTAATTTTCCGAATTAAAAGTCAGATTTAAGCATTTATCTTCCGCAAAAATTCCGTTTTTTTTGCGTTTTTTGCAATAAATTGCAAACAGAAAAATTCCAAACCGAAAAATCGGCATGGAAAATAAAAAATATTAAATTAATTCCGGTCACATACGTTACTATTATAATAATATATAATAAGCGTTTTTGTCAATAAAAATTCAGTTTCTTAAAAATAAATTTAAAAACCTTGCTTTTTTCTCAATATACCGCTATGATATTTTTCAGAAGAAAAAGCGAGGTGAACTCACTTGAAAGAGGTAACAATTTTCACCGACGGCGCCTGTTCCGGAAATCCCGGTCCCGGCGGCTTCGGAACAATTCTTCGCTTCGGCGAACACGAAAAAGAAATTTCCGGCGGGGAGCAAAACACGACCAACAACAGAATGGAGCTTACCGCGGTAATAGCCGGGCTTGAAGCCCTTAAAGAACCTTGCCGCGTAACCGTTGTTACGGATTCAAAATACGTTTCCGATGCGGTTACAAAAGGCTGGGCGGAAGGTTGGCGGAAAAAAGGCTGGAAGCGAAGCGGCGGCGAACCCGCCCTTAATCCGGATCTTTGGGAAAAGCTTCTTGATCTTCTTGCGGTCCATGAAGTCAAATTCCAATGGATAAAGGGTCATGCGGGTCATCCGGAAAACGAAAGATGCGACGCAATGGCCGTTGCGGAATGGCAAAAACTCAAATAAAACGCAAAAACAACCGCCGGTTGAGCCTTTTATCAACAAGCGGTTGGGTTTTTATGAGGAAACTCAACTTCCGGTAAGTTCATTTTTGCTGCGGCAAATGGTAAAATTCAGCCATAGCAAAAAACGAAAGGAGTTTTTTAGGAATGGAAACCATTGGAAAAAGAATTTCAGAAAACAGAAAAGCAAAAAACATAAAGCAGGACAAACTTGCGGAAATGCTTCTTGTTTCGCCCCAGGCTGTGAGCAAATGGGAAAACGATATTTCCTGCCCGGATATATCGCTTCTTCCGAAGCTTGCGGAAATCCTCGGAATTTCGGTTGACGAACTTCTTTCCGGAAAAAAGGAAAAAGCCGCCGTTTTTGTTCCGGAAGAAAAAAGAAAAGATATAAACGAAATGATCTGCAGAATCGTTGTGAATTCCCATGACGGCGATAAGGTAAGGGTGAATCTCCCCTGCGCGCTTATAAAACTTGCTCTGGAATGCGGAATGGAAATCCCCCAGATTTCCGGAAACGATTCCCTCAACAGCGCAATGAAATCCGTCGATTTTGCAAAAATTTTTGAAATGGTGGAAAAAGGCGCCTTCGGAAACCTTGTTGAGGTGGAATCCGCCGACGGGGACGTTGTAAATATTTTTGTGGAGTAAAGCCGATGAAAATCAGAATTTCTGAAGAGGGAAAGGTAAAATTTTGGCTTTGGATTCCGACAAGGCTTTTGTTCAACCGGTTCTTTGCAACGCTTCTTCCGGTTTTTGCCGGAAAAGAGCTGGAAAAATATAAAATCCGTCTTACCGGTTCAACCTGCAGAAAATTTGTCCGAGAATTTTATAAATGCCGCAAAAAATTCGGCGGAAAACTTGAACTTGTTGAAGTTCAAAGCAGCGGCGGCGATTTGGTGAAAATTATTTTATAAAAAAAGCACCCCGAAGGGTGCTTTTTTTAATAATCGTTAAGGTCGATGGTGTTAATCAAATCAATAAGTTCCTCAATTCCTCTTCCGGTAAGGGAACTTGTTATTACGATATGTCTTGCGCCGGCGTTATGGAGAAAAAGTTCCGCCTGGGCGGTGGAAACGTCGTCGCTGTCCGCCTTTGTGACTATTCCGATGACCGGTTTTGCAAAGCTCATGGAAAACATCTGGGGAAGGCGGCAGATATCGTTTCCGCAGTCATGGCAGAAGCAGACGATATCCGCGTCATAGGCGGGAGTAATGGCGGCGCCGCGGCTGAAAAACGGAGTATCGGTATATTCGCCGGGGGTATCGATTGCGTCGGACCATGCCTCGATGGACTGGGTCTTGTGATAGGTCATATCAAGGTTGTGGAGTCGGCGGATAAGGGTCGTTTTTCCGCAGCGGGAACGGCCGACGAGGATTATTTTTCTGGATTCGATCTTCTTCGTAAGCCCAAGGGAGCGGTGATATTCCTCCCGGTCTTCCGGATTAACAAGAGCGGCATTTACGGAATCTTTTTCGGACAACAAAAACACCTCCGAAAACATTTGTTATGGATTTATTTTATCCGTTTTGCGCCGTTTTTTCAATAGATTTTCCCAAAAAAGGGTTTACCGTAAGAGTATTTTATGTGATAATATAAAAAGGCTTCCTTGCGCAAAGGAAGCTCTCACGGATTTGCCGTGACTGAGGGATTTTAACCCCGTCCAATCTTAAGTCTGCCGTCGATATTAACGGAATCGCCGTAGGGGCGACCCTGTGTGGTCGCCCGTAAAAAAAGATTTCCGGAGGGGAGCCTTCCTCTGATGAGGAAACTCTCTGCGAAGCAGACGGATGAGGGACAACCCCTGTCCGACCAAAAAAGGAGTATGCTTTATGAAAGTTCTTTATGAAGATAAATTTATCATAATCGTTGAAAAACCGGCGAACGTCCTTTCGGAACCGGGTCCGGGCGGCGAAGATATAGTAACCCTTGCCTCGAACCACGTCTGCAAACCCTGCTTCCTTGTCCATCGCCTTGACAGAAACACCGGCGGCGCAATGGTGCTTTCAAAAATGCAGAAAGCAACCGGAAAACTTTCCGAAGAAATCCAGAAGCGCGAATTTGAAAAGGAATATATCGCCGTGATAAAAGGTGTTCCGGAAGAACCGGAAGGCGTTTTCGAAGACCTTCTTTTCAAGGATTCCCAAAAGAACAAAACTTTTGTTGTAAAACGCGAACGAAAAGGAGTTAAATTCGCAAGCCTTGAATATAAAGTTCTCGGTACAGCGGAACATCCGGAGCACGGAAAAATCTCTCTTGTTCTTGTAAAACTCCATACCGGCCGCACCCACCAGGTACGAGTTCAGTTCGCAAGCAGAAAAATGCCCCTTCTGGGCGACGGAAAATACGGAAGCCGCGACAACCGCTGCGAAACCGCCCTTTGGAGCCGCCGCCTTGCATTCAAACACCCGATCACCGGCGAATCCGTTGAAGCGCTTTCTTTCCCGCCGGAAGAATATCCCTGGAACCTTTTCGATATAAAATCTTTGATTTGATTGTAATTTCACCGTATGGGCGGATATTATCCGTCCCAAAAAAGGAGCGATTGTTTTGGCAACGAAAAAACAGAAGAAAATAAATTTGCCGTTTCCGATATTTATTCCTGTTCTTGTTCTTGCGGGAATTTTTATTTGGGCAACTCCTGCAATGAGAGAATTCCGGGAAACCGCCCTTTGGATAATCGGAAGCAGAATTGCGGAAAGCGCAATTTTTATCTATCTTGGTTTCCTTGCAAAGGAAGAACACGCAATTATCGGAAAAATCGCTTTTTCCTGTGCGGCGGCGCTTCCGTGGTTTGAATATTTTTCCAAATCCGGAAGAATCGACTGCATAGGAATATTTTCAGTATTTCTGATTCTTGTTTTTGCCGCGACATGGAATCTTTTTTTAAGAGAAAGGCTCTGCCTTTCACTTTGGTTTTCTGCAGCTTATCTTCTTTTTCAGGTGGCTATTCTTTCGCGGAAGATAAATATTCTTGGTGAAGGGAAAAAATACTTGCTGGTTCCGTTCGGTTTTGCATTTATCTGTTGGTTTTTGCTGCTTGCGCTTTCAAAAAAAGGATATATCTATGTTCCGGAACTGA
This sequence comes from Oscillospiraceae bacterium, assembly GCA_015067315.1. Lineage (GTDB taxonomy): Bacteria > Bacillota > Clostridia > Oscillospirales > Ruminococcaceae > UMGS1668. The sequence goes on along the minus strand of SVMR01000007.1, from coordinate 5,918 downwards.
AAAATGATTCCTTCCTTTTGATCGCGACATTTTTTTGCGCCGCGGCGCTGTTTTTAACAATGCCGGTAATAAACTATATGTTTGATACTTCCGAAGGAATTTCGCAGACTGTGGAAATTGAAAACAAGCGTATTTCGGAAGGTTCAAAAAACAGAGATACCTATTATATAGCGGTTGATTATAACGGAAGTAAGACCGAGTTTAAAATAAGCAGCAGTTTTTACCGTTCTCTCGAAATCGGCGACAGGGTCACCGTTACAACCTATGAAGGCTTCCTCGGGGATGAATATGTGATAATCAACGAATAAAAAATGAGCACCGCGTCTTTGACGCGGTGCTCATTTTGCTTTCTATCCGATTAAAAGTCCGAAGGAATAGCTTGCGGCGTTCAGCAGAAAAGAGGCAAAAAACGCCTTTTTAATGCCGAAATCCCCCATTCTATAATAGAGTATCCATTCGGTTGAAACCGCCGCAATTTCAAGAAAAGCTGTGACGAAATAAAACCACGGAACTTTTTGAAACGGCGCAAAATTTGCCCAGAAAATCAGTAAAAGATTCACCAAAGGGTTCGTCAGCATATTGACGAGCACGCTGTGATAAAGGGTTTCTTTCTTCCGGACAAAAACGAGCACCAGCACCCCTTCAATGAGCACCGTCAGCAGAAGGTTTCGCAGAAGGATTAAAACAATGCTCATTTCTTTTTGTTTTTCTTCTTATATTTTCCGCAGCGCTTTCCGTTGGGAACGTTTTCGCTGTCTTTCGATTTTTCACCTTTCATATAAGCGGTGACTTTTTCGGTTGTCTGGCGTTTAAGTTTTTCGCGCTCTCTTCTCTGGCGGTTTGTTTCCTTGATTTCGTCCTTATCCGGATGTTTTCTTTTGTTAAGGGCTTTAAGACCGAAGAAAACAAGAGTTATAAGAGCGAAGGAAAGAAGCGAAGTGCCTATAAGAACAGCTATGGAATTGCCCATTTTGAAAAATCTCCTTATTTTTTACGTTTTGCAATAAATATAATTATAGCAATTCCGGCGATAATTGCAAGGGATGAAAGAATAATTTCCGCTTTTGAACCGAGCAAAGCGAAGGAAAAATCGTTTTTTGCTTCCGGAAGATACGAATATTTCATTTTTCTTTTCAGTCCTTTTTGATTTTTCCGAGGATGAATGCAACCGCAAGAAGAGCGACCGCCGCTGCGACGATTATTCCGGTGATTACGGAATCCGCCGAAACGGAAGGAATCTCCTGCTCGATTGGAACAAGATCAAGAAGAATATTCATTTTTTTAAAAACCCCTTATTTTTTCTTTCGGACAGCTTTAACAATAAGAACAACGGCGGCAATTACAACCGCGCCGCCGATAATCCAGGGCGCAAAAAGCGAAAACATATCCGCCGCAATTTCAATGGGGCTTACGGAAACAAGGTCAAGTAAAATTTTCATAATGCGCCCTCCTTATTTTCTGTTTTTGCGGATTCCGGAAAGAATAAGAACCGCCGCAAGAACGATTACCGCCGCAACGATGATTATTGCCGCGGCGCCGGAAGATTTTTCAAGCGCTTCAATTTCCTGGGGAAGAGGCGCAAGATCGAGAAGGATTTTCAATTTTTTCTCCCCCTTATTTTTTGTTTTTGATCGCTTTAACAATAAGGATAATTGCCGCCGCGCCGATTCCGATCCCGAGAACATAGGGAAGAACGGAAGGTTCTTTTGCAATTTCCGCAACAGCTTCGCCTTCGGGAAGTATAAGGTCAAGAAAATATCTCATTTTTCATTCTCTCCTTTTTTGTTTTTGCGTACCGCAAACTGAATAAGTTTAACCGCGCCGAAAACAATTCCGGCAACAACAAGAGCAATCAGAAGAAAAGTTCCGCCGATTACCGCATACATCGGGCCTACCGCAACGTCAAGAAGATACATTTTTTATTCCTCCTTATTTTTCGAAATGGCTTTTTTAATAAGCTTTACGGCTATAAAAACAATTCCTGCGGCGATTGCGCCGACGGCAAGAAAACCGCCCGCAAGAAAAGCATAGGGAACCCAAAGGGGCGCGACGTCGAGAAAAATCATTTTTTATGCGCCTCCAAAACGGATTTTTTGTTTTCCGCGGAAAAATAAATGCAGGCGGCGGAAACAAGAACTGCCGGAACAAGCAGGAAGATTTTTCCGGAAACAACGGCAAAAAAGCTTGGAACCGCGCCCAAAAGAAGCGCCGCGGTTGTTAAACCGAAGGCAATTCCCGGGTTCTTCGGAAGCCTTTCGGCGCAGATTCCGAGAGTTATGGGCATGGTCATATTGAAAAGAACGATTCCCGCCGCGGAAACAATCATATTTCCGCTTCCGAAAACAAGAAGCGGAAGCGAAGCAAGAAGAGTTATGATTCCGGTGCGCCTTGCGCCGAAAAAATCCGCCGCAAAACCGCCGATGAATTTTCCGAAGAAGGCGGCAAAGCCGGAAACAAGCCCGAGTTTCATGGTTGTTTTCCATTCCATGGGAATCGCCGTTCCGCCGAAGGAGCGGATTACGACGGAAAGAAGCGCAAGACCGAGAACGATCCAGATTCCGGTTTTTTTGTCCGCAATTCCGGAAATATCGCAGTCTTCAAGCAAAGGCGCTTTTTTGTTCGCAAAAAAGCAAATCACCGCGCAGAAAACCGCAAGAAGAGCGGGCGCAATCAAAAGAACCGGGTTGAAATCGTTCATCCCGATTTTCGTTCCGTGAAGAGTTCCGAGAACAACGCCGAGGGCGCCTGCGGAAACAAAAATTCCGCTTCGGGAAAGTTTTCCGCCGGAATGAACAAGGCTGTCGATTCCGCCGCCCACATGGAAAAACGCGTTTCCGAGGGCGGTTATGCAAAGGGAAACCCGGGGCGCGAACGGGGAAAGCAAAACCGCGGCAAGAACAAGAACACATCCGAGAGCGGAGGAAGGAAATCTCCTGTGCTCGTCGCAATATGCGCCGATTATCATCTGCAAACCGAAGGCGATTAAATTATAGAGGATAAAGCCGAACGCCCTTTCCGTTCCGGAAATTTCCGCGGAAAAATATCCGAACAAAATCCAGAAGCAAAGATAATCCACCGCAAAATGTGAAAAAGTATATGCAAGAAGGGAAAAAGTTTTCATGGCAAAACCTCCTTTCATATATAAAGACGCAAAAAATTCGCAAATGTTGCAAGCTGCAAGTTAATTAGAACTCCGTAGGGGCGACCCTATGTGGTCGTCCGCAAAAAAAGGTTTCCCGGAAGGCATTAGCCTCCCTTGCCTAAAGGGAGGGGGACCATCGAAGATGGTGGAGGGATTCCTTTTTAATGCAAAATGCATAATGCAAAATTATAAATTGAAAGTGTTTTAAGCCTTCCGCACCACCGTAGGGAACGTCGTCCCCAACGTTCCGCAAAAAAACGGAACCACCCTTCCGTCTTTTCCGGCGGCTTGCCGCCGAAAAATCCACCTCCCCTGATAGGGGAGGCTGAGGAAATCCAGCCCCCTTTAACAAGGGCCTCTTTTTAAAAAAATTATATCCCTTTTCTATGGAAAAGTAAACGCATTTTGTGGTAAGATAATTTTAAGATTTTATTAAATTTTTCCGGAAAGGGGGATTCCTTTTGGCATACCGTTCGCTTAACGAAGAACTGCGCGAAAAATTCGGAGAAAAAGTCTATAAACTCGCTCTCGAAGGCGGCTTTTCCTGCCCGAACAGGGACGGAAAAATCGGAAAGGGCGGCTGTATTTTCTGCCTTGGCGGTTCCGGGGATTTTGCCGAAAAACCTTCCGGAAACATTTTTGAGCAGATTGAAAAAGCGAAGGCGAGGGTTGAAAAGAAAAACCCTTCCGGAAAATATATCGCATATTTTCAAAGCTATACAAACACCTATGCCCCGGTTCCCTATCTGGAAAAACTTTTTTCTGAAGCAATAAGCCATCCGGATATAGTCGCTCTTTCAATCGGAACAAGACCGGACTGTCTTCCGGATGATGTGATCGGGCTGCTTTCAAAACTCAATAAAACAAAACCGGTCTGGGTGGAACTGGGTCTTCAGACAATCCATCCGGAAACAGCGGAATATATCCGCCGGGGATATGAACTTCCGGTTTTCGATTCGGCGGTAAAGCGCCTTAAAGATGCGGGAATTTACGTAATCGTTCATATGATAATCGGTCTTCCGGGCGAAACTCCGGAAATGATTTTTAAAACCGCGGAATATATCGGAAAAAGCGGCGCCGACGGAATAAAGCTCCAGCTTCTCCATGTTCTTTCCGGAACGGATCTTGCGAAAGATTACGAGGCAGAAAAATTCAGGGTTCTTGATCTGGATGAATACATAAGTATTCTTGAAGAATGTATCCGCCGCCTTCCTCCACGAATGACGATTCACCGCCTTACCGGCGACGGAAGCAAAAAACATCTTGTCGCGCCACTTTGGTCCGCCGATAAAAAGAGGGTGCTCAACGCAATAAATTCCGCTTTTGAAAAAGACGGTCTTATTCAGGGGGAACGTTTATGAAATACGAAAACGTCGTTTCCGGAAAATTCAAAAGCCGCCCGAACCGTTTTATCGCCCACGTTGAAATTGACGGCAACGAGGAAATCTGCCACGTTATGAACACCGGAAGGATGAAGGAACTTCTGCTCCCGGATGCGGAGGTTTTTCTTTGCCCTGCAAAGAACCCGGAACGGAAGACGAAATTTGACCTTATCGGCGTTCGCAGAAGCGACGGCGAAATCATAAACATCGATTCAATCGCTCCGAACAAGGTTGCCGGAGAATATATCAAGACCCTTTTCCCCGGTGCAAAACTTGTTAAACCGGAAACTTTTTTTGAAAAAAGCCGTTTTGATTTTTACATAGAGGATAATTCGGACAAAATATTCCTTGAAGTAAAAGGCGTTACCCTCAATATTGAGGGCGAAGCGCGCTTTCCGGATGCTCCGACGGAACGCGGCGCAAAGCATCTTTATGAACTTATAGAAGCGAAGCACAAGGGGTTCCGCGCCTGCATTCTTTTTGTGATAGCCATGAAAAGCTGTTTTTCTTTTGCGCCGAATTCCGAAACAGACCCGAAATTTGCGAAGGCGCTTTTTGAAGCATACGAAAACGGAGTTGAAATTTTTGCCGTTGACTGCAAGGTTTCCGCCAACAGAATTTATGCGGATAAACCCGTTCCCGTTTCTTTTTCAAAATAAAAATCTTGCATTTGCGCCAAAATCGTGTATAATAGAAAGGTAAAACGCCGGTGTGATGGAATTGGCAGACGTGACGGACTCAAAATCCGTTGATAGCGATATCGTGTGGGTTCGACCCCCATCACCGGCACCACCAAAACCACGAAAAAGTGGGTAAATAAAAGCGGATAGCCATGAGGAAAATGGCTATCCGTTTTTTGTTATTTCTTCGATTTTTCCTTAATTGCCTGTTTAAGGTTCTTTTCGTTTATGCTGTTGATATATTTTTTGAATTCGGCGAGAATGGTTTTTCCAAGGGCGCGGTAATCGGTTGCAAAAACTTTTTCGATCTTGATTTTTCTTGTTTCCTCAGGAACTCCGTAAAGCATCATTATTGAGTTAAGCGCGGTTTCGATCTGCAAAGGCAGAGGAATGTTTTCTTCCGAAGTCATAAGGGTTGCATATTCAATTCCAGAAACAATATTTTCCGTTGCGACCCATTGTTCGTCCGTCCATTCCGGATGATATTCGCCGAAAATCATTTTTGTTTTTTCGGTGTCGTTTTCCCTTATAAGACCAAGCGCCATCTCCGAAGAATATGAGGATATAAAGAAATCCCTCGCCGCTTCATCGGCTTCGCAGGCAGCGGCAATTGTTGTAAGTTCAAGACAATAGGAAAGAAGCGAGGTTTTTCCTTCTTTCGTAAAATATTCGATGAGCTTTTTCTGAAAATCAAAAAGCTCGTTATCAAGAATC
>SVMR01000037.1 GCA_015067315.1 Oscillospiraceae bacterium | reverse complement strand
GGTAAGAAGCAATTTCCGTTGCCGTTCCGCCGGGATATTTCCGAAGTTCCTTTGGCCAGCCGTTGTTTGCGGCTTCGGCGTCCTCGTTTGCCTTCTGAGCGCCGTCGATAAGGTCACCGTAACCGCTTTCCTCGCCGGTTATACCCTCAAGGCCGTTAAGTATCTGTTCCAACTCGTTCAGAGCTTCCATATCCGGGTTTGTTTCGTTTCCCGTTATACCCTCAAGAGCATCGAAAATTCCGGAAAGTCCGCCCTTTTCGCCGTTTTGCTCCGTAATTGCCGGGGTATCGGTAAAAATTGAACCCGCTGCCGCAGCTGCTGCTCCGGCTGTTATGCCGATTATAATGCCGATAATTATGCTTATCACAAGGCTTATTGCCATAAAGATAAGATACGCCCTTGAAAGATTGCGTTTGTTTATTTTTGTGCAGCCTCCGCAGGCCCAGATTATAACAAAAACCAATCCGATTACCGGAAGACACATCAGAAGAAGTATTCCCACGTATCCCCAGGTGGTGATCGGTTCATATTTGCTTCCCTTTGCCGGAGCCTCCTCCGAAGGAGCGGCTGCCAGTGCCGGCGCAGAAGCTTGCGTTTGAGTTGCTTTCAGTATCGGTGCCGGCACAGGTTTTGGTGCAGGCGCCGGTTCGTGAATGACTTCCGGTTTTATTTCTTCCGGAGCTTTGGCTCCGCATTCGGTGCAGAAGGCGATTCCCGGTTTAAGCTCGCTTCCGCATTCCCGACAGAATCTTGCCATTTTCGCACCCCCTTATTTAACCCTTGTATAAGTTACACCATCAAAAACAAGGGTATCGCCGTCAAGGGAATATGTAACGGTAACTTTTTCCTTTGCAAGGCCCATAAGCGCTTTCATGGTAACTTCCATTTCCGTATCGCTTTTGATTTTATATTCCATTTTCATAAGAAAATCAAGAGCGGCAAGGTCCTCTTCGCTGACGTCTTCCCCGAACATTTCCTCCGTAAGGCCGTAGCGAAGGGTTCCGTCTTTCTCAAACTGGATTCCAAGTCCGTATTCCGTCTGAGTTGTTTCATCAACTATGTGCCAGGTTCCTACAACGTCCTTTTTGTTTCCTCCGCCGCAGGCGGAAAGCGAGAGCAGCATCATGGCCGCCAAAAAGATTGCCAAAAGTTTTTTCATGGTGTTGTCCTCCTTTTTATATTTTTCTGAATTTTGTTCAGCGTTTAAAAAGTCCTTTAAGGTCTTTAAGCTCAAGCTGTTTTTTCGGTTCCGGTTTTACATAATCAAAACCGCCGTAAGGTTCCGCGGCGTTGAAATATATCTGCGGACAGTCGCTGTCGCCTTCAAAGCAATGCTCCGTATCTACATGATATACCGTTCCGTTTATTCTTTTATAAAGGTTTTCTATGTTCGGATACTGACCCGCCTGACGGAATCCGTTTTGCAAAAGTACTTCTCTGTATTGCCGTACTGCCGCCTGGGCGCCGACAGGCGTTGCAAATCTTGCGGAAAAGCCGAAAGTTCCGGCGTCATATTCTTCGATATAGTAATCTTTTCCGCCCAAAGTCCATTTGGGGTAAACGGCAAGCTTTTCGTCCCATTCCGCCATAACCGCGTCGTCCTTCATAAGCTGCGCCTGTTCTTCCGCAACGGCCGCCGGAAGCTTTGTTCCGCAATCCTGGCAGAATTTTGTTCCTATGGAATTCTGTTTTCCGCAGTTCGGGCAAACAGCGCCTTCCGCAACGGTCTGCTCCGGAAGCTTTGCGCCGCAATAGGGACAGAATTTTTTATCTGCGGTAACGGTTTCTCCGCAGCCGGGGCAGATTTTCATATTTTTGCCGAGCTGGGTTGCATAATCGTTCGCGGCTCTTTCAAGATTTGCGAACGCGCCGTTAAAAGCGGAATTTTGTCTTCTTTGATTTTCGTATTCTTCATTTTTTGCGGCTGCTTCGTCAATGCGCTGTGCCGCTTTGTTTGCAAGCTCGTTTGCATGGGGTTCTATTGCCTTGCTCAGCGCTTCTCCCATGGCTCTGCCGACTCCCTGGCTTACTCCTTTTCTTATTGCTCTTTCAAGGAATCCCATAAAATTCACTCCTTATATGTTTTCGCATTTTGCAAGTGCGGTTTTTCTTTTTTCGGAACACTTTTTGCAGGCACCGCAGGGATCATTTTCGTCATAACAATCGTCACACACCCATTCAAGGCAGCTTCTGCATTGGTTAAAATGCACCGCAAGGATCTGCATTGCCGCGGCTTTTGCGTGATTGAAAACTTTTTGGCTTAAGGGATTTGATTTTCCCTTTTCGCAGTTTTCAAGCCTTTTTCTTCCGCGGCATAAAATGGGTACCGGCGGACCGAGCTTTCGCTTTCCGCAAAGGGAACATTCCGCATAAAACCGCATAGTTTTTTTGTCAACTTTAATGCTGTTTAAAAAGTGCAGCATATTCTCCCTCCGTTCTTTCCGACCGCTTCAATTTTTGTTGATATATGGAATATCCTGTGATATTATGTAATTGAAATCGGTCTTTCTGACTGAATTATAAATAAAATCCCTGCTTTTTAATATCCCACACTCGGGGGATTTTTATAAAAAGAGGGGTAAAAACGCAGTTTTTTCATAAAAATAAGGAGGGAAAACCATGAATAACCGGCTTCTTTTAGAAAACCAGAGAAAACGCCTTGAAAAGCCACTTTGGGAACTTATCTGCTTTGCGATGTTTGCCTTCTGGCAGATGGGATTCATTTATTTCATGGGACCTTCGCTTACTGTTGACGGAAGAACGCCTCTTCCGGTTTCTATGGATAACATAACCCTGATAATTGCGGCAGCCTATGTTCTTTGCATAATTTTTATGATTTTTCTGCCGCGGTTTGTAATATGGGCGGAAAGGATCGTGCTTTGCCTTGCTTTGCTGACAGTAATCGGGCTGTTTTTCCCTGTTGGGGAAGAAGCGCTTCTTTTGTTTATCTATGCCCATGTTTTCTTCTGCTGTTTTATTATTGGCTTTGAGTCTTTTACCATAATAAACTTTTTTACCGAAAATACGGCGATAATACATCTTACCCTTGCATACGGCGTTGCGCTTGTTCTGATTGCGGTGGTTCAAAACGATTTTTTGCCCATAACATTCCCCGTTTTCAGGATAGTTACGGTTATCGCGGTTTCCGCCGTTTTGTTCTTTTTTATAAAAATGCCGGCAAATTCCGAAGCCTGCCCGCAATTTGTTAAAAAAAGCGACGGCCTTACCGCACCGAAAAAGCTCCTTACCGGAACGTATATCATGGTTTTTGTAAGCGCTCTTATGGCGGTTTCCGGTCCGGCAATTTCCGGCGAAGTTCAGCACGGCGTTTTTATAACCTATCTTGTTGATGCGGCGGCCAGCATCATAATATATAGTCTTTATAAAAAAGCGAATATCCATCCTTTCCGTTCAATTTCGGTTTGCATGGCAATCGGCTGCATCGGATTTCTCCTTGCCTACATCTCTTCCTATGTTTCACCGGTTGCATACGTTGCCTGCGTTTTTATCGGAATCGGAATGATGCCCTGCCAGATGCTTCCTCTTTACGGACTTGTTCTTGCAAAAGGATATCCTTCCCGTTTTATCACGCCGAATATTATTGGTCTTGCGCTTGCGGCTGTTCTTGTTCAGGGAACTATGGTGGAAATGTTCCGCTCCGCGGCAAATATGCTCAATCTTGCATATTCGGTAATAATGGTGATTCTTGCGTTAATCTATCTTCAGCTTGAACCTTTTCTTCTTTATAACTTCAACAGAAGAGTTCTGGAGAAAAAAGCCGCCGAAGAACCTGCCGGGGAAGAATATATTCCCAAAAATGTTCTTGATGCCCTTACAAAACGCGAACTTGAGGTTGTTGACCTTATCGGTTACGGTTACAGCAATGGCGATATTGCAAAAATCCTTTTCATTTCCGAACACACAGTTAAAGATCACACCAAAAATATTTACAG